>CAYFMN010000025.1:10530-27221 GCA_964344185.1 uncultured Nitrospinota bacterium
AATCTCTTTGGGAACTCTAGGTTGGTAAATATCTGGGTGAAATGCATAAACGTCGTTTAGTCCAATTGACATAAACAACAAAATCAGAGTCCACTTCATAATACGCTCGCGCTACGTTTATTTCGCTTTAGTTTTTAGGATCTCGAACTAATCTTAAAAAAGCGTCAGGACCGCTAATTTTATCCTGAAATTCTCGACCGCCTTGGCCTTTATAAGAAACGACGACAGCTTGTTGCCCTTTTTCCTTACTTGTCCAAGTACTCCAACCAGATCCTTTCGGAAAAATTCGATCAATGAAAAAATAGTCGCCATCCTTATCCCTGTTGCGCTTTCTTCTTTCATAAAGCGTTGCGGCTTCCTCTGGCGTCGGTAGCCTCCAATCCGAATACCCAAAATATTTTTTATGATTTACCTTTTGCAAAAATTCTTTGGCTCTATACCAATTTAAATGTTTCCCTTCTAATAACCAGTAATCTTTTTTCATCCACATTAAACCGGTCTTGGAATCCAAAATAGTGCCGTCTCCATAATCTAAAAAACGTAAATCTGACGATTTAGAAACAGGTTTGCGTTCTTTGGCCGCTAAAACTTCTTGCGGACTGAAATAGCCTAAAACTACAAATAACATTGCGAGTAAAAATAAGACTTTACGCAAACTCATGATTCCTCCAGGAAATTATGAAAATTTTATTCTAAAGGTAGATAGATAAATATTAGCGTGAACCTATCCTCGATTCGAAAAAAATGTCGTTTAAATTAGTCTTGCAAGATTCTTTAATTAAAGGGAACCTCCAAAAATTCAAATTTGCCAGGAGCCCGATCTTTAAATTTAAGGGCCAGGCGATAGCAAACCGGTAAAAATGCCAATTATTAAAGGTCCTCTAAAGTAATTATAAAATTGTTAATGCTTAAGCCATCATTTCATGGGTTAGGCCAATAACAAGCCTGATTAACCAGAAAAGTTTTAATTTCTTTCTTAAATTTTACAGCCACAATCAAATCAAGTAAACGATTAATCATACCCATAAGTTTTTCGGCAAATTTTAATCTTTGCAAAGTTTGAAGTTTGTCTTTCAACCCCTTTATCAAGTAAAATAAATAAAATCAATAAAGCAAGGAGCCTCCCTTATGAAAATATCGGCCAAATGGTTGCATTTTATGGTACTCAGCTTAGCTTTTACGTTCTTACCTTTTTCTTTTGCGGAATCTAAACCACGCGATAAAGTTCGCTGGGATGAAAAATACGCCACAGAACAATATATTTTTGGAAAAAAACCTATTCTCTTTTTAGAAGATAATATTCATCTTCTTCCAAAGGGAAGAACGCTGGACATAGCGATGGGCGAAGGCCGTAACGGCGTGTTCTTGGCTCGGCATGGTTTTGATGTGGTCGGAGTCGATATTTCCCCAGAAGGATTGAATAAAGCTCGACAATTGGCTTCAGAATATGGCGTATCAATAGAAACCAGAGTTGTTGACTTGGAAAGCGCCGACTTAGGCACAAACGAATACGATCTAATTATATGTACATACTATTTGCAAAGAAGTTTGTTCCCACAAATTAAGAAGGCTTTAAAAAGCGGAGGAATGGCTCTAATAGAAACGTATAATATAGATTATTTAAATTACTCGCGGTTTAATAAAAAATATCTTTTAGATACAAACGAACTTCTTGATGTATTTAAAGATTTTCGAGTCATTAAATATCAAGATTTCGATAACGGACAGGAAGCGTACTCAAGCATTATCGCAGTCAAACCTTAAAGGCCGCACAAAAACGTTGCAAAATTGTTTTAAGAAAAAATAATTTTATCGAATCCAACCTCTCATATTTTTCTCTATTTGCAAATCTAGCAAACTAATTTCCTTTGTCTAAAATAGAAAAAATTTTTTCTTTTTTGTCGAGCGCTTTTCCTCTATGGGTAGTGATTGGAGCTACCCTCGCGTTATGGAAACCAGAAACGGCCACATGGTTTCAAGCTGATTGGATTCCTTTTTTCTTGGGAATCATCATGCTCAGTATGGGACTAACTTTAAAATTAGATGATTTCAAACGAATTGTTAAAACTCCCAAACTAGTAACAATCGGGGTTGCTCTCCAATACACTATTATGCCCTTCACAGGCTGGACTCTTGCTAAATTATTTAATTTGTCTCCAGATTTTGCTATAGGCTTAATCTTGGTCGCAAGTTGTCCGGGAGGTACCGCTTCAAACGTCGTATGTTTCATCGCTAAAGCTAATGTCGCTTTATCCGTTTCATTGACGACTGTGTCGACGCTTATCGCCGTATTTGCCACTCCACTATTGACCTCCTTCTTAATAAAAATAATTTCTCAAGATATGCCAGGCGGCGAGATAGAAGTAAATACACTGGGTTTACTAATTAACACTGTCAAAATTGTAATCCTTCCTGTCGTAATCGGAATACTTTTAAACCGAATGTTTCCAAAAATTGTTAAGAAAGTTACGCCATTCACTCCTTTTTTAGCGGCGCTTTCAATTGTTTTTATTGTAGATTTTATTTTAGCGGTAAAAAAAGAGGCTATATTACAAACTGGCGGAAATTTAATAATAGCGATTATAGTACTTCATTTTTTTGGGTTCGTCATCGGCTATGCAATGCCTATGCTTCTACAATTATCCGAAGAGAATAGAAGAACAATCTCAATTGAAGTCGGTATGCAAAACTCAGGCTTAGCGACAGAACTTGCCCGAAATAACTTTCCTTCTTTCACTCTAGCCACCGTACCCGGCGCCATTTCAGCTCTTACGCATTGTATTTTAGGCAGTATCGTAGCTGGAATATGCTTGTTATTTTCGAAAAAGCAGATTTAATATTAGAAAATTTTTGAGAAATAACAAGAAATAAAGCAATCGTATCTTTAGCGGCTAAGATTACTATAAGCAACGTAACAGAATAAATTAACCGTCTTTTGCCAGCTCTTCTAAAAGCTTTCCAATTCGTTGTGAAGCCGTCAATCCATCTTGAGGGAGGTTTCTTTTCAAAAAATCTTTCTGCGCTTTCATTCTATCTTCTCTATACCCTTTGTCTTCCACTAACCTTTTTAAATAACTAATTGTTTCGGGAACTTCATTTACTTGGAGCGAAGCGTTCTCAGGAATTAATGGCATCGAATTTTCTTTTCCTGGAGGAACATATTGCATCATAGGAATGTCGTAAAATAGGGCTTCTATACCGGCGTTTGATTGGGTAACTAAAAGAGCATCGCACGCCACAAAAAAATCCTCTAGCCTATCGACAAAAACATCAATATTTTTTATGTTTCTTTTTTCCACTAATCGTTTTGTTTCTTCAACCAACAAATCCAATGGCCGGAATTTAAAAATTAAACGAAAACCGTCTTTATTCCCAAAAACCTCGATCAAGTCTTCATAAACTTTAAAATTTTCAAAACTATCGTCCAAGTGAAAAGGGCATACTTTATCCCAGTAAATACCATTTGCAGACGTTGCGAACAATAAAACTTTTTCTTCGCTGTTTATATTTAAACGCTCGCGATATTTCATTTTTTGCAAGCTTAATCCTTCGTCATCCTTTTCAAACTTGGGTATGCCGCCAAGAGAGATTTTTTCCGGATCAAGTCCATTTTTCTTTTCAAGGTTTACATTATAACGAAGACCTGAAATTACTTTCGTGTAGAAAGGAGAATAAAACGCATTATCAGTCCAAGGATGAATAAAATCCTTATCTTTTTTCATCACTCCATAGTTATGCCCGTGCGGTAGATAAATTATTGGCAGCTTATCTTTTGCCGCTTGGCTAAATGCAATCGTATCCGGCGCAACTTTATTAGATATTATTAAGGCGTTAAAAGTTTTGCGTTTTAACGCTTCCGAAACTTGGGCAAAATATTTAAACAAACCAGGTATTTCAATTTGAAACATACGCTTAAAAAACAATTCCCCAAGTTCAAAAGGAGAAAAACTTTTATATTTCAAATTTGAATTTTTTAAACCCGACGCTTTTACGTTTTCAAAAACTTCTTTCAATCTTAAATCTATTTTTCCAATATTCTCTCGATAAGTAGAAGTCTGAAACGACTCCAGCTTCAAACGATTTAGACGCAAGTTAAAATAACAACGGTCTTCATTTTTGAAGTAGTAAATTGTATTCCCTAATATTCTGGTTAACTGATTTACTAAGGAGTCTCCCCAATAGGAAACATCATTGGCGCCTTCAATCAAATATGAAGTTTTTCGATCATTTAAAGATATCAGGAAGGAAAGAAACGGTTTTATGCCGTCAACAAAGAAAACAATCGTTTTTTTTATCTGTAAAATAAAATTAAAAAACTTGGACCCAGAACCGCCTTGTCTTAAACGCCTGAGATCTACTTTTTTATTCGTAGAAATTTGGGAGTTAACTTGTGAACCTGAGTCATGATTAAGTAAATTTATGACTGGAAGTGAATTTAGTTCGGCAAAAGCCCAAAACGAAGGCTTAAACAAATCCATTTCTATAATATAAGACACATTATGCGGATCTTGATTTTTATCGTCCCATAGAATCACTGAGCTAATTTGCTCACGGTTAAAAATGTTTTCAACAGCATCTACAGATCTAAAAAAATGGTAGAAAAACGAGGAAGTCCAATATTTCGTTATTTTTAAAATCGATAATTTGTCAATTAAGGTCAAATCTTTCCCTTCAGGATTTAAAGCCCATTCTTCCGCCCACTGAAGAGACTTATCCCAAGTAACTTTTTTGTCGTCCAGGCTTTCATTAACGTAAATTGAAAAAGCCGTAAGACCCGCTTCTTTCATCCGGTTCAATATAAGAACATTTTCTACAAAACAAATTGTCGTTTCCTCATTTTTATTTTTGAAATAATTGATAAAATGAGGTACCTCAGAAACGTGTCCAATGTATGCGATGCTTTTTGGTTTCGAATCATTTTCGTTTCTAATTTCCATACTTCCCAAACTTTTTGTTATCTATTTTTTTGAAAAATTTCCCGTTAATGGGACGTTTCTTTATTTTTAGGGAATAAGATGTCAAACAATTTCGCCGCTATAATCCAGGCAAGGATGGGGTCGACCCGATCTCCAGGGAAAATCTTAACTCCTTTTGCTGGGGTACCGATGCTAAAGCATATCATAAATCGGCTACAGACCATTGAGACCATCAATCAAATCATATTGGCCATCCCAGATACCCCAGACAACGAACTTTTATATCAATGGGCAAAAGAAAACTCAATTAAAGTTGCTAGAGGTTCGGAAAACGATGTCCTACTCCGATTCATTACGGCGGCTGAACTTTTTGAGGCCAATCAGATATTGAGAATTTGCGCGGACAGTCCGTTAATCGCCACTGATTTTATGGACCGCTTAGCCGCTCATCATTTAGAAAGAAAAGCGGATTTTTCGTCAATTTCAGAAAACGCACCTATTGGAACCGTTTTTCCTGCAGTTTCGCTTAAAGCTTTAAAATATATTGCAAGTAAATCAAACGAAAATCGATACCGCGAACATGTAACGACCTATATAGAAGATTATCCTCAAGATTTTGCAATTGCGCGACTTCCAGCTCCTCAATACTTAAAAAATAAGTCTTTTCGTCTAACGGTAGACGTGAAAGAAGATATTGAACTCATAAAAATCATTTACGAACGATTTTTCAACGTAAACAATCCTGTGCTTAATTTGCGGGAAGTCATTTCATATTTAGAAAATAATCCTGAAATTGCTCAAATTAACTCTCATGTAAAACAAAATAACTGGCGACAAGATTAAATAGGCAATTTTTCCAAAACTATCATTTTTGAGACAAAACAATTGTCGCTCCACAATAAATCCCTTGTTCCAATTTAAGTTAAAAAATCTAATATTAGAACTAACAAACTCCTTGAAAAACAGAAAATTAGGTTTGACTGAGTCAGTCAAAATACCTTAATATGTTTTTCGATGAATCCACTTTTTAAGAATAAATAAATGAATAAATTAGCGTTAAAGCCTTTAAAAATAGGTGATTTTGAAGTTGGCCCTAATTGTCCGCCATTTATTATTGCCGAAATCGGCATTAATCATAACGGCGATATGGAACTTGCCAAAAAAATGATTTTGTCGGCTAAAAATGCCGGCGCCAACGCCGTAAAATTTCAATCTTGGAAAACTAATAAATTAACCGCGAAAAAATCAGTTAAAGCAGAGCACCATTTAAAAGACCTGGGTTGCGACGGCGAAGTTTATGATCTTTTAAAAAGCTGCGAATTTAAAAAAGAACATCATTTCGAAATTAACGAATTTTGCAAGCAAAACGATATAATTTTTATGTCGTCTGTTTTCGATGAAGAGGGCCTGGAGCTTTTAGAAGAAATCGGCGTAGTAGCCCATAAGCTTGCTTCCATGGACCTGAATTATATAGATCTAGTCAAAAAAGTGGCACGAACTCAAAAACCGTTAATTATTTCAACAGGAATGGGAACCCTGGGGGAAATAGAAAAAGTAAAAAACGCTTGCCTCTCCGAAGGAAATGAAAAACTTATTTTTTTGCATTGTGTTTCAAACTATCCGCCGAAAGTCGAAGACTGTAATCTCCATGCGATGGAAACGATTCGAGATACCTTTAACGTTTTGGTTGGATACTCTGACCACACGATAGGAGTTGATGTTCCTTTAGCAGCCGTGGCTCTGGGAGCCTGCTTAATAGAAAAACATTTTACGCTCGATAAAACAATGCCTGGCCCGGATCAGCCTGTTTCTGCCGATCCAGACGACTTATCTCAAATTTCTGAGCGATCAAAAACTATTGTCACAGCTTTAGGCAGTCCCATAAAAAAACCTGTTCCTGCCGAGTTGGCAATGATTGATTCTTTTCGACGTAGCGCAATAACCAATAAAGCAATTAAGAAAGGCGAAATTTTTACGCGGGAAATGATTGATTTAAAAAGACCGGGTAATGGATTTTCTCCAGAAGAACTTAAAATGATTCTTGGAAGAAAGGCAACCGCCGATCTAGCCGATGACACTTTAATTCTTCCAGAACATTTAGGAGAAATAGGTTGAAAACTTTAAAGGCAAAATCATCACTATGAAAATCGTTGCTAAAGGAGATTTGGATTTTTTAAAAGAAATCGATTCTTTAGGTCCAAATGAGCTATATCTTCGCGACGACGTTTGCTTGGACAAAACTCCCCCTGCAGCCGACCAAATATGTTCTGTTCATCAACCTAATTCTGTGCTTGTTAACGGTCGACGCGAAAGATTTAATTTGTCGGACGATGGCATTGTTGGAGAGGCTTCGGCAAAGTTACTCAAAAAAACCGCCGATTTTGTGGCAAATAACGGTCTCAAAACATTGGTCATTCATGGAGCTAGATATAATCGGGAGACAACCGATTTCAATTCTGCTTTAAAGTTATTTGTTGAAAGAATAGATAATGTATATCGCAAAGATTTAACTCTAACTGTTGAAAACGACGCGCTTTGGTTCAATCAATTTCATAAAGAACATTCATTATTCAACTCCTTGGAGCATATTGAATCTTTCTATTCCTTTCCTGAAATGGAAAAATGCTATTTAACTTTGGATATAGAGCATTTTTATTCTACCGTTTTATTTACCTTGTTTTTAAACGAAAAAAAAAACGAAAACCTAGAATCTCTTTACTTTAGAGATTTTGAAAAAAGTTATATTCAATTTGTCGATCAGAATGAAGATCGTTTTTTAGCTGAATTACGTAAAACATTAGATATCTATTTCGAAAAATATAGTTCAAAAATAAATCTAGTTCATTTAGTAGGCACCAACTATAAAAATTACGTTCATGAAGAAGAGGGTAAACTCCCATTAATGGGAGAACATCTCCCCGTTACTATGGACAATAAAGATCTAATGAATTACAGATACCTATTTTCGAAATTATTGGACTTTAATTTTGCAGGTTATGTTGTTTTGGAAGTTGCGTTTAGACCAGCTCAGTATCCTATTTTAGAAAGTATCGTTGAATCAAAGCAAAAGTTAACGACACTCCTTTCTGAACTTAAGTCGCAAGCTGTTTTAAATTAAATACTAGCCGCAAATCAGAATTTAAAAACGCATTGCGCTAATGCCAATTACAATAGATACACGCATTATTTGACCCTCAACACTTCTATATAATTCGCTCTTTCCTAATTAAAACTCAAACAAAATTTTCGCAAAAATTGACTGAAAGGGAAAAATGTATATTTTAGGCACAACATACGATATGTGGATAACAACCGTCACTTTGCTTAAAGACGGCGAAATCATTGCAGCCTGTCCTGAAGAACGGTTAAACCGTGTTAAATGTTGCCGAGACTTCCCAATCAATGCAGTGCAATATTGCCTAAAAGAAGCCGGAATTACCGTTGAAGATCTTGACGCGATCGCTTTTGGATGGAACCCTGGTTTTCACGTTAGTCATTACAATCCAAGATTCGCTCACACGCAAAGATGGCGTGGAGAATATTTATATACTGTTCCAAATCATTTTTCTCGTTTATTTCAGCAAGAATACGAACGAATTGTCACTACTTTTCTATTAGAAAAAAGTAAAAAAGAAATTCCAATTCATTATATTCCGCATCACCTTTGTCATGCGGCAAGCGCATACTATCTCTCTCCCTTTGAAGAATCCGCTATATTAACTTCGGACGGAAGAGGCGAGATCGATACTAACTGGTTCGGCTATGCAAAACAGAATGAAATTATAGAATTAAAAACAGATAAGTTTCCTCATTCAGTTGGATTATTTTATAGCGTAGTAACTCAGTTTTTGGGATTTGCCCCTCATGTTGACGAATGGAAAGTCATGGCATTAGCGTCTTACCAACATACAAACCAACAGAATAATCCTTACATTGAAAAGCTGGAAAAAATTCTTACGTTTGAAGAAAACGGGTCCGTAACTCTGGATCTGAACTACTTTGACTACTACTTGCATGATCGCCCCACTTTTTATAACCAAAATTTTATCGACGTTTTTGGGCCTCCAAGGTTTAAAGGCGATCCCTTAATCGAACGGCATCAACAAATCGCCTATGCCGTTCAGTATTTATGCGAAAAGTCTTTGGCTCATATGCTCAATTGGTTATCTGAGAAAACGGGAATTCCAAACATTGTGGTTTGCGGCGGTACATTCATGAACTCAGTGTTTAATGGAAAAATTCTCGATAAAACTCCATTTAAAAACTCTTGGATTCCTTCCGCTCCCGACGACAGCGGAACAAGCATGGGAGCGGCTCTGTATACCTATTATGATGTTTTTAAAGGAAAAAACAGATTTATCCAAACTCACAATTATTTTGGTCCGGGTTTTTCAGAAGAAGAAATTGAAAAAACTTTAAAAGATTACAAAATCAATTATAAAAAAGTCGACGACATTGGAAAGTATGTTGCGGGTAAAATTTCAGAAGGAGCTTTAGTCGGTTGGTTCCAGGGTAGAATGGAATTTGGACAACGGGCTTTGGGTAATCGGTCTATTTTAGCGGACCCCAGAGACCCAAATATGAAGGATAAGATAAATTTATCTATTAAATACAGGGAATCTTTCCGGCCATTCGCGCCTTCTATTATGGCGGAACACGCTCAAGAATATTTTGAAATGCCCGAAGGAACAAGAGTTCCTTTTATGGAAAAAGTCTATCTAATCAAGGAAGAAAAAAGAGCCGAGATCCCGGCAGTCACTCATATTGACGGCACTGGTAGACTTCAAACTGTAGAAAAAACCATAAATCCAACTTACTATAACTTAATCAATGAATTTTATAAGTTGACCAATACACCAATTATATTAAACACGTCATTTAACCTGAATGGAGAGCCTATTGTTTGCTCTCCCAAAGACGCCATTCGAACCTTTTATTCCTGTGGTTTAGATCTATTGGTTTTAGGAAACTTTGTTGCGGAAAAGTAAAAAGCTCATATCAATTCATCTTATCAAGAATATTGACAATCCTATCTATTCCTTTTCCATCCACAAGCCCATTCCATCTCTTGGAAAGTTCATTCAGGTTATGAGAATTTTCTAAAAAATAATTCAAGTCGTCATCAATTTCATCTGGCCATACGCCCGTATTATTTGTTCTATCCAAAATTCCATAATCACGAAATTTGAAAGCATTATCTTTTTGATGATCTACCGCAGAAACAATAATTGCGGGAGCTCCCGTTAAAGCCAACTCTGACAAAGTTCCCAAGCCTCCTGTAGAAATTACTAGATCAGCATTTGTCATTAAATGGGGCAGACAGGAAACGTTTGACATTAAATTAACGCGCAAGCAAGATTTAGAAATATTTTTTTGAATCGATTTGATATCAGAAACTCCAGGACCTAATACTAAACTGATATCAAAATCCCATGATTTAGAATTAAAAAACTCCAAGGACTTAATAGAGAAGTTAGCGACATCGGTTCCGCCAAAAGTCAAAAGTAGTTTTTTAAATTTAGCGGGAGGTTTCCATCCATTTCTGAAAGCTTTAAATTCTGGCGACATTAAAAGGTAGTCAACGCCGTTAAAAACTCTGCAACCAGAACTATAATATTCATTCGACTTTAGCGTCTCTCGAATGCCTTGAAACGCCAAATCAAAATGGCTGATTCCCTGAGGAGGGACATTCATCCCAATATACTTTGTTTTATTTACACGATGAAGTTGAGACCAGAACTCGTTAGGCCATGACCAATGATCTATAACTAAAAATTTCGGATTTGTTTGCGAAACCCACTGATTCAAACGTTGGATTTTTTGACCTTCGGATAAGCTTTTAGGAAAAATTATTGCTTCAAAGTTTTCGTCGGCAATTAACCTACTTGACGCCTCATCTTCAGTGGTAAGAAAAACAATTTTGAAACCTTTCCGTATTAGGGCCTTTGCAAGCCAAATCGATTTATAAATATGGCCCAAACCGATTTCAAATCCTCCATCGGCTCTAATTCCTAAAATCATTTGCTAAAAGACCTCAAAAGCTTAACGCTTTTACATGCGGTATAAACGGCCAAAATTAATAATCATATTGAAAACCTATGATTGTATATGAATCGCCTTTTTTAATGCCTGCCGCTGGATTATTATTATAATCAAATATATGGCTAAGTTTTAAACCCCATCCTTCTCCCACATCGTTCTTTAATCCGGCTTCGTTTCTTAAAATATAATCGCCAACGGAATCTAAGTTCGGGAAAATAACAAATCGATTAGTTATTTTAGTAGACTTTGTAATCTGGTATTTAAAATCGCTCGCCGCTCGCGCAGTTGCATATTGTTTGTCTTCTCCCGTTTTCAGATCGTCGGAAAAATAAGTAATACCCGCTTCAAAGCTTAATTTTTTTTTGGCTTCATCCCAAATTTGGTAGCCAATTCCCGGACCAACTGAATACCGCAGATTTAAATTTCTAAATTTATCTTTATAGCCGTCAAAATTAAGAGTCCCATAAACTTTTGTTCCAAAAAAATGTTTGAAACTTACATTTCCAGAAGTATTTCTGGTTGTTACATTTCCATCGTCTTCAGCGTATAAAGTTAAAAAGTTTGCCGCGAATTTATCCTTTTCTAAATCTAAAGCGCCTTCAGCTCCAAAAGAACCTGTTACCCTTTCCACGTTTCCAGATTGATGTGTCGCTCCAAAATTTACGTTTCCAGACCATTTTTTTTCTTCTTTCTCAGGCTTATTAATAGACTCAAGCTCTTCCCAATTTACCATGGCTTCTTTTTTTCCTTTTCCGGATCTGATAGTTAACATTCCATCCGGAGCAGGTTGAACTTTTCCTTTTACAATCCAACCATTCTTGAGTCCCAACTTAACTAACGAATCGCTTTTTAACCTCTTAATTTCAGAAAAATCTATTTTTATTTCTTTAGAATACTTTGTCGAAATTGTTAAAACTCCATCGACAAGTTTTTGTATGGTCCCCGAAATCCTATCTCCATTTTTTAATACAAGCTCATCGGCAAAACTGAAGTTCATTGTAATCAAAAGATAATAAAGACTGAAAAAAATTGACGCTGTAATAAAACGGAAACATTTCATTAACTATTACCTCCAAAGAAGATTCCATACAAACCTGGGAGAAATTGGAAGGATATGGATATACTTGATAAAACCAAAAGGAAAAGGGAGCTGTCCTTTATCACTTAACGGACAAAATTAAAGTTATCTTAATTTATATAAATTTAAATATATTTTCAATATTTTATATAAATATATTTTAAGTTATTATCTTTCACGCAAAAAGGAAGGTTTTTTAAGAAGTTTCTGATTTTTGCAAAAATCAAAGCATGAAATATATAGTATACTGGAATATAGACTTACCTTTTCTTTCTATTTATAGGTAAATACCATTTGTAACTTCCAAGCTTGAATAGGGATAATTTGTTTTTTTAAGAACGAAAAGTCTCAAAAATATAATCGCTATGAAGCCAACTTTTTCAATTCAAACTAAACTCTATGTAGCCTTTGGGTTGTTGTTTGCGGTTCTCTTACTGGCAAATTTCATAGTTACAAAGTCGTTATTAAGCGCTAATGAGTCAACTGAACTAGTTGACTCACTGGGAAGGCAAAGAATGCTGGCGCAAGCTATGGCAAAACTCACCGTCCAATACGTGAATTCAAAAATAATAAGAAATTTGACCGAAAAACAAATCTATACTCTAGATCGATATATCGATTCAATGAGAGAAACTTATACCAATCACGCTTTTGACAATTTCAAAGACTTAAATATTAAAGGAGGGCTGGAGGAATATTTTAGAACTCACAATGAAACTCTTTTCCCGGCTACTTTTACCAGATTAGTAAACAAGAAGTTTGGAAAACATTCAGATTTTTATTTGGATATTATTTCCAGTAATCCAGTAAATCCAAACAAAGTTTTGAAAACCAATTTAGATAAAGAAGCCAACGACTTCTTAAAAAAGAACCCAGGCAAGATATTCAGTAAAACGGCATTAGAAAAAGGGAATATTATTTTCTATTCATATTCGCCCGATATCGCAACTTCCCAATCATGCGTCTCTTGCCATGAAAAAATCACAAAAAAACCGATTCGAATAGGCGATATTTTAGGAATTCGAACTTATAAATTCGTTTACGCCAAAAACGCCAAAATAGGAACTTTTGAATTAAACGTAAATCTAGAAGAGTACGAAAAAATTAAAAAAATTTTTTCAGAGAGTTTAAACGCTTTTAAATCAGGAGGCAGTTATCCAGTTGACCTTGAGTCCAATATCTACAAATCGATATCACCGTTAGAAGGCGAAGACATCCAAAATCTCTTGTTAAAAGTTGAGAATCATTTCAAAAATTTCCAGGAATCAATTAGTTTGTTAGTTCAAGAATCTGCCTCTTCGGAAATTTTTCGAAAAGCTTATTTTGAAACCGTTAATGGATCAAATAAAATTACCGACTTGAGCAATCAATTAGTAAAACTCTATTCAGCGGTTTCTAATAATTACCAAGATAAGACTCTTCGATATCTTCAAATTTCTATAATTTTTATTTCACTCATAATGCTATCCACAATTGTTTATCTTTCTAAATCCGTAACTCAACCCATTCGTCGAATTTCGGCGATTTTAAAAGAAACTTCCAAGGGTAATTTAGAGAAAAAAACATTTGAGACAGATTCTAAAGATGAAATTGGAATTTTGAGTTATTCATGCAATACGTTGCTCGAAAAACTTAAAAGCTTTTTGACGTATTCCGAGAAATTGTTGGATGGAGGGGATTCAATTACACACACCAATTTAGGAGGGGATTTCAAAAAATCTTTGGATCGTTTAGAAATAATCGCTAATGAGAAAAAAATGGCCCTTCTGGAAGCCAATAGGGCAAACCAAGCGAAATCAGAGTTCTTATCGAGAATGAGTCACGAGTTGAGAACACCGTTAAATGCGGTTATTGGCTTTTCACAAGTCCTGATAATGAGTCAAAAAGATCCGCTAAACGAATCGCAAAAAGAAGATGTGGAGCTTATAAAAAAATCCGGGGAACACTTATTAAATCTTATCAACGAAATATTGGATTTATCAAGAATTGAGTCCGGCAAAATGCAGGTCTCGATTGAACCGGTTAACTTGTCTAATTTAATTAAAGAATTACTGGTATTAATAAATCCTATTGCGATAAAGTCAAACATTTCAATAAATGACGAAATCAGTCCCAAAAAAAATATTTTCGTTCTGGCAGATACTGTTCGATTAAAACAAACTATGATGAATTTGATTTCCAACGCTATCAAGTACAATCGAGAAAAAGGCTCCGTTACGCTTTCATGTATCCCCATCGTTCAAGACGAACTAAGAATTAACGTATCAGATACGGGAATAGGGATTTCTAAAGAAAATCAAGAAAAAGTCTTTGCACCCTTTGACCGGTTAGACGCAGATACTACCAAAATAGAAGGAACGGGAATTGGTCTTACAATTACAAAAAAGCTAGTCGAATTGATGAATGGATCTATTGGGTTCGAAAGCGAATTGGGCAAAGGCTCCACTTTTTATATAGATCTTCCAACGCATCAGGAAAAAGCCGAATTAAAACCGGAAGACCATATTAGCTCTCAATTAAAAGCAAATAAAATAAACTTTGGTAAAAAGACAGTCCTATATATAGAAGACAACGCAATGAATTTAGCTTTGGTAGATAGAATTTTATCCGAAATCCCAGGCTTAAAACTCTACTCCGCTCCAGATGCAAGATTAGGTTTAGAAATCGCTACAGCCCAATTGCCAGATATCATTTTAATGGATATTAACTTGCCGGGAATGAATGGAATACAAGCGTTAAAGTGTCTAAAAAACTCCGAAGAAACTAAAAAAATACCCGTAATCGCAATTAGCGCCAATGCTATGAAAAAGGATATTGACAAGGCTCTTGCTGCAGGTTTTAACGCTTACTTAACAAAACCAATCGAGATGAAAAAATTACTCGATGCCATTCAGCAATTTATCTTAGATAAGATATAAAAACAGGTATTAAGATTTATTATGGCTTTCCAATATTTTATTAACGATATTAGTTGTGGAAAGACCTTTGACAATAGGTATTAATTGAACGCGCGCGCCGTAACCCTCAACTATTTCGCGACCCACCACTTCGTCGATTGAATAATCGTCGCCCTTGACTAAAATATCAGGCCGAACCTCGCGTATTAATTCTTCTGGGGTATCTTCGTCAAAAATGGAAATGTAATCGACATACTTTAGCGCTGATAATATATTCGCCCTTTCTTCCTGGCGTTTAATAGGACGTTCTTCTCCTTTTAAAGCTCGGACAGAGGAATCGCTATTAAGACCAACCACTAATATATCGCCTAAGGTTTTTGCTTTTTGCAAAAACTCTATATGACCTCCATGGATGAGATCAAAACATCCATTGGTAAAAACAACCGTCTTACCGGTAGACTTGGCTTGACTCGCCAGTTTTTTCAAATCGTCTCTTTCTAAGATGGTTTTAGAAGTCCTTAACATCTCTTCTTCTAAAAATTCGTTAAGCTCATTCAAAGAAACTGCCGCCGTCCCAACCTTACCAACAACAATGCTTGCCGCCATATTCGCCAACCTAGCCGCTTCATCGTATTCAAAATCGCTAAATATCGCCGCTCCAAAAACGCTTATTACAGTATCGCCCGCCCCTGTAACGTCGTAAACTTCTTTTGCCACTGTTGAAATATTCACAGGCTCTTTTTTACTTTGAAATAAAGTCATTCCATCTTTACCGCGCGTTATTAGCAAAGCATCACATTTTGCAAGCCCGATCAAATACTCGGCGGATCTTTCTAAATCTGCGTCATTATTAATCTTAATTGGAGATGCGGCTTCAACTTCTTTCAAATTAGGCGTAATGATAGTAGCGCCCCGGTAAGCGGAAAAATCTTTTTGTTTAGGATCTATAATAACGGGCTTTTTAGAATTTCTAGCGCGATGCATTACTGATTTTAAAATTTTAGGTGTTAAAACCCCTTTTAAATAATCAGAGCAAATAGCCCCATCCATATCAGGTAAAGTTTTATTGATGAACGAAATGAACTTCTTTTCTGTTTCTTCGGTAATAGGTCTATTATCTTCTTTATCAATTCTCAAAATCTGTTGGCTATGAGCAATCACCCGGATTTTACTTGTAGTTGGTCGATGAACAAACCGGTATATACCTTCTGTCCGGATTCCCCTCTCTTGGATTAACCTTAGTAATCGATCTCCCTTTTCATCTTGTCCAATCGCTCCCACAAGATAAACCTCGCAACCAAGGGCCACTAAATTATTAGCGACATTCGCCGCGCCCCCCAACGCCATATTTTCGGATTTAGATTCTAAAACCGGAACGGGAGCTTCTGGGGAAACACGGTTAACGCTGCCCCAGATATACTCGTCTAATATCAAGTCGCCAACGACTAAAACCTTTGGTCGTTTTTGACTGTCGAAAAAATGTTTAAATTTTGATTTCACGATTGAAATTGCCCGCTAACAAAAAAATAATCGATAAAAGTTCTTTAAAAATCTAAATCTAACTTTTAAACGTCGCTTTCAAGTATTTCACAAATAATATGACCTATCGTGATATGAGATTCCTGAATACGAGCCGTATCGTTAGAAGGAACCACAATTGCAATTTCCGCTTCTTCTTTAGCCTTACCCCCGGTTTTGCCTAATAGGGCGATTGTTTTTGCGCCTTTCTCTTTAGCCTTTCTCAAAGCGCGAACTACG
>CAYFMN010000025.1:27231-69786 GCA_964344185.1 uncultured Nitrospinota bacterium
TTTTCGGAATTTCCACTAGTGCTAAACCCTAAAACAATATCGCTTTTTTGAGCCAAACCGTCAACTTGCCGTTCAAATACAAAATCGTATCCATAATCGTTGCCAATGGCGGTGAGAGCCGAAGTATCTACCGTTAAAGCAATCGCTGGAAGGGCAGGGCGTTCTTTTTTATAACGTCCTATAAACTCTGCCGCAATGTGTTGAGCGTCGCCCGCGCTGCCCCCATTACCCATTAAAAGTATTTTTCCGCCGTTATCAAGACTTAAACGAATTGCGTTGATAGCCATTTCAATATCTTTAGAAAGAGTATCGGCAATAGCGCGCTTCAAATCTGCGCTTTCGTTTAAAAATCTCTTAATTTCTTCCATGTTTTACCTTATAAGATCTATTTCTTTTTTCGCCTAAATCATGCCCTCATCCGCAAAACTATAAAATGTGCCATCGCCGATTATTATATGATCAATCATTTTTATTCCAATGATATCTCCTGTTTTGCGCAATCGATGAGTAATTTCTATATCCGCTTGGCTTGGAGTCGGATCTCCACTTGGATGATTATGAACCAAAACAATGGACGCTGCGGATTCCTTAATTGCCGAAACCATAACTTCTCTTGGGTGAACGACGCTTGCATTTAAAATTCCTTCGGAGACCGCAATATCTTTAATTAACCTTAATTTCGGGTTTAGTAAAGCCGCCTTCACCACTTCTTTCTTTATGTTTTTTAGAAAAGGTGAATAGTAGTCGACAAAATCCTGGCTACATCCAAACTTAAGCCTGGCTTCCGCTCGCTGAGAAACCAACCGCTTTCCCAATTCAAAAGCGGCTTTTATTTGAGTGGCTTTTGCTTCGCCAATACCTTGTATCGAACACAATTCTTTTACCGACGCGCCATCAATCTGACTAACTCCTCCGAAGCTTTTTATCAAATCCAGAGAAAGGTCAACCGCATTTCGCTTGGTCGCTGGATCTCCAGAACCAATTATTACGCTCAGCAAGTGAGCGTCGGAAAGAGCCGAAACTCCAAGCTTTATTAACCGTTCTCGGGGACGTCCGTCTTCTTGCCAATCACTAATCGAATAACTTTCACTCTTCACAATCAGTCGGAGCGCTTGACGTTTAACGCTTGCTTAAAATAATCAATTGTAGAACCTAATCCCTGATCCAAAGCAACTTTGGGTTCCCAGTCTAATAACTTTTTCGCCTTGGAAATATCCGGCCTGCGAACCTTAGGGTCGTCTTGCGGCAATTCTTGCTCCACAATTTTACTCTTGCTTCCAGTGGCTTGCAAAATTTTCTCCGCCATTTCACGAATGCTCATTTCAATTGGATTTCCAATATTTACCGGATCATGAACGTCGGATAAATGCAGTTTATAAATTCCTTCAATTAAATCGCTAACGAAACAAAAACTTCGAGTTTGCGAACCATCGCCATAAACCGTTAAATCTTTACCAGTTAATGCCTGAATTAAAAAATTGGGAATAGCTCGACCATCGTTTAAACGCATTCGCGGTCCATAAGTATTGAAAATTCTTACAATTTTAGCGTTTATACCATGGCTTCGGTGATAGGCCATAGTCATCGCTTCGCCAAATCGCTTTGCTTCGTCATAAACGCCCCTTGGACCCACCGTGTTGACATTGCCCCAGTAAGTTTCAGGCTGCGGATGAACAACAGGATCTCCATAAATTTCTGAGGTAGACGCGATTAAGTAACTAGCGTTTTTAGCCTTAGCCACCCCTAAAGTGTTATGGACACCTAAAGAACCCACCTTTAATGTTTGAATAGGATACCTTAAGTAATCTGGAGGGCTTGCGGGAGACGCAAAATGGAACACGCAATCTAAATCGCCATCAATGTTAATATATTTAGAAACGTCGTGGCGCACAAATTCAAAGTTTGGGTTATCGATATGCGCAATATTATTTTCGCTTCCGGTTATCAGGTTATCCATGCAAATAACAGAATAACCATTTGCGAGAAGGTAATCGCACAAATGCGATCCTAAAAATCCTGCGCCTCCTGTGACTAACGCGCGTGCCATGAAAAATCCCTTCTAATTGGGAGCCGACTTTGCAGCTGCATCCAAAAACCTTTCTCCTTTGGAAATAGGGTTGCCTCTCAAAAAACTTTGAGCCGGCATAACTCCTTTTCCCTCCGGTTTTAATTCTTTTATCACCAAACGACCTTTGCCAGTTCCCACTTCAATACCATAGTCAGAAACTCTGGCGACAACGCCAGGTTCGTCGCTTTCGTCCCCAGATATTGCTTCGGATTTAATTATCGAAATTCTTTTAGAACCATAAAAAGTATAAGCTCCCGGCCAGGGTAGAAAACCTCGTACTTGATTGTGTAGAATTTCAGAGCTTTTTTTCCAAGATATCAAACCTTCTTCTTTCTTTAGTTTGGGAGCCAACGTCGCCTCAGAATCGTTTTGAGACGTTAAACTCAGTTTGCCTTCCATCAACAAACCCAGAGTTTCCAAAGCTAACTCCCCCCCTACTTGCGACAACTTTTCAGCTAGCGTAACAGCATCGTCATCAGACCTAATAGGAACGATCCTCTTCAAAAGCATATCGCCTGTATCCATGCCCTCGTCCATCTTCATTGTCGTTATCCCTGTTTCGATATCTCCGTTCAAAATCGATCTATTTATAGGAGCGGCTCCTCGATACTTAGGCAACAAGGAAGCGTGAATATTCATACAAAACCATTTGGGAATTTCTAATACTTCTCGTCTTAAAATCTGTCCGTAAGCGATGACGATAAACATATCAGAACGAAATTGATACAAATCGTCAACAAACTTGGGGTTGGAGGCTTTCTCGGGCTGGAGAATCTGTATTCCTTTTTCTAAAGCATATTGCTTAACGGGCGACGGTTGCAAGGCTCGACCTCTGCCTTTTGGACGGTCCGGTTGCGTGACGACGCCAAGTAATTCATGCTTGGATTCGTATAATTTTTTAAGAGTTGGAACGGCGAAATCAGGCGTTCCCCAAAAAAGGATTTTCATTATTGCACAACCATGAACAAGGTAAACACGATCATTATGAGCCGCCTTTCAATTCCCGTAATCTTTTTTTAAATTTCCTCTTTAAAATATCCCTTTTTATCCGACTCAGCTTATCCCAAAACAAAATTCCTTCAAGATGATCCATTTCATGCTGCAACGCCCGCGCAAGAAAACCTTCAGCTTCCAATCGGACATCGTTTCCATCCAAATCAACCCCCTTCATTTCCACTCGATTGGCGCGTTTAATCTCCGCAAAAATTTCGGGAATACTTAAACAACCCTCTTCCCCGATCTGTTCTTCTTCCATTGCCGTAATTTTTGGATTAATTATGGTGATAGGATCTTTATTTTCAGTTCCAATACCCCTGTCCACAACGATTAATTGCGAAGAAATTCCGACTTGATTAGCGGCAAGACCAGCGCCAGGGGCGTCAAACATCGTTTCGATCATATCTTGAGACAAAACCGATAGTTCTCCATCGATATTTTTAATCTCCTTGCAAGCCTTACGCAAAACAGGATCCAAACAATTGACAATTTTTAATATAGACACGATCTTAACGAAGAGAGGTTAGGAAAGTTGATCGACATTAGTCGGATGGAAATTTTAATATAAGGATGGGAAAAAGTCATTACAATTTGGCTTCGCTCTATATAAGCAAAATTCTATTAAGTTGTATATTCCGCGTTTATTTTAACGTAGTCGTAAGAAAAATCGCAGGTCCAAACCTTCGCGCTCTCAGTCCCTACGCCAAGATCAACCTCAATTTGAATTTCCTTTTTTTTCATCAAACTGTCTACCTTTTTTTTTGAAAACTGAACGGGAACCCCCTCCCGAGCTAAAGTTTGGCCTTCAATCGCTACGCTTACTTTTTCCGGATTTAAAGAAACTCCAGAATCGCCAACAGCGCAAACAATGCGCCCCCAATTAGGGTCTTCCCCAAATAAAGCGGTTTTAACCAAATTTGAATTGGCAATTCTCATACCCGCTTTGCGCGCCTCTTTTAAAGATCGAGAGCCATTGACTGCAATAGTAACAAATTTAGTGGCGCCTTCGCCGTCTCTAACAATTTTTTGCGCCAGAGTTTGGCATAAATCAGTCAAAGCGGCTAAAAAATTATTATATGAAGATCCTTTGCCATCAATCTTGGAGTTACCGGCCAAACCATTAGCCAAAACCAAAACACAGTCATTGGTGCTGCATTCTCCATCAACCGTTATTGAGTTAAAAGACGCGTCTGTCGCCAATTGCAACGCTTTTTTTAGAATTTTCTTATCAATGTTGGCGTTTGTAAAAACAAAACCCAACATAGTCGCCATATTGGGGTGAATCATCCCGGAACCTTTAGCGATACCCGCCAACACGATTTCCCTTTTGCCTTCCTTATACCTAACCTCAGCCATCTTAGACGCTAGGTCCGTCGTCATAATTCCCTGAGTCGCTTGCGCCCATCCTTTATCGGACAAAGAACTCACTAACTTTGGAATAGCCTTAGTAATTTTGGGAGTAGGCAAAGGAATTCCGATAATTCCTGTGGAAGCGATAAGCGTTTGACTAACCTTTATATCCAACTCCTTCGCAACCCTGCCGCATATAATTTTACAATCTTCCATTCCTTGCGGACCGGTGCAAGCATTAGCGTTACCGCTGTTCACTATAACGGCTTTAAACTTTTCTACTTTTGCTAATCGACGTTTATTGTAAATTACCGACGGCGATTGAACGCGATTTTTAGTAAAAACTCCAGCCGTTATTGCCGGCGCATCGGAAACAACCAAAGTCAAATCCTTCGCTCCGCTAGCCTTGATTCCAGAAACAATCCCAGCCGCTTTAAACCCCGGAACCAATCCTATTCTTTTTTGCCTTGTTATCTTAGACATTTCAGGATTTATAAAAAACTTGAATAAGAATTTTTTTAAGGAAAAGTGCCAGGGAAATTCAAACCTTCGGTTTCATCCAAACCCATCATCAAATTCATGTTCTGAATCGCTTGGCCCGACGCTCCTTTTACTAAATTATCGATGGCGGCAGTAACAACCGCTCTATTAGTTCGAGAGTCTATTTCTACTCCTATATCGCAAATATTTGAGTGCGCCACAAAGTGAGTATTTGCGTATTTTCCTCGATCCAGAATTCTCACAAACGGTTCGTTTCTAAAATAATCCGAATAAACAGATCTTAAATTTTCTTCTGAAACAGACTGGTTAAGTTTAATATAAAGAGTGCTTAAAATTCCTCGAGTCATCGGGACTAGATGAGGTGAAAAAGTGATTCGAATTTTTTCACCGGCCAACTTTGTCAACTCCTGCTCAATTTCTGGAGTGTGGCGGTGACGCGTTAAATTATACGCAGAAAAGCCGCCATCAACTTCGCAAAACTGCGTTCCCATACTCTCTTTACGACCGGCTCCAGAAACTCCTGACTTTGAGTCGGCAATGATAGAATCCAGATCCACCCAGTCAACCCCCATTAAAGGAGCTAACCCAAGAATCACGCTGGTTGGATAACAGCCTGGATTGGCGACTAAATCGGCCGATTTGATACGTTCTCTATGCAGTTCGGGCAACCCATACACTGATTCTTCTAATAATTTTGGATTTTTATGGGGCGTATCGTACCATTTCTCATAAACTTGTGGATCGGATAAACGAAAGTCTGCGCTAAGATCGACAACCTTTTTGGCAATACCGCGAAGTCGATCAACATGAGCCATGGAAGCTGTATGGGGTAACGCAAGGAAAAGTACATCACAGTCTGGTAACTGCGAATCAAGCGGGACTAGTTCATGCTGAACCCATCCCTTTAATGAAGGGAATACTTGTGAAAGACATTTCCCTTTATGCTGCTCTGAAGTAAGGGAAACAAATTGAATATCCGGCCTGCGGACTAAAAACTGGACTAATTCTAAACCAGTATAACCCGTAGCCCCGGCGACGCTGACTTTGATCATAACTTTAGCTATATTGGAAACGGCTTCCAGAAAAAGAGAGCCGAATCCTTATAACTGAAAGCCTGTCAAATTACCGTTTGGAAAATTGGAACCGTTTACGAGCGCCTTTTTGACCATATTTCTTACGCTCCACAACTCGTGAATCCCTGGTCAAAAACCCAACTCGTTTAAGAGGAATGCGCAAATTTTGGTTTGATGCAGATAAAGCCTTAGCAATTCCTAATCGCAAAGCGCCCGCTTGACCAGAAAGGCCGCCGCCATGCACAGTTGCGTGGATATTGTAATTGTCCAAATTCTCTGTCATCGAAAGAGGCTGCTTAACGATCATTTCGGAACTTTCGCGCTGAAAATAATCGGATAGATTTTTCTTATTTACAGTAATCTCTCCGCCGCCCGACTCAACCCACACTTTGGCAATAGCTCTTTTTCTACGGCCAGTGGCATAAAATACTTCGCTCATAAATCCATGAACTCCATTAGTAAGCCTTAAACGAAGTCTAAAAACAACTTTAGAATTCGCTAAACTTAATTGTAAAAACCAAAATTATTAAACGGTAACAGCCTTGGGGGATTGTCCCACATGCGGGTGGTTATCCGTTTCGTAAATTCGCATATTAGCTCGCAAAGAGCGTCCCAACCTGTTCTTTGGCAACATTCCGACAATCGCTTTTTTCAAAAGTTCGGTCGGCTTTCTTTCTAGTAATTGTTTCGCGGTCAAGGATTTAATTCCGCCTGGATAACCAGAATGCCTGTAATATTGCTTATCTTCCCATTTTTTCCCGGTAAGTTTAACTTGACCTGCGTTAATAATGATCAAATTGTCGCCCGTATCAACGTGCGGAGTAAAAGTGGGTTTGGTTTTGCCTCTTAATATAGAGGCTGCCTTAGTTGCGACGCGTCCTAAAATTTGATCTTTAGCGTCAATCAATATCCAATCTTTTTGGACGTCGCCTTTTTTAGCGCAATAGCTCTTCATTCTTACCTAGTCGATGTAATTGAATAATAAAAACGAATATTTTATAAAATTATTCAATCTGTTTCAATTAAATTCTTAATTTAAAACCAATTAATATCCTGAATAACCCATCAGAAATAACTAAAAAGATATCAAATCAAATCGCAAAACGAACTGACTTTATAGACCTTTTCATCGGGGAATCGGAACCTTCGGTCAATTAATACGGGCTCAATACCCAAGTTCTTAGCGCCAACAACATCGGTTTTTACCTCATCGCCAATGTGACAAACCTGATTTGCCTGAACGCCGCTTAAACGCAACCCTTCCTGGAATATTCTTGAATCGGGTTTGGCAGACCCCACCGAAGCCGAAGCCAGGATAAAGTCAAAATATTGGGCCAAACCAACATTTTCTAATATTGGAGTTAATCGAGAATCCCAATTAGACAAAACTCCTAATTTAATTCCACGATCTTTTAACTTTTGAAGAATTTCCGACTCTAAGACATCGTCAAAAACCTTCCAATTGTCCGCAGATTTGAAAGCCTCATAAATAGTTTCGAAATAGGTTTCGAAATCTTTGATCCCGCCAAAGGGTTTAAAAACTTTAAAAACGATATCATGCCAGAATTTTTTCTCCACTTCTTCGCCGCTTTGATTGCCCAACGACTCCAAACCACCCGTATTTTTCCACTCAATTCCGAATTGACGGTCAATATCTTTGGCCTTACCGTCAAACCCAAAATTTCGAGCGTGCTTTACATAAATATCGCCAACAGAGGGGTAGGGATTGATCAAAGTACCCCCAACATCAAAAAAAACCGCCTTAAAAGAAAATAAATCCATATTTTAAAAATTAAAAAGAGTCCCAAAGAATAGAAATATTGCGGTAATAAAACGCTAATTCACAGTAATTCCTGAGCGTCAGACCCGATATCCGCGTTATATTGAATAAGAAACTAGCTCCCCAACGTCATCTTGACCAAAATAAAATTGTCGCCCTGAGGCTCTCGAAGGGTCAACGGTCCGAAGGAGCGTTGTTTCCTCTTAAATCTGAGTTAGTCTCTAGGAGCTCGAAGAGTGAAAAAACTAAGTTAAGGAAACCTCTAAAAATTCAGACTTGCCAGGAGCCAGGCCATTAAATTCAAGGGCCTGGCGATAGCAAACCAGTAAGAATGCCAATTATTAGAGGTCCTTTTAATATTTCAAGATGAAAGTGTAACAAATTAATAATCCAACCTCGTCCAAAATAACAAACTTCAAACAAAAAACTCTATTGACAAATGACCACTTGTGTATAACAATTATGATAATCGTTATCATAAATTCACAAAGGCGATTTGATGATGGATAAACCACCAACTCTAATAAACATATGCAACGGACCTGGTTGCAATGCATGGAACGCTCCTGAAATCTTAAAAAATCTTCCAGAAACAATACAAGGTTTTGTTAAAGATATTAAAATTTGTGAAGCCGCTTGCATGAGTAAATGCGGTGGCGGAGTAACCGTCCAGGTAAACGGAAATAGCGACAACCTCATAAAGGTGAGGAGACCTCATCAGGCGGTAGATAAAATCATTCCATCAATCGCTGCTCAGCCCGCGCTTAAACTAGGTTATTAACTTAAATCTCTAGACGAAGAATCTAGGTAATATTCCTCTCGATTTAATAATTGTCAGCATACGCCCGACTGGCTTCACCCGTTAATCGTTAAAGGAACTGGAGTTTCAAAGTTCCCTCTCGCGTGTCATTCAGAACCGATATTTTAATATCGGTGAAGAATCTCGCCTCGATTTAACAAATCAAACTCCTTTTCCTTAGGAGCAAAGGCGAGAGGTTTCATTCTTGCTCTTTAAGTTCCATTTTTCTTTCTGATTTAAAAAAATATCCAATAATGATAATTATTTTCAAAATAAATATTGACAAAAAGTCAAAGCTAAGTAATAATTATGATATTCGTTATCAACTAAGAAACGCATCAGAAAATGAATAATCAGCCAACGATCATTAAGGTTTGCAACGGAGCCGGGTGCAATGCCTGGGACGCATCGGATATTTTGCGGGATTTACCGCAAAATGTAGCCGACTTTTTAGAAAACGTAAAAGTCTGCGAGGTTTCTTGTTTGAAAAGTTGTGGCGGCGGGGTATCCGTTCAGGTAAATGAAGGTAACGAAAAAATAGTTAAAATAAGAAATCCTTACCAAGCAATGGACCAAATCCTTCCCCATATTGCTTTGCCAGTTCAGGCATAAGTAAAACCTTACCTTCTCTTAATTAAATCCAACATACCGATATTTAATATTTAGTTTTCTTATCCATCAACTAACAAATATGGCTCCAAATGACAGAAGCGAGGGCTTGGATAAGTTTTGGGGTGGCGTTTAGGGATTTGGTCCGGTAAAGCTTTAATCCTTTACTTTCCGCATATTTCGTATATTCGATATCGATATCGTACAAAATTTCCACATGATCGCAGAGGAAACCAACAGGCACGACCAACACGGTCTTTTTGCCAAACCGAGCAATCTTGTCCAACATCATTTCAACCGAAGGTTCCAACCACGGAACAGGAATATAACCTGCGCTTTGGTAGCATTGATTCCACTGAATCGGTTTAACGTTTTTAATTATGCTCCGTACGGTTTTAGTAAATTCTTCCGGGTAAGGATCTCCTTCATCTAATGAACTTTCAGGAATACTATGAACCGTAAACAGCGTATAAAATCCGGTAGAGCCGTCTTCGATGATTTTTTTTGCGGCTTGTTTATAGCGGTCCGCAAAAGCTTCAGCCAAATATTCGTTATCCGCCCAGGAATAAATAAAATCGGCATTTTTCAAATCGCCGCCGTTCTCCCTAATCGCCTCTCGAAAGGCCTTTAAATAAAGCTCGGTGCTGAACCTGCTGTATTGGGGAGCCAAACACAACCCAATCAATCTCTCCACTCCATCATCGTAAGCTTGCTTAACAACATCGCGAATATAGGGACTCCAGTTTCGCATTCCAACATAAACCTTAAACCGACCTTCTCCTCCATCACTATTAAGCAGTTTTTCCAAACTATTGGCCTGCTCTTTGGTTATTGGCTCCAAGGGAGATTTGCCGCCAATCTGATTGTAATGGTCGGTTATTGCCTCGACTATTCCCGGACTAGGATCTTGCCCGCCGCGAATATTTCGAATGTACTGGGGTATATGATCAACGCTATCGGGAGCGCCGTGAGCCATTAAAAAAATACCAATCTTCGAATCATCCAGCATGCTTATACTCGTGAACCATATCAACAACGGCTTTTACATGATCTACAGGGGTATGTTGTAAAATTCCGTGACCTAAGTTAAAAATATGTCCTGGTTTACCGCCAACGCGCCGCATAATATCGTGAACCCGTTTCTTGATTACCGGAATAGGCGCAAACAATACAACGGGGTCCATGTTTCCCTGAACAGGCTTATCCCAACCGACAATATCCCGAGCTTGATCAATATTTATCCTCCAGTCAAAGCTCATCACGTCGCCTCCAGCTTGCGCTATCACGTCCAGCATAGATGAAGTGCCCGTGCTGAAATTGATCACCGGAACATCTAAGTCTTTCAGCGCGTTCATAACTTTTTGGCAATAGGGCAAAATATATTCCCGATAATCTTCTGGGGTCACACAACCTATCCAACTATCAAAAATTTGCAGCGCTTGAGCTCCTGAAGCCACTTGCATTTTTAGGTAATCGATCAAAACGGTCGAAACTTTTTCCATCAAAAGTTTCCAAGTGTCCGGCTCTTCATACATCAGAAGTTTGGTAATTTTAAACTCGCTCGACTTACCCCCTTCCACCATATAGCTGCACAAGGTAAAAGGAGCGGCGGCAAATCCGATCAGGGGAATCTTTCCTTCGATTTCCTTGCGAACAAGTTTAATCGCCTGCCCGACATAACCTAACTGTTCTTCTGAATTGACGGGTCGTAAATTTTCAACATCTTTGCGGGTTCTAACAGGTCTTGGAATTGAAGGGCCGTCGCCTTTCACAAACTCCAAACCAGTGCCCATAGGCTCCAAGGGCAATAATATATCGGCAAAAATAATAGCCGCGTCCACTCCTAAAGGTTTAAGCGGTTGCAGAGTAACTTCGGTGGCCAATTCCGGCGTTTGGCACATTTCCAAGAAAGAGTATTTTTCTTTTAAAGCCCGATACTCCTTCATATAGCGGCCAGCTTGACGCATAAACCATACGGGCGTAGCGTCTACGGGTTCGCCCCGGCACGCTTTTAAAAACCTGTAATCGGTTGGGGAAGTCATAATTTTCAATATCTAAGATGTTTGCAAAAACCCTGATTATAGGCTGGTAAAGCCCATGTTTTCAACGCAATTATCTTTTTATTTTAATTTTCCGCTTTGCCGCTCATAAAATTGAAAGATTTTTCGGTTTTCATCTTCGGTTAGATCATTGATTAAAGGATCTAACTTCTTATTTTCAAAATCATATTTTAATTTCTGAAAAACTGAGAATCTATCTTGATATTCAGGAGATTTTTGCCCAAGTTGAACAAAACGGGAGAGGTATAAATAAGCCAAAAAATGTGATTGTCTTGGGGAAAATAAGTATAAATCCGACAACATACGGATAATATCAGGATCATTGGGTTTAATCGCTAATGCTTTCAGGTATGATTTCTCGGCTCTTTCATAATCTTTCAAAAAACCATATACCGAAGCCTCTTTAACAAACAAAAGCGATTCGGACCGGTTTACGCCGTTAATTTTTTCTAATACAGCCGCCGCTTCTTGCCAACGTTTGTTGTCATAAAGAAAATTCGCTTGTTTAAGCAGCGAGTCCAAATCAGGCAATTGAGGAATCCTGGATTCTAAAGTAATCAGTTGTTTTCTTGCTTTCTCGCGAACTTCATCATTGGGAGAGTTTTTAAACAAATTAACCAAAACGGGCCAGACAGAAACAAATTGTTTTGTTTCTATATAGAGTTCTGCAAGTTTCCCCAGCAAAACTGGGTCGTTCGGAGTGACAGCGAGTCCCATTTGCGCTGTATTAATCGCCTTCTCATTTTCCCCTTCATTCACATAAATTTGAGTTTGTAACTGATACGGAAATAACTTGAAAGGGAGAACGTCTCGAGAAGCTTTCAAATACTTCATAGAGCTGGCTTTGTCGCCCTGGTCAAGAAAATACCCTGCTGAGAGGTTATAAGTCGTGGCCAATAATTTTCCCGCCTGAAAATGCTCTAAATTTCTCTCGGCTTCTTTTTTCCAGCAAATTTGGGCTTGTCGTTCAATTCGGGAAAGATCAAAAACACGCTCATTTTCAAAATAAGCAATGGCGATATTGCAATAATCGACAAAACGACCTTCGGCTTTTAACCATTTTGGCTGAATTAAAGCCCAAAACATAAAGACCAGGCAAGCCCCAGAAGCAACCGATTTTAATTTACTCTTCGAAAACGTTTCCGAAACAAAAGTAACAAGCGCATAAGCTCCTAATAGAATGAGCCATGGGATCAAAACGTAACGAAACCTGCTTACGGGATAAAACAACCAGATTCCAAGCGTCAATCCGGTTAAATAAATATAAACAAGATTAAATTGATGGCGGCGACGCAGGGAAAAAGCAATTCCCCATAACCCCAGCGCGGCTATAAAACCAAATCCAGAAACTGGATTTTTCAAAACGCCTGAAAACTGACCAAAGGCGTAATAGCTAACATTGGAAGCCGACTCATAAGAACTAAAAATGAAAAATAACTTTCGCAGATACATTTGCACAAAAGCTAAAGGATCGGCTAAAAACCCTTCCCAAACAACCCATAGCGATTGCTTTAGAGAAATGAATAAACCATATTTTTTAATCCATTCGTCAAAAACAGGGTAGGGCTCAAATCCAGTCCCGGGATATTGACTTAAATTACCTGCTAAAAATGCGTATCCGCCGCTGGTATCTATGAAATACCATTTATCAAACACCAGGTATCCTCGAACGATTAAGGGAACCATCAACCCAAAAAAAACTATCGAATAAGCCCCCAGTCTTAATAGTCTGTCCCGAACATTCCAATGGCGAAAAGTTCCCCAGAATAAATACGCCGCAATGAAAGGAAATAATAAACCAAAGTTCGGACGAACTTGAACCGACATGGATAGGGCTATAAAGCCCGATATTAAATAAAAGTTTTGTTTTGAAATATTTTCCGGCTCTGTTTTAAATTCATTTAGAGTTGAATTTTCGGCAACCAAACCTTTTAGAAAAAACAGAAAGGAAAGTATCAAAAAAAATAACGCTAAGTTTTCGCGCAACAAAAGGCCTTCGTAAAAAATAACAATCCCATTTAATCCAAATAACAAACCGGCTAAAAGACCCGTTATTTTGCCGCCCAACAATCGACCGGCGCAAAAAACCAAAACGGACGCCCCTACGCCAAGGGTAAATTGAAAAATCCATACAAATTTAAAATCACGCCCGACCAAAGCATAGATCGTCCCCAACACATACATATAAAAAGGACTATGACCTCGCGGAATATCAATTAACCAGTCTCCTTGCGCAAAATGACGGGCTCCTAAATCGTAGTTGCCATTATCCATATTCGGAGATACATAATCGAAAAACGGATTGTCCTGGAAATCAAAAAAATAAACGATACGAATGATCAGGGCAAAAAAGGCGACAACAACGGGATAAACCCAATCTGGCAATTCGGATAATTTATTTTGAAAAGTCAAAAGAAGATAATTTAAGAGGTTGGAAAATAATTGCTTGAAGTTCCCTGAGTTTTTAGTCGCTGAATTTCTTCAAGAACCCAAGGGTCAGATTCTTCAGATAAATGCTTTTCGATCAGGACCAGGGCTTCTTGCCCTAAAATTTCTCCCAACGCCCACAACGAATGGGATCTAATAAGCGGTTCTTTATCCGTCAAAGCTTGTTCTAAAACGGTAGCAGCCTTTCGATTTTCAGAGTTTCCCAAAGCCACCGCAACATTTCTTAAAAACCGTTTTCTTTTTAGTCGTTTAATGGGGCTTTTCCTAAACCGATTGCGAAACCCTTCGTCGTCTAATTGCATTAAATCAATTAATCGATTTGTATCTGTTTTTTCTAAATAGGCTTTCTCATAAGTTACAGAAGCGAAAGAATTCCAGGGACAAACGATTTGGCAATCGTCGCATCCATAAATTCGATTCCCGATCGCCTTACGAAATTCAATTGGAATGACTCCTTTGAGCTCTATATTCAAATAAGATATACATTTTCTCGAGTCCAAAACATAAGGAGCTACAATAGCTTGAGTCGGGCAAATATCTATACAATCTCGGCAGGTTCCGCATCGATCCACCGCTCCCTGAGAAAATGGCAACTCAACATCCAGCAAAATCTCAGAGAGAAAATACCACGAACCTATACCTTCTGTAACTAAGTTAGTGTGTTTGCCGATCCAACCCAATCCAGCTTTTTGCGCTAATGGTTTTTCGAGTACAGGGCCGGTATCGACGTAAACCTTGCTTTTAGAACCGGGAAACTCTTCGAGGACCAATTCCTCTAATTCTTTTAATCTCGGCAAAATAACGTCATGGTAATCTTCGTTAAGCGCATAAATAGAAATATCCCCTTCTTCTTTATTTTTTAAATAATCCAGACTTTTTCTTCTGGGAAAATAATTCGAACGGAGGCAAACAACGCTGCGAACTCCCGGTAAAACTTTATTCAGATCGATCCTCTTTTCGGAATTCCTCCTCATATACCCCATTTCTCCTTGATATCCCAAATCCAGCCATTCCTGAAACCGGGAGGCGGAAGAAACGTCCTGAGGAGAAGCGACGCCAACCTCATCAAACCCTAATTGAAGCGCTTTTTCCCTAAACTTTAACCATTGATCTTGATTTACCATATGATTTACTAATAATTTCCTCGTCCGAAAGCTTTATAAAAATTAGAAGTCCACTTAAACCAAAATTTGTTTGATCTAAAAATCCAGCTTTGCTATTCTTAGGATAGCTTTGAATTTAAAACGTTTCGTCTTTTCTTTACACTTATCTGCTCTGCGTTCAACACCCACTTTTTTCTTTCCGGAAGATAATTATGATTTCAAGGATTTTAAACTTTTTTCCAAAACTTTTTTTGAGCTTACTACTTTTAATGTCATTGACAGCTCATTCTTTTGGAGAAACCCCAAAAGGAAGCAACTTAGAAAAAGCTACCGCCCTTTTTGAAAAAGGCAATATGCTTGCGCAAAAGAAAGATTTTAAAAAAGCAATTTTTGCTTACCAAGAGTCGATAAAAATAAACCCAAACCTGGGTTCCGTACATTATAACTTGGCTAATGTTTATGTCGCTGTAGGCGACTTAGACGCCGCTATAGCAGAATACAAAAAAGCTATTAAAATTGATCCAAAAATGTCGGATTTTCATAGAAATCTAGGTTTCGCCTACGCTTTAAACAAAGACGGCGACAATGCAAAGAAAAAATATGAAGAATTAAAAGAAATGGATCCAGTTCAGGCCGAAGTTCTCTATCAATGGATTCAACAAGGTAAAGAGGCTAAATAACAAAGCCCGCCAAAAAAACTTATGAAACAAACCGGTTTTATTTACCATCCGCTGTATCAAAAGCATGAAACAGAACCTCATCCAGAAAACCCAGGAAGACTTCAAGCTATTTTGGACCGGTTAGAAAATGCAGAAGATAGACCAACAATTACGGAACTGGAACCTCGAAAAGCGTCGCCAGAAGAAATTGCTCTTGTACACGATTCCAACTATATCGCTTACGTAGACGAAAAATGCCGCGAAGGCCAAAGCTCTTTGGACATGGACACTAACATCAGCTTGAACTCTTACGAAGCGGCATTGTTAGCGGCTGGAGCGGGTCTGATTGCAGTAGACAAAGTAGTAGACGGAGAACTGGATAACATTTTTTGCGCCGTACGCCCTCCTGGGCATCACGCAGAACGAAATCGATCAATGGGCTTTTGTCTTTTTAATAACGTAGCTATTGCTGCGCGTTATGCTCAAGAGCAAAGAGAACTTGATCGCGTCGCTATTTTTGACTGGGATGTTCACCACGGAAACGGAACTCAAAATTCATTTTACTCAAATTCTTCCATTTTCTATTCTAGCGCCCATCAATTTCCCTTTTACCCTGGGACTGGAGACAAAAGTGAAACTGGAACAGGAGACGGGCTTGGCGCAACTTTAAATTTTCCTTTAAGAGCGTATTCAGAAGACTCTGATTATTTAGACTTAGTGGAAAATAAACTGATTCCAGAATTATTTAAATTTAAACCCGATTTAATCATTATTTCAGCCGGGTTCGACGCTCATGCCGAAGATCCTTTAGCCACTATGCAGCTCTCCAGCGGATGTTTTGGAAAAATGACCGAACTATTAAGAAAAGCCTCTGAAGAGATATGTAATGGCCGGTTGATATCTATGTTAGAGGGAGGATATAATCACCAAGCCTTAGCGGATTCGGTACATAGTCATTTGGCGGCATTATCCGCCTAATATTTTTTAACATAAATTAAATAAATTAACTTTCCATGGACAAAAAAGAAAAAACCGAAAGCAAAGTTTCTATTCTTGCCGAATTTTGGGACTTTTTAAAACATAGAAAAAAATGGTGGCTTGGCCCCATTGTTTTCATTTTATTGTTAATGAGCTTATTAATTGTTTTGACTGAAGGCAGCGCCGTAGCGCCTTTCGTTTATACCTTATTTTGATCTGGATTCTGTGAAGCTTTCGGTCGTAATCCCCGTATACAACGAAAAGGCTACTCTTCGCGATATCATCGAAAGAGTAATGTCTGTTAAGTGGGAAAAAGAAATTATTTTGATTGACGATTGTTCAGTCGATGGCTCTCGAGACATCCTGAAGGAATACGAAAATCAACCTAATATCAAAGTTTTATTCCACGAACGCAACCAGGGCAAAGGAGCCGCTCTACGCACTGGATTTGCCCAGGTAGAAGGGGACGTAATCATTATTCAAGACGCAGATCTCGAATACGATCCCTCCGATTATGGAAAACTATTAGAACCAATTGAAGACAACCGCGCTGATGTGGTTTTTGGTTCTAGGTTTTTGGGCGGTCCTCATCGAGTGATGTTCTTCTGGCATTACATTGCAAACAAAGCCTTGACCACTATGTCCAATATGTTAACAGATCTGAATTTAACGGATATGGAAACAGGTTATAAAGTATTCACCAAAAAAGTTTTGGACCAATTAACATTTAAATGCGACCGCTTCGGCTTTGAACCAGAATTCACCAGTAAAATTGCCAAACTTAAATTTCGGATCTATGAGGTGCCAATATCATACAGCGGTCGAGATTATGCTCACGGGAAAAAAATCACTTGGAAAGATGGGGTTGCCGCCGTTTGGTTCATATTAAAGTTTCGGTTTTTTAATTAACTACAAGTCGTCTTAAATAAAAAACCGCTCAGGACTAACCTGAGCGGTTTTTTTTTGCAAAGTCTTGATTAATTACAAACGAGAGCAAAGATCGGAAGCATGGGTTTGGGTATCGACGCTCTCAATCGCCTCGGCAATTTTTCCTTCAGTGTCTATCACATAAGTAATCCTTGCCGCGTACTGATCGTCTTTGCTTTTAACCGCTCCATAAGCCAAAGCTATTTCTCTGTCCACGTCGCATAAAAGAGGGTAAGGAAAAGAAAACTTTTCAGCAAACGCTTTATTTTCTTCAACCGTATCGAGACTCACGCCCAAAATTACGACGTTCTTCTCTTCGAACTTTTTAAACTCGTCTCGAAAACCTTGACCTTCTACAGTACAACCAGGCGTGTCTGCCTTAGGATAAAACCATAAAACAACTTTATTTCCACGATAATTAGAAAGAGTCAGTGGGATATTATTGTGATCTTTTACCGTAAAATTTGGAGCTTCAGATCCAACGGTTAACATATATTTTCTCCTATTAAAAACGGATAAAAATTAAGGGAACCTCTAAAAATTCAGATTTGCCAAGAGCCTGGCCCTTAAATTCAAGGGCCAGACGATAGCAAACCAGTAAAAATGCCAATTATTCTAAAGAATTTTTTGCGGAAAAAACAAATTTAAACGTTAAAAAATAAAATTTCTAACTATCTGGTTTAGGAGGTTTTTTCTCGTCTAAAGTAGTTCGCAAAAACCCAGTAAGGTCAATACCAAAATATCTAAGAGCAGCTAGAATTAAAGCGCAAGCGGTCGCCTCATCCAGATTTCCCACAAACGGTATATTGTCTGGAATCAATTCAAAAAAACCCGCCGTTGGGTTTAATAAATAAACTAAACTAATTATTCCAATGAAAGCGACAACCAGAGGTTTCATAAAAACTACTTGATACTAAATTGTTCTAAAGACGCGATCCACTCGCCAAGAATTAAGTCTTCTGGTCGCGTAATTTTAATATTAAATTCGGAACCTAATACAAACTTTACAGGTTTTCCGATAAACTGGATTAACGAGCCCTCGTCGGTTCCATAAAATGATTCTTTCCTGGCTTTTTCCATAGCTTCAAGCAACAGTTCTGTTTTAAAAATCTGAGGCGTTTGCATACGCCAAAGATTATCCCTATCTATATTTTTCTCCAACATTCCTTCGTCGTTAGCTCGTTTTAAAGTATCGTTTACTGGAATGGCAGCGACAGCCGCGCCAAACTCCTTTGCCGCTTCATAAACTGTCCTAATAACCTCTTCATTGATAAATGGACGAACACCGTCATGAACCGCTACAAAACTAGAGTTCTTATTTATTGCTTTTAAACCATTATAAACGGAGTCCTGACGTTTTTCTCCACCAACTTCCACCTTAACCTTGATTCGGTTAACCATTTCCTTTTGAACATTTGAAAATTCAGCCTTTGGAACGCAGAGAATTATTTCATCGATCCAGTCTAACGCCTCAAAAGCGGCGATCGTATAATTGATAATAGGCTTTCCTTTTAGTTCAATAAACTGCTTGGGCAACTTGGCGCCCATCCTTAAGCCTTGTCCGCCAGCTGGAATAACTACTGACAAATTATAATTAGTATTGGAATTTTCCATCAATTTTATATCTCGAAGTTCTTGCTAAATAAGCTCAAAAAACCGTAGGCAAAAATTAAAAAATCGCTTCCAGCGCTTCGCTTAAATTTTTGACAGGTTTAATATTCAAGCGTCCTTCGCCAGGTTGCGACCAATTTTTTGGCAATGTTGGAACTATGCACTTTGAAAACCCTAAACGTTCGGCCTCTAATAACCGTGTGTCTAAATTAAGGATAGACCGTACTTCCCCGGCCAATCCTATTTCGCCCATCATGACAACTCCAGGATCAATTGAAATATTGCGAAAGCTTCCCGCAATTGCGGCGGCGACTCCAAGATCGGCGGCAGGTTCCGATATCCTAATTCCACCGGCGATATTGACAAAAATATCTTCGCCCTGCAAATGCAATCCTTGCCGTTTTTCCAGAATTGCAATTAGCAAAGAAACTCTGTTGGGGTCCATTCCTGTAGCCATTCTTCTGGGCATGCCTATATTTGAGGAAGAACTCGCTAATGCTTGCACTTCAACAAACAAAGGTCGAGAACCTTCAGCAATTGAAACTATAACAGAACCTGGAGCGTCTTCTGGTCTTTCTGATAGGAATATTTCGGAGGGATTATCCGCCGGTTTAAGTCCATCTCGGCGCATTTCAAATACTCCCATCTCCGGCGTTGGACCAAATCGATTTTTTACGGCCCTTAATATCCTGTAAGCGTGATTTTTCTCGCCTTCGAAGTAAAGTACAGTGTCAACAATATGCTCAAGCGCTTTAGGGCCCGCTAAAGCTCCTTCTTTCGTAACATGACCTATTAAAAAAGTAGGTATCCCACGCGGCTTAACCTCTTGCATAATTTTAAAAGCAACTTCTCTCACCTGCCCAATAGCTCCAGGAGCAGAGGTTAACTCGCGCGTAAAAAATGTTTGGACGGAATCAAGCACCAATATTTCAGGTTTAATCTTGTCGACTAAATCTAAAATATCTTCTATACAAATCTCCGAGCTTATTAATAAATTATCCGAAAGGCTTCCCAATCGCTCGGCCCTTAACTTTATTTGTTCGGGAGATTCCTCCCCTGAGACGTATAAAACTTTTTTACTTTTCCCCGCCGCTAACCCCATACTTTGCAGCATAAGAGTCGATTTGCCAATTCCAGGGTCTCCTCCAACTAAGACTAAAGACCCAACAGTTAAACCGCCTCCCAAAGCTTTGTCTAATTCTCCTAAACCTGTAGAGAACCTATGGGATTCGCCGCCGACTATTTCCGTAATAGGTTGAACGTTTTTTTGAGTTTGTGATTTTTTTTGGCGAGATTTGGAACTATTCGACTTTACGGATTCTTCTGAAAAAGAATTCCACTCTTCGCACTCTGGACATTTTCCCAACCACTTTGGAGCGCGGTGTCCACAACCGTTACATACAAAAATAGTGGTGGGTTTTGCCATGGCGCGGTTTATCGTAAAAGCGAGGTTTAAAAAAGCTTTCTAAAAAAATAAAGGGAAGGTGTTACTTTATTGCATCGCTCCGCTGGCTTTTAAAGCTTGCTCGATTTTATCTTGTTTCTTTTTGATATCGTCATTTCGCGCAATATTTACATTAGCTTTTCTACGCAAATCCGCTAAAGCCTCCTTAATTTCAGCTTGAGTGCGAATAATTTGTTCTCGCGACGCGGTGGCTTGTTCTTGAGCCTTAGCTAATATTTTTTGAGTTTCTACAATCTGACTCTGATTTTCATAAATCTGATTCTGCGCGGTAGACATCTGTTGTTGTGCGGCGATAATTTGATCCTGAGATTGAACTAATTCTTTTTGAGCCACGACCACTTCGTCAACCCTGGCTTGAGAAACGGCAATGGTCTTCAAAATTTCGATAAGCTTAGCCAATTTTTCATTAGCTAAAACTACGCTAGCTTGGTTTTCTTCAACCTTCTGCGAAGAAACGCTTAAATCGTTTTCTAATTTCTGAACAAACTGCGCGTTTGCTTGAAACAACTCAATCAATTGGGTTAGTTTTTCGTCAGAGGCCTTAGTTTGAGACTCGCTAAGAACTACCTTAGAAATGGCTGCGTCTAGTTTTTGATCAAAAACCTTGGATTGATTGGCAGAACTTTTTAAAATTTCAACAACTTTAACCAATTTATTATTAGTCTGTTTTGCGTTTTCAGTTCCAATGCTAATGGCCTCCGCAGAGCGGTCCATTTTTTCGGTGACGGTTTTTAAAGACAATTCATTTATTTTAATGAGCTTGTCGCTATTTTGGTTTGAAATCTCTTGGAGTCGCGCCATAGATGTATTAACAGAACCAACCGTTTTTTCCATGCCATCGGCGACTGTTTTAATATTTGTATTAATTAGGCCCAGACTTTTGGTATTTTGGGTAATTGCAGAAGCGACGATGTTTTGACTTTTCTTTAGTTCGCCTAAATTAATATCTAAGGTTTTTTGTAGATTATTGAAACCTTGTCCATAAAGAACCACATTATCGTTAACTTTATTAATATTCTCAACCAATTGGTTTTGATTTGTCTGTTGTACGGTTAAAGTATTTTCTAAAATTTTGACTAATTTCTCATTTTGCTGTTTTATGGAATTCAAATATTCGGTAAGTGCAATATGATTTGATTGTGATAGCTGAGAAATTTCTTCCTTATTTTGACTAACCGTAGCTACGATTTGGCTAAGAATATTTTTATTTTCTTGGATAATGGTGGGAATCAGCTCTTCTTTTAAAGTTCTATTAGTAGTCGCAATTCTTTCGTTTTGAACGTTTAAATTGTCAACAATTTGCTTAAAAGATTGAGCTTCCGCATTCGAAAAATTTTTAAAGTTTTGAGTATTTGAATCTGCAAGCGTTTTGATATCGGCCGCAATACCTTCCTTAATCAAAGCAAATTCATTTATGATTCCAGTCTTTTGACTTTCTAAACTGTTATTAATCGTTTGAAGGGCTCGCTCCAATTCGGTTTTCAACGAAGTTAAATCGCTTTGCATGCGTTGTTCCTGATTAACCGATAAAGCTTGAATCTCTTCCGTTTTTGTTAATAAACTCGAAATTCGATTATCAATATCCGATTTATTAACTTCCATTATCCCCTGCAGACTAGGCAAAATTCTTTGAATCTCTTCTAATTGAGAATACATTTGCCCTTGAGCTTGTTTTAAAGCCTGCATTTCCTTAGTTTCTAAGTCGGATAACCTAAGATTGATCTTTTTTAGAGTCTTAAATAGGTAGTCCCACCGCTTTTCATCATCGTCAAAAAGGCCTGCAAATACCGATGATGGAGAAAGCGCTCCGACCAACAAAAAACCCAAAACAAAAACTTTGGCGATTATTTTCTGTCTCATTTTTTTAAAAGAGCTTCGGCAAAAAGAAAATGCCGAAATAAGGAAAGATTTAGAAAGGAAAACGCCGAAACGGAGATTCGCCTCCGCTCCGGCACTATTGAAAAATTTGATTGATATCGATTTAGGTTTAGTTTGAAACTAAAAAATGACCCCGTCGATTACTTTTCCAACAAGCTTCCGTACTATCTTGACAAAAAGGACGTTCTTCGCCATAACTAATAGTGAAAAGTCTATCTTTGGAAACCCCTCTCGCAATCAAATATTTTTTCACCGCAATAGCTCGGCGTTCTCCAAGTCCTAAGTTATAATTATTAGTGCCCCTTTCATCGCAATGTCCTTGAATCTCAACTTTAGAAGTAGGGTTTTGTTTTAACCAATCTGCGTTTTTATTTAAAGCGCTTTTTGCAACTGCGTCTAAATCGTACTTGTCATAATCAAAATGAATATCTTGCAAATTTTCCGTAGGCTCAAATGGTTTCAACCGAGCCACTTCGGCAAGTGGCTCATATGACTTACCGCCTGCAGCGCCAGAATAATCCCTGCTACCGCCTACTGAACCGCCTGCTGAGCCGTTTGAAGAAGCGCTACCGCCAGACCCTAAAGCGCCAGAACCAATTCCAATGCCTACTCCATCTTTCCCGGAACCTGACGAACCCGAACCGCTTCCAAACTCGCCAAGTCCGCCAGCTCTGGAACCTTCGCCTATAACGCTTCCACTAGAACCTGACCCGCTGGAACCTGAGCCATCAGGACCAGAAAGACCCGCTAACAAGTCGCCAGATTTGGCCGAATCAGGAGAAATAAAGCCGCCATATGGATCAATTCCACCAGATCTAGAACCTTCCCCTACAGTACTTCCAGACCCATCAAAAGAACCCATACCGCCAGAGCGAGTTCCCTCTCCGTATGTTGCTGAACCGCCACTGCTAGAAGAACCGCTTGTAGAACCATCCGTAGAACCACTAGTCATATTGCTTGCGCTCATTGCTGAACTTCCAGGCCCCTCGGTAGAAATTCCAGGACCAAAAATCTCGGTCTCTTGGATTGGAATATCGGTAAATCGACCTGTTGTATCTCCGCCAGAACCACTGGCTCCCATTGAACTGCTTTCCACCGCTCCAGAACCCACATTAGAACCGGCGTTTACATCCGACTCTGACATTTGAGAACTAGTTCCTGAACTTGTCATAGAAGAATCAGCTCCAGAACCAGCCAAATTGCTAGCCATTACGTCCGGAGGCACTGGAGTTGGTTTTGCAGCACATCCCCCTATCAATCCGGAAATGAGCAAACCTGCTAATAATTGACTAGTCGTAATTTTTTTCATTATTTTCCTCTTTAAAAATTAAACCTAAAAAAATTTAGAGCTTTTATAAATCAATATATAAATGGAGAAAATTCCCCAGAAATTACTCTTTAACCTTAAATACTATAATATAATACCATAATAAACGTTTAAATCAATCTTTTCAACTATTTATAAAATACCACTATAAGCCAATTAAATCAAGTAATCAAAGGTAAATCTAAAGAACTAAAAATGTCAATAAATCTGATTAACCTGCACAGAACTTTTCACTTCGTTTATCTTTAACTTCGAACAAAAAAATAAACCAAGCAAAAAAACAAGGGCAATCCGATAAACCTTCTGAGAGCAAAAAATGTTGATTATCTATTAATTATACTATACTTAGGGCAAAAGAAAAGCTAGATTTAAATTAGAAAACGGAAAAACATCTTACTTTAAATAAAAATTATTTTAAATATGGGGACCAGGCAGGATGAAATTCTCCAACGGAATCTATCATTACTCCTTCGCGCTTTTTAGGAATAAAACGGCGAATTTTGCTGCCCCCAACTCTTTTAATCGCTAGATGAGATCGATTATTGCGAGTTTCCTGAAAAACTAAAAAACTTCCGTCAGGCGACCAGGAAGGTTCTTCTCTATCTGTATCCCCATGTGTAAAAATAACGGTCTTTTTATCTTTCAAATAATAAATCTTGATTTGAAAATGTTCTCCAACTTTAGAAGTATATGCAATCTTATCTCCATCAGGCGACCATGCAGGATTATCGTTATGGGAAGAGTTAAACGATATTCTGGTAACGTTTTCTTGATCGCCATCCAAACTACTCATAATATAAATTTGTGGAAAACCTGAACCCGATCTATCCGAAGCAAATACTATTTTGCCGCCATCAGGAGACCAAGAGGGCGAAGTATCAATACTATAGTGCTTTGTTAATCTCCTTAATCTTCTACTTTTTGTGAAAGAATAAATTTCAGAATTCAAATCTTTACTTAAAACTAAAGCAATTTCATTCCCATTAGGGGACCATGAAGGAGTTGCATTTAATCCCGGCAAATTCAACATAAGCCATTTTTTTTTTGTTTTTGTATCAATCATGTATAAATCGGGATTTTTTTTAGAATAAGAACTGAAGGCTATTTTGGCTCCCTCAGGGGACCAGGCAGGTCTTAAAAGTACAGCGCCATCTTTGGTTAATTTTTTTACGTTACGCCCGTCAACATCTGCAGTAAAAATTTCTTTTACAATTTTTCCGTTTTCACGAATTCTGCCGACAAAAGCAATTCGAGTGCCTGCTACCCCTCTTTTTCCAGTCAATCTATATACAGCTTCATCGGCAAATTTATGAATTATTTTTCTTAAGAAGTTTTTCTTCGCGCGATATCGCTTGCCAATTACAAATTTACCGTTAGCTGCGTCAAACAAACGAAAAACTAAAGTTATAGAATCCGTGTCAGGTTCCAATTGATACTGACTTCTTAAAACCCACTGCGCTCCGATCTCTCTCCAAGGCTGGTAATTAATCTGAGTAGGGTCCCGATCTGCCTGTATAATAGCGGCAAACCGCGCAAGGGAAACTTCTCTAAACAACTCGGAAAATACCAAGTCATTTATCAATATAGACCGAGCTTTTTTAGCGATCAAATCATTTGCATTGGAATTTTCCATATTTATAAACCTCGGAACTGCAATATCAACTTTTTCTTGTGTTTTCTTTAATAATTCCAATTCATATTCGACGCTTTGCGATTGGGCGATCGCTTGACTTGAAAATAAGCCCACGCATAAAACTATAAACAAACCTAAAAACAATTGAGCGAAACTTTTCATGATTGGACTTCCAATTTAAAATTGATGGTAATGACTATATTGGGTTCTCTCATTTCTTTAGGAAAAGGAGGAAAAGGCTCCGAATCAAAAATAGCTTTAATCGCTAAAGCGTCTAATTTTTTATCTCCAGAACTTTGAACCAAACGTGGCTTATCTATTGTTCCCATTCGAAACAACATAAATGAAACGACAATTTTTTTCCGAATGGCCACTCCTAATGGAACTTCCCAGTGTGAATATATTTTATCTTGGATGAAACCTGCATAACGGCTTAGAGCTTGAGCGTATTCGTCGTTGCTTTCTTCGTTAGAAGTTTGACTTTGGCCTAATTTGTCCTTGGGTAAATTCGAAGACGATTCCGTAGAAGCTTGTTCAAAAGAACTTGCAAAGGTCTTAACTTTACTTTGAAACTCTTTGCTTTCAGTGGAAACGCCAGATATTTCGATAGCTACATTTTTAATAGGCTCTATCTCAATAGAACGCTCAATAGATCTTAACATGCTACCCGTTTCTAATGCTCGTTCGCTTGGTTTAACTCTCGGCGCTTTAGAAGGTACTCCAGCCCGTTCCAATTTAGGAACTAAATTTAAACTAGCTAAACTTTCTAAATCGCTCAATATATCCTGATATGTTTTTTTCTTATCTCCATCTTCTTTAGATTTTTTCTCGAACGATTCAAATTCCAATTTTTCTACGGGCTTTAATTGTTCTTGATTTGCAGATTCTATATTTTTGACGCTTTCCAGCTCTTTTATTTTTTGATTAACCTTCACCGATTCAACCGGACTTTTCTCCGAATCGGATTTTTCATCGCGCAGTTTTTGTATTTCGGAAAGAATTTTATTATTTTCTAAAGACGAACTTTTACTTTCCAATTCTTGATCAAGTATTTTTTCATCCAAGGCGTCAAGTTCTTTTAGAGAATTATCCAGTTCTTCTGCAATAGGGGGAGCAAAAAAACTCTTTTGATCGTTGATCGGTTTGGTTTTTTGTATTTTTTCTAAATGCTTAAAAGTTTGTTCCCAAACTTTGCGGTCTGACTTGGATTTGGGTTTTAATTTTGGAGCAAGCTTGGCTAGCTGGTCTAACTCTCTAACCAATGGATTAGAACTTTCGATTATTTGTTCTTTCGCTTCGCCCGTCAATTGATTTAGTTGAGCTAAAATTTTTTGGCCCGTATTATTTCTATCCGGCAATTTCGAACCTTGCTTCTTTTTCTTTATAGCTGTTTTCTTTATTGGAGATAACGAAGCAACCTCAATAGGCTTAACCGCTGTTTCTTTTGGGTTAATAGCTTTAGGTTTTTTAATCGGTTCTTGCCGTTGTGGAGGAGCGGGTTCTTCAATTTTTTGAATAACGGCTTTTTTCTCAGCTTTCGCAACGGGAGCGGGAGCCGAAGCGGGACTAGATTGAGGAAGGGGAATCAGACTAACGGTGAGAGGAATGGGTTCAGGTTTATCAAAGGGGTTTGGTTTGGGGATATACATCAAAAGAACTAAGAAAATGAGATGAAAAAAAACTGAAAAAACTAACGTTTGGTTAAAATCAGAAAACCAATATGCCGGAGCGTTCATTGATCCTCCGGTTCCGTCACCATTCCAATTTTTTCAATTCCTTCCCCTTTAATCCTAGACAACGCTTCCATAACAAAACCGTAATCTAATGTTTTATCAGCCCGAAAATAAACTTCTTTGTCGCCAGGCAATGTTGCAAACTTTTTTAATCGAACTTCAAACGCCGCCATATCGTTTATCCGGTCCTTATCCCAATAAATTGATTTGTCGCTTTTCAAAAATATGGTAGGAACTTCCCGGATCTCTTCCGCTGGAGCCGAGGCGTTTGGTAGCTGTATGTCCAACCCGTGTTGCATTAATGGAGCGGTAATCATAAAAATCACCAACAAAACCAGCATCACGTCTACCAAAGGGGTAACATTAATTTCAGCCATTAAAGGCCGTTCGCGATTTCTTCTGGAAGGAGGAGAACTCGAATCGTGTAATTGCATATTAACTATGTTGAGTTGAACCCAAAAAACTATTCGGAATCTTTTAGACTAAATTTCACCTATTCTCAAACAAGTTTCTTTGATTTCCCCATAAAAATTTTTGAGTTCTTATAACTTCAAGCGCTAAAACTAACTTTAACGCCTAAAATTATTTTCAGCCATGAAAATAAAATCTCTGGAAAAATCATCCATCCGGGTAGTAAACCATCGGATTTTATTACTTAAATAATTATAAAAAATTACCGCAGGAATTGCCGCCACTAACCCAGCGGCCGTAGCAATTAACGCTTCGGCTATACCTGGAGCCACCCCTCCGATACTAGCTGATCCCTTTGCTCCAATGGCCCGAAACGAATGCATTATTCCCCAAACTGTTCCAAATAACCCGATAAACGGAGAAGCGCTTCCAGTGGTAGCCAAAAATTCCAAGCGACGACTCAAACGCTCGATTTCTTCATTAACGGCTTTATCCAAACGTAGATTAATTTCTTTAATGTCTTTTTCTTGAATTGAAAAATTCTCTCGGTTTTTCCGGTCCGAACTACCGACTGTTTTGGACCTTTCTTGTATTTGATAAAGTCCCTTATAACCCTTTAAAAAAACTCGGGCTACGGGACTATGACGTAATTCTCGGGAAAAATTATAAATATTATTTAAGCTGTCCGATTGAGAAAACAAATCTAAAAAGCGACTATCTTCGTCTTTTGCAGACCGATAAACAAAAAATTTATTTAAGATAATGGACCACGAAATGGCGGAAAAAAGAAATAGGATGACCAAAACCGCTTTGGCCACCATTCCGGAATTCAAAACCATATCCGCTAGCGATAACGCCGACTCTGGCAAAATATCTGAGGACATATTAAGATACCCTTACTGGAAAGGCTTAAAATTAGGCAGGAAAATTTTAAAAAGCCGTTAAGCTATTTAAAAATTCGCGTTTTGATTAATACAATTTGTCAAAAAGGAAGAAAAATAATTTTACAAAATATCAACTCTAATTGATGTTACGTTTATAATTACCTTCTAAAAATATAGTTTAAACCTGAACTCCTTCCAAACGCAAGAATCTAAAAAAACAATTTTGATTTCTTATAAAAATCTAAAAAAATTATTTTTTCACTCGTTCAAGATATTCGCCGGAAGAGGTAGAAACCTTAACCGATTCCCCAATAGCAATAAATTGAGGGACGGTAACTACTAAACCAGTCGATAACGTAGCGGGCTTCCCAGATCCTGACGCGGTGGCTCCTTTCAATTGAGGCTCGGTATCGACAACTTCCAAATCTACCGTTTCCGGTAAAGCAATTCCGATGGGTTTACCGTCGTGAAACTCTACTTGGACTCTAAGATTTGGTAAAAGGAATAATTTGACGTCTTCAACCAAATTAGGCCCAATAAAAATCTGTTCGTAGGTCTCGCTGTTCATGAAACAATAACCCGAGGAGTCGTTATACAAATACTCCATATCGTTTTGTTCCATTTCAGCTCGCTCTATTTGCTCATCAGCTCTAAACTTTACTTCAGTTTGAGTACCATCCTTCAAATTTCGGAGTTTTGCTTGCATGAACGCCCTTTTATTCCCAGGCGTCCTATGTTCAGCGGACATAACTTTATATAGCATCTTATTATAAATGACCACATAACCTGGCCGTATGCCATTTCCACTAATATACGTTGGCATTCTTGGAGCTCCTTTTTCTAAAATCTAAGTCTTTCTTGGACTTTAATCAATTATGTCCGATATTTCTGTCAAAAACTTTTATCAAGGACTCTAAATCAATTAAAAAATAGAAATCCTAGGCGTTCACTTTCCTTTTGTAAACTAACGATCTTTTTAATTATATCGTTTTTTCTATCAAACTCTATATTAATGTCTAAACATCAATATAAAATTCCTTTTTAAATCTATAAAAAATATAATCTCTGTTGGTTTTTGAAAAAAATTTTCCTACAATTAGTAAAATTTCGAAGATTTGTTCATTCCAAACAGATTTTATACTTCTTACATAAATCCAACACAATATAACCGTAAATCGCAATATTAAAAATTTAAGACAATATTGATTGTTCCACGGTCTAAGCGCTTAAGACTTTAACTAAGTAATTCTTCAAATATTAGTTCTTTAGGGAAATCTCAATGGCAGGCGAATATATTTTTACAATGCAGGGAATGACTAAGGCTCACGGCGGAAAAACCGTCTTAGAAAATATTAACTTATGTTTTTACCACGGAGCCAAAATAGGGTTTGTAGGTCAAAACGGAGCGGGAAAATCAACCTTGCTTCGTATTATGGCGCAGGAAGACAAAGAATTTGACGGCACGGCTCAACCATTAAAAGGAACAAAAATTGGTTTTTTACCCCAAGAACCCAAACTAGGGTCTAATATTACGGTTCGAGAAGCGGTAGAAAACGCCTTCCTGGAAACAAAAAAATTAATCGAGGAGTTTAACGAAGTAAGCGCAAGCATGGCAAACCCAATGTCCGATGAAGAAATGGAAAAAGCCATGGAAAAAATGGGAAAACTTCAAGACGCAATAGACGCTGTAGATGGCTGGGAGTTAGACAGGCAGGTCAATGTAGCCATGGACGCTTTAGTTTTGCCTCCTGACGATCAAGACGTTGCTACGCTATCAGGAGGCGAGGCTAGACGAGTTGCTCTATGTAAAATTTTATTAGAAAAACCCGACATGCTTTTACTCGACGAACCAACTAACCATCTAGACGCAGAAACAGTTCAGTGGCTGGAAGAACAATTAAGCGCTTATCCTGGAAACGTTATCGTATCTACTCATGATCGTTATTTTTTGGACAATATTACAAAATGGATTTTGGAATTGGAGGGCGGAAAGGGAATTCCTTTTGAGGGAAATTACTCGTCCTGGCTAGAACAAAAAGCAGAGCGTTTAAATCAACAAGAAAAATCCTCTTCGCGCTTACAAAAAGCCTTGGCTAACGAACTAGAGTGGATTCGTTCAACACCCAGCGCGCGAAACAAAAAAAATAAGGCGAGGGTGCGTGAATATGAAAAACTTGCGTCAAATAATGTCGAAATGCAGGAAAATCTCAAGGAAATCCAGATAGCTCCTGGACCTCATTTGGGCGATATTGCAATTAAATTCGAAAATATTTCAAAGGAAATGGGAGGACAAACTTTAATAGAAGACCTAAGTTTTGACGTCCCTCCCGGAGCAATTGTTGGCATCGTAGGACCCAACGGCGCCGGTAAAACGACTCTGTTTCGAATGATAGTTGGAGAAGAAAAACCTGATTCAGGAACAATAACTATCGGAAAATCGGCGACTTTATCCTACGTAGACCAACGAAGAGAAAATCTAAGCGACGAAAAAACCATTTTTGAAGAAATTTCTGGCGGAAGCGACTTTATGGAGATCGCGGGAAAAAGAGTCAATTCTCGTTCCTACGTCGCTAGTTTTAATTTCAAAGGAACAGACCAGCAAAAAAAATTAAAAAACTTATCAGGCGGTGAAAGAAACCGCGTCCATATGGCAAAATTGTTGCGAGAAGGAGGCAACGTTCTTTTGTTAGACGAACCGACAAATGATTTGGACGTTGCAACGTTGCGCTCTCTAGAGAATGCGCTGCTAGAATTCGCCGGATGCGTATTAGTTATAAGTCATGACCGGTTTTTTCTAAATCGAATATGCACGCACCTTTTGGTATTTGAAGGAAATAAAAAAGCTAGGTGGTTTGAGGGAAATTTTGAAGAATATAAAGAAGTTCGCAAAAAGGAACTAGGAGGAAAAGAAGAAAACAGAAGGTCAAAGTACAAAAAATTGACCATTCGTTGATTAAGCAAGCCTTTCGCAAACATGATTTAAAACTAAAAACTCTTCTTTTACAAAACTTTATTTTTAACCTAAAAAGTTGAGAATAGTGGGTTGAATAATTCTTGATGTAGCGTTCAATGTCGATTGAAAAGCCAATTCTAAAGCAGCTAAATCGGAAGCTGCCTTGGCAAAATCAACGTCCTCAACATCGGAAAGCCGTTCGGTTTTATCCACTAATTCTTTCTCAAGAGAAAATTCATTATCCTCTAATCTTCTAGTGATCGTTCCCAAGGTAGCTCTAGAACCGCTTAAAGAGTTGATAGCGGTATCTAAAGTATCCGTTAGAGCAATTAAAGCAAACGTGTCGTCTCTTTCTAAAGCCTGTTGGGTTTGAAGCAATGTCGTGAGTATATTACGACCTCCGCCTAATCCCAAAAGTTCTGCCGAATCTCCCCCGCCAACTTCTTTCGCAATAGCTACCGTACTTGAAGAGTTGGAAACTATTTTCAAACCTTTTCCATCGCTTCCAATACCAGCGGTAACGTTTAACCCAGCGTTATTTATTAAATTTAAAACGTCTCCTACAGTACTGGAAGAATTTAAAGAAGAAAAACTAACCGTTCCAGAAGCGGAACCGTTAATAATATTTATAGATGTCAAATTTAAACCTTGACCGTCATTTAATTGAGAAAGGGCTGTGCTAGCGTTTAACTGGGGATTTAAATCAAAACCTTGCATCACGCCATTTCTTTCGCCAATCAAACCCAAACTTTGGGCCGTGGTCCCACTGTCTACTTCCGTAACCGTCAACGCCTGATTAATTAAGGAACTGGTGTCTGTCAGCTTAATCCCATTATTGGAATCGTTAATGCTAGCGGTAATATTTAATTGAGTAGCGTTAATAGCAGAAATAACGTCTGCCACTGTTCCGCTTGATGTAAGGGTTATAGTTTCGCTATTTCCTTGACGATCAGTCAAAACAAACGAACCCGCTGTTATTCCTTGACCTCCATTTAGGTCGGAAACCGATGTGGAAGTTGAAATAGTCGGGTTAAGATCGACGGAAAAAACATCTGATCCCGGTATATTCAGTTGGATACTAGAGCTTTCGCCTATGGTAAGCGAAATCGCTTCCGTATTTCCCTGATAAACCGCGCCTGATGCAGAAATGGAAAATGGCGAGACGTCGACCTTATCTCCGCCAAATAAGAATCGATTTCCTATTTTCGAATTGGCCGACAAAACCGCTTCACTAACCATACCGCTAACCTCTTCGGCGGCAAACGATCTCGTCGCAGCCGTAGCCGTCCCGCCTAGCTGACTAACAACTAATTCTTTTGTCCGAATTAAAGACAAGCTTACTTTTTCAAGAGCTGTGTCAGTATTATTCACAAACCCTTTGTTGTTGTTTATATTTCTTATATATTGGTTATTTTGACTAATAGAAGTCCTGAACGCAAGAACTTGACGAGTCCCTGAAGGGTCGTCGGAAGACCTTTGAATTCTTTTTCCAGAAGACACGGAATTTTGAGTGTCAAATAAATCCTCGCTGATGCGAAAAATGTTATTCAACGCCGATTGTTGAGTCAATTGATTGGTAACCCGCATTACCATTGTCTGATCTCCCAGTTGATCATATTTGTTTTTTCTTTACGATTTAAACCCATAAAAAACGTCACTAAATATTATTCTGCAATGTATTTAACATTTCTTCGACCGTTGTAATAATTCGGGCAGAAGCGTTAAAAGCTTGTTGAAACTTAATTAAATTTACCATTTCCTCGTCTATCGATACGCCTGCTGCGCTCTCACGTCTGGCAGTGAGTTGCAGTCTAATTCCTTCTTGCTGGTCGGCGCTTAGCCTTGCGGCGCTCGAATCAACGGCGACCGTAGTAACAATGGAATTGTAAAAATCCGAAAAAGTAAAAGATCCCGATCCCGATTGCAAACTCGTTCCGTTAAAAGTTAAACGGTTTTGTAAATTGGACAATTCCAGCGCATTTTGTCCATCTCCCGATAACGTCTTGCCAGCGGCAATTTTTTGTAAATTATTTTTTATCGTGGAAGAAACCGCCGCTGTTCGCGATGCATTTTCTGAAACTGAAAAACTAATCGTATCTCCAGAGACCGCCGATCCGGAAAATGTTACCGACAATCCCCCAGCGAGAGTAACTGGAGTTCCATTAGTAAAAGTAAATGTTCCGGAGGCCAATCCCGTCGTTAAATTATTCAAGGTAAACGAACCTGATCCCGTAAACTGAATTTGAAATTTATCTACCGAAGTCGTCGTTGGACTTGCGTTTGTAATAGAAATCGAAGCCGTACCCGTATTATTAACATTTGCCAAAGATGTTGGCGTCAACGACGTGAAAAAATCTAATCCCGAACTACCGTCATTCCCCACTCCATCTTTATGAACCCGATTGACTTCCTGAATAAACCCGGCAGTTAATCGATCCAATGCATCTAACGTCGAATTAATCTCCGTATCCCTCATATCAATCAAACCCTTCAGCTTTCCTCCCAGAAGAGTAGAGGTGATATCGGTAGTGCTGTTGTCAACGTTTACAATATTTACGTCCTTAAAACCGTTATTATTTCCGTTCAGTGAAGTGGTTAAAGTCAGGGCGCGTTGCTTTAAAACCAAAGCCTCGCCGCTGCCAAGCGTTATATCTACCTGACCGTCCGCCTCGGTAGTTACGTTTATATCTACTTTTTCAGCTAATTGATTTATAAGTCTATCGCGCCTATCTCTAAGGTCGTTGGCGTTAAAGCCTTCGACCGTCTCATTTTCATGAATTTTTTTGTTTAGCTGGGCTATGTCTGAAAGCAGACCGTTGATTTCGCTAACTTCCGAAATAACGGTTTGATCAAGATTGACTCTTTCATCAAACAACCCATCGCCAATTCGTTTAAACTCCTCTAATATTGTCTCGGCTTTTCCCAAAACATCCGCTCTCTCTGCCAAGCCGGAGGGATTATTTGCAAGGTCTTGCAAACTTCCAAAAAATTCATTGAAATTGTCGTTTAAACTTCCTCCAAAAGTGCTATCGAACAAAATTTCCATTTGTTCAAAAACATCTTTTTTGAGATCGAAAAGTCCTTTATTGATATTCTCGTCGTTTATTTGACCGGCAAGAAATTCATCATGAGCTCTCTCAATCCCGGAAACTTTTACGCCCGTTCCAATTTGCCCAAACCCAAACCTACGAGGATTGTTAGCCTCGAATACAATCTTCTGGCGTGAATAGCCTTCTGTTTGGACATTGGCGATATTTTGACCCGTAACTTCGATTGCAAATTGCTGAGAAAGCAATCCAACCTTTCCGGAATTTAATACGCCAAAAATATTTGTGCCCATTTGGGTTTACCTTATAAAAAAATCAAAAATTTTCTTTAAACTTCCGCGCTTAGCATTCTGCTTTGCATTTTGCCTTCTTGTAACTGCCCTTTAGCTTGATAACCCGCTTCGGACTTTTCTTGAGTCCTATGTAAAAACGATAATGACTTCTTAATCGACATTGAAGAATGATCCACAATTCGTTTTGTTTTTTCAGTTAATTTCGCAATCACGTCAATTTGCTTCAATAATTTTTTTCGATACAAATTTAACTTATCGCCAAGAGGATGTGGGCTTAACGCCAACATCTTTTTCAAAGTCAACCCTTCGTATGGAACGTCAAGTTTTTTGGCGATTGCCCGAACCACTTCAATACGGTTTTCTTCCAAAACTTGCATCTTTAAAACCAAAGTTTCTTTTTTGTTCAAAATCTCTTGAACCCCCATCAACGAATATCCAGATACGGAATCCCACTCATTTTTCAATAAATCGATTAGTTCGTTATAAATCGCAATTTTTTGCCCCATTTGGCTGAGCAAGGTCTTATAAAGCTTTGTCATTTGGTTCAATCTCCGAGCTTAATATCGACTATTTTATTAGAATGGGAATCCGAGCTTGGGTTTTGAGGATTAGTTTTGTCAAGTTGCTTATACATCATATTGGCTAATCCAATATCCCCTCTTTTCGCCATTTCGTTCGCTAACTCTTCGTCAAACATCGACTGATACATATCCGAAGAAAAGCTCTCTAATAACCCAGACTTAGGAACGGTTTTCCGCATCGCTTCCAGCATTTTATGAAGAAAAATCGCCTCAAAATCTTGAGCCGCAGATTCCAAATCGTCTTCTTTTTGAACTCCATTGCCAATCTTATTGGCAATACCTTCAGCTTTACCCTGAATCGGGTTAGAAATACTTGGGCGAATTTTATTCGGACTAAAAATTTCCATTTTTTAATTAACCTTGATAAATCAAGAAGTTTTCAAAAGTTTTATTAATACAACCAACTTAATGCAAGGAGGATACCAAAGCTCCAAACAAATAAAAAAACAATCCGACGAACTCTAACCTATTATTTTTAAAAGATTTATTTTCCATTGCTCAAAAATAAAATAAAACTCTTAAAAAATTTCTATTAGATTTTTGTTTTTAGGGAAAATATTTCCTAGCTACCGGCTAAAGCTAACTTTTGGAATCAATTATTGGTGGGAATTTTGACGCTGTTTTTTGTAGATAGCCTGAAAAGTTATTAAAAATAATAACTTAGAACGAATTTGATCCAAAAAAAAGGGGACAAACGCCTAACAACGTTTGTCCCTTTATATAAAGAACGCTTAGAACTATTTCTTAAAGGAACTTCCAAAAATTCAGATTTGCCAGGAGCCTTGCCCTTAAACTTAAGGGCTGGGCGATAGCAAACCAGTAAAAATGCCAATAATTAGAGGTTCTCTTAAATATATTCGCTTTGCTTATTCTTACATTATCTCCAACTCGGCGTGCAAAGCTCCAGAGGCTTTGATCGCTTGCAAGATGGAAATAAGATCTCTGGGCGTCACTCCAATGGAGTTAAGAGCATTCACAACATCGCCAATACCTATTCCTCTAGGAACTACGAGTAATCGGTCTTGTCCTTCTTCAACCGCTACTCTGGTTCTTGGCAATATAGCCGTTTCTCCTTCACCCAAGGGTTCGGGTTGAACTGCAATAGGATCTTCGCGAATCTGTACAAATAACCCTCCATGGGCGACAGCAACCGTCGAGATCAATACATTTTCTCCCATGACGATTGTTCCAGTACGTTCATCTATAATCACTCTCGCCGCAGTGTCAGGCTCGACCTGTAAACCTTCAATTCTAGTCACAAAACCAGTCGCGTTATTTTGATAAAATTTAGGCACCTTCACACGGACCGACCTTCCGTCCATGGCGGCGGCTAAATCGTCTTTCATCACTCGGTTAATTTCTTTCGCAATTCTCGCAGCAGTCGTAAAGTCCGTCGCCTTCATGGACAATTCAATTTCGTCTTTTTTATTAAAAGCGGAAAAAAGTTCTTTTTCTACCAAACCGCCATTAGATATCCGCCCTACCTGTAAATGATTTTTCTGAACCCCGCGATTTTGACCTTGAACTGCAAAACCTCCAATAGATAAAGGTCCCTGCCCCACAACATAAGTATTACCGTCAGCTCCTTTTAAAGGAGTCATCAGTAAAGTACCTCCCTGTAGGCTTTTGGCGTCACCAACAGAAGACACTAAAACGTCTAGGCGATCTCCCTGTCGGGCAAACGCCGGTAAATCGGCCGTCACCATAACAGTAGCGACGTTTTTAAATTGCAACTGGTTAACCTGACCTGCCGGAACGGTGATTCCCATCGCCTTTAACATATTAACCACGGTTTGAATCGAGAAGAAAACGTTGGTAGCGCTATCTCCAGTCCCCGCCAATCCAATAACCAATCCGAAACCAATTAGCTGATTGTTTCTGACGCCGCGAATATTAACCAAGTCTTTAACCCGAGCGGCTTGAGCCGTTTCGACCATAAGAACTAGCAAAAACATAAAGGTTATTAAAATAGCTTGAACTTTTGAGCGTTTCATCTTTTTAACTCCAAGTTTATAAACTAAGTCGCAGGAGATACCAAAATTGTGGCGGTTCCTGAATCGCCATTTCCATCCGTGGCAGTTAATGTTATCGTTACATTCCCGGAAGCTGCAAGAGGAAGAGTCGTAACCTGAATATCAATCGAAGTGCCATCAGCAGCCGGTGTTTCCGTAGACGCAAGTGCAGTAGTTTCATCTGAAAGTGATATTGAATAAGAATAAGATGTGCTTGAGCCTCCTGTTGGAGTAAAAGTAACAGCCGCTGCTTGCACAGCGCTTATCGCCAGGGTAGAAGGAGCTATCGTTATCTGATTAGCTACAACCGTTACAGAAGCAGTGGCAGTATCTCCATTGGCATCTGTGGCAGTCACTGTTGTGCTGCCTGCGGTACCATTTGCCGTAAAAGTCCCTCCAGTAGCTCCAAAAGTACCCAGAGCAGTATTGGCCACCGTAAAGGTAACAGGGGCTACCGCTCCGGCCCCTGCGGTAAAATCCAAAGTTCCTGATTTTCCAACAACGCCAGCTCCTGGAGTTATCGAAAAAGCGTTGCTACCAACCGTAATCGTCGCCGTTCCTGTTGATCCATTGACATCAGTCGCCGTGAGAATAACAGTGCCAGTGCCACCACCAGCTGTGAAAGTAGTCGTAGTTGCAGTAGATGTTAAATTCCCCAATGCCGTACTACTAAGAGAAAAAGAATAAGGCGAAGTGCCGCCAAGTATAGTAAAAGCCTGGATTCCACTCTTTAATACCGTCACCGTTGATGGGCTAAGTGTAATATTTTGGGATGAATTATTTATACTTGAAGGACCAAGAGGTCCGCCATCGGTTTCTTGACAAGCGGACAAACCAATAGCAACCGAAAGCATAACCCCGTAAGCCAGGATAATCCTGAAATAATATCTTATGAATAGATTCGGTAAATGGTTCATGATTAATCCGCGTCGGCAGTTATATTGACAAATGGTACAGAAACTGTGGCGCTTATATTTTCAATAGAAGCGACAACGAAAGCGTTTCCTTCAACCTCTTCCGAAGTCAATACAGCCAAACCAACCCCATTAACAATTGGAAGTTGAATAGCTCCCCCAATAGTGACAGCAGTAGCTGAAACACCATCAGTTAAAGTTCCCAAAGTAGTTGTTAATCTAACTGTCTGTCCACTCACTAATTGGCCGGCATTAGTAAACAATTCTACACGAATTGTCGCCTGGCTTGAGCCGTCGGCAGGAAGCCCATGAGCCCCATGGATCGCGTCTATACCCAAAATAAAGCCAGAAGAACTCACGCCAACAACGTTAGCAACCTCGGCTTCGCATCCCAAAAAACTCCATAATGAGAAAAGCAGAACGCTCAATAATTTTTTCGTCTTACTCATTATAATCCCCGGTTTTTAAAACGGCCATATGAAGCTTAAAATCTTACCGGCCCAACCGATACGTTGTTGATCCGTAACGGCGCCTCTACCTTCATATGATATCGACGAATTAGCGATTAAAGTTGAGGAAATTGTATTGTCAAAATTGATGTCCTCTTTTCTTATAACCCCGCTTAAAACAAGAATTTGCTCTTCATTATTTACGGTGACAGATCTTTTGCCCTCAATACGGTAAGTACCCGTAGGCAATATCTCTTTAATAATGGCTGTCATCGTGGTTGTCAGGCTTCCGTTTCGGGTGGTAGTGCCAGATCCGTTATGAGTATTTGTGGCTGTAGCGTCCAAATCGGGAGAAAACCCGCTTCCTAATCCTAAAAAGTTTTGGACCCCTAAATTACTAGGCAAACCCAATAGTCTTCCGGTTTGCATATTGTAGCTAGAAGCTCTGGATGTTTGAGTCGTCGCAGTTTGACTAGAGGTTGTGTTTTCTACAATGGTTATGGTAACAATATCGCCAACCTTCCTGGCTTTCGTATCTTTAAAAAATATATTTGAGGCGGAGTCTCCAGGCCAAATAGAACCCTCTTGCGGCTCTTTCTTTGAATATATTTCTTCGGGTATAACAGTCGATTCAGGGTTTACGGCCAGATTTTTTGGACCACAAGCCGAGAGCAAACCAACCAAAGCCAGGGAAAAGCTCTTCAAAAACATCTTTTTTTGTAAATGAGCAAAGTTCATAATTTTTTCGGACAGAGCCCGCCTTTTTTATTAAAAACCAAAAATTGATTAATCTTCAAAAGTTTACTTCAACGGTTTTTGAGTCGATAACCCTTGCATAAACTTCCTTTTTTGATTGAATATTTTGAACCCGGACCATACTTCCTTTAAAACCCTTTTCTCTCACAAGGCCAGGGGTTGTAATTTTCATAGCCCCCGTTTTAGCCATAATAAGAACCCGGTCTCCTTGCTTCACAACAGCTGGTTTTCGTACCATATTAAGCTTAATTATCTTGTTCCTTTCGATATTGCTAACTGCCTTTAATCCGATAACCTCATCAGGATTAATAAAGGCTCTTTTACCTTCTCGAAAAGCGTCGACTTGAGAAAATTCTATATCTTCCGGAGAAATAATCGTTCCTTTTTGTAAAGACCGCGTAGTTCTCAAGACTTCTTTAAAAAATTTAGCTTTGGAATTAAGCCATAATTTTCTCTTTAATTTTCCGTCGACTTTAATATTTAAAACCAAAGGAATTCTGGGAGCTTTGAGCTGACCGCGGCCGCTAATTTCGAATTCAAAATCGACTTTTCCTTCTGGCACAATAATGTCCATACCCTGAAACATAACTTGCACTTCGAAGTTATCTTCTTCTTCAGAAATTTTTTCCCACAAAAACTCTGTGCCCCTGCGTTCAATTTCTTCTACTTTTATAGTTTGAAACGGTTTTGTTTCAATCGCAGAAACGTGGTTGACATAGGAAAAGAGAGAGAGAAAAACCAAAGTTAAAAAGATGAGAAACCCATAACCAATATTTGAAGATTCTTTTTTCATAAAATTCACCTTGAACCTAACGTTTCAAATTATTTGAGATTTGAAGCATTTCATCAGCGGTTTGAACTGTTTTGGAATTTACTTCGTAAGCTCTTTGCGCCGCGATCAAATTGACCATTTCTTCCACAACGCTAACATTGGAAAGCTCTAAGAAACCCTGCTGAATAGTTCCGCGATTGAGAACTCCTGCATTACCAATAACCGGAGTTCCAGAAGCGTCTGTCTGCGTAAAAATATTGGACCCTTCGGCTTTTAAGCCCGCTGGATTTTGGAAGGTTGCTAGCTGAATTACTCCCAACTGGGTGGCGGCTGTTTGTCCTCCTTGGTTGACGTTTACAGTCCCTTGCGAATCGATCGAAAGGTTAACGGCGTCTGGCGGAACCGTAATAGTAGGGCTTAACAACAATCCGTCCGAAGTCACTATTTGACCGGCATTATCAATTTTAAAAGATCCGGCTCGCGTGTAACCAATCGTTCCATCAGGTCGAGCTATTTGAAAAAAGCCATCGCCTTGGATCGCTATATCCAATTCATTTTGAGTAGCGACAAAATCGCCTTGAATAAAATTCTTTGAAATAGCGGCGGGCTTTACGCCTAAACCTAATTGCGCCCCAGTAGGAACCTGGTTACCATTTGCAGATTGGGTACCCACCAATCTCAATGTTTGGTATAAAAGATCCTGAAAATCGGCGCGGCTTCGCTTAAAACCAACTGTATTAACGTTCGACAGGTTATTGGATATAACGCTAATGTTTAAATCTTGGGCGTTCATGCCCGTTGCGGCGGTATATAAAGATCTAATCATTTCACAAACCTTCCTTTCATAAATTTCCTTGATTAAACATTAGCCAATTCTTCCCAAACTGTTGACAGATCTTTCGTCAACTTGGTCAATTGTTTGAATTACTTTTTGATAAGTTTCGAAGGCTCGGACCGTTTCAATCATTTTTGTCATTTCATCAACGCTTTTTACGTTGGATTGTTCCACGAAGCCCTGTCTAATAGCTGTTTGCCCGGGTTCAACCCCTTTTGCCTCTTTACTTACAGGTCGATAAAGACCGTTTCCAAGCTTTTCAAGCTTCTCTCCATTGACAAAATCAACAACGCCCACTCGACCAACAGGAATATTTCCTAAGCCTCTCCCAACAGAAATTGATCCATTCTTATCTATTGTAGTTTTACCGCCAACTGTTGGAATTACGACATCTCCGCCGCCTAGCCCCGATTGGACAGGATTTCCATTTCTATCAACTAATTTGTTGTTTGGATCTATATGAAAATCTCCTTTTCGGGTATATGCAATGCCATCTGGCGTTTTAACGATAAAAAACCCTTTTCCGTCCAGCGCCAGGTCATAGGTATTGCCCGTTGCCAACAAGCCTCCTTGACTAAAATCTGTTGAGTAATCAGCCACTCCAACATATGCCACATTTAAATTTGATTGATCTGGCGGCAATAATTCGTTGCGGCTTTGGTCAAACGTTAAGTCTTGTTTATTTTTAAAAGGGGGCAACAAAGACTCGAATGCAATTTGATCTTTTTTGAAACCATTGCTATTTACATTGGCCAAATTATTGGCAATGATATCCATCTTTTTTTCTTGCTTTAAAGCCCCAGAAGCAGCTATATAAATTCCCTCATTCATATTTTTCTCCAATAAATTTTTACTTTTTTAAAGCAATTACTGTACCAATTTTTGTCGGAGCCTTGAAAGCGGTCAAAAAATAGCCATTAACCCATTATAAATAAAAGCTTTATTAGTTTTTTTGATTTAATTAGTGAAATAGATTCCGTCAAAAAATTGGCAAGAAATTCCTCTCAAAATGCCAAAATTCAATAACTTTGAAATTTCTCTTAATACGAGTTAAACTACGAAAATTAAAAAATCCTGTTTTTCTATTTTAAAATCAATAAAGTCCAAATAAATGAAGGAGTTATCATGGAAAATATATCGATTGACGATTTACACGATAAAATTAGTAGTCTAGGCTCTAATGATTTAATTTTAGATGTAAGGAGCCCGGCGGAATTTGACAGCGGCCATATAAAAGGCGCTCGTAACCAGCCACATGACGATGTTGCCGATATAGCCGAAGAATTAAAGAAATACGATACGGTCTATGTTCATTGCAAGATGGGCGGTCGCGCTCAAATGGCTTCCCAAACTCTTAGCGGAATGGGTTTAGATAACATTGTATGTGTGGGAAATGGAGGAATGCAAAGGTGGACTGATCAGGGTTGGGAAACCGAATAGCTAAAAAACCTTTTTGATACGAGAAGGAAAAGTTTTAATACTTATTAATGAATATATTTTTTCCAGTTTGGCGAATTCCTTGTTTCAAAATGAATAAGCAAAAAAAAACCCAAGAAGGCTAAGCCTCCTTGGGTTTAATTTTTTGAAACAATTAGTACCGCAACTCGTTCCATTGGGTAACAGCTTTTTGGCCGTTTCTTTCTTTATTTT
>CAYFMN010000026.1:0-23169 GCA_964344185.1 uncultured Nitrospinota bacterium
CTTGCCTCTTAATTCGAAACCAAAGTTGCACTTACAACTTGAATCCGCCAAATATTTAAAGCGTTTTATGAAATCTCAAGATGTATTTTCAATAGAGAATGAACTTAAATTTGTTGTCTCACATAATCAAAGTAATAAAAAATTTAAAATTCCAAAAGAAGAAAAAAAGTGTAAAGAGGATTTTTTAATAAGTACAGGGCATAATTTAAATGAAAAAATTTTAAGAAGAATTTTTGTGATAACTGGATTGAAATATAAACCCGTTCTTGAAACAAAAAAGAATTATATAGATAAAAAATTGTTAGCTAATAGAAATAGTATTGCTCATGGCGAACCATTTCTCGATGATGAAAATGATGATTTTTCTTTATCTTTTGAGGAAATTAAGAAGTTGAAAAAAGTTATAATATTAATCCTTGATTCTTTTAAAGAAGAATTATCTGATTACGTTAAAAATGAATATTATTTAAGTCACAAACAAATAGAACGTATGAATTATGAAAAAGAAAGGGAAGAGTATTTAGAAAAGAGTTTTAAAGAAATCGAAGATGAATAAATTTATAAAGTTTCAAGGGCACATTTTATAATTCAAAAGTTTAAATCTATACTTTTCCTATTATTTAAAGCTACTTTCTTTTTTCTGCCTTCAATTTTAATTTATAGAAATTAAACAAAATTACATAAAAGGTTTCCAAGTTGAATTATTAAGTGTTTACCGATCATGTTGGTATTTATTATAGCTTTATTGGTATAGGTAATTTGTTGTATTGCTTTATATTTGTATGTCCATTAATTGTTAGATCAATTTAAACTGCCGAAAGAAGGAATAAATGAGTAATGCCGAGAAAGTAAAAATTAAAGCTTTTAGGGGATATTATGAGGCGACCCCGGAGCCCGAAGATTTGGGAATAGATGGAAACCAATTCAAAATAGATAAAGAAATAGTTTCCCATAAAATCGAAGATATATCGCCCGCAGAAGTGATTCATACAAGTACAGCCCTAATTGCTGCAGGTGCCGGAATTATTGCTGCCGTTATCAATGGTTTCTATATTTACTTGGCTAACCAAAATGGAGGTAGTATTCGGATTACTGGAAAAGATGGGACAAGCGTTGAGGTTCCTGAGGGCACCAGTAAAAAAGAACTTGACTATTACATAGCTAAAGCACAAGAACTTGGGGCAAAAGAAATTACAGGGCTCCATTCTCCTGCGAACAGGACTGGGAAAAAAAAAGGTGAAATTTGAATTATGAACAATTAATTCTAATTTTGTTATTGAAAAACTCCAACTTCCTAAGCTTATGTTGCTGCCCTTATTATTTTTTTCCTGTTTTTAAAATTAAGTAAAAGTACCCAAAATGGTACTAAAGTGCGGTATTACTAATCCCGCACTTTAGTAAAGGGCTGGCCTATGGGCCAGCCCTTTTGTTTTCTGAGGCTCACCAAAGGGAATCTATCGCTCCCCTTCTACGCCGCCCCCCGTCTGGAGTGACGGGGCGGCTCCGAAGGGAATCTCTTAGATTCCCCCCCTTGGTTTCGGCTAAAAACCGGATCAAAATATATTTCTGTTCCTAACGCCCAGTCTGGAACTTCACAAAATGGCATTTTAAGTATTCTAGATAAAGGAACTTTATTACTTTGTATGTTTGATTTTGCTACGCTGATATCCACTCGATATTTAAGCAATTCTCTTCGATATCGGTAAAAAGTGTTTTTGGGTAATATTGTTCTTAGATCCTCACCAGCTTCCCATGCTCGATAAGCCAATTGTAATCTGGGTTTTAAGAAAGAATAAGCTTTCGAATTTAAAGTAAATTGATCAGAAATATCCAGAGTTTTGAGGTATTCAATTAACAATTGCTTAGGTGTATCAGGATTCCAGTTCGCTGCCAACCTTAAATCAAGTTTTTCTAATTGAGGTTTTCTTAGAACTAATTCACAGCGTAATTTATTTTGAGCCAAGTCAATCAATTCTTAGGCAAATGGTAGGTCTTCATTTAACTTATGCTTTTTTACTAGGATTTCTTCTCCCTTGCGATAAAACTTTATGGAATACCTTTTTGAATTTTTTCCAAAATAGAGAGTACCTCCAGTCATTATTGGCCGACCATGGCGACTTTTTGACTGATATTGTGCGACATTCAACCAAGCAATGACATCCGCTTTAGAAGGAAATTCCCACATCTCAGTGCAATCAACACGATTTAAACTATATCTTCCTTCTTGCCAAACCTTTCGATCAAACTCGGAAGGGATAATATTTAACTTGGCAAAGACTCGGTGCATGGTTTCATTCACCAAGCCAACCAAGTTATTTGATCCAAAGACATTGTGTCCTTGAATCCATTTTGCTGGGTTACCTTCTAATATTAAATGCGGACCTTCAGGAAGCGATTGATAGCTTACTCTGATATTAGAATCGTATGATCCTGGAATATTTTTTCCCTTTTTATGCGACCATTCCTCATTTCCATCAGCGTCAATCGATAAAAATATCCCGCCATAAAATAAATCTGGATCAAGATTTTTAACAGGGATAATCGCCTTTACCCAGTCAATCATATCGAAAAGGAATTACTTAATCTCTTCGATCGCTTGTGGATTTTCTAATTCTGTTTTTTATATATTCTTGTAGGGCATCGAATTCATATCTAACGGTTCTTGATCCAACTCTTACGAAAGGAATTTGAGCTCCAGCCCAGCAGTCTCTTTCAAGGAAAGCTTCGCTTACGCCAAGAAATATTGCAGCTTCTTTAGTGGAAAGTAGTTTGTTTTGCATTACAGACTCCAAAATAGTTAAAAATTGTTGGAGTCTGTTTTAATGTATTGGAGGAATAAAAAATAGAACGCCACCTAGGAGATGTAGCAAATTTATCTTTTTTTTTAATACGTATCCTAGGAGATATAATAATTTGAATGGTTTTTTTGCCTTGTTATAATTCTGAAAATAGTAGTATGTTTTTTTAAAGTTATACATGGAAGTGTCCAAATAAAATGACCTCTGTGGAGTAAACTGTGGCCGAAAAAACAAAACGGTGTATTTTTTGTCAAAAAGAAATCTTACTCTCCGCACGTACCTGCGAAATTTGTGGTAAAGATCTTACATGGAGAAGATTTGCTAAAGACCTAAAATTATTATTAGGCCTACCTACTGCAATAATTGCATTTTTTTTAGTCATTAAAACAGTGATTCTTCCAAAGAAAGCAGACCTTACCTTTTCGATGTCAAAATTACTAAATCTAGAAAAGTTTGATTTAACAAAACCGTTTCAGATCGCTGAGGTTTCTGGTGAAGTTAATATAATTAATAATGGGAACGCTAACGCAGTAGTTGACGCTATTTTGGTAGAAAATACGGGGGTCGCCTCACAGTTATATTTTTTTGAAGGTTGTGGGTCAACTAAGATCGATGGTACAGAAAATACCATCGCACCGAACGGAAATATTACCCCAGTTAAGTTTTCAGTTAAATACAAGATTGGAATTGTCCCACAATTGGCCTATCCTTTTGAGGTTGGCCACGTCGAGCATTCATACAATTTGGAGAGAAATCTAATGCTTGGTGGACAGATGGCGGCTAGAGGAATAATTAATGGAAGTGCAAATGTGTACGTTTTTTGGACAGATAAAACGGGTTCTTACGTTTCGGTGGCGCGTTATAAAATGGCTAAAAATGCTGTCAGATACATTTTAAGTCCTATTGAAGAACAAGAAGGTGGATTGAAAGATATGTTTTGTTTTGACGATGAGTTTCGGGAAATAGCCGGGTTACCCAACATTACCTATGAAAACAATAAGGATACCCAGTCAGGTGATGATAACGAAGATGACATCCAGACTATTATGGATAGAGCTCTGATCGATGGCATTCCAATTAACTTAACTAGAGTCATCAAAAGGTAGGTGTGATCTCTGTATCTTATTATTTACGAAATAGTCAAAAGCTTGGCTTACCATACAAATAAATTTCATTCCAAAAACATCATGATAATTTATTAGCTTGGTCAATACTTTTCGGCTTTGGGATGAAAAAAGTCAATTGTATTTTTTCGTTTGAAAATGTTAAATATCTTGAAAGTCTACATATTAAAGCCTGTCTTGAAAGTTACAATTTAATCAGAATTTGTTTATTCGATAAACTCTTAACCACTAAATTTATTTTAAAGCTTCCAGACAAAACCTAATATAATTTTTCTCCTCATCATATTTATCATCTAACTGTTTTAATATTTTTTTTTCAGGAGGTAAGCTTCTATAAAACTTCCTTGCCGCAGGGGTTTTTTTCATATGCTTGTTTTGTTTATAGAATCTTCTCCATTCTTTTCTAAGTTTTTCAAAAGGTGCATTTTTAATTTCATTTGCTTTTTTACTTAATCGGGATTTTTCTTGTTCAATCTTTTCTTCAATATTCCAAGAATAAGATTCGGCAAACGATATTGCCTCGTAAGCATCAATTACTAAAGATCCTACGTTTTTTAATCTGAATATTTCTTTTTCCTTGTCGTTTAAAAACCTTAAAACAGCGCTAATTAGGACTCTTAATCAGTAGGTTGAAGGCGCTGCCTTACAGGTTCGATTCCTTCACGGTTTGCCAAATTATTTTAAAAGGGTTTACGATTTACGAATCGTAAAACCTTTTTTGTTTGGATTTTGGAATACTATTTAAAAATAAAGCTTCATGGATATTGAGGTGCAGCTGACATCCAATGCGCAAAATCCAGCCTCCGGCGTTATTTATTTTACTTTTTTCAGTTCCCGCGCCAGTTCCACAAGGCTTATCGCGTCTGTTCCTTCCGTAATCGGGTAGCGATCTGATCCGGCATGAACCACAAAACTACGATCCGGAGCTATATCTTCAAGCGCATTGTAAAAACCCTTCTCCAGCCTGGGAGCGAGACCGCTTTTAATTTCTATAGCCCATCTCTTACCGCCGGGCAATTCCAGCGCCAGATCAATTTCCGCGCCCGCCGAAGTGCGATAGAAGCTGGCTACTGTCCGGGCTGGCGCAACCGAAAGCAGGTTTTCGATTACAAAACCTTCCCAGCTTGTTCCAAAGACAGGATGACCGGATAGCTGATTATAATCCGCTATTCCGAGCAGGGCGTGAGCGATGCCGCTGTCTCGAACATAAATACGCGGGGCTTTGACCAGACGCTTTCTGGTATTGACGTGAAGGGGTTGCAAGCGTCGCACCAGTAACAGGTCGGTTAACAGGCCGATATAAGAGCTTACGGTTGGCGCGGTCACCGACAGGCTTGCGGCTAATCGGGAGACATTAAGGAGTTGTCCCTGACTGTGAGCAAGCATGATCCATAAACGCTCAAGCGTTTCTGCAGGGATGCGCGGACCAAATTGAGGTACGTCTCTTTCCAGATACGTTCGAATAAAGTTTTGCCGATAGGCATAACTGTCTTCGTCGCTTGCGGATAGATAGCTGTCGGGAAACCCGCCACGCACCCAAAGCGTTGTCGGATAGGATTTATTTTTTCCGTTTATCTCTAGAATATTGAATGGTTCCATATCGATATATTCAATCCGGCCGGCTAATGTTTCTCCTGATTGACGCAAAAGGTCAATCGAGGCTGATCCCAAGATTAAAAAGCGGCCTGTTCGTAGTCCCTTGCGCCGCCCCTGATCTATCAGGCCGCGAAGAGCCTGGAATAACTCTGGCATTCGGTGTATTTCATCAAGGATAACAAGCTTGTCTTCATTCCTTCCAAGAAACAGGGTGGGGTTTTTAAGTTTTAGCCGGTCTTCCCGAGCTTCAAGGTCTAGATAGATTGCTTTGCGACGGGAGGCAATATCAAGTGCCAACGTTGTTTTGCCAACTTGACGCGGACCAATCAGGGCTACAGCGGCCTGGCGGCCAAGCGCCTGCAAAACATTTTGGTAAATAGATCTTTTTATCATCCTTGCATATTAAAATATTTATTTTAGATTTGCAAGGATGGTGGGGCTGTGATTAAGGTCCATAATCTCAGCATGTTATGAGGTACAAATTGCAGGATGCGGGTTACCTTAAGCCTCCCGTAACCAACAACCAGGCGCCAATGCTGGCAAAATATCCTATCACAATCGCTCATTCTAAAAGGATGGCCGAAATCATGAGTTACCGATACAAAGTGGTTTTTGAACAGGAACCCGATGGAGGTTATTCTGTTCATGTGCCTGCCCTTCCCGGATGCGCCTCCCAGGGGGATACGTTTGACGAAGCAGATGCCAATGTCCAAGAAGCGATCAAACTCTTCCTATGGAGTTTAAAAGACGACGGCCTTCCAACCCCCAGTGTAAATTATCTTAAGACTAAGTCGTCGCAATCCCTTCCGCGTGTTATCTTGAAGCGAAATTCCTTCTAACCATGACATCCCCATGACCAACCGAACCGCGCGCCGATTGGGTGCCGCTAATGGTTCCGCCCATTGGATCGCGGTCAGCGTTTCGACTGCTGGATTTCGACCAAGGGAGTCTCTTTGAATACTTGGAACAGGGTAATATTCCCGATCGGTAATTTTTTGTGATTTTTTCCTGCGTTTTGGCATAATATTCCTGATCGGGAATATTATATTGACTTCGGCCCATGCGTAGCCATATCATTACCGTTCGGGAATATTTAAGGGGAATGCAATGCAATATACTGCGAAGCATATAGGCCAACTAATCAGAAAAACACGAAAATCGTTGGGACTGACACAAAAAGATTTGTCTCTTACCTCAGGCACTGGTTTACGCTTTATCATTGATTTGGAAAAGGGTAAACCTACCTGCCAGTTGGAAAAAACATTACTGGTTCTTAATACCCTGGGAATCAGGTTAAGCTTTTTGCCTCCTTCAGTTGTGGGAAAGGAATAAAGGATGTCTAAAACGCTTGATGTGTATCTCCACAACAATCTCGTCGGTCATTTGATCCAAGATGACGATGGACTGACAGTTTTTGATTATATCGAAAGTTGGCTCGAAAACCCCAGGGCAATGCCTTTGTCGCAATCGCTTCCTCTGCGCAAAGAACGCTTCAGCAGAAAGGAATGCCGAGGTTTTTTCGCTGGAATTCTTCCAGAGGAAAGTAAAAGGGAAACCATCGCATGTAATTTAGGCATCAGTTCTGGAAATGATTTTGCCATGTTGGAGCATATCGGAGGGGAATGCGCGGGAGCCGTAACGTTTGTTCCCGCAGGAGAGCCCTTGCCGGAAAAAAATTACCGTTACCAAAAATTAAGCGACAGGGAACTTGCGGCATTACTCAAAGAATTACCTCGCCGCCCGCTAATGGCTGGCGATAAAGATGTTAGGTTTTCACTTGCTGGGGTTCAGGATAAAATTGGCGTCCGAGTAGGCCAAGGAACTATTTCCCTGCCGCTGGGGGGCGCTCCAAGCACCCACATCTTAAAACCTGCGGTTGACCGCTTTGAAGGGATTGTTTTCAACGAAGCCTATTGCATGCAACTGGCTAATAAAATAGGAATTCCTACGGCAAGCGTAGAACCATGCTATGTGGAAGATATTACCTATTTATTGGTTGAACGCTATGACAGAAAAACCCTGCCTTCGTCTCAAAAGCCGGAGGGAGGATACGTTTGGACTAATTTTGTAACCAAAAGGATGCATCAGGAAGATTTTTGCCAGGCGCTCGCTGTACCGCCAGACAGGAAATATCAGGGCGAAGGCGGCGCCTTACAGGTTCGATTCCTTCACGGTTTACCATATATCAAATTTTTCCTACTGATAAGGGATTGGCTGGGCTTTCGGGTACAGCCTTTTTTTTTGGCGAGCGCTAGTTGGTGTGAAGGGTTTGGGAAATATTCATTTTCAGGTCGTCCAGGTTGATGGGTTTGGTCATGTAACCTTTTGCGCCCATCTGAAGGCATTGTTCGGTGGTTTTGAGTTCGCCGACTGCGGAGAGCATGATAACTGGTACATCGCTTTCTTCGCGGATGGTTTTTAACGCCATCACTCCATCTGTTTTTGGCATGCGAATGTCCAGTAATATAAGATCCGGCTTAAACGAACGAAATTTACCGATGCCTTTTCCTACATCGGTAGCGCAACAGACTTCGTACCCTTCGTCGCTAAGAAACTCGCGCATAGCCAAACAAAACTCCTTTTCGTCGTCAATCAAAAGAATTTTGGTAGGATTTTTGGAAGGCATAATTGACAAAAAATGAATTTAGAGTTATTTTTACTGTTAAAGATAATATAGGCCCGATCATTTTTTTTTGCAAATTTTATTTTTTGATTACAAATAATATCTAGATTAAAAGAAAATGAAATAACGTTCCGGAAGCGGAGTTGGGCCTTCTCCGCAGGATTCCAGTACTTTAAGAGGACCTCTAATAATTCATATTTTTACCAGCTTGCTATCGACTAGCCCTTGATAATTAGGGCTAGTCTCTTTGCAATTCTCAATTTTGAGGGGTTCCCTTAAATAAAAGGAAATCGAAATTTGGCGGTTTTGGAATATTGACCGTTCAACGGGTTCCTTTGAAACCTTTCATTACGCGCGAATCAACGTTAGCCGTTGAATTAATTGTCCGATAGTTTATTTGCGAGGCGCCGCTTTTGGATGCTTATTGCGGTTGCGATTTTAGCCGGAAATTTCTTGGTATCTTAGCTGATTCTGGAATCTCCAGGATGGATTTGTCCCGTTTCTTGGTTGATATTGTAGAGCGTTAAAGAATCTCGTAAGAAATTGTTTTAGAAATCGGCCCCGAGCGCGTCGTAAAACCAGTCCATGCGGTCCGTAAAAACTTGAAATAAAAAACTTCGCTTTTTGAATAATGGGGGTGAGCTTGAAACCAATCAACAAGCAGCGTTTTATTCTGTTTTTAACCCTCCTGGTTACGGGCCTATCGGTGATTTTTGTTTGTATTTATGTTTTGTATCACGCCAGTCTCGCCACTTGGAAAGAAAAAGTTCGGGGGGAAGCCGCCATTTGGGCTCAATTTATTGAAGTCGTAAGCGATTTCGACAAGCAGTACAGGGGAGATTTTCCCGGCGGTTCCAAGGCCGCAACCATGAGCCAGATACGAAAAGCGCATTTCAATCTCCATCACTTTGGAGATAGCGCCGAATTTGTGATAGCCGAGTTGGATGTTGACCGTATCCGTTTCATCTTTCGTCACCAGCACGGTTTGCCCAAGGAATCTCCTTTGGAGCTTCCGCTTGACTCCAGCCTGGCTGAACCCATGCGCCGCGCTCTCAGGGGGGAATCGGGCGAAATTTTTGGTTTGGATTACGATGGCCACCAGGTGCTGGCGGCTTTCCATCCTTTACCCGGTTTTGGCGCGGGAATGGTTTACAAGATCGATATGGCCGAACTGCGCGCGCCATTTGTGAACGCCGCCTGGATTTCATGCGTTGCCAGCTTTTTACTGGTTATTTTGGGTTCGTTTTTCTTTTTCCGATTTACCGAGCCTATGTTGCAAATTCTTCAAGATTCCAATGCAGATTTGATAGACCAAATAAAAAAACGCGAGAAAGCGGAAAGGCAGATTTTGGAATCCAAGCAGATGTTGCAGACCATCTTAGATACTCTGCCGGTTCGTGTGTTTTGGAAAAACCGCGACCTGAAATATCTCGGTTGTAATAAACCTTTCGCTGAAGATTCTGGCTGGGGCGAGCCGCAAAAGTTAATTGGCAAAGACGATTTTGCCATGAGTTGGAAAGGCAACGCCGAAGCTTTTCGCGAAGATGACCGCTGGGTGGTCGAAACCGGTAAAACAAGGCTCAATATAGAAGAAAAGCTGCCCCGAGAAGATGGAAGCTTCAAATGGCTGCGCACCGGGAAGGTTCCGCTGAAGGACTTTGACGGTCGCATTGTCGGTGTGCTTGGAGTGTTTTTAGACATCACTGAGGAAAAAAAGACGAAGGAAAATCTCAGGATCAGCGAACAACGCCTTGCTCAGGTTATTGAAAGCACCAGCGGCTGGATTTGGGAGGTGGACAGTAAGGGACTTTATACCTATTCCAACTATGCTGTTGAAGGGCTCCTGGGTTACCTGCCCGAGGACATCGTCGGCAAAAAACATTTTTACGACCTTTTTCTGTCGGAATACCGGGAGAAAATCAAGAGCGAGGCGTTTGAAGTTTTTTCGCGTCGGGAAAACTTTTCCAACTTTATCAACAGGGTACGACACAAAGACGGGCGGCAGGTGGTATTGTCCACCAACGGCAGTCCTATTTTGGATAGCCAGGGAAATTTGCTCGGTTACCGCGGCGTTGACCTTGATGTTACCGAGGAACAGCGGATGATCGAAGCTCTCAGGGGAAGCGAGGAAAAATACCGCAGCATTTTTGAGGGAGAATCCGACGCATTTATCCTGATAGAGAAACAGTCGAAACAGATTCGGGATGCGAATCGTTCCGCAATTGAGTTGTTTGGATACAGCCGCAAGGAACTAGTGGAAATGAAGATCACAGATCTTTCGGCGGAACCGGAAAAAACCCGCGATTCGGTTGAAAGTCTGGTTCCAGGAAGGTTCTCTCGCATTCTCAAGCGACTGTATAGAAAGAAAGACGGAACAATGCTCCCGGTAGAAATTTCCGCTGGTTGTTTTTTGCTGGGAGACGAGCAGATTGTGTTCGGCGCCATGCGCGATATTAGCCAACGGCTGGCGGCGGAGACGCAATTACGCATTCTGGGCCGCGCCGTCGACCAGAGTCCAACTTCCATTGTGATCACCAATCCGAATGGCAATATTGAATACGTTAACCCGCATTTTTGCGCGCTGACGGGCTACTCGGAGGAGGATTGCATGGGGAAAAAACCGAATTTTCTCAAATCGGGCGAGCATTCGCGGGAATTTTATAAGAACCTTTGGGACACGATTCTTGCGGGCAAAACCTGGCAGGGCGAGTTCAAGAATAAGAAAAAGAATGGGGAATTTTATTGGGAATCGACTCTCATTTCTCCGGTTAGAGTAGATGGAAAAATTGCTCATTTCGTAGGGATTAAAGAAGACATAACCAGGAAAAGAGAAATTCAGCGGGAACTGGAATCCAGCGAAGCCCGGTTTCGGGCGCTGATTGATAATGCTTACGATGCAATTTTTGTCCATGACGAAGATGGCCGGTTTCTTGACATCAATCGAGGCGCTTGCAGATCATTGGGGTATACTCGCGACGAATTAATGTCCCTCAATGCCGCAGATATCCAAAAAGGTTTAAAAAGAGAAGATCTGGAAAATGCCTGGAGACGTATTTTGAAAGGGGAAAGGATGGTTCTCGAAGGGATTCATACGCGGAAGGACAGAACAAAGTTTCCGGTAGAAGTTAATATGGATAAAATGCAGGAATCAGGACGTTCCGTAATTTTGGCGGTTGCCCGCGACTTGTCGGAGCGGAAAAAGGTAGAGGAGGCTCTTCGCTTGACCCAACAGCAGCTTATGGCTTCCCAGAAGCTGGCAGGCATTGGCCAGCTTGCCGCTGGTGTCAGTCACGAGGTGCTAAATCCTGTCAACATCATTTCGGTACACACGCAATTGCTTGAGCGTAAACGGAAAGAGGACGCAGATTTGCAGGAATTCTGTAAGAAAGTGCGTCATGAGGTGTCTCGCATTGAGAAGATCATGGGCGCTTTGCTGACGTTTTCCCGTAAGGGGGATTCTCAGAAAGAGCGCGTCACCATCCGCGAAGTTTTGGAGAGCGTGATGGACCTGGTCGAACGGGATTTTGAACTGGATAACATAAAGATTGAGAGAGTTTGTTCGCCAAAAGACTTGGCGATTTATGGCGACAGGGACAAGTTGCGTCAGGTGTTCCTGAATTTGGTTAATAACGCTAAATATGCCATGCACGGGAGCGGCAAGTTGTTGGTGGGGTGTCGATTGATACGTCGCGACGACATCGACTGGGTCGAGGCGTTTGTTGAAGACACCGGCACGGGCATCAGCAAGGAGAACCTAGAACAATTGTTTGTGCCGTTTTTCACCACCAAGCCGGAAGGCGAGGGTACTGGTATGGGCCTGGCGGTGGTGCACGGTATTGTCGAGGAGCACGGAGGCCACATTCGAGTGGAAAGCGAGGAAGGCCGCGGCACGAAAATCATCATCGAGTTTCCCGCCGTGTGAATTGAGAAAATTATCTTCGATTCAATTTTTCACTGGAATTTGAATAACGACGGCCTTCCAACCCCCAGCGTAAATTAATATAAGGCCAGATTTTCGCAATCCCTTCCGCGTGTCATCTTGAAGCGGGCTTCTTTCTATCCCTGATGCCCCCATGACCAACCCAATCGTGCGCCGATTGGATGCTGCCTTACAGGTTCGATTCCTTCACGGCTCACCATTTCATACTCGCCCCTCTTCAACTCCCCTAAAAACCTGAAGGGGAGCTAGGTTGAGGCAGTTCGAAACTCCCCCATTATGTTTAGGAAAGAATCTATGAAACTTGAAAACAGGCTAAAGTAGATTTGTTTGAATATATCGAAGTCTTATCCAAGTGTTTTTTCGCAATACGTATAATCGGTTACCTTAAGCCTCCTGTAACCAACCACCAGGCTCCGATGCTGGCAAAATATCCCATAGCGATGGCGGGAAACCATTTAAAGTGACTCATAAAAGTATAGCTTTTCCGGTCTACTCCCATAACCGCTACTCCTGCCGCCGAACCAATGGAGAGCAGACTTCCGCCCACTCCCGCAGTCAGCGTGATGAGAAGCCATTGATCTAGTCCCATGTCCGGGTTCATTTTTAACACTGCGAACATGATGGGAATATTGTCCACTATGGCCGATAAAATTCCAATGACAATATTAGAGTTGGTTGGACCGAACGTTCCGTATAAATTTTTGCTGACCAGAGCCAAGTAACCAATGTATTGGAGAGCTCCGACTGCGGAAAGGATTCCGAAGAAAAACAGGAGGGTGTCGAATTCCACCCGTTCAACGTTTTTGAATATATTAAAGCTTTCCACTTTTCTATCTTCAATACCCAGGCTTTTGTGATATGCCTTTTCTCCCCAGTGTTCCAAATAGTATCCCTTGAACATTAGAAAACTCAGGCCGAACATCATTCCCATAAATGGCGGAAGGTGGAGGAATTGATGGAAGGAGACCGCTGTGGCGACGGTGAGTACGCCTAGAGCGATAATCGTTTTTGCTCCCGGCTTCATCGAAATGTAATCACTGGAACCTTCGGGTTTTTTCTTAGGAACGAATGGGAACATGATTGCCGCAGGGACGATCCAGTTGACAACCGAAGGAATCATCAAGTAGGCGAATTGAAACGTCGGTACTTTTCCGGAGGTCCAAACCATCAATGTAGTGATATCTCCAAATGGACTCCATGCGCCGCCGGCGTTTGCGGCGACCACAATGTTGACGAAGGCGGGCACAATAAATTTTCGGTTGCCGTCGCTGACCGTCAGCGCCACGGTAGACATCAGCAGGGCGGTTGTCATATTGTCCGCCAGAGGCGAAAGGAAAAAGGAAATAAGGCCCGTAGTCCAATAAAGGGAGCGGAAGCCGAGACCTTTCCGTAATAGCCAGGACCGCAAAGAACGGAAGACGTTGCGTTCTTCCAACGTGTTGATATAAGTCATGGCTACCAGCAGAAAAAAGAATAGTTCGCCAATTTCTGCGACCAAGCCTTTGAGGTGTTCGTGCGCATGTTCGGATTGGCCGTTGCTTGCCTCGTGCAGGCCTATTATCAACCACATGAAACAACCGCCGAAAACAACGGGTTTGGATTTTTTTAAGTGAATCTTTTCTTCCAGGATGACAAGAAGGTAGGCTAGGACAAAGGCCGAAAGGGCCAGGTATCCCGTTAGGGAATGGGAAAGATTGTGCATAAGATCCTTTTCTCAATAGAATGATGGCAAACGTTTTTTATAATTGGAGACGTCTTTTAAAAACCTGAAAATGGGTTCGCTTGCCGAATTTGATATTTTTAAAATTCGGCAAATTAATAACCCTTGGCAACTTTATTTCTATTTGGGGGCGTTTTTATCAGCGCCTAAAGATAAATCGGTTTTTAGGCTTTGTTTGCTTCACTTATTTAAATTATACAATCCAGATCCGTTTATAAATCCTAAAAACATCGAAATAAGAATCAAATTTCATCCAAATTTGGCTAATAGTTTCTTTTAGAGCGAATAAGAATAAACCTGATTCTAATATCTGGTTGGTATTAAAATATCCGAATTTAAGGGGGACTTTTGGCGCCGTTACTATATTGTTTAATAGTCCTTTTTGCGGAATTAATCGGTCTATTCCTAATTAAAAGAGGTGGGAGTCGATATTGAGGACGACTCCGGGATGGGAAAACATCTTTAAAGCGGAACCATTGTTCATGGAGCTGGGCAGTTCCTATAGGTTTGGTTCCTTAACTACATGCGTTCCGAGCGGCCGATGGGGTCAAAGACTTGATTGCTAGTCGCTGGAACTCTATGAGAGGTATTGAGCGTTGTTATCGTCTATTCTGTTCGATAGATTCAAACTCATTTGATAGTTCCTTTGTTAATTTCCTCCACCAATTGATCGAGACAAGTTCCCCAGCCCTCTTGGAATCCCATTTCCGCATGTTTTTTGCAGACGGCTTCGTCGGGATGGATGGCGATGGTCGTATACTTGGTTCCGCCTTCATGGTTTTGCAAAAGTATCATACCAGTGAAAAGAAGATCGGGGCCGTTTTCGGGGATCGGCGTTGGCCTGTATCCCGGTTTTAAGGCGGAAGTCCAAACAAATTTTTTGTATTCCACCACTTCTAGTATGCAACCTGAACAGGGAGACTCCGGCATATCCGGTCCTTTCATGTCGGTTCTAAAAATACCGCCCGGTCTTAAATCTACCTCGCAATTTGTGACCATATATGGGCGGGGGCAAAACCATTTTTTGATGTGTTCCGGTTCCGTCCAGGCCTTCCAAACAAGCTCGACGGGAACGTCAACAATTCTTTCTAAAACAAGATCGAGTTTTGGGTTAATTTTTAAGTTCATTTGTTCTTCTCCTTTACATATTTCTCCAGTTTTTCCAACGTTTCTTGTCCACCTGATTCGGCGCCAAAGCTCTTAACTTTTTCACAGGCTTCTTTTGTAGGAAACTCAAGAAATAGACGGAGTTTGGTTTTTTTACCTACTTTTTCAAAAGTAGCTGTCGTCCTATGTTGTGGTTGCGCATCTTCATTCGTTCCATGATCGAAAACAATTTTCTCGTTTTTTATAATCTCTATGTACTTAATGAAGTTTGGAAATATGCCATGTGCTTCGTGCCTCATCTCATATTTCCAGCAACCGCCCTCTTTAAAACTCATTTTTTCTGTTATTGTTGTATAGCCAGAAGGCCCCCACCACTTATCCAAATGCTTAGAACTCGTCCATGACTTGAAAACTAGCTCCACTGGAGCGTCAATAATTCTTTCAACGCTTAACTGCCTGTCTTTCAGATCATTTACCATTTTCCTTCCTCTCTTCCTTTAGTTCCAATAGGTACTTGTCTAAGGCATCAAGACGCTTGTTCCACAACTTTTTAATATCCAAAAGCCAATCTCCAATTTCATCAATACCGGAATCGTTTATCCGATAGAGCCGCTTTTGGGCTTGCTTTGTCATCGCCAATACATTCGCATCTTTCAAGACCTTTAAGTGTTGAGAAATTGCGGGAGGACTTATCTTAAAGTTTTTACTGATTTCCGTTGAAGTTAGTTCGCCTTTTACGGCGACCAGTCTCACAATTTTTCGTCTTGTATTGTCTGAAAGGGCGACAAATGCATTCATGAATTCATTATTAAGTATTTACTTAATTAAGTCAATACTTAATAATGAATAGCCTGATTTTTACCGGATTATGTTGCTTTGGAAAGGGGATTTTATCTAGTTTTATTCGCTAAATTGGGGGCAACATCTTGCTTTGGAAATTTTGACAGGTTGGCATGGCGAAGTAATGTAATGTATGGTTTGGCTTTTCTTGGAGCTGAAAGAGGTTTTTCTTCTAACCGGATATAAGCATTTCGCGAATCCATTCGCTTTTGGCGGAATCCAGGACGGATTTGCCATTGCCGTTTTTTAAACTCGGGTTTACGCCAAACTCAAGGAAAGTTTGTATAATTTGGCGTTGGGCTTCTTTTGCCTTACGACTGCCTGATCCGCCGCGACCGGTATTTTGAACCGCAAGGTGAAAAGGCGTCGAACCCGATTTGTTTTTTATCTTTGGGTCGCTCCCGGTTTCGAGGAGGAGAGTCACTGCGGCGGCGCTGCGAGTGCGTACCGCCCGATGCAGGGCCGTGGCTCCATTTTTGTCTTGCGCGTCAATCTCGGAACCGGCTTGCAAAAGCGTCTGTATTGTTTTGATCTGCTGTTTGGGCTTCCAGTTCGGGGAGCCTGGAAAGCTGTCTGCGGCATAGTGCAACGGACTGACATTGCGGTGATTATTAGCGGCGTTTGGATCAGCTTCAGAGGTGATTAATATTTTTACGATCCGGGAATGATGAGCCGCTGCGGCAAAATGCAGGGCTGTATCTCCTTTGTAGATCCAGTGGGCGAATTCATCATAAAACTTTGATTCTTGGTAAACGGCTTGGGCAAGGATTGGATCGGTTTTCAATAAACGCTTTATTTCGGTAAGATCATTTTCGCAAATTAATTTTTTTAAAAGGTCCACCCTGTATTGCATCGTAAATTTTCCAGCTTAATTTGTTAATCTTTATCTAATTTTTTATTTATTGGGAATTCTTAAAGCGTTATTTTTATCCTATATTAAGCTATTCTATAATGACCTAAAAGTTTCGCTGAAAATTTTTATTTATATTTCGTTTTGGAAAATTCTTCGCAAAAAAACACGTTCTATTGTCAGAGTTTGGAAAAGCTATATGAGAGCTTGCAAACTCAACCTCATGGATTGACCGTTCAAGAAGCCAAAAACCGTCTGCAACAATTTGGCGAAAATGAAATAAAGCAAAGCAAACAAATCAATCCTCTTAAAATTTTTCTCGCTCAATTTCATAACTTTGTCGTCTACATACTGCTTGCGGCTTTGGCTATTTCATTTGCCCTGGGTGAATCGGTGGACGCTATCGTTATTGCGACGATCATCGTCCTCAATTCGGTGTTTGGTTTTGTCCAGGAGTTTAAAGCCGAAAAATCTATTGAAGCCTTAAAGAATATGGCGAGCCCTCGCGCTAACGTGATTCGCGACGGCAAAGAGCAAAGCGTTGACGCAAAAGAACTCGTTCCTGGCGATGTTATAAAACTGCAAACAGGGGATAAAATTCCTGCGGATGCGCGTCTTATTGAACAGTTCAACTTACAGACTTTAGAATCGTCTCTAACTGGCGAGTCGGCTCCAATAAAAAAAGATGTTGAAAGATTACCGGAAAAAACCGCTTTGGCAGATAGAATCAATATGGCGTTTGCCGGAACCATAGTAGTTAATGGGCGGGGTCTTGCCGTGGTCACGCAAACGGGAACGAATACGGAGATTGGAAAGATCGCCACTCTCATTCAAGAACGAGATGAAGATCCCACTCCGCTCCAGATTAAACTGGATAAATTAGGTAAAACGCTTGCTTATATCACCATCGCTATTTGCGCTGTCGTTTTTTTAGCGGAAGTGTTTAAGGACGGTTCTTTTGAACGCTCGGCGATTATGGAGTTTTTTATCGTAGCGGTTTCCCTTGCGGTTGCGGCAATTCCCGAAAGCTTACCTGCCGTTGTAACTATAGGGCTTGCTATCGGCGTGCAACGTATGGTCAAACGAAATTCTTTAATCAGGCGTCTTCCATCGGTTGAAACGTTGGGTTCGACGACTGTGATTTGCTCCGATAAAACAGGAACGCTTACTAAAAATGAAATGACGGTTAAGAAAATTTTCGCCAATGGCCATGTTATTGACGTGTCTGGTTCTGGCTATGGTTTTGACGGCGAATTCTACGTGGACGGAAAGAAGATTGATCCAAAAAAATTCGAACTGTTACTAAAAATAGGCGCATTAAATAACGACGCCGCGTTTGACGGCAAACAAGCGCTGGGAGATCCAACCGAAGCGGCGTTGATTGTGAGCGCCGCAAAAGCGGGTTTAAATCAATCCGAACTTGAAAAAACGCTGCCGCGAAAGGATGAAATACCTTTTACATCGGAACGAAAAATCATGACCACGATTCACTCGATGGAGGGGGCGGATCATGCATTTGTGAAAGGCGCCGCAGAAGTCGTGTTGGACCGTTGCGAAACGATTTTTGAAGATGGAAAAATTATAGAGCTAACCCCGGAAAAGCAAACTGAGATCAGGGAATTGACAAAAAAGTTTGCGGAACAAGCTTTGCGAGTGCTTGGTTTTGCTTATAAGGAAATTGACGATTCTTCTGATAAAGAAAAGCGACTGACTTTTGTAGGGCTGCAAGCCATGATAGACCCGGCGCGCGAAGAGGCGAAGGAATCGATTAAAAAATGCCGCGCCGCTGGAATTCGAGTGGTTATGATCACAGGCGATCATCAAACTACGGCAAGCGCGATAGCAAAAGAAATTGGCATAGAAGGCAAAGTCGTTTCCGGTAACGATTTAGAAAACATTACGGATCTGGAAAAACAAGTGGAAGAAATTTCAGTTTATGCGCGCGTAAATCCTGAGCACAAGATTCGCATTGTTGAGGCTTTCAAAGCAAACGGGCATATTGTCGCCATGACTGGCGACGGAGTTAACGACGCTCCCGCTTTAAAAGAAGCGGACATTGGCGTCGCCATGGGAATAACCGGAACCGATGTTGCGAAAGAAGCGTCGGACATGATACTGACCGACGACAATTTTTCTTCCATCGTAAACGCTGTCGAAGAAGGAAGAGGAATTTACGATAACATCAAGAAGTTTGTCACCTACATGTTTTCCTCAAACTTAGGAGAAATTCTTACTTTATTCATTGCGATTATGATCGGCCTACCGCTACCTCTTATCGCCATCATGATTTTATGGATTAACTTAGTGACAGACGGCCTGCCTGCTTTGGCGTTGAGCGTCGATCCAATAGATCGTCATGTTATGGAACGGCAACCGGCGAAGCCGGATGAGAGCATACTTTCAAAATCGCTTGTTACGACAATGATCCTCGTTGGGGTTTCGATGACGGTTGTGACTTTGGGATTGTTTTCCTGGTATTTAAAAAACGGATACGAATTGCAATATGCGCAAACCGTAGCGTTTACCGTGTTAACTCTATCTCAATTGTTCAATGTTTTAAATTGCCGCTCGGAGAGGAAGTCGGTTTTTAAGGTTGGTTTATTTTCAAACGTGAACTTGGTTTATGCGGTTTTGTTATCGTTCTCAATTCATCTGTCTGTTATCTATACGCCGCTCAGGGTTTACTTCAAAACCGTTCCTTTAAATATGGTGGACTGGGTTTATATCTTTATTGCCGCGTCTTTGATAGTTGTTGTGATTGAAATTTATAAAGCGACTAACTCAAAATCGTCCTCGCTAAAAACTTAATGAAAAAAGAATTAACCGCGAAGACGCAGAGAACGCAAAGGATTAAGGATAGCTCATTCATTACTATCTTTCTTTGCGGCCTTTGCGACTTTGCGGTAAAAATATTTTAAGCTTTGTTATTAGTTACTTATTCTTATAAAACTTGTCTGTGTAGTATTGTCCAAAGCTTTTCATGGACAGCATGCCGATGATTTTACCGTCTTCTTTTATGGTTAGATGCCTCAAGTTCTTTTCAATCATCGTTAAAAAAGCGGCGGGCATGGAGGTGTCGCTGGGAACGCTGATAAGCGGACTCGACATGATCGCTCTCACTTCTGTGCCTTGAGGCGGCAGTTCTTTTGCTAATACCCGGCGCGATAAATCGCCTTCGGTTACGATACCGACGACTTTATTTTTTTTAGTTACTAGCAGCGACCCAACTTTTTTCTTTTCCATCTTAATAGCCGCTACGGAAACAATCGCTTCTTCATCGATACTGATGAGTTCTCGTACAATGTAGTTTTTGACAGAATCCATAATAATTATTTTATATAGAATTCTGCAAAATGTCACTCACTCCAATCGTTAAGGCGAGGTCTTTAACGCAAAGGATTGAGTATTTATAAATTACAAGATAGTCGTTTTTTAATTTTTGGCAATTCATCCCACCATTAAATTTGTAACTTCATTGGTTACTTCGAAGTCATATTCGGGATATTCATAAATGGGCATACGTTCTTCCGTCTGGCTCATTGAATAACCCCAAACGCTTTGATACTCCGAAACATCTTCGCCGATTTCTTCAAGATGATTTAAATATTCGCTGATGGATTTGGATTCGACTATAATCACTTTACCCATTTTATCAATGATGGGACTATGAGATCGAGTATTGTCATGTTCAAATTCCAATATACGTCTTCCATATCGCGTGATGCCAATGACTCGAAAAGTCAAACTTTTGCCGACTCCGGGCAAATTTAGGATATTACGATCAGACGCTAAAAAAGGGATGTTTGCTTTTTCAAGCAGTTCTTGAATGTGCTCTTTTAACTTTTCCGCTTCTAATGGAAATTTACGGACGGTTTGTAAATCCTTACCATGAACCAAGCCAAATATTTTTTCTTCCATTTGCTCTTGGACGGCGCGGGCGTTCGTCGCAAAATTATGTTTGTTCTCCATATAACCTTTTACGGTGAACGTATAATAAGTTAATACTCCTATTTCATTCAGCGCTTGCCTTAGTTTAGCCGTATGCCCTCTGCGAGAAGCGGCTGTTGATAAAACCAACTGATTGGTAACTGTCCAGCCGGCTGAAATAAGTTTCTTAACCGCGAGTTCCGACTCAGGAGTGACTTCTAGTGGAGACTCGAAATGAGTTTGAACCAGGAATTGTTGAATGCCAATTTTAGAAGCTTTGGATTTAAACTTGGCTAATATTTCGATCAACTCATCCGTGATCCTTTGTGGTATGTAAATGGGAAGTCGCGTGCCCAATCTCACGCGTAAAATTTCCGCAAACTTTTTGCCTTCTTTTCTAGATTCATTGGCCGATTTTTTGCGAACCGCCATGTCGTAAACTGCGTCTAATATTTCTTTGATAGAATGATCTGAACTCATCAATGCGTCGCCGCCAGTGATCAAAATATCACGCAGTTGCGAATCGTTTTCAAAGTATTCCATTAATTGATTTAATTTTTCCGGCCAGGATTCGCGCGGTTCTAATTTCTCTAAATCAAAATTAAGATTGCCGCGTTGAAAATCATACATGCGTTGACAAGAGCTACATAATCCGCCGCAAGCTCGACCCACAGTGTCTGGGATTAAGATCGCTACCTCTGGATATCGTCGATGAATATTGTTGTGGGTGGGCAATAACCAGCCTGCGGCATTTGGTTTGCCTGGTTCAACTAAATCTTCTTTTTCCCAGGCTATTATGGAGCCAAACTCCTCTACTAAATATTTGCTATAAATTACATAATCTCTTAACGCGAGGTCAGCTCCAACTGCAAAACCTGGAGTTCTTACTAAAAGAAGAGAAAGATAATAAGGGTTTACAAAAAAAGGAATTCCTTTCTTTTCAGCTTCGAATAAAATTTTTAAGATGTCCGGATCGAGCGATCCGTCTAGCATCTTGTTTAAAGCGTCGGGAGAACGAACCGCAAAGGTTAGGTGGAAGTGATAGTCGTCCCACCACTCTAACGCTATTTGAAATTTTTCTTCTCGCGATATATTAACGGGAAATTTGAATCGCGAATGTGGATGTTCTCCGTTTTCGATTTGATCGATTATTCGATTTAAAATTCTATTTTTATTTTCTTCTAGTAGAGGTAGGATACGAGGATCTAATCCCGATGGCCAGCGGCTCATCCAGTTTTCCACTTGAGTTTTGGAAGGAAGCGTTCTCTGGGTTTTTCCTTTTAGTTGCCGAAATAATTGGATGGTATCTTCGAAGAAAAAAGGTTTGGCTCCCCCTGTTCCAAATTTGATTGCAAGCCAAATCATTTTGATTGGATTGTTGATCGCAGATTTCTTCTTTAAGTTTAAATCTTCAAATTCCTTGCCCGCATTATTTACGTAATCCATTAACCGGATTGCTGCGTAATCTTTCCATTTTAGCGCTTCAAAATTTTGTCTATTGTTTCCTTCATTTTTATAAAATGCGAGAGCGTTAGGGCTTTCCTTTAATAAATCTTGCGCCCATTTTTCAACTCCCGCCAAAGCTTCAGATTCATCGTTAGAATGGATCATGATCTTTTCTAATTCAGGATTTTCTTGTAGAAGAAGTTGAAGGAGTTTGTGAGACTTTGCGCTTATAGCGACTTTATCTAGAGGCCTTTTCTTAGATTTATTTGGAGTTGAATGAGAAGCGTGCATACTTGAACCTATTGTTTTTGAGGTTTTTATTATTTAGATTCGCATAAAACAAAAAATTCTTTTTAACAGATTCTTGGCAGCTGTTCTCCGCTTAAAAGATCCAGGACTCTGGAAGAACCCAACGCGTTTTTTAATACGACTCGTTTATTGGAGGAGTTTTCCACTTTGCCGATGATTCCAGCGTTTTTCCCACAATCATAGTTTTTCATGATGTGTACAGCCTGATTGGCATCGTCCGGTTGTACAAAGGCAACCAGTCTCCCTTCATTAGCGACGTATAATGGATCTAAACCCAAAATTTCACAAGCTCCTTTAACTTCCTCGCTGACAGGTATTTGGGAATCTTCCACCGTTATGGATAAGTTAGCGTCTTCCGCAATTTCGACAAGAGCCGTCGCTAAACCGCCTCGCGTTAAATCGCGCAGGCAATGCGTTTCGATATTTGCTCGCAATAATTCTTCAACCATTCCGGATAATGACGCGCAATCGCTTTTTATGGGACTTTCAAATCCTAAGTTTTCACGAGCCGCCATAATCGCCATTCCGTGCTTACCTATATCGCCGCTGACTAGAATCGCGTCTCCCGGTTTGACGTTTTTGGGATGAATTTCCAAGTCTCTCTCGATAATTCCTACGCCGGAAGTGTTGATATAAATTCCATCGCCTTTGCCTTTGTCGACCACCTTGGTGTCGCCCGTGACGATTCTTATTTTTGCTTCGTCAGCCGCTTGTTTCATGGACTGAACAATTTTGAAAAGAGTTTCTATTGGCAAGCCTTCCTCTAATATAAAACCAACGGTCAGGTAAAGCGGCTTTGCTCCGCTCATAGCTAAATCGTTTACAGTTCCATTAATAGCTAACGACCCAATATCGCCGCCAGGAAAAATAAGCGGGTTTACTACATACG
>CAYFMN010000026.1:23179-64033 GCA_964344185.1 uncultured Nitrospinota bacterium
ATTTTGTTTGAATTTATTTTTAAAATAGAACTATCGTGGCTGGTTTCCAGTTCAGGATTGCCAAACGCAGGAACAAAGATTTGGTCGATGAGTTGTCGGGTTAATTTGCCGCCTCCTCCGTGAGCCATTGTGATGACTGAAGAATTACTCAGTGGAATAGGGCACGTTAAATCATTCAGAGATGAATTGCTTTTAAAGCTACTCATTTTTTTATCAACTGATAGCGGTAATAAGCGGCGCAGGCTCCTTCGGATGAAACCATCGTCGCTCCCAAAGGATTCTCTGGAGTGCATGCTACGGCAAACTCTGGACACTCACGAGGTTTTTTGATTCCTTGTAGAATTAAACCGCTGATGCATGGCGAAGGTTTTTCTATGAATTCCATATCCAGGCAAAAACGATTTTCCGCATCAAAGCCGGCGTATTCTTTTCGCAATCCTAAACCGCTAGCCGGGATTTCGCCGACTCCCCGCCATTTGCGCGGGATAACTTCAAAAACTTCTTCAATAATATTTTTTGCAGTTGAATTACCTTCTTTTTTTACGGATCTGGAATACTGGTTTTCGACTTCCGATTTACCAGATTCCAATTGTTGAACGCACATGAAAATTCCCTGCAAGATATCTATCGGTTCAAATCCTGTAACGACGATGGGTACTTGATATTTTTTCGCGATGGGCTGGTATTCTTCGTATCCCATGATCGTGCAGACGTGACCCGCCGCTAAAAAACCGTTAACTTTGTTGTTGGGAGAACCCAGAATGGATTGGATAGCGGGCGGGACAATCACCTGAGAGATTAAGAAAGATAAGTTTTTTAACTTTTTAAGTTTAGTTTGGTGGATTGCCATGGCGTTTGCTGGAGCGGTGGTTTCAAAGCCAATAGCAAAAAAAACAACTTCTTTATCGGGATTGTTTTGCGCAATTTCAACGGCGTCTGTTGGGGAATAGACTATTCTCACATCGCCGCCTTTGGCTTTGACGTTTAATAGATTGGTATCGGAACCTGGGACGCGAAGCATGTCTCCAAACGAACAAAAAATAACATTTTCCTGACTGGCCATAGCAATGGCCTTATCTATTTGTTCTAAAGGCGTGACGCAAACTGGACAACCGGGACCGTGAAGCAAGGTTAACGAATTGGGCAGCAACTCTTGAATTCCGTATTTGACGATGGAATGCGTTTGGCCGCCGCAAACTTCCATGAGTGTCCAAGGTTGGGTGACGGTTTGGGCGATGGCGGTTTTATATTTTTCCGCTGCTTTCGAATTTCGGTACTCGTCGACAAATTTCATTATCTTGCTTCTTCATTTTCAGGGGATTCGTTTATTTCGTCGAGGTAATTAAATACTCTCTCCGCTTCTTTAGGGTCTAATACGCTAATTGCAAATCCAACATGAACAATCACATAATCGGCGATAGTAGCTTCTGGTACATAAGCTAAATTAACTTCTTTTATGATTCCACCAAAACTAACTTGTCCTATTTTCATTAATGGGTCGTCATCATTAATAGATAAAATTTTTCCAGGAACCGCCAGACACATATTAAACAACAGCTCCTTTAGCGGACCAGGCGGTAGCGGCAATTTGTCCGAGAGACAACCCGCCGTCGTTAGTCGGAAGTCTCCGGTGCCAATAAGGATTAAAACCGTTTTGGTTTAACTTTTGTATAGAAAGCTCGGTAAGGACTTTATTTTGAAAACAACCGCCCGACAAGACGATTCGATTTTCTTTGCCGCGGTTAGCTATTGTCAAAATAGCGTCCGCTAAAGCGTTATGAAATTTTGTGGAAATGGCAGCGGAGTCAACGCCTGTTTCAATGTCCATTAGCAAGGCTTCGAGTAACGGAGACCAATCTAAAATGGTTTCTAAACGTAAATTGTAAAGGTTGTCAGAAGTTTCGCATGCCGACGTTGAATAATTATTTGCCGGTGTACATCTAAATGAATATTTTTCTTGCGATAATTTGTCGCCGACTAAAAATTCCAAATCCATCGCCGCTTGTCCTTCAAAACTGCAAACCTGGCGAATGCCTGTAATGGCAGACACGGCGTCAAAAAGTCTGCCGAAACTGGAAGTCATGGGACAATTTAATTTATTAGTTAGCACACGATGAAGAACGGAAAGTTCTTCTTTAGAAAAGACGCTGGTTATTTCTGGTCTTTCAAACGCCTCATCGCCGAAGCGTTGAAAAAGAAGCCCCAATGCGCTTCGTCTAGGTTCTTGTATGGCCTTATCCCCTCCGGGTAAAGGAAATGGGTTTAAACATGCGACTCGGTGGAAAGAGTCTTCCGTTATATGAAAAAACTCTCCTCCCCAGAGAGCTCCATCGAGTCCGTAACCGGAACCGTCCCAGGCGACTCCTAAAACAGGAGGTTCTAATTCGTTTTCCGCCATGCAGGACAAAACGTGCGCTACGTGATGTTGAACTCGTAATGGAACGTTTTCCATTTTTTCAGCATACTTCGAGGACGAGTAATCAGGGTGACTGTCGAACGCGACTATTTCAGGTTCAATATTAAACAGGTCTCCGACTGAGGTTATTGTTTTTTCAAACGCGTCAATTGTTTGTGGATTTTCTAAATCCCCTATATGGGGGCTTATAAAAGCATTGCGATCTTTGACGACCGCCACGGTATTTTTTAAATGGCCTCCTAATGCTACAGAGGGTTGTAATGGTTCCTTTAATGATATTGGCAATGGCGCATAACCTCGCGCTCTACGTAATACTTGTTCGTATCCGGCGACTACCCTGACAATTGAATCGTCAACATGGCGAACTATAGGTCGATTATGAACCAGGAAAAAATCGGCGATACCTTGCAGTCGTTCTATTGCTTCATTTTCGTTAGCGCTAATCGGTTCGTTTGATAGATTGCCGCTCGTCGCAATAACGGGAAAGCCAAGCCTATTTAATAAAATATGATGCAAAGGAGCGTAGGGTAATAGAATACCAAGATAAGGGTTTCCAAGAGCGGTTAAATCTGAAATCGTAGCTTTGGTTTCATTACCGCGTCGTAATATAACTATAGGAGCCGCCGAAGAAAGTAACAACTGTTCTTCTAAAGCCGATACAATGCAATCCTGCTTGATTTGTTCTAGCGAAGGATACATGACGGCGAAAGGTTTTTCGTCCCGGTTTTTTCTTTGCCTCAATTTAGACAGGCATTGGTCGTTCCTGGCGTCTGTCATGAAATGAAAACCGCCTAGCCCCTTTACCGCCAGTATTGCTCCCTTGTTTAAAATATTAATGGCTTCGGAAATAGCCTCGCTTTTTGTAAATAAACAATTTCCGTTTTTATCCCAAATTTCTACATGGGGACCGCATTCCGGGCAAGCGTTTGCTTGCGCATGGAACCTTCTATTGTCAGAAGAGTCGTATTCTTCCTGGCAGAGTTCGCACATTGGAAATTGTTTCATAGAAGTGCGCGACCGATCATAAGGGATAGACTCTACAACGCTATACCGTGGACCGCATTGGGCGCAATTGGTAAAAGGATATAAATAGCGACGATTAGAAGAATCGAATGTTTCTTTTATGCATTCGTTACAAGTTGCGATATCGGGGAGAACCCAGGACGATTTTTCGCCGGATGTTTCGCTAGGTTTAATATCAAATGTTTTATATCTAGCAGGAGTTAGAATTTGAGTTTCGAGTTTTTGAATGTAAATCGGAAGAGGACAATTGCTTTTTATATTTTCAAGAAATGATTCGATTATGTCGGCTGGACCTTCAATTTCAATCGTTGCGCCCTGCGATGAATTTTGGACCCATCCTTTTAAATCTTTGCTGTTCGCCAGTTGATAAACAAAAGGACGAAATCCCATTCCCTGGAGCATTCCAAAAAGCGATATGCGAATTCTTTGTATACAAGACGGCAATACAAACTCCGTTTGAAAACGGTTTGAAAACTGATGAGATTTATTCTTCTTCCAATTCTACACTTTCCAATAAAATTTCTTGCGCGTTGGGATCGTCTAAATCCCCTTGCACGACAACGTCGAGGTTCGCCGACTCTGCGCAAGTTCCTTTAGAAGCCTGAACAAAATGTTCTCGGAAGTGTTCTGGAGAAATATGAGATAAAGCTCCCAGTCGTACTTTTAAACTGGCGACTTTTTTTGCTCCGTTTTCTTGAACCAGCAATTCAATTTTTTTCATCAAGTCAGCCATCAAAGATTGTTCGTGCATTGTTCAACTCTCGTATAAAGATTCTATTTTTTCACGGATATGTTTGGAGGCTTGCTCCATTCCTTCCGCGATTTCTTTAGATAACCCTTCTCCAGGACTAAAATCTTTTCCCTCAATTCCGTAAATGCCAAGGTAACCTGGCAATTGATCAAATGAGCGTGAGAGTTCTACCGCTTCCGCTACTCCCATGTTATGGGTGGAACAAGAGAAAAACTTTGACGGAATTGGCTTTTCATTTGCGTCAAGGTAATGGATTGTTCCTGGTTTTTGCCCTGATGAAACGGCGTCTATCAAGATGGCGCAATCCCAGTTTTTCCAAGTTTCCATTAGAGAAAGTCCGTCTCCATTTTGTTCTTGAACCGTCATTCGCTTGTCATTCAAGTCCTTAAGGTTTCGCGCAATTAAAATCCCGACTGCGTCGTCATGGCGATAGAGATTGCCGACGCCTATGATCAAAATGGACGATGTTTTCAATTTTGAACTCCTGAGCGCTCAGGAAATAAATGTTCCTAAAAAGGAGGTCGCGCTTCGAGAGCCTCAGCGTGACATTTTTTTATTTAACTAAGTACGATCAACTTCCAGCTTTAGGAAATGCGTTGAGCATGAAATACAAGGGTCGTAGTTTCTGATCGCTTGTTCGCACTGCCAGGTCAGTTTATCGTCCGGCAAATCGATATATTTAGGAACAAAAGCTCTTAGATCGTTCTCGATGGTTTTTTGATTTTGCGAAGTCGGCGGAACGATCCTTGCGTCTAAAATTTTTCCTTGTTCGTTGACCTTATATCGATGGAATAAAATTCCACGCGGGGCTTCGGTGCATCCAAAACCTTCTCCGTTTATTGCCGATATTTCTTCGAAAGGATTTTTAGGATTATCGTACTCAGAAATAATTCTAAGAGCCTCTTCGCATGCGAACAGAGTTTCTATACTTCGTATAACAATACTTTTAAAAGGATTTTTACATTCCGCGCCTAGTTTTGCTTCTTTTGCAGCTTCTTGGGCGATTTTAGGAAGTCGGTCAAAATTCAAATTATATCTAGCCATAGGACCTACGAAATAGGCGTCGCGTTCTTTTAAAACAGAATGAAGGGCGGTTGAATGTTCTACGTGGACTTCTTCAAAATGATCCTCGTATTCCGAAGCGTCAATATCTAATCCCTTATTTGAAATAATTCTTCCTTCATTAAATGGATATTCATTTGGATGACGCAGGCTGACAAACTCGTAGTCTCTTTCGAAGTCGGGAAAAGAGAATTGAGAAGTCCAGAGAACGGTTTCGTAAGCCGCATCGCGAGCCCATTTTAAGTTTTCTGTTAAGCTTTCCAGGTCGGCTTTTGAAAACCCCTTATAAAACCCACCGATACGCACATTGATAGGATGAATTTCCCTGCCGCCGACGAGGTTGACAATTTGGTTTCCTATTTTTTTTAATTTTAATCCACGTTCGACAACTTCGCGATGATCTTTAGCCATACGGATTGCGTCATCATAACCCAGAAAATCGGGAGCATGTAACATGTAAATATGTAAGACATGGCTTTCTATCCATTCTCCGCAGTAAAGTAATCGACGCAGTTCGCGTAATTGTCCGTTTACATGGGCGCCCAGAGCGTTTTCCACCGCATGTACCGCGCTCATTTGATATGCCACTGGGCAAATTCCGCAGATACGGGCGGTGATATCGGGAGCTTCTTTAAAATCGCGGTCCCGTAAAAACGCTTCAAAGAATCTAGGCGGTTCAAATATTTTTAATTTTACGTCGGCTACGTTTCCGTCTTTTATTTTAATGTAGAGAGCTCCTTCTCCTTCTACGCGGGCGAGGTAATCGACTTTGATAGTTTTTGTTTTTTTATTTTTCATGCGCTTCGCTTTCTTTACGGAACGGTTCTGCATAGGCGTTAAAGCTTCGAAACGCCAGCGTAATTTCTTTGTCCGTTTTTCCCAGCCTTTTGAACTCTTCGCTTAGAGCGTTGGTATTTGTTTTTTCTTTGGGACCGTAGCAACCAAAACATCCACGATCATAGGAAGGGCATAGGGCGTCGCAGCCGGTATGGGTTACCGGGCCTAAACAAGCCTCTCCTTTAGAAACCATCACGCAAACGACACCCTTCCTCTTACAATCAAGGCATACGCTATGTGCAGGGGTGACGGGTTTTCTATTATTCAAGTAAGCGGATATGACTTCCACCAACTGGGCTTTGTTGATTGGACAACCGCGAAGTTCGAAATCGACTCGAACGTGATCTGCAATAGCGGTAGACTTTTGTAATGTGTCTATATAGCTTGGATTTGCGTAGACAATAGAGATAAATTCGTTGACGTCTTTGAAATTGCGCAAAGCCTGAATACCGCCGGCAGTGGCGCAAGCTCCAATGGTCGCTAGGAACTTCGAAGACCTCCGGATTTTATGAATTCTTTCGGCGTCGTGCGGCGTTGTGATAGAACCTTCCACTAAAGACAAATCATAAGGTCCTTTAACTACAGCGCGAGAGGCTTCTGGGAAATTGGCTATTTCAATTTCTTGGGCGACGGTTAGCAATTCGTCTTCGCAATCTAAAAGGCTTAGTTGGCAACCGTCGCAGGAGGCGAATTTCCAAACCGCTAGTTTTGGTTTTTTCTTGGCCATTTCAAAAATCCCGAGTTTCAAAAAAAGGTTTTATATTCTTGTAGCTAAAGACGGGGCCGGCCTTGCAGATGAACGCTGGCCCAAATTGACAGTGCCCGCAGAATCCTACGGCGCATTTCATATTTCTTTCCATCGTAATATAAATATTTCCTTCAGACATTCCCGATTGTTTTAAAGTCAGAACCGAAAACTTCATCATGATTTCCGGCCCGCATATCATAGCGATGGCGTGAGTTGGGTCAAATGAAACTCGGGGAATTAGCGTTGTGACTACTCCTACGTTGCCTTTCCATCCACGATCCGCCGAGTCCACCGTCACTTTTACCTGAACTCCGTATTTTCCTCGCCAATTTTCAAATTCTTTCGTGAATAATAAGTCCTTAGGGTGTCTAGCTCCATAAAGAACGGCGATTTCTCCGAATTGATCTCTTTGCTTTAGTAAGGCATAGATGGCTGGTCTTAATGGGGCGAGTCCAATGCCTCCCGCGATAATGACAATATCTTGATTTTTACAAGCTTGGATGGGCCAAGAACTGCCAAATGGACCGCGCAGACCTAATGTATCGCCTTTTTTAAAATCGCTTAGCGCTGACGTAACTGTGCCCACGTTGCGAATAGTATGGATCAAATCTCCAGATTTTTTCTCCTGACCGCTAATTGAAATAGGAACTTCTCCCACCCCAAAAGCATAGACCATATTAAATTGTCCTGGTTCAAAATGAGAAGGGTTCGAGTCGTTTTTTGAGTCCAGGTATAAAGAGAATGAATCGTGGGTTTCCCTAATGTTTTTTTTGACTTCGTAAATTTGCGGAACCATCGGGTCTTTCTTTAGGTTGCTCATCCTTGTTATTCGCTCCGATGGCCGTATACATCTGTCAATTGTAACTGAGTCGCTTCCATCGTTTTACCTACGATTGGAAGTAAGCGGCTCAAAACTTCGTAACCTAAGCTGTGATCCTCCTCGCATTTCTTGCGAAGACACTGGCCGTCAAACTGGATAGCGCGGGTTAATTCAAGCGCTTGAGCGTCGAAAGGACTATGGTAGGGAGGGATTATCCATGCCCAACCCATTATTTCCCCGTCGCTGGCAGTTTGCACGACAACAGGGTCGCGGTTTGGAGGACAAACCTCCAGGGCGACCTTACCTTGCCGGATTAAATAGAATTGGTTGGCTTCTTCGCTTTGCCGGAAAATAAATTCTCCCGCTTCAAAACGGACGTTTGAAGCGCAACCGGTAACCAATTCCAAAAAAGTAGAGTCCAAGCCTTTAAAAAAAGGATGATTTTCGATAATAGATTCAAGCGATCTCATAGGTTTGTCCTAAGTTTTATCGATTTTTGTTTTGTCTGATTTTCTAATTGCGGCGACTTCTTCAGTTAAATCGATACCGACCGGGCACCAGGTTATACATCGTCCACAGCCAACGCAACCAGACGAATCGAATTGATCTATCCAACTCGCTAATTTATGAGTCAACCATTGCCGGTACTGGGATTTTGTTGAGTGGCGAACGTGTCCGCCATGAATGTAAGTAAAGTCCATAGTGAAGCAGGAGTCCCATTTCTGCCAACGTTCTGCATGATCTCCTGTAATATCAGTGATGTCCTCTACGGTCGAGCAAAAACAAGTGGGGCAAGCCATAGTACAGTTTGCGCATGATAAACAGCGGTTTGCGACATCTTCCCAGCGGCTGTGTTCCAAATTTCCATAAAGCGTTTCTTTAATGCCCTCAGTATTTAAAACACGGCCCATATTTTGGGCGGTGTTATTAATAATTTTTTCCGCAGATCGAATGGCTTGTTTCTCCGCCGGTTTTTTATCTATATAGTCTGCGATGGATCGACCGCGTTCGGACCCTATTTCTAATAGAAAGTAATGTTGATCTTTTTCCAAAATTTCAGTTAATGATAAATCGAATGCAGAGTTTATTTTTGGCCCTGTGCTCATTGAGACGCAAAAGCAAGTTCCGCCTGCTTGCCCGCAATTTACCGCAATAGTAAAAAGATCTTTTCTGTTGATTTGATAAACGCTATCGACATGGGGACCTTGTATAAAAACTTTGTCTTGAATGGCTATCGCGTGAAGTTCGCATGAACGAATTCCAATAAAAGCAAATTTTGGATTTTTTAATTCTTCTGAAATGATTTTGAAGCTGGAGCCATTTTTCTCAGCCGCCCAAAGTTTTGTTTCTGGAGGATGCAAAAATTGTTTCCATGAGTGAGGACTGACATTAAAACCAAACAGAGCTTTGTCTGACCGCTTTTTTAAACGGTAATGTCCCGGTCCCTGTTCGTCTGTCCAACCTTCGGGTAAGTCGTTAATTGAGGAAATAGGCTCATAAATGATCGCTTCGCCTCGAATTGTCGGGCCTACGATTTGATAACCATCTTGCGTTAGTTTACCAATGAGTTTATCTAAATTATTTTTGTCGATTACCGAAGGTTTTTCCATAGCTGTTTTAGAAATATACTATTCGTCTTATGATTTTGGCGCTTCTTTTAGAGTTACCTTAAGCGATATAGTCTCGTTGTTGCGCAGAAGTTTCATCGAATATTCCTTTTCGGCGGGAGAATAGGCCACGCGTTTTGGAAGTTCTATAGAGTTTTTTATAGGGCGTCCGTCAAATTCGACTATTACGTCGCCTCGTTTTATACCGGCTTTAGAAGCGGGACTTTGAGGAACTACCTCGTTCACTAACGAGCCGTGATCTACTTTAAGGTTTAAGGCTTCTTTTGCTTCTAAAGTGATATCTTGCACTACGATTCCCAGCCAACTGCGAACTGCTCGACCTAAATTTTTTAGGTTAGGTAATTGTACCTTAACAATATCTATGGGAATGGAAAACCCCATTCCTTGCGCAACTGATAAAATAGCCGTATTGATTCCTACAACTTCTCCTTGCAGGTTAATTAGCGGTCCGCCGCTATTACCCGGATTTACCGAAGCGTCGGTTTGAATAAAGTCGTCGTATGGGCTAGCGCCTATAGATCTACCCTTGCCGCTTACAATTCCTACCGTTACGGTTTCGTCAAAACCAAAGGGACTTCCAATCGCCATCACCCAGTCTCCAACTTTTAACTTGTCCGAACTTCCTAGCGGCGCAACCGGGAGACTTTTGTCAGAATCGATTTTAACAAGAGCCAAATCGCCTGTTTTATCAAACCCAATCAATTTGCCTTGAAATAAACTTTTATCCGCTAAAGTTACTTGGAGTTGCTCGGAGTTTTCTACAACATGAGCGTTGGTAAGAATATAACCATTTTTATTAATGATAAAACCCGTTCCTTCTCCGCCTTCTTCATATTTTTTTTGCGGAGGAAGGTTTGGCGAAGACGGAGGCCTCATATAGGGGTATTGACCAGAAAAACGGTCTCTTGGTTTTACCATAGATCGAATGTTAACAACCGCCGGACTTAGCTTTTCGGCAAGTTTTCTAAATGTTTTGGAGCTTAAAGAAATTTCTTGGTCTGCTTTATTTTCTTTTTCTATCCATAATTTTTCTTCGGACCAACAATTTTCTATTAGCAAAAAACAAAACAAAAGAGACAGGAAAAAAGTTAAAAAAGTTTTCTTAAAAAATTGGGAGTTTTTCATAAGGGGCTCTCTGTCGAAGTTGTCATAAAGTAATTTTATTACATATGCGCTCGAAAAGACATAGCTTGAGCAATACGTTCTTTTCCCATTTGAACGGCCATTTCATGTGGAAATATGCCGCTATCTTTAATTCGGGCTAAAAGCTCCTCGGTGTTTTTGCCGATTGTTGTTTTGACTCTTTCAAAAGCTTCATTTTCTGTCATGCCCTTATATTCAGTAGAAGCGCAGATTACTCCGCCTCCGTTTGCAATAATATCGGGTATGATTATTATTCCTCGATCATGCATTAATTTTGCCGCTTCGTGTGTTATTGGAATATTAGCGCCTTCTAATACCAGTTTGGTTTGTAATAGGCTTTGGTTTGAAACGGTAAATATATCCGGCCTTGCCGCAGGTATGAAGATATCTGATTCTATTTCAAGTAGCTTTTGATTAGAAATTTTTTCGCCTAATCCGGAAAGTTGAACAAGGTTGCCAGAACTTGTGTAATCAGATAGAGCTTCAATATCGATTCCCTTTGGGTTATGAATACCGCCGTTAATGTCGCAAGTTGCGATAATTTTTGCTCCACGTTCCACCAATAGTTTAGCTGCGGCTTTGCCGACGTTACCGAATCCTTGTATGACGACATTTGCATTTTTCAACGGTAAATCTAATTCTTCGCTTGCAACATCAGCCGCGACAGCCAAACCAAATCCTGTCATCCCAAGGTGATCGAGCGGAATTCCGCCTAACACTTTGGGACGACCTACCGCCCTACCTATTTCGTCGAAAATATAAGCCATGCAGGATTCGTCGGTTCCCATATCGGGTCCGGGAATATAATTAACCAGTTCTTTAATCGATTGCGCAAATTGTCTCATTAAGGGTTCTTTTAAGGCCGTTTTAGGGTCGGCAATGATTCCAGATTTACCTCCGCCATGAGGGAGATCGCAGAGCGCATTTTTAAGAGTCATAGCCCTGGCTAATCTAAAAACCTCGCGTGCGTCGATATCTGGAGCCATTCTGCAACCTCCAAGAGATGGGCCTAAAGAGACGTTATCTATCACAACGATAGCTTTTAGTTTTGACTTGGGTTCGTAAATATGAATAATCTTTTCCGGTCCTAAATCGTCTGAGAAATTGTCGATATAATGTTCCATTTGAAAGCTCCCGGTTAATTCAGAAATTATGTTGTGATTTTTGCGTCCAGCACAATAAGCGAGTCTTCATACAATCGAATAGGATTAAAGTCCAAGGATTGAATTCTGGAGTCCATGGTTGTCCAATCAGAAATCAAGCGCAAAAACTCCAGGAGTTTTTGTAGATCGAACGTTTGACCTTTTCGCGCGCCCAGTATTATTTTTCCGATGGAAGTTTCTAAAAGAGCGCTCGCAATTTCGTCGTCAGTTGCGGGGAGGATAACCCGACTAATGTCTTTATAGATTTCGACAAATTGGCCGCCGGTCCCAAATAATAGAGTGGGGCCAAATTGTGGATCTCTATAAACGCCTATCATCATATCGAGACCTGGCGGAACTTGTTGTTCCGCCCATATTTGAGTCGGGAATATTCTTTTCATTTCTTCCCATTGCTCAATTAATTTTTCTTGATGATAAATATTTGTCCTGACTCCCTTCAATTCGGTTTTGTGGAGTATGTTTTTGTCGACAGCTTTAAGAATAATTGGATATCCAATTTCCTCAACTGCGGAGATCAATTCGTTTTTTGTTGGTACTGGAATCCTTTTAGGACATTGGACTCCACATTCAATCAGAAGGCGTTTCAATTGCATTTCATCTAAATCGTTCAACGGGCGATCCAACCAACATCGCATTGGTTTTGCGCTATATATTGGTTTCGATGAAGTTGGACGATTGAAGGAAACGCTTTGCCGCCAATTTAACTGAATTAAAAGGTTAACTGCCTGAGCGGCTTCTTCTCCGGTGGAGAAAATTGGAATTTTGTTTTCATGAAAAACCAATTTGAGGTTTTCCCGTATTTTTTCTCCATAAGCGCCCAAAACGACTGGGAAATTTTTCGGCAATATATTTTTCAAAGCTGGAGCGATATCTTCAGTAACGCCCTCGGTCCCTGATAAAACCACCAGCAATAAGCAATCAAACAAGCCTGTTCCCAGTAACATATCAACTGCAAGAATGCACTGTTCATTTGATCCGGAACCGGTCAGGTCTATGGGGTTATTAAAGGAATAATATTGGGGCAGGGCTTCTTTTAATTGATTTATAGTTTCTTGATCTGGTTTTGGCAATTCACAACCGCCTTTTTCACAAAGGTCGGCCAGTAAAACTCCCATGCCGCCTCCATTACTCATTATCAATACTCGTTTACCTTTTGGAATGGGAGAGGTTGCTAATGTATGAAGTCCGTTGATTAAATCCTCTAAACCGCCGACTTCTATCAATCCGGTTTGTTTGCAGACGGCTTGAAAAACTTCGTACGATCCTGCCAGCGAGGCAGAATGCGCTAAAGTCGCCCGATTCCCCTCTTCTCCTTTACCGCCCTTGTAGATGATGATATTTTTTTTTCGCGCAATCCTTTTTGCGGTTTCAAAGAACCTTTTACCGTTTTGGACGCTTTCTAAATAGATCCCGATGGCTTTAATTTCGGGATCGGCGCCAAATGCCTCTAAAGCTTCGCATTCTCCTATATCGATTCTGTTTCCGAAATTAATAGCTTTTCTTACTCCGATTTTACGACGCGCCAATTGATCTAATATCATTGCCAGAAACGCCCCGCTTTGCGAGATAATCGCCGTTGGGCCTGTTTCAGGGAACGCTATATCTCCTGGAGTGAGGAAAAAGCTATTGAAACGATTTTCTCCATTGAACGTTCCAAGGCAATTGGGGCCGACAATTCGAATATCATGCTTCCTGGCAAGTTTTTTTAGTTCGTTTTGTAATTTTTCACCATGTTTTCCAACCTCTGCAAACCCTCCGCCGATAACAATAAGGTTGTGGATTTTTCGTTTTGACAGCGGTTCTATTATGGGTAAAACGTTTTTTGCCGAAACGCATGCGATGGCTAAATCAGTTCCAGAAGTCAGATTTTCAATGTCCCTTACGGTGGCGCAATTAGGTAAGTCCAAGCCATTTGGATGGACTGCCGTGATTGCGCCTTTATAGCCGTGGTTTCGTAAGCTTTCGATTATTCGCTTGCCTAAATTTCCGGGTTTTGGAAACGCTCCGATTACGGCCACGGCTTGCGGACAAAAAAACGGTTTTAGCGTGGAGACGCTTGTTTCGTTTTTCGTCAAGCTGGATAATGTTGCGTTATCGCTCATAGGATTCCCAATAGTTGTCTACGGTTTTTTGAATTTTTTCGATAATGTCGTCCCGTTTTTCTGGTTCAAATAAATGCCGAAACCTTTTCTGCGTTTCGAGAAATTTTTCTACAGGCAACCGTCTTTTTGGTTTCTTTGTGTGAACAACTTCTCCGTTAAAATATTCTTTAATTGGAAAAATACCCGTGTCGACCGCTAATTTAGCGATTAACTGAGTTTCTTTAGGGTTGAATCCCCAGCCGGTGGGACAAGGAGACATGCAGATAAACATGCGCGGTCCCTTTAAGTTTTTCGCTTTTGCAAATTTGTTGGACAAGTCTATAGGTTCTCTGGGAGAGACTGTCGCAATATAAGTAGGTTCTTGCGCGCGCCAAATGTCGAATAAGTTTTTTTTGCTTTGCTCGGCCCCAATTGGATGAAATTTTACGCTGGGAGTTGTTTGAGTCGCGCTTCCGTAAGGAGAAGAAGCGGATAATTGAAAACCGGTGTTTCCGTATGCTTCGTTGTCGTAGCAAAAATAAATAAAATCTAATTTTCGATGCAGCGCTGCGGAAGTCGCTCCCAAACCAATATCGTTTGACGATCCGTCGCCTGCGACAACCAAGATCGAAAGGTCGTCTTCCTTTTTTAAGGAATTACGGGATAATTGTATATCCAACGCGTCGCGCACTCCTTGCGCCGCTGGGACGGGGCCGCCCATAGTCGTGTAAAGCCAGGAACCTTTTAAGGGGGTAAATGGATATACCGAAAGAAGAGTGAAGCAACCCGCTGCGTTACAAATTAAAACGTCGTCGCCTAATTCTTTTAATCCAAGACGAAGGCCTTCCAGTCCTCCGCATCCAGCGCATAACCCAGCGCCTGGAGCGATGACTTCTTCGTGATGAAGGTCTTTGATCTTTTTATATTGAGTTTCAAGAGCGGTCATGATTGCAAAGCCTCCTTATTGGATATTGCTAATTGTTGCAAACGTTCGAAGTTTGCTTCGTCGCTTTCGCCAAATAAATAAAGCGGCTTTTCTGTCTCAGAATTTTGTAGTTTTTCAATGATGGATAAAAAGTCGCCTTCTGTAATATCTTTTCCCCCAAGTCCTCCAATAACGGAAAGGATGTTTTTAGGCCTGTTTTCTCGCGCGTATAAAGAAGCTACTATTTCTGGATAAGTAATGCCGCCCATTCCGGGAGCTAAGTTTTGGTCGATTATCGCCACGTTGTCGCGACCGCATAGCGCATCTGCAATGAAGGATGTTGGGAATGGCCTAAAGAGCCTTAGTTTTAATAGTCCAGCTTTAATTCCTTGTTTACGCAGTTTTAAGACGGCGTCTTTCCCTTTTGTCGAAAACGAATTGCTCATCACAAAAACAAATTCCGCATCGTCCATATAAAATTTTTCTGCGACATCGTAGGATCGGCCAAAATGATTTTTAAACTCGTTAGAAACTTTGATGAAGACCTCCTCCGCTCGACGGTTAGCCAAATCTTGCTGGATTTTAAAATAAGTGTAAGTCGATCCCCCAAAAACGGCAGAAGCTCTAGCCATAGGTTGAGTGGCTCGAAATACCGGTTGTGTCGTTTTAAATTCGGGAAGGAATTTCTTGATTTCCATTTCGTCGGGAATTAAGACAGGTTCACGGGTAAAGGATAAATAAAAACCGTCCATGTTGACCAAAACAGGAAGGCAGACATAAGGATCTTCGGCAATTTTGTAGCCCATCAAAATGAAATCAAAAATTTCCTGACAAGTTTCCGCATGCAGTTGTATAAAGCCGCAATCCCTTACGCTCATAATGTCGTTGTGGTCTGGTTCCAGAGTGATTGGCGTCGCCAAAGCTCTTGAGACGTTGACGATAACCATAGGCGTTCGCCAACCGGCAATGGTATAAATGGACTCCATTCCATGAAGAATTCCTTGACTTGAAGAAGCGGTAAAGACTCTGACTCCCGTCGTCGCCGCCGCTCCTGCGGCCATAAACATGGAATGTTCCGAGTCCATATTTGTGAACTTTCCCTTGAGAGAGCCGTCTGCAAACCATTTGGCCAGCGTTTCCACAATTTCAGTTTGCGGAGTGATTGGAAATGCGGGGACGTATTCCACTTGCGCTAACCGGGCTCCCCAAGCTGCCGATTTATTGCCTGTAAGCATTAATCGCTGGCTAGAGTTTTTTCCCATGATCCCGCCTCCTTTACGGTTTTAATAAAATGACCTGGGCATTCCTGAGCGCAAATGAGACATCCTTTGCAGTGGTCGTAATCGATTTGTGGACTGCCGTCTTCTTTTATTCCGATAACGCCGTCTGGGCAACGGGCATAACAAATTAAGCAGTTATTGCAGTGTGCGTAATCAATTTCTGGACGTTCCAAGCGCCAGTTGCCGGTTTTTCTAAGCGCCATATTTCCCGGTTCTAGTATTATGGGAGCGGCAAGAACAACGGGTCTTTGGTCGGCTTTTTTCAAGGAAGAAGATGAAATATTATTTTCAGGGCGCTCCTTAAAATTTATTGGTTTTAATGTTTGAAAAACTTCTTCCGCAAGACTTACGTTTTTTTTGAGTAAGGCTGTGTCAATTCCATGAACGCTAAGTTCTAGTTCAATCGCTTCGACCAGCGCTGTTAGTTTGATGTTTCCTAAAAAACGGGAACCGACAGCGGCCAGGGCGGCGCTAGTCGCCGAACCGTTGTTTAAGAATTTAACGCATAAACTTGTGAGATCTAAAACATAAGGAACCGTGGGTAGTTTGTACCTTAGTTGAACTTCCTCAGGAGAATGTGAGCTGTTTATAAAAATTGTCGTGAAGTTATCAGCGCCGCAAAGAGGAGCCGCTTGAATATCTTCTAACAAGGTTTCATCGCCAATTAATAGAATATCAGGGACTAAAATTGGACCTCGCTCTAAAATGTTTTGACGATTTACCCTGGTAAAAGCGACTATTGGAGCTCCCCTTCGCTCTGCGCCGTACAAAGGAAAATCCTGCGCTTGAAAACCAGAAAGAAAAGCGGAACTTCCTAATATTTGACTGGCGGTTTTAATTCCTTGACCGCCACGACCATGCAATCGAATCCTAAACATTTATAATGCTCCTTTCTTTAAGCTCTATATAATTTAGATTCTGTTGCGAGTAGGAAATTCCGCTCCTTAACTCGGAATTTCGAACATTTTTTTATTCACCTCCTTTCTAGATTAAGGGTTGTTTTTAAGGTAGATACTAGGATCACCTCCTTTGGAAAAGCTCAAGTTTGAGCCAGTTACTTAACGAATCCATCCGGGCTATATCTTCTGGATGGGCTATCGTAAAAAGCTTCATTTCCGTTGACGCCATCAGTTAAAACGTCTTTGTAGATGAGATCCCAATGTCCGTCTTCGTCTTCGTCAAAAACATAGAAAAGTGGTTTGTGATCGGTGATGTAGAAATAACGATCCGCGCCGTAGTTAACGAAGAAAACGACGTTTTTAGGGCAGTTTTCTACCGTAGTTTGGACAGAGTCTACGGAAAAGTAAGATCTAACGACAATTCTTAGCGTGAAGTAGTCGGGTCTACCGTTACCGTTTAAATCGTAACCGACAATCAACATACCAGTTGGAGTAAGATCCCAACCCGTGGTTGTGTGAAATTGAGGTTCAGGAACGGGTTGAGGGGTTCCCAAAGTGTCGGAAGCCCAAAAAATAATGACAACGACTAATAGAAAAGCGAAAATAAGGCGTCTCATTATTCCCACCTCCTTTCACGCTATAGACTGGCTCAGTCCATATTTACCAAACAGGAGGACTCAGTCCGTCATAAAGCGACACAAAAGCGTCTAGCTTAAAACGCTTACAACAAGTTGGTTTATAAAGAGTCAATGTCATTTGATTTTCCTCCTTTCCTTGATTCGTTTATATTGGGCTTAAAAATCCATTAAAAAAGCCCGTTTGCATCCAGGTTGGACCTGAGCAAACGGGCTTTTTTAAGTTTTTCTTTTCAATCTTTGGAGCCCGTCTCTGAGAATACTCGCGTCAGGCCAACCAAACATTTTTTTGAAACGTCTAAGTTTAACTCCCTCCTTCTATCTATATTATACCAAGATTGCTTTGTAATTACTATTTAATAGGGGTTTCCCAGGTTCCTATTTTTTGGTTCTTAGGGTTCAGATTGGTAAATTAAAGGAACCTCTAAAAATTCAGATTTGCCGGGAGTTTAGCCCTTAAATTCAAGGGCCAGGCGATAGCAAATCAGTAAAAATGCCAATTATTAGAAGCTCTCTTAAATTTTTAACGCATCCCAATTATTTTTCCTTCATGGAGATCAAAGTTTTCAGCTTGTGGAACTTTGGGCAATCCGGGCATTCTCATGATTTCCCCAGTAAGAGGGATCAAAAACCCGGCTCCGGCGGCGATTAAAATTTCTCGCACTGTTACGGGAAAATTTTCGGGACGGCCCAGGCGTTTGGGGTCGTCCGTGAGAGAAGCCGGAGTTTTAGCGATGCATACAGGTAGGTTTTGGTAACCTAGCTTTTTTATTGATCCGAGGTCGCGAATTGCTTTTTTGTCGTACTTTATTTCGTTGGCGCCGTACATTTTTTGAGCGACTTTTAATATCTTTGTTTCAACATCTTCATTCCAATCGTACAAAGGAACAAAAGGAAGGCTTGTGCTCTCTGATTTCTCCACAACTAATTTTGCCAGTTCAATACTGCCTTCTCCGCCTTCAGTGAATCCTTTGCAAACAGCGAAAGGAACTTTCAAACGGTTTTCACAGTGGGACTTTACAATTTCTATTTCCGCCGGGCTATCGCCTTCAAAATAGTTCAGGCAAACTATTGGAGTTTCTGAGAACTGTTGAATATTTTCAACATGTCGTTCGAGGTTTGGCAAGCCCTGGAAAACGGCTTTAGGATTAGATTCATCCAAATGCTTTAACTCCACTCCTCCATGCATTTTTAACGCTCTGCATGTGGCAACCAAAACCACTGCGGCTGTATCCAGACCGGCGCCTTGGCATTTTATGTCAAAAAACTTTTCCGCTCCCAGGTCAAATCCAAAGCCGGCCTCTGTGATCGTCCAATCGGAAAGAGCCAATCCCATTTTGGTTGCCAACACAGAGTTGCATCCATGAGCGATGTTTGCAAAAGGACCTCCATGGAGTAAAGCGGGGACTCCTTCCGTCGTTTGGACTAGATTTGGCATGAGAGCGTCTTTTAATAAAGCTAACATTGCTCCAGATGCGTTTAGGTCTTTTGCGGTAATTGGTTCCCCATCATATGTAAAGGCCACCAATATTTTTTCTAAACGTTTTTTCAGGTCGTCGTGGTCCTGAGCCAAGCACAAAATTGCCATAACTTCGGAAGCGGCTGTAATATCGAACCCCGTTTCTCGAGGAACTCCTTGCATAACTCCGCCGAGTCCAATAATTATATTTCTCAAAGCCCGGTCGTTAAGGTCTAAAACCCTCTTCCAAAGCACTCGGCGAGGGTCGATATTAGATAACCCCTTATGGTGGATTTTATTATCCAACATGGCGGCCAATAAATTATGAGCCGAGGTTATTGCATGAAAGTCGCCGTTAAAATGAAGATTAATATCCTCCGCCGGCAAAACCTGGCTCATGCCGCCTCCTGTGGCTCCTCCTTTGATTCCAAGGCAAGGGCCAAGCGATGGTTCGCGTAATGCCAAACAAACGTTTTTTCCCAACTTTTCCAAACCTTGGCCCAGGCTTATGGTGATGGTTGTTTTGCCTTCTCCAGCGGGCGTTGGAGTGATAGCTGAAACTAAAATGAGCTTCCCCTTAGATGGAAAACGTTTCAAGACTTCTAGAGGAATTTTTGCTTTATTGGGTCCATAGGTTAAAATATTAGTAGAGTCAAGACCTAGTTTTTCAGCGACTTCAATAATTGATTTCATTCTCTATTCGCCTTAGGAGTTTTAAAATTTTATAAATAAGATTTGGTTTTGTAATAAGAATAATCCAGATTTTAACCTAAGTATCTTGTTTTACCATTTAGTGATAGTGGAATAAAACAATAATATTAAGGATCTCTTTTCGGAGAGCCTTAAATTTTTAATCCATTTAGAGTCAAAATAAGATGTTATCCGCTCCGATTGATCGCAATAAAGAAAACGAACCAGACAAGCAAGTCGGAAGAATTACTTCTTCTAATTGGACTCTCCCTTTAGAAAAAGAATTGTTGCCAAATCAATCCTCCAATAAAAAAAAGTCAAAAAAGGGGGTGGTTTTAAGAGTAGGTAATAAGAGAAAACAGGATCGGCGGTATTATGAAAATATTGATCAAAGCGATCCACAGACTGATGATCGCAGAAAAAATAATAATAGGCTTTCTAGCCCTCATTGGAATCCGGCAACGCATGATATTTTAATCGTAGCGGTGGAAAAGGATAAAGGAGAGGGAGATAACCTCAAAGTTGGGGAGGAAATTACGATTCAGCGCGAACAAAAAAAACTATCCGAAAATCCGTTTAGAAGGATGTATCAACCTGCGCAAGTGGAAGAGAAAAAAGCTCGATTATTGGTTAAAAACGATGAAGATTATGTCGTGCATCTAAGCGGAAAAAGTCCTCATGTTCCTTAAAAAGGGTTTTTAGTGTTTAAAATATTAGAAAAAGATAATTTGGCTCCTCAGGTGTTTCGTTATGTTGTCGAAGCTTCAGAAATTGCCAATAAGGCCCAAGCCGGTCAGTTTGTTATCATTCGACTAGATGAAACGGGGGAACGGATACCGATTACTATTTGCGACGCTGACAGGGAAAACGGAACGCTAACTTTTTTTGTGCAGGCGGTAGGTAAAACTTCTATAGAAATGAGTTTGATGCAAGTGGGAGATTCAATTTTGGACATAGTGGGTCCATTAGGGAATCCAAGCGAGATCGAGCGTTTTGGAACGGTTGTTTTGATTGGGGGCGGCTTTGGAATTGCGGCAATTCATCCTATCGCTAAAGCGTTAAGCGACGCTGGAAATAAAACCATTTCTATTTTAGGCGCTAGAACTAAAGAGTTGGTTCTTTTGGAAAAAGAAATGAAAGGAGTTTCTTCAGAAGTCAGAATAGTCACCAACGATGGCTCCTATGGTTCCAAAGGTTTTGTTACCGACGTTCTTCAAGAAATGATCCAAAATAGAGAGACAATCGATAGGGTTATTGCAATTGGCCCTTTGATTATGATGAAAGCTGTTGCAGATTTAACTAATCAGTACAAAATACCTACTTACGTCAGTTTGAATCCAATAATGATTGATGGAACGGGTATGTGCGGCGCATGTCGAGTTTCGGTTGGAAACAAGATGAAATTTGCATGCGTGGACGGTCCTGAGTTTGACGCGCATCAAGTTGATTTTGAAGGTTTGCTCAATCGGTTAGGAAGTTATTTGCCGGAAGAGAAAAAATCGAAAGAAAAATATTTAAAAGAAACTTCTTCTCCTTGTCAATTAGAGCCTGTACCAAATACTTAAGAGGGCCTCTAATAATTGGCGTTTTTACGGGTTTACTATCGCCCGGCCCTTAAATTTAAGGGGCAGGCTCTTGGCAAATTTGAGTTTTTTGAGGTTCCCTTAAACGTTTTATTGAAAATTTAAAATGACAGACACAAAAAATCAAAAGTTAGGAAATAAAATTCCCAGAACGCCAGCTCCGGAACAGGATCCTGAAGAGCGCAGTCATAATTTTCAGGAAGTTAGTTTGGGTTATACCCCTGCAATGGCACAATTAGAAGCCTCACGCTGTCTTTTATGCAAAAAACCCAAATGCGTTTTAGGATGCCCTGTTCACGTTGCAATTCCAGATTTCATAAAATTAGTTTCAGAGGGGGATTTTCTCGGAGCCGCTCAAAAGGTTAAAGAAGCAAACTCTCTGCCTGCGGTGACGGGCCGGGTTTGTCCTCAAGAAGATCAATGCGAAAAACATTGTGTTGTTGGATTAAAAGGAGAACCTATAGCGATTGGTAAACTAGAGCGATTTGTCGCCGATTATGAACGGATTCATGGCAAAGAAACACAGGAAGAGATAGCTCCTCCGACTGGAAGAAAAGTAGCTATCATTGGAGCGGGACCAGCCGGTTTGAGCGCGGCGGCGGATCTTGCCAAATTAGGACATGAAATCGTAATTTTTGAAGCGCTGCATAAGGCTGGCGGAGTGCTTTTCTATGGAATTCCAGAGTTTCGTCTCCCGAAAGAAATTTTGGAAGCGGAGTTAAATTACCTGGAACGATTGGGAGTCAAGATTAAAGTCAATTATGTAATCGGCAAAATTAAAGCGTTAGACGAATTGATGGAACAAGATGGGTTTGACGCCATTTTTGTTGGAACGGGGGCAGGGCTTCCATATTTCCTGGGCATTCAAGGAGAAAACTTGAACGGCGTTTACTCGGCGAATGAATTCTTAACTCGGGTTAATTTAATGCACGCGTGGGAGTTTCCTGTTTTCGATACCCCTGTTCATGCGCATAAAGTAGTGGCAGTCATAGGAGGCGGGAATACCGCTTTGGATGCCGCAAGGACGGCTTTGCGGTTGCCAACGGTTGAAAAGGTTAAATTGATTTATAGAAGGTCGCGGGAGGAATTGCCCGCGAGAAAAGAGGAAGTAGAACATGCCGAAGCGGAAGGAATCGAATTTTACTTTTTAGCCAGCCCCATTTCAATTGAAGGCGCAAATGGATGGGTTACCTCAATTCAATGCGTGGAAATGGAATTAGGCGAGGTTGACGAATCTGGTAGGAGAGGAGCGTACGCTAAACCGGATAGCAAAATTTCTATTGAAACAGACGCAGTTGTTATTGCATTAGGAAGCGGAGTCAATCCATTAATATCTAAAAGTTCTTCCGGACTGAAAGCCGATACAGAGGGCCATATTGAAGTAGCCGACTCGGAAATAAATATGACTTCAAAAGAAGGCGTTTTTGCGGGAGGCGATATTGTAACGGGAGCGGCTACCGTGATATCCGCGATGGGAGCCGGTAGAAAAGCGGCAAAAGGCATCCATGATTATGTTATGAGTTTGCAAAAATAAAAAGGTGTGTAAAGCAAGCGCCAACGGTTTGATCAATCAAACCGTTGGCGCTTTTTTTAATGAATTGTTAAGAGTTAATGAATAGATTCATTCATTCGCTTTTTACTTCTATTTTTCTTACTTTACTTTGAGCTTCTTCTGTCTTTGGCAATGTAACTTTTAAAACCCCATTTTTAAATTTTGCGTCTATCTTTTCAGAGTCCACTTCTACGGGAACAGGGATTGTTCTGTTGAAAGATCCATATACCCTTTCGACGCGATGGTAATCTTTATTCTTGTCTTCTTTTTCGCTCTTTTTTTCGCCTTTGATTACCAGAGCATGGTTGGTGAAATGAACATCAACATCTTTTTCCTCTAATCCAGGAAGTTCGGCGGTGATTAATACGTCGGTTTCAGATTCTGCAATATCAATCTTTGGAGTTAGAGTTGCCGCAAAATTTTTGCCGTGGGTAAAAACGCCAGGTCCGAATCCAAAATCATAGTAGCGGTCAAAAAGTTTATCCATTGCGTCATGCATGCCGAAAAAACCTAGTGAACGTGAATCCTTCCAGTCGTCTCGCCAAGGAACTAAATCTTTCATTCTCATGATAAGCCTCCTTTCTTTACATTTATCCCTCCTAATATTTAAATAAAATTCGCGCGTCAAAGAGTCAAGCTACCTGTAAGGAGGTTTTTAATCATTATGAAAACACTTAAGATTAGTTTTACAATCGATCGCTTTAGATAGCTGTTCCCCAAAAGTGTTCTAATAAGAAAGGCGGTTTTTGAGATTAATTTAGTAAGTAAAGAGCGTTGCGATTAAAAAAATTTGGCATGGGTTCTGTGCGAGGAAATAGAATTATGGAATATTAATTTTAAGTAAATTTTTTTGCGGAAAACGTTGGGGAGAATTAGCTTTTAAAACTTAATTTTTAGCGCAGTTTAAATTATAAGTTTTAATTAATTTATAAAGGTTGCTTCTGCTTAGACCTAGCTGTTCAGCGGCAAAAGTTACGTTTCCTTTAGCGATTTCGAGAGCATTTTGAAGCGCTATTTTTTCGATTTCCTTAAATGGAATTATTTTGTCTTTTGGAAGAGTTATCCCATATTTTGTCTTTGCTTGTTCTAAATTAAAGAATTCGTCTTTTGTTTCCTTGTTGCCATTTTGGTTTTTATCCAATGGTTTTGGCGCGTTCAATATTTCATCCGGTAAATTTTTTAATTCTACTGACTCGCCTTCAGCAAGAAGCAAGCTCCGTAAAAGAACGTTTGATAATTCGCGAATGTTCCCTGGCCACATATAATCTTGAAGGCGCAACATGGCTTCCCCGCTTACCGACTTTATGTTTTTATCTAATTCTGAATTGTATTTTGAAATAAAATGGGCGACCAATAATGGAATATCTTCTTTGCGTTCTCTCAGAGGAGGTATGTGGATTGGGAAAACCGACAACCGGTAATATAAATCTTCTCGAAAGTTTCCGTTTTCCACTTCTTTTTTAAGGTCTTTATTGCATGCTGAAATTATGAAAGAGTTTATGTGAATAGGTTTTTGGCCGCCAATTTGATAAAAACTTTTTTCTTGAATGGCTCTTAAGATAGAGGCTTGCGTTTTTAAGCCCATCTCAGAAATTTCATCTAAAAACAAAACTCCGTTATTAGATAGTTCCAACTTCCCTTTTTTGTCTTCCGACGCTCCGGTAAAGGCGCCTTTTTTATGGCCAAATAATTCGCTTTCTTGCAGGGTTTCCGGGATTGACCCGCAATTTATGTCGATAAAGGGGCCTTGAGCAAACATGCTGAAAGAGTGAATGGCCCTGGCGACTAGCTCTTTTCCTGTGCCGCTTTCTCCATGGATTAAGACGTGAACCTGATTAGAATCAATGTGTTTTACTTTTTCAATTTGATTGATTAAATCTTGAATTGCCTGGCTATTGCCAATTATTTTCCAGTCTAAGTTTTTATTTTTTAATTCCGTTAATTGAAGGTGGGTTTTTACTCTTACCAGAATTTCCTGCTCGGTATAAGGTTTAGTTATGTAGTCTGATCCTCCTGCTTTAAAGCCCCGGATGATATCTTCTACCGCTGTTTTTCCAGTTACAAATATTATTGGAATTTTATGGGTTAGCCAGCTGCTTTTTAATTTTTTACAGGTTTCAAACCCATCCTGACCAGGCATCATTACGTCTAGTAATATCAACTGGGGCACAACTTTTGACGCAATCTGGATTGCCTTTTCTCCATTAGGAGCCATTGAAAGATTATATCCCTGATCTTCGAGAATTTTTCTCAGGATCGTGATGTTATCTGGTACGTCATCGACAATCAAAATATTGATATTGCCGTTTCCCATCAAAAATGTTCCCTCACATTAAGAAATTAACGAGCGCTTTGCTTTATAAATTAACGTTTATTATTTGTCTAAAATGCATGATTTATTTTTCCCTACAAGAAATTTTATTTTGTAGGCGTAAATGATTTAAACATCAAGATTATAAACCTTAAATAAAGGTTCCTAAAGAATTAATCGTATTTATTTTAGATTTTACAGAATTACGCAGTAGCGTAGAATTTGAAAACCATATCCAAAAACTAAAAGCGAATGGTATTGAATGAGAAAATTGTAATTGGTTTACTGAAAATTATGGTATGGATTCTGTTTTGGAATTGTGAAAAAAGTTGATCTTATCGTTGCTGGGGTCTTCCAATAAGCTGATACTGATAAAATGGCTTTCAGTTTTGCGATACTCATTCCTAAAAGGTCCGATTTTCTTATTTTTATTCTAAAATAAATCGTCCAAGTTTTGTTCATGACTAATTGAATTTTTTGAAAAACTTTATGATCTTAATTTCGATTTTTAACGGAACTAAGTTGTGTGAAAACGGAATTCCGTTACAATTAAATTATGAATGAGTCTAACCTTCGCGCCATTGTAGTTGGTAAGCTTCGAGAACTTCTGTTGTCTATGTCCCAAGCCAGGAGCGTAGCTTCTTTACTTCAGATGGTGGTCGAAAAATATTCCGAAGACACATCGCTGGCTCTAAGCCGAATTTGGCTCATCCGTCCAGGGGACGAATGCCAAACCTGTAAGCTGAAAGAAGAATGTTTGGATCAAACTCGATGTCTCCATCTTGTCGCTCAAGGATATGGAACAGGAAGCCAACCTAAAGCGAGCGAGGCTGATGACGATTATCGTCGGATTCCATTAGGCGTTGGTAAGATAGGTCGTTGCGCCGTCACTGGTGAGATTGGCGATTTTTCGTCAGCCGAAGAGGATTTGAGTTTTTCAGTTTCCAAGCGTTGGGCCAGGAGGGTGAAGGCGTTGGGGCTTGCCGTTGTGCCTGTGGTGTTTCAGGGAAGAGTTCTGGGAGTGAATAGTTTTGTTCCCCGTAAAGACCTTGATATGGAAGGAGAAGGCTTGTTCTGGGGGCGTTTGATCGCAGATCATCTTGCCGCATCTCTCACAAATGCCGAGGCTTTCGAAAAGATTGAAGAATTGAATAAACGGTTAGCGGACGAAAATGAATATCTGAATCAGGAACTGGTGGAAGCTGCGGCTTACGGCGAAATATTGGGGCAGAGTCCTTCCTTAAAAACCGTTATTCGACAAATCGAAATGGTTGCGAGCACGGACGCTAATGTTTTGATCACTGGAGAGTCGGGAGCCGGCAAAGAACTGGTTGCGCGGGAGATTCACCAAAGAAGCTCCCGTTCTCAAAGACCTTTAATAAAAGTAAACTGCGCGTCTATTCCAAAAGATTTGTATGAAAGCGAGTTTTTTGGGCATATAAAAGGTTCCTTTACGGGGGCGATTCAAAATAGAAAAGGGCGGTTTGAACTGGCTAATGGAGGCACTTTGTTTTTGGACGAAGTGGGAGAAATCCCATTAGATGTTCAAAGTAAATTGTTGCGAGTGATTCAAGAGGGAGAATACGAACGGATTGGAGACGAACGGACTCAGAAGACAGACGTTCGAATTCTTGCGGCGACCAATCGCGATCTTAAACAAGAAGTTAAAAAGAAATCTTTCCGGGAAGATTTATTTTATCGCTTAAACGTTTTTCCCATCGAATTGCCTCCATTAGTGGAACGAAAAGACGACATCCCCATACTGGCGAATCATTTTATAAATCTAGCGTCTAAAAAATTTAATAAATCTATTAAACCGTTATCTCCAAATAAAATATCTAAACTTCAAAAGTATAGTTGGCCTGGAAATATCAGAGAACTCCAAAATTTTATAGAGCGCGCGGTGATTATTTCCCAAGACGGCAGAATTAAATTAGATATTGCCGAAGTTAGCGAGGAAGCTGGACCGGGTAAGAAAAAAACAGAATCGAAACCGGTTGCCGACGAAGTGGTTCCTGAAAAGGAAATGAAACGTCGAGAAAAAGAAAATATTGTCCGAGCTCTTAATAAATGCGGAGGAAAAATTTACGGAGAAGATGGCGCGGCAAAATTACTTGGCATCAAGCCAACAACGCTGACCACCCGCATTAAAGCGATGGGTATAAAAAAAAGCTATCTGATGTAGTAAAATTAGTTTTATGTGATTTTTTTTTCGTAGTTTTTTTGAAATTGAGATCTCTACACTCCTCTACATAACGCGTAATATTTTGCTAAAGATCCAATAAATTTTAAAAGTATTTTGCTTCTTTTTACCAGTTGCTTTGTCTATATGATTGTTAATAGTCTATAGAAAAACATTTTTATAAAAATTCAATCTTCATATAAATAAGAAGTATGGAAAATAAAATAAAAATTGGCGTGAGTAGTTGCCTGATCGGCGAAAAGGTTCGCTGGAATGGCGATCATAAGCAAAATAGGTATGTCAAAGAAACTCTGTGCAAGTATTTTGAGTATGTGCCCGTTTGTCCAGAAGTTGAGGTCGGAATGGGGATTCCAAGGAAGACCGTCGCATTATATGGCAAGCCCGAAAAACCCAAAATGATAAGCAAAAAAAATAAGACTGATTGGACTGGAAGAATGAATAGATACGCCAAAGGTCGCATTAAGGAATTGGCCGAAGAAGATCTTTGCGGATATATTTTTAAAAGTAAATCTCCCTCTTGCGGGTTGGCCCGAATTCCGGTTTATGACGAATCCGACAGCAGTAAGGCGAGGCATCGGTCCGGTTTGTTTGCCGCCGCTTTTATCAAGGCAAATCCATTGGTTCCCACCGAAGACGAAGGGAGACTAACCGATCCTCGTTTTCGAGAAAACTTTATCGTGCGTGTGTTCAGTTTTGCCAGGTTGAAATCGGACTTGTTGAATAAAAAAGCAAGGTCGGGAGATATAGTTAAGTTTCATACACGACATAAATTTCTTTTGCTGGCCCATAGCAGGAAGCATTATCAGGAGCTGGGAAAAATTGTGGCGGAAGTAAAAGGCAATCCCTGGAATAGAGTGTTGTCTTCTTATATTTGTTGCTTTATGGAAGCTTTGACCTTAAAAACCACTTCCAAAAAAAACACCGACGTGTTGCTTCACATGATGGGATTTCTTAAGAAGCTACTGACAAAAGAAGAAAAGCAGGACATCTTGTCCGCGATTGAAGATTATCGTAACGAGTTAATTCCTCTCATCGTTCCCGTAACTTTGGTGCGCCATCAGGTAAAAAAACATAATATTGAATATTTACTTGATCAGGTTTATCTAAATCCCCACCCAAAAGAATTGATGCTCAGAAATCACGTTTAAAACTATGGGCGCATAGCTAAGTTTATTTTGAAAAAAACTTGAAGCTGAATAGTTCAATTTTTATAGAATCTCTATAAAAAAATCTAATTCCATCCATTTTCTCTACCTTAAGTTTTTCAGACAAATATCGGGAAAATGTCTATATATTTCTCCATATTTTTTAATTTTGTCTAAATTTTTCTTAAAAATTATTTGACAAAACTGGTAGAAATGTCCAAATTATATATAGGTGATTTTCACAGTGATTTAGATGTTCCCATTGAAATTGTGATTGGAGGAACAAAAAGATGATTATGTTGGCGAAAAGAATAAAACCTGACAGAAGAATAAATTGCCGTCGTCAATACGACCGCAGAACATCTAGGTCTCAATATAAATGGAGAGAACGCAGGCATACAGCGCGCAGGTCCATGGTAAATCGAAGACAGATGGAACGCAGACACACCTGGTTTGCAGAAAGAGCTGGGGTGGCTGAAAATGAAATTGATATTTGGGAGTTTAGTTAAGAAATTTTATCAAACTTTTAAGTTTTAGATTTTTTAAACTCAAACCAAAATTTCAGAAAGAGGGCGGGGCATGAAAGTATTAATTACCGGCGCTACGGGATTTGTTGGAAAAGCTTTATTAAAAAGGCTAGATCAAAAAGGGTATGACATTGCGGTACTAACGCGAAACCCGGAAGCCGCGAGCTTTCATCTCCCGGTCCATTGCGAAGTTTATTCTTGGAATCCGGATTCCGATTCTATGCCAACTTCGGCTTTCAATAATGTAAATGCCGTTATTAATTTAGCCGGCGAAAATATTGCGGATGGTTGGTGGACCGATAAGCGAAAACAAAAAATATTAGAGTCCCGAACAAGTTCGGTTAAATTATTAAATCAGTCAATGAAGGCGTTGAATCAAAAACCAGATGTTTTTGTTTCCGCTTCGGCGATCGGTTTTTATGGAGACAGTGGATCGAATTTGGTTGATGAAAATTCCAATGTGGGAAGCGGTTTTTTATCTGAAGTGTGCCAGGCATGGGAAAATGAAATTTTCAAAATTAAAGATTTAGGCGTTCGGACAGTCGCGTATCGTATCGGTATGGTTTTGGGGCATGATGGGGGCGCGCTTAAGAGGATGCTTCCGCCCTTTAAATTAGGATTTGGAGGACGATTAGGGCATGGACGTCAATGGATGAGCTGGGTACACATTGACGATTTAGTTGAAATGATCGTTTACGCCATTGAGAATCCCTCCGTCGAGGGACCGGTAAACGCCGTCAGTCCCAATCCGGTAAACAATAGCGATTTTACAAAAATTTTAGGAAGAGTATTGCAAAGGCCGGTTTTGATCCCTGTTCCGCGCTTTGCTTTAGAGCTTGGTCTAGGCGATTTATCTCATTTGCTTTTAGACAGCCAAAGAGTGGATTCCAATAAGATTTTAAAATATGGTTTTAAATTTAAATATCCGATATTGGACGACGCGTTAAGGGAGATATGTTCTCACCCATATCATGAATTGCAAATGGAACAATGGATTCCTCACGAAAAAGAAAAGGCGTTTGCATTTTTTAAGGAGGCTAAGAACCTGGAAAAAATCACTCCAGAGTTTCTTGGGTTTAAAATATTGAGGCAATCGACTGAAAAAATAGAAGAGGGAACTACTTTTGATTATCGACTTCGATTGGGGTTGATTCCAATGTGGTGGAGATCAAAAATAACGGATTGGGAGCCGGGTTCCAGGTTTTCCGATATTCAAGTTCGAGGGCCTTACAGTTATTGGTATCATACTCACGAGTTCCAGGAAAAAGACGGCGGAACTTTAATGAGAGACATAGTGAAATACAAACTCCCTTTTGGGGTTCCTGGAGACGTGATTGCCGAACCTTTTGTGAGGAAGGATATTGAAAAAATATTTAATCATCGCAGAAAGGTTATCGACTCTATGTTCAACTAGAGAAATGCCCTGATCCCGGATCTTTAAAAGCGAACAAAGAAATCGCCAGCTTGCTAATGGATGACGCAAGTTTGGCGATTTTCATCTAATTTCTACCAGCCATAACGCTGCTATCCACATCCAAGACAGTTCCAGTGACTCAACTGGTTTCATCCGATAGCAGCATGGTGATAGCAAACCAGTAAAAAAGCAAAATATTAGAGATCCACTTAAATTATGGGGAAGCGTTTTTTTACCAGTGGATATAAAATAGTTAGATCGTTAACAATGAATCCAACAGGTAATTGAATGAAATATTTTACTCGAATAATAATTATCGCTGGTATTTTTCTGTTTTCTTTTAATGACCTTGAGTTTGTTCAGGCGGAGCCGGTTAAGATTACAGAATGGAAAGTTCCCTGGGAGAATACGCGTCCGCGAGATCCCTTTGTCGATCAAAAAGGACGCGTGTGGTTTTGCGGACAGGGAGGCGCCTACCTGGCTTACCTTGATCCCGTTTCGGGAAAATTCAAAAAATACGATTTAGGTTCTGGCGCAGGGCCGCATAACCTTATTGTGGATAAAGATGGTTTCGTCTGGTTTGCCGGTAACCTGAACGCTTATATAGGTAAGCTGGACCCGGATTCGGGAAAAATCGTTAAATACCGAATGCCCAATGAAGAAGCCGGAGATCCCCATACGCTGGTATTTGACAAAGTCGGTCACATTTGGTTTACGGTGCAACATGGTAATTTTGTGGGGCGATTAAAAATGAAGACGGGAAAGATTGACCTTGTGAAAGTTCCAACGCCTCACGCTCGACCTTATGGAATACGCATAGACTCCAGCGATCGCCCCTGGGTTGTTTTATTCGGAAGCAATAAATTAGCGACCGTAAATCCAAAAAATATGGAATTAAGGGAATATGAATTGCCCAGCAAAAACTCGAGGCCGCGACGCTTGGCGATTGCATCCGACGGTAAAATTTGGTTTGTCGATTATAGAGAAGGCTTTGTAGGAAGTTTTGATCCGAAGGTAAAAGAATTCAAACGCTGGTTGCTGCCGGGAGGAAAGGATGCAGCTCCTTACGCTATGGCGATAGATGATAAAGATAATTTGTGGTTTGTTGAAACGGGCCTTATGCCAAACCGGTTAGTGGGGTTTAATACATCGACAAAGGTGTTTTACAGTATAACGGAAATTCCAAGCGGCGCTGGGTCGGTACGCCATATGGTATTTCATAAACCATCCGGAATGCTCTGGTTTGGGGAAGATTCTAATTACATTGCACGCGCTCAAATTAAATAATAGAAATTAGGTCTTCTATTGAATTGTTTTTCAATCTAACTAGGTTAAAAACTCTTGGTCTTTTTTGGAGAGGACTAAATCCAGTTGTCCACAGGTTGGATTGATTGTTCCCCTGATTCTTTTTGGAGGTTGAACCATGGACGGCCAAAAATATCGCCAGGGTAAATAAGAATTTGGAATTTGGTAAGCCTTATACCCCTGTTTAAAAAATGGTTGTAAAACTTCTTCAATGGGTGGTTTTGGCTTGGCCCACCAAAGCGGAGTTAATTCGATTAAAATTTCGAGTTCTGGAGACCCGTTTTGTATTATCTCTGTCATACCGTTTATGACTTCGCGTTCGGTTCCTTCCACATCGATTTTAATCATTTGCAGATTTTGAATATTTTTTGAATTGAATAAGTAATCTAACGTAACGGCGTTGACTTCGGCTTCATGTCTATAGCTTCGATAAGGAAATTTGTTTTTGAGCGAGGCGTTGGTTGTTGTCGAGCCTAAATTGCAGTCGGGACCAAGGTAGACAGAGGCTTTGCCGGGCGCTCCTGTTATGGCGAAATTGTGCGCTTCTATGTTGGAAGCGGAATTGTTTAGGCGAATATTTTCTTGTAAGGCTTCGAAAATTTTAGGCGAGGCTTCAACGGCTATCACGTTTCCGTTTTCTCCCGCTAATTGGGAAGCCAGGAGGGAGTAGTAGCCGATGTTTGCTCCGATATCAATAAATGTTTTTCCGGGTTTAAAGTTTTTGCGTATGTAAGCTGAACAGTCTGGTTCCCAGGTTTCGAACAGATACAAATAACAGGCGATTGTATCCATAGCCAGGAAATTTAGTTTGAAGGCGTTTCCGGTTTGGATATTAATTGGAAACGGATTGATTCGACTGCGAAATAAATTGAAATAGATAACGGCGAGAAAAACAAATGGCAGCGAACAGAGAGAAATTAAGGCTTTACGAAAAGGGTCAACGGTGGGCGATGTAGTTGATTGTAAAAAAAGGCAGATCTTTTTAAAAAATATTAAAACCTTATTAGGCGAGTTAAGACTCATCAATAGAATTAATAGATGGCGTTTTAGAATTTAAGTTTTGGCTTGCGGGTTTCCAAAAATTTTTTTCTATAAATAAGAGCTAACGGCATCGTTATATAATTCACGGATTTTTTCTTCGATAGGTTCCCAGAAATTTTCTTCAAGCTCTAGTTTATCCAAAACTTTTTTGTACATCACCGGGACATGAGGTTCTCCGCTATCGCCCAGTTCTAAAATATGAGCGACCGAATCCGCTAAATGAACCACGCCGCCTTCGAACGAAAATTCTTTTCCACGAAACGGCTCGTGGTGATTCGCCGACGCCGCAATGATGCTTTCTGGGAGTTTCCATGCGCCAAGTAGTCGGCTTCCTACATCCGTATGGTCAAAACCAATCAACTTGTTTTCTTCTTGATATAGGGAGCTATTATTCTCTCTGCATTTAGCTATTACTTTTTGCGAAGGTTCTGGAAGTAAATTGAAAACTACCAGACTGCCTATATCGTGGAGCATTCCGGCTAAATAAAACTTTTCCGGTTTGGGGTCTTGAAGGAGTATTGCAATTTCACGGGCTATAACTCCAGTCGCGATATTATGTTTCCAAAAGGATTTTATGCTTACGCATTCTTCAGACAAGTCATTGAAAGTATTAACCACTACAGAAGAAATAACCAAGTCGTGCAGATCGACTACGCCCACTATGCTAAGGGCGTGGGGAATTGTATCTACTTTTGATTCCAGGCCGAAAAAAGGACTGTTAACAATTTTGAGGAGTCGCGCGGCTAGCGCGGGGTCGCCGCTAATTATTTCCCCTATTTCATTAAAGCCCATATCCTCGTCGAGCAAAGCATCTTGAAGTTTGTAAACCACTGCGGGCATAGAGGAAACGTAATGCTCGGCCACTTCGTCTATCGATTGTATGTCCATAAAATTTCTCTCAGGTTGTATTCATGAAGAGATTTTATATTCTATCCTAATATATTTTTCTTAGATTAGAAAATTTTAGGAGACCTCTAATAATTGGTATTTTACTGGTTTGCTATCCCCTGAGTTTAAAGGCGAGGCTCCAGGCAAATCTGAATTTTTGGAGGTTCCCTTTAGTTAGTTTTTTTGTTTGAATCCATCATGGTAAAGAATATGCTTTTTTATATCTTTTTTATTCGCGCCAGCTATATTAAATATTATGGAATAAAAATTACTTAATGTCTCTGTGTTCTTGCTTATCGCCGACAACTTAAATAGAATACTTCCTTTTTATAACCATTTTTTTAAAATAAAAATTATGTCCGTAACTATTTATCACAATCCGCGTTGTTCCAAATCGCGCAAAACTTTGGAACTGCTACAAGAAAATAACGTTAGTCCAACTGTTGTAGAATATCTTAAAACTCCGCCGACCGCAGAAAAGCTGAAAGAGATTCTTGCCCAATTAGCTTTACCTCCTCGTGATTTAATGCGTAAGAAAGAAGATGAATATTCCGAAAATGGACTCGACGAGTCTTCCTTATCCGATGACCAATTGATAGACTACATGGTTAAATACCCAATTTTAATTGAAAGGCCTATCGTAATTGCCAACGGTAAGGCCGCAATAGGTCGCCCTCCTGAGAACGTATTGGAAATTATTTGATCGGCAGTCATTACCGAATAAGCGTTCTTTGGATTTTTGCAGATTTGACTATGAGGTATAATAATTAGACACAAGATTATTAAAAGGATGAGGTTATGAACAGAACAAAACATCTTTTAGGAATGTTGACTCTACTGCTATGGAGTTTACCTAGTTTGGTTTTTGCGGGGTACCAGGAGGGAATCGATGCTTTTGACCGAATGGATTACCAAACCGCTCTAAAAGAATTTAAAGCCTTGGCAGACCAAAATGATGCTCGCGGTCAATATGGCATGGGCGTGATGTACGATATAGGAGAGGGCGTTTCCCAAAACTCTAAAGAAGCGGCCAAATGGTACCGATTGGCGGCGGAACAGGGCAGTGCGGACGCTCAAAACAATCTTGGCGCTATGTATGAAGCTGGAGAAGGACTTCCTCAAGATTATGACGAGGCCGTTAAATGGTATCGACGCGCCGCAGAAGGCGGGAACTTTGACGCTCCGAATAACCTTGGCGCTTTGTATTTAACGGGAATTGGGGTTACTCGCGATTATGTACAAGCTCATATGTGGTTCGATTTGGCGATGCGGAGAATGGATAAGGCCGCCGAAAAGAATATGAGATTTGTTATGAATAGAATGAGCCGTGAAGAGGTTATGGAAGCGAAGATACTGGCGGAAGAATGGATGAAGATTTATGAAGATAGAGTCTTTAAAAAGAATTGGAAAAGATTACGGTAGAGCCTTGAGGAAATAATGGATACAGGAGCCTGGGTCAGAATAATTTTAGGCGCGTGTGTGGCTGTGTTGACGCTATACGCGATGTGGGATAAAACGATTTAGTTGGTTATTATCTTACTTTTAATTTTACCGCCTGGAAATTAGCTAAAAATAACTTCTCGTTTTTGGATATATTTGATTTGTGTTAGCCTTATTTTTCTAAAATGTCCATTTTCAAGAACCATTTGTCTTAAAAATAGACAAACCATTCCAATTTTAAGAAACCTGACTTGTCAAACCCCTCCCATGAAAGTTTTATTCTCCCCTCTAGTTAAATCTATAAGTATTTACTAATCAATATATTACGCTTCTCTTGTTAATAAAAGGAAGCGGTTCTCTGTGATTGAATCGTCTAAAAGTCGCTCCGAAAATGATTTGGCACAAACTTTGCTCAACTAGAAGTAAGTAAAACAATATTTGATCGAGAGAGCCTTATGGAGGTTACTATGTTTCAAGAACCACCAGTTTCCATATTGTTAGTAGAAGATGATGAAGTAGATCAAATGATTGTCAAACGCTCTTTTAGAGATAATAAGGTGCCTAATCCATTATTCTGCGCAAATAATGGCGAAGAGGCTCTGGCAATGTTAAAAGGAGACGGGATAGAAAAGCCTTCTCCATTTCCAAAAATAATGCTTTGCGATCTTAATATGCCAAAAATTGGCGGTTTTGAATTAATCAACAAACTCCGGGAAGATCCAGAATTAAATAAAATGACAGTTTTTATATTAACGACTTCGAACTCTGAAGAAGAGATCGCCGAAGCTGCGAAGCAAAACGTAGCGGGTTATATAGTAAAGCCGATTGCATTCGATTCGTTTCGCGAGGCTATAAAGACATTAAACACCTTTTGGACTTTATGCGAATTCCCAAAATCAAGTTGCTGATGATTTTTTGAAATCGTCTAACCTGTCATCTCAATTTTTATATTATTTATTTTTCAACGCTAAATAGCCGAAGGAATAAGTCCATTTATCCGACTCGTCAGCGTCGGGCCGCGCCATTTGTCTAGCCGGTAAGTGACATCCAACGCAATCGGTTTTGTAATCTGTGGAAACCGTCTTAATCGGGTCATCCGCATTAAATAAAGACCATCCCCAACCGTCTCCCCATAACTTGGATTTTTGAAAGCGATTCTGAGTATCCCGAACTAAAACAAACCAACCTTTAATTTTAGTGGCGTGGCTTACCGCCGGACCTGTTGTCATAGACATGGTTTTTGTATTCAGTAATTCTTTGACCAACACGGCTCCATCAGGATATTTGCCATGTTTGCGGTAATAAGCGATGGTTTCGGGTTGAGTGTAGACGATATGATATTCCTTCGCTCCGTCGTTTCCTTCCGTATTGGCGTGAGACCAGGTTCCAAGTGTTGACCATTGAGTGTAGTTGTCAGGAACGCTAATCTCGCCTGTTTTCATGTTTACATTTGGAGCGAAGGGTTTTTCGGCATGCGATATAGCGACTAACGCGCTTAACGTTATTAAAATTAAAGCTGAAATTACTGTGATTTTATTCTTCATGTCTTTCCTTTAAAGTTTTTAGAGTTTAAAAAAGAGAGAAAGAAAAAGAGGAATCTGATTTCCAATGCAGGAAACTCGATCCCTCTTTTTTTAAGCAAATAGCTAATTAAAGTTCCGCTGGATGTTTGTGCGCGATTTTTTTCCAGTTAGAATCGGCTTTTGCTATGTAACCGCTAACGTCTTCGTTCCATTTGTTTTGAATACTTTTATCTAAATTTAAATACAATTTGTTATCGACAATTTTCCATCGATAAGGATCTGAATGAAATTTTTTGCCGACTGCAACGCCGTATGCGCAATAACCGCCATACTGCGGCGCGTATTTAGCAGGGTTAGCTTTAAATCTTTCCATGCGCTCTTTAGTCGAAAATAAATAGACGCCGCCATTGTAGGTTGCCGTGTGATAACCGCTTCCCCTCATTGGTTTGCCCATTTCAAAATAAGCGACAGGATCGTAACCGCTCATCACCGGCGTAGAGTTTTCGGTTCCATTGGTCGTCATTCCCGCCGAAGCTCCATTAGCTACCAAAGCGATTAATAAAGAAGCCAGCGCAAAAAGTTTGGATCCTCGTTTAAATACAAAATTCATTACGGACTCTCCTAAAATTTTTCAGGTTAAAAAAGTTAAAAATTCTGATAAAAATTACACAGATTAGTATACTTAATTTGAAAAACCTTACAGATGGTGAAAATATTTTTTACAGCAATAAAATCAGGTATTTTGTTATAATTTTTTTGAGATATGAAAATTTTTTTGAAATTTATTTACAATTAAATATACTAATTAGTGTATTAAGAATGACGGAAATAATAAGATGATTCGATCTTCGAAACGTGAAAAATTAATTAAGGCGGCTTTAGAATTATTTTCCAAGAATGGTTTTCACGCGGTGGGAGTGGATACAATTTCGGAAAAAGCGAGCGTGACCAAAAGAACGCTTTACCACCACTTTAAATCTAAGGAAGAGCTTATCCTGGCGGCGTTACGTTACTATGACGAGCGGTTTCGGAATGATTTTATGCGCGCTGTTGAAGAAAAAACTGAAAGCCCAGTTGGTCGTTTGTTAGCTGTTTTTGACGTTGTAGAGGAGTGGTTCGCGGGCGACTTTGCCGGATGTTTGTTTGTCGGAGCAATGGGGGAATATCCGGAAGAAGATTCTCCTATTAGGAGAGTTTGTCAGGAGTCGAAATCTTTGACTCAAGCATACATAAAAAGTTTGGCCGAAAAAGCGCAATTAGAAGGCGCCGATCAATTAGCGGAACAAATCGTTTTGTTAATAGAAGGCGCAATAACAATGGCGCAAGTGAACAACTCTTCTATAAGCGCACTCCGAGCGAAAAAAGCCGCTGAGATTCTTATTCAAAGCGCGGGAGTTTCCGTTTAAAGGGCGGTATGTTTCTTTAAAGATAATATTGATGTTATGGTTTTAAAGTTTCCAACATCGCTTTGGACATTTTGCGGAAATTACTTTTTCCGCCAAAGGCTCTCGCCGAAAGTTGAGCCCCCTGCAAAAAGGAAAGAAACATTAAAGACATATTTTTAGGCGAAGAGTTACAAAGTATCGATTTATCTTTTTTTCCCTGCTCAAAAACCTTTTCAATTATTTTGAGCGTATTTTGGATGGCTTGCTCCAAAGCTTCTTGCGAGCTTGGTTGCAGGCTTTCCCTTTCGGCGCTCAACATGCCTACCAAGCAAGCTTTGCCGCCTTCAAGTCCTTGTTCAAACGTTTTTGTGAAAGCGGTCAGTTTTTCAAAAGCGGTTTTCTTTCCCAGGGCTATTTCATCGTAAGATTTTCCATAAATCTCCTGACAGTGTCCAATCAATTCGCAAATCAATTCTTCCTTGTTGGAAAAATAATGAAATAGGCTGGCTTTTCGTATGCCTACAACTTCGCTAATTTCTTGAAAGCTTACGTCGTTAACTCCGCGTTTTTGAATAAGCTCCTCGGCGGCTTTGAGTATTTGAATTCGGTTAGAAGGTTTCATATTGACAGACTACCAACCGTTTGGTAGTCTGTCAATATTAATTTACAAATTCTGAAACTTTGACCGCGCGTTCGACGCCATTTTGAGGATTTATTCAATGACCGATCATTCGAATTCGAAGCAATTGCTCACCCCGTTTAAATTAGGCGACCTTGAGTTAAAAAATCGGGTTGTTCTGTCTCCTTTAACTCGATCCAGGGCGGGTGAGGAGCGAATGCCTAACAACTTAATGGCTGAATACTATTCGCAGAGAGCCTCCGCTGGACTTTTAATCACCGAAGCGACGGTAGTGTCCAAACAGGGCAGGGGATGGATCAATACGCCGGGAATATATTCAGACGAACAAGGCGAAGCTTGGAAAAAAACCACTAAGGCGGTTCATGATAAGGGATCAAAAATCTTTTTACAGTTATGGCATTGCGGAAGGGCGTCTCACAGCGATTTTCATGAAGGAGATTTGCCGGTAGCTCCTTCGGCGATCAAACTTAATGGAGAGTATATTCACACTCTTCAAGGAAAAAGGGATTATGAAACTCCAAGAGCTTTAGAGACCGACGAAATTCCTGGGATAGTACAGGATTACAAAACCGCCGCACAAAGGGCGAAAGACGCCGGTTTTGACGGAGTGGAAATTCACTCAGCCAATGGATATTTAATTGATCAATTTTTGGAATCCAAGACCAATAAGCGGAACGATCAATATGGAGGCAGTATCGAGAACCGGTATCGATTGCTTAGAGAAATAGTCGATGCGGTTTTCCAGGTTTGGCCCGCTAATCGAGTTGGTGTGCGGCTAAGTCCTAACGGTACTTATAACGATATGGGATCGGAAGATTTTCGCGAAACGTTTACTTACGCCGCCGGGGAATTGAATAAAGCGGGATTGGGTTATCTTCATGTAATGGACGGTTTGGCGTTTGGTTTTCACGAGCTTGGCGAACCAATGACGCTTAAGGAGTTCCGGGGATTGTTTTCAAATCCCATTATGGGTAATTGTGGATATACGCAGGAGACAGCCGAAACCGCTATTAGGGAAAACAACGCCGACTTGATAGCGTTTGGCAGGCCTTTTATCAGTAATCCGGATTTGGTGGAACGATTTCGAAACGATTGGCCTTTAGCTCCCGACGCGGATTTGAGCGTTTGGTTTTCATTTGAGAAAGAAGGTTATACCGACTTCAAATTTTATTCTCCGACAAATTAAAGGAAAGCTAAATGACAACAAAAAAACTTTCTTCGGGAAGTAAATTGCCAGAAATTACTTTGCCATTGGTTCAAGGAGGCGAAGCGACTTTAGGAAAGCCCGATAAAGAAGGAAATTGGCGGCTGATATTTGTTTATCGGGGAAAACATTGTCCTGTGTGTAAACAGTACTTGAAAAAACTTGAAAGTTTAAAAGGTGAATTCCTGGCTTTAGGAGCGGAAGTGATCGCCGTTTCAGGCGATCCAGAAAACAAAGCTATTTCGATGGTCGAGGCGGCGGGATTGAATTTTCCTGTCGCTTATGGACTTTCTATAGAGCAGATGCAAGAGTTAGGGCTTTATATTTCGAATCCCCGGTCGCCAGAAGAGACGGATCGACCCTTTTCCGAACCTGGTATGTTCGCGATCAATTCTGAAGGCAAAGTTCAATTGATAGATATATCAAACACGCCGTTCAATAGATCCGACTTAGGCGAATTAGTGGAAACTGTCGAGTGGATTCAGGAAAATAATTATCCCATTCGTGGAACGTATGAGGAAAATTTTTGAAAATGGTTAAGCTCTGCGTAAGTTTTTAATTTTTCTCAAAACAATTTAACGCGTTTTCCAAAATTGCTTGGCCTTCGTCTTTGGAGTCGCGGGAGATGTTGCCTTTGATGTAGCCGTTTTTTTCTACTTCCAAAACGCTTAGTTCTTCGTTCATCTTCTCAATAAACAAATAGGTTTTTTCAAGAGTTTGTTTTTGGGTTTCAGATATATTTTCTTTGTTTAAATTATCCCACGCCTCGGTTTTAAAAAACTCTGCTTTACCAAACCCAATTTCTACGTCTTTCGAGAATCGGTTGAATTGCCCCAGGCTTTCTTTGAGTTCTTCTTCTAAAAGCTCTAATGGCGTTTTGGGAGGCGGCGTTTTTTCTGTCTCTCCGCCTAACTTTTTGAATATGTCGAATAGTCCCATAATAAGGAGTTTGTTTTATTAAATCGAGGCGACCCTTCGAGAGCCTCAGGGTAACAATATAAAGTTTATTCAGGATGACGCGCGACGCGGTTCGTCCAATATTGTAATCTTTTGAGAATTTAAAAATTCAAAAGTTGTTGATTTAACCTAGATCCTGGTTTATTGTAGTCAAGAATTTAATTAATTATTTTTTC
>CAYFMN010000027.1:0-58986 GCA_964344185.1 uncultured Nitrospinota bacterium
AGCCCTTGATAATTAGGGCTAGTCTCTTTGCAAATTTCAACTTTTAGAGGTTCCCTTAATGGAAAAACCTTCGACTACTGGATACCTGTCGCTCCTTAGAGGAAATCCAAATTTTCGCCGATTGTGGTACGGACAAATCACTTCCGAATTAGGCGACTGGTTTCATTATGTCGCTTTATACGCTTTGGTTTTGAAAATGGGCGGTTCGGCAGCAGCGATGGCCGGTATTATGGTCGCCAAACTGCTGCCTCTAGTCATTATAAGTCCGCTTGCCGGAGTGGTTGCAGACCGGGTAAGCCGCAAGAAAATAATGATAGCGTCCGATGTTTTACGGTTCTTCGTTATTTTAGGATTTTTAACTATAGATAATAATGAAGACCTTTGGCTTCTTTATACGTTAACGGTTATAGAGCTTTCGTTAGCCAGCTTTTTTGAACCGGCTCGCAACGCAATAATCCCTTCAATCGTTAAAGACAAAGAACTCGTTACGGCCAACGCTCTTAGCGGAACGACATGGTCGGTGATGGTTTCAGTTGGAGCCGCTTCCGGCGGGATTTTTGTCGCTTTTATGGGAATTGAGCTGGCGTTTTTATTAAATTCAGTCACCTTTTTGTTGTCGGCATTCTTTATTGGGACGGTCGATTGCCGGGAAGAACATTTAGGAGAAAGTCAAAAAGATCTAAAACAAGGAGCCTGGCGATTTTTGATAGGCGGTTTCAAATACCTGCTTTCCGAACCGTTTGTTTTGGCCCTTACTTTATTGAAATCGGGATTGGCTATTTCCGGAGGAATTATGACGCTTGCTCCTTTGTTCTCCTCTCAAATGCATTCAACGTCATCAGGCGTTTCGATGGGAATCGGAGTGATTTATTCCATGCGCGGTATTGGTGCCGCTCTCGGTCCTATTTTGTTTAAGAAAATTTTTGGAGAATCGCCGCGAGTATTGCGCAATTCAATCGCCTTTTCCTTTTTCATGGGAACCATTGCATATTATTTGCTGTCTCAATCCAATTCTTTATATGTCGCTTCGTTATCGGTTGGTATGTCGACTTTTTTTATGGCCGTGATTTGGGTTTTCAGCACGTCGCTTTTACATATGGAAGCCGACAACAAATTTTTAGGCAGGGTTTTTAGTATCGAAATGGCGGCGCTAACCCTGGTAATGGCGGCAAGCAACTGGTTTGTAGGATTTGCGTCGGATAGTTTGGGGAATTCGCCTCAAGATATTGCCGGTTATTTTTCTCTTTTCTTTTTGGCTCCTGGGGTTTTGTGGAGCTTTTTTATTTTGAGGCCGGAAGAACGCTTAAAATCAAGAGCAAATGGCAGAAAACAGAATGAAAATGAAGAGGTTGTAATCGTAGAGAATCCTCTGCATACGCCCTAAGGTTTTGTCCTGGTTTTTGGAGTTTTGGCGGATTCTACTGAAAAAAATGAATAATCCCATTCTTTAAAGTGGGTAACAATGTTAAAATTATTACCTTTAGCGACTTGAAAAACAGAAACTTTTAAACGTTCATAGTTAGTAGTTTCTGATAAATATTACCAGCCACCTAATGTAGATCAAAACTTTCCCCGGAATTAGAAAAATGAAACCCCGAAAAACTAGAAAAATTAAAATTGGTTCTTTGACTATTGGAGGCGACTCCCCGGTTGCCGTTCAAAGTATGACCGCAACGCGCACTCAAGATTTGAAAGCCACCGCGAAGCAGATAAAGATTTTAGAAGAAGCGGGAGCGGATGTAATTCGCATTGCGGTAGATAGCGAGCAAGACGTTGAAGCGTTGAAAGAGTTGAGAAGCAAGTCCGACGCTGTATTTTCAGTCGATTTACAAGAAAATTACAGGTTGGCTCCTTTAGTAGCCCCTTTGGTTAATAAGATTCGTTACAATCCCGGCCATCTCTATCATTTGGAAAAACATAAAACTATCCGGGAAAAAGTCGAGTTTATAGTTAATGCCGCGAAAGAGCATGATTGCGCTATAAGAATTGGCGTTAACTGCGGCTCAATCGATCCTGATTATAAAGAACGCTTTGCGCATGACGAGTTAGAAGGAATGGTGCAATGCGCCGTCGACCATTGCGCGATGCTGGACGAAATGGGGTTTGCGGATTACTGCGTATCGTTAAAAGATTCCGACGCTCAAAAAGTAATCGAAGCGAACAAACGGTTTTCCGATTTGCGCCCCGACGTTCCGTTACACCTGGGCGTAACGGAAGCGGGATTACCGCCGGAAGGAGTTATCAAAACGAGAATCGCTTTTGAACAGTTGATTTCCGCGGGAATTGGAGATACTATTCGGGTTTCCCTAACATTGCCCGACGATGAAAAAGGTCAAGAGATTGATGTGGGTCGAGGGATTTTGAAGGATATCGACGAAGGTCGATTCCGGTCTGTTCCAGAAAATTTTCTGGAAGGCTTGAATATAATCGCTTGCCCCAGTTGTTCCAGGGTGGAAAATGGAAAGTTTGTTGAGTTAGCCCAGGAGGTGCGCGAGCTTACAAAATACGCTGAAAAATATAAGCTCACCATCGCCGTTATGGGATGCAGGGTGAATGGACCTGGGGAAACGGACGACGCTGACCTCGGTCTCTGGTGCGGCCCAACGCATGTTAATTTGAAAGAAGGACCTAAAACTTTGGGTTCCTTTTCTTACGAAGAAATTTTAGGACAACTTAAAACGGAAGTTGACAGATTAATATCTGAGAAGTTTAGCGAACCCGTCGCTAAATAGTTATATCGTTTTTGAAATGAACGATTGGTTGGAGAAATTGATAGATGGAATATAAGGTCGAAGAGTTAGGAACTCTAAGAAGGAAGTTGAAAATAGAGATACCGAAAGACGTGGTGTCCAAACGAATCAAGCAAGCTTATCAAGATATAAGCAAGAAGTTAAAGATTCCTGGGTTTCGTTCCGGGAAAATTCCCCAGAATATTTTAGAAAAGCAAGTTCCCGTTCAATCGTTTGGAGAAATGTTTCAGGGTTTAATGCAGGAGTATTACAATAAAGTATTGCTTGAAACCAAACTCATTCCCGTTGGCGCTCCCGAAATGCTCCATGACGAAATGTCAGAGATTAAAAAAGACGCTCCTTTAAGTTTTTCTATCGCCATCGATATAAAACCAGATATTGATATAGGCGAATATAAGGGGTTAAAAGTCCAGAAACGCGAAGCGGTTGTTAGCGACGCGGAAGTTGCCGCGGCCATGAATAACATTTTGGAAGCGTATGGTCATTTAGAGCCGCACGAAGCGGACCACGCCGTTGAAATGGGCGATTTTGTCACGATGGATTTTGAAGGCTTTTTAAGCGGACAGCCTTTAGAAGGTGGCGACGCTAAAAATTACACGGTTAGAGTCGGTTCTAAAAAAATGATTGCGGGATTTGAAGATCAAATAATTGGCCATAAACTGGGGGAAGAGTTTGAAGTTCGAACCCCATTGCCTCAGGATTGGAATAATAAATTGAGGCGAATTTCGATGCCGTTGCCAGGCGAGCAAGAGGACGAAGAAGTCGAACAGGCAAACTTTAATGTGAAGCTTCTTGAAGTGAAAAAAATGGTGTTGCCGGAATTGAACGATGAATTCGCAAAAAATGAAGGCGCCGAAACAGTTGATGAACTAAAGAGAAACGTCAAAACCAATCAGCAAGCGTATAAAGAGCAACAAGAGGAACTGCGCATTAAACAGGATTTGTTTGATAACCTGGTTAAAGAAAGCGGTTTTGAACCTCCAGAATCTGTCATTGATTTAGAGTTAAAATTTATGATTGAAGGCATGAAGTTTCAAATCCAGCAATCCGGCATGAAAATAGAGGATTCTGGTTTTGACGAGGAAGAAGCAAAAAAGGAGTGGCATGAAAAGGCGGCTTTTAACACCAAAGGTTATATGATCTTGGAAGAGATTGCTAACCAGGAAAAAATATTTGTTTCGGAAGCGGATATGGAAAACGAGTTTAAAGCTTTAGCGGAACAGACCAAACAAACTCCCGAAGAAGTAAAACAAAAAATGCTTTCGAATCAAGCTACTTATAATCACACCAAGTCTAAGTTGCGCGGTCAAAAAACTTTAAATTTTATTTATAATAACTGCGAATTTGAATACGCAAAAATGGACCCCGCAAAAGATATTGAGCAACTTTAGGATTATATAAGGAAGTATTCATGGTGAAATTTGTGGAAGTTATGAGCGAGGAGGATTTGCCTATAGGTAAGTCGGCAATTGTTTCCGCAGGTAAAGAAGAAATTGCTTTGTTCAATTACAAGGGGAAATACTACGCCATTAATAATAAATGTCTTCATAATGGCTCTTCTTTAGGAGAAGGCAGAATAGAAGAAGGCGTTGTGATTTGTCCAGACCATGAATGGAGATTCGATCTCGTAACCGGCCAGTGTCCCCAAAACCCCGAAATGTGCGCCAAGGTTTATCCTGTTAAAGTGGGAAAAGGAAAGATCAGGATTGGTTTTGGCCAGGAACTAAGCAAGAATGCGGCAAAGGGAAAGGCTCCTTCTAAAGCTCCCTCTTCCCTTAAATTCTCAATCCCAACCATTCAGAAACCCAAAAATCCAGACGAAGATTGGTAACGCTTGATCTTATTTAGGTCCTGTTTTTTTTGTGAAAAATTAACGCTATTGAGCAGGTGAATTTTTTAATTCATTTAGCTGGCTTTGGATTTCTCGCAGGAGTTCGGGAATTCCTTTTCCTGTGACGGCGGAAATAGGGAACAGATTAGGGTTTAGTTCTCTCAATTTGTTTTCAAATTGTTTTAGTTTTTCTTCCGCTTCAGGGTGATCTATTTTTGTTGGAACCAGAATCTGGGGTTTTTCGTATAATGTCTGAGAGTATTTTTTCAGTTCTTCTTGAATAGCGTTAAAATCCGCAATAGGGTCTCTATCGCTCATGACCGAAAAATCGATTAAATGAACCAGGAGTCGAGTCCGTTCGGTATGTTTGAGAAATTGAATTCCTAATCCCTTTCCAGTGTGCGCCCCTTCTATAAGGCCGGGAATATCCGCCGCCACAAAAGTAGAAAAGTCATCCATTTTTACAATTCCAAGGTTAGGGATCAAAGTGCTGAATGGGTAGTCGGCTATTTTAGGTCGTGCGTTCGAGATTTTTGAAATGAGGGTGGATTTACCGGCATTAGGAAATCCGATGATCCCAACATCTGCGAGAAGTTTTAATTCTAAGATAAGATTTAACTTTTCGCCGTGCGATCCTGTTTCGAATTTTCGTGGAGCGCGATTCGAAGACGATTTAAATTTGGCGTTTCCGTAACCGCCTTTGCCGCCCTGCGCTGCCACAAATTTTTGACCTTCGTTTTTAAGGTCCACCAACAGCTCGCCGGATTCTTCATCTTTTACGAGGGTGCCCATAGGCACTTTTAAGACACAGCTTTTGCCGCTACGCCCTGTCATTTGCTTGCCTCGCCCAGGGCGGCCGTCTTCCGCTTTATAAATTTTTTGGTAACGTAAATCGAAAAGGGTTTGGAGGTTGGCGTCGGTTTCTAAAACGATATCGCCGCCTTTGCCGCCGTCTCCTCCGTCGGGTCCGCCCAACGGAACGAACTTTTCCCTGAGGAAACTACAACAACCGTCTCCTCCGTCGCCAGCGCGGACTATTATGTTGACCTGGTCAACAAACATTGGACAAAGGAGATAATTTAAGAGGACCTCTAATAGTTGGCATTTTTACTGGTTTGCTATTGCCTGGTCCTTGAGTTTAAGGGGCGGACTCCTGGCAAATCTGAATTTTTAGAGGTTCCCTTAAAAAGGTTTTGGAAAGTTAAACTGCGGGGTAAACGCTGATTTTTTGCTGTTTCTTGTTATAACGTTCAAACTTTACGACGCCCTCAATTTTAGAAAAAATTGTGTAGTCACTACCTAAACCTACATTTAACCCTGGGTGAAAAGTGGTTCCGCGTTGGCGCACTAAAATTTCTCCAGATTTAACGGCTTGTCCGCCATAACGTTTAACGCCAAGTCGTTTTCCTATACTATCGCGTCCGTTGGAGGTGCTGCCTTGACCTTTTTTATGAGCCATTTTCTATCTTACTCCTTATTAATGCTTGTAATTTTTAGTCGCGTTTGTAACTGCCTGTGACCGTTTTTTCGTCGATAATTTTTTCTTCGACGTTTTTTGAAAACGATGATTTTTTTATCTTTCAATTGTTCGGAAACTTCGGCAGTAACGCTGCAACCGCTCAAGAATGGAGCGCCCACTTGGGTATCGTCTCCATCTCCGGTCATTAAAACTTTATCTAACGTAACCGATTCGCCAACGGCGGTTTCAAGTTTTTCGACTTGAATAACATCGCCAGCGGAAACTTTATACTGTTTTCCACCAGTTTGGACCACTGCGTACATAAAATTTTGCTCCTTAAACCCTTTCAGGGTTTATTCAAATAAACGCGATGTGACGTGTTTTGACACCTTTAGTAAAGCTTTATAGCATAAGGTTTTATTAAGCTTTTGTCAATAATTATGAGAGGGGATTGAATGATTTTATTAATTAAAAATCGCTAAAAAGTCAATTTTGCGTTGTTTGTCCCCTAAAATCAAGGAGTAGTTAATGAAAAACTGGTAAGCCCTTTGATAAATGAAGACTTATTTAAACCAGGATTATCCTTGAATAATCGATTGGCAAAGTGTTACAACTGCACAGGTATTTGAAAATAGGGGAGTTTACTTTTTATGTCGTCGAAAGACCTGGAAAAATGGAATAAAAAATACAGCGTTGAAGAATACATTGGCGGCAAAACGCCATGCGGTTGGCTGACGGATAATACAGAGGTTTTGACCGGAAATGGAAAAGCCCTGGACATCGCGATGGGAGAGGGTAGGAACTCTATTTACCTGGCTCAATTAGGATACGAAGTAACCGGTATTGATATTTCGGACGTCGGGGTAAAGAAAGCCCAGGCTTTAGCCGAAGAAAAACATATTGAATTAAAAACGGTTATAGCGGATTTAGACGAATACCAATTTGAAGAAAAATCATTCGACTTAGTGGTTTGCTTTAATTTTTTAGATAGAAATTTATTTCCGAAAATCCGCGAACTGGTTAGTCCAGGAGGTTTGGTAATTTACGAAACCTTTTCTATCGATTTCCTGAAATACAGTTCGTTTAAAAAAGAATGGGTATTGGACTACGGCGAACTTTTAAAAGTATTTCAAGGATATCGGATATTGCGGTATCGAGAAGTGGACGATGGGCAAAAAGGGTTTGCCTCCATAATCGCTCAAAAACCTTAACGGGATCAGGATGAAATTAAACGGTTTTAAAGTTGAACGGCGGACTTTTATTAACGCTTTTGCTTTTGTGTTTGTGTTAGGAGCGCTTTCTAGTTGCGCCACCGGACCAAAGGAAAAAAAATTGGAGGTGGAGGGATTTACTTTAATGTATAAATCCCACAAGTCAGCCGATTCAGAAGTAAAAAAAGTTAATATTGAACATCCCGTAAAAATATCGGTAGAAGCGATGACAGCTCAACTGCTCTCGTTGAAGTATCAAGAGCTTGCCCTTTTTGGTAAAAGGAAGGCCGTCTTTTCTGTCAAAGATATTAACTCCATCGCGCGACTACTAGCCAAAGCTCTGGACAGGTCCGCTCCCGATAAAATAGTCGCCTTTGAACTAGAAGCCGCCGGAGGAATGACGAAGGGACAGCTCTTTCATGCAAACAAGCGGTTGCATTGGAGGTTCACTCAAATTTCCGGAAGATTGTTTAACCTTTCAAATAGAGGCGCTTCCGGATTTAGAGGTAAAGGAACCATTTGGAAATTGACGCCTCAGAACGGTCAAGCTCTTAAAAAAACGAAAGGGGTTTTTTCGGTAACTTGGGATAACTGGTTGGTATCCAGCCTCAAACTTCCGATGACCAAAGGGTTACAAAAACGCAAAAAAATGTTTATAAAAGAGAAGCGGAAAGAGGTCAGGTCTTCACAACCTCCAACTCAAGCGCCTAGCGAACAAAAAAGCGACAGCGTTGTCGAAGAAAAATTAAATACATTGAACGATTTAAAACGCAAAGGCTTGATCGACGAAGAGGAATACGAAAAAAGAAAGAAAGCGATCTTAGACCGGTATTTATAACTTAATCGATCATACGTGTTGCACTAAATGATGACTTTATATTGAAGTCATCCTAGAGGAGGCCCTTTAGGGCTGACGAAGGATCCAGGTAATAGAACATTTTTCGAACCGCAAAGACGCCAAGAACGCAAAGGAAAGGCCAAAGCAGCAAAGTCCCCATTGCACGTCATTCCGAGCTTGCCGAGGAATCTCACCTTGATTAAAAGAAATCAAGTAATCATTTTTTTAAAGTGAGTTGTGACTTTGAAAAATCAGATTATCTCACCGTCATCCTGGAGGAGCTTCGAAGAAGCGACGAAGAACCTAGGTATTTCTTCCTTAATATAGCTTGTCGAAGGGTTGCCTCGATTTAATAAATCTCTTCCCGCACAAATCCCATGCGTCTAATTCCATATTCTTTTAAACAAAATTACTCAAGAAGCCTTTACATTTTGGGAGTGGGTTTCCAGGATTTCGTCGACCTTATCCATCAAGTCGTTTCTTTCCTGGTTGGTTCCGTCAATTTTTCGTTTGCAGGCGACGACTTCCGTATCCGGTATATCCGTTCTTCTAACTTCATCTTCGAGGTGCCAAAGGCGAATATTGCGCATGGCCAGTTCGCTAACGGCTTTTCCCAGTTCTTTTAACTCTCCAATATCTTTCGCGGCGTGGTTTTGATACATCTTTAGTTTTTGATCTCGAATCTTAATTTTTCCTTCCAACGCCAACGCTACAAACTCGTTGATCTCTTGCATCAGGTCTTCGGCTTGTTTGATTGCAAGATCCTTTTTAGAGCGTAATTCTTCTTTTTTAGATTCCGGCGTATCGGCGGATTCCAAGGCTTCGTCAATATGCCAAATTCTTAAGTTTTTAATGGAAAGTTTATCGACCAAGCTTCCAAGCGTTTCTGCCATCTTGTTTCCTCAAAGTATGTTTTGAACTTATTGTTTATTGGGGCGAAACCCGCAATTGTTTAAATATTGTCAGGGGATAGTCTACATAACCAACTAAAAAAGGCAAAAGTTTTTCTTTCAGGCGGGTTCGGCGAAGATGCTTTTTATCTTGGATTCAATGTCGATAGCGGTGAAAGGTTTGATAATGTAAGCGTTTATTCCTTTTTGGAAAATTTGAATGACCTTTCCTTTATCGTTTTCATTGGAAACCATTAAGATAGGCAATTTGTCCTTTGAAAATTTATTTCTGACAATTTGAGTGAATTCAAAACCGTTCATTACCGGCATATGCCAATCCAAAATAATCAAATTAACGGTTTGGCTTTTCAGGATTTTTATTCCTTCTTCTCCATTTGCCGATTGTAGAATATTGTCCTCGTTAAAACCCGTTTGAATCAGGTTTTTAGAAATAACGTTTCTGATTGTTGGGGAATCTTCAACGATGAGAACCTTTTTATTTTCAAATTGTTTTTGAGGAATTAAAAGTTTAGAGATTGTTTCGTAAAAATTTTTTTTCTCAAACGGTTTTTTGATGAATTGGTCGGCGCCCGATTCAAAAGCTTGGTTTTCCTTATCGAGATCGGTTTCGGCCGTCATCATTAGAAAAGAAGTGAAAGCGGAACTTTTTAGGGAGCGAACTTTTTTAAGGAAGCTCAAACCGTCCATTTTAGGCAGATTGGATTCACAAAGAATTAAATCAAATTCGCCTTGTAATAATATGTTTACCGCTTCTACCCCATTTTCCGCTTGGGAGATTTTGTGGGTATCAAAACCCATGGTTTCCAATTCTTTAACGATTAATTGGCGAACGGGAGCCACATTTTCGGCGATCAGGACTCGTTTTCCTTCAAATGGATTTGGCATTTCTTAAACGGTCAAATATTTAGGAGGAGCTAATTCTAATTTGCACTTTCTATATTATATACATATTTTATTGACTTTTGGAATGCTGAAAGTTGTGCGTTTGAAAAAAATTATGGCCTGTGAAAGCTCTTTAAAAGGTCATCTTTTTCTTAGGCAGTAAACTCCGTCCCGAATGGCCAATAAAACTTTATCCACTCTGGAGTCGGCTTTAACATGTTCGTTAAACGAATGAATGGCTTTATCGGATTCGTCTTTGGGGTTAAGCACCGCTCCTCCCCAAAGAACGTTGTCCACGATAATTAATCCTCCGGGTCTTGTCAGAGGCAATATCGCTTCGTAATAGTTTGTGTAGTTTACTTTGTCGGCGTCTATGAAACTCATATCGAATGGTCCGGAAAGAGTTTTGATCGATTCCAGAGCGGGACCTTCCAACAGTTTTACTTTAGAACCGTGAGGGCTTTCGCTAAAATAACGCTTGGCGAAGGCTATTGCGTCGGGGTCCAGGTCGCAAGTAAAAATTTCTCCATCGTCTGGCAAGCCGCCGGCCATTGAAAGAGTTCCATAGCCGCTAAAAGTCCCTACTTCCAAAATCCTTTTGGCTTGAACAGAAAGCGCGAGGAATCGCAGGAACTGACCTTCAATTCTCCCGGTAACCATTTGCGGAATTTCTAATTTTTCATAGGTTTCTTTTTGCAATCGCGCAAGAAGCGACCCTTCGTTTTCTGTATGTTCAAAAGCGTAGTTTTCTATTTCTTTATCGACGAAATTCATTTGAACTCCTTTTTTAATAAGCGACGATTTCAGGGTTTAAGCTTCTCCAGGCGTACCACGAGCCAACCGTTTCATAAGGCGCCCATTTTTCTCCATACGGCTTTAAATCTTTCGCGGACGGCATGGTTGCCAAGTTGTATATATTTTTTATGGCGGCTCGCACCCCTAAATCTCCCACAGGAAAAACATCCGGCCTCCCTAAAGAGAAAATCAGGAACATTTCCGCCGTCCATCTTCCAACTCCATAGACCTGGGTTAAGCTTTCTATTATTTCTTCATTTTTCATGAATTGAAACTTTCGCGGGTTGATGGTTTTATCCAAAAACTTTTTGCTCAAATCTTTCATGTAAGCGATTTTTTGTTTGGAGAGACCCGCTTCGCGTATTTTTGACTCCGATATTTCGCGAACGCGTTGCGGAGTGGGGGTTTGCTTTGGAAACAGTTTTAAAAATCTATCCATGATAGCGTCTGCCGCTTTAACGGATATTTGCTGGGATATGATTGAACGGCATAGAACAAGAAAATACTTTTTGTTTGGTTTTAATTTTATTGGTCCCACTCTCTTGATGATTTTGGCCATCGCTTTATCGTTTTTATTGAAGTGTTTTTGAATTGTTTGTTGACCGGGTAATTTAGGCGGGAGATATTTGCAAGTTTTATTTTGGATCATTGCGCTATGAGAACCGTATTGAATTGTCCGCAAGTTTTTAGTCGCTCGATATTTGTTTCTGCAATTGGATTCACCGCGATATCTAATATCGGTATTTTTACTTTGGATTCTATTAGAATATCGACGGCGGAATCGGTCAGTTGGTTGAAGCAAAGATTTAACTCTTCGACAGAATCTAAAATTGAGGAATCGCAAAGATATTGCAAGCCTTGGTCGCCCAACTTGCATCCGTGCAGATAAAGTTTTTTGAGCGAGTTCCATTGCGAGTTCTCGGCCAAAACTTTTGCGCCGTCGGCTCCAAACGGGTTTCCTTTCAAGTATAGAAGCTTTAGGCCCGAAAGAGTTTTAGAAGACGCCAGCGCTTCAAGGCCCGCCGGTCCAAATTTATTTTTTTGCAGATACAAGGCGGCAAGACTTTTTAGGGTTATTGATTCGGCCAAGTCGTTTAATCCCTTGTCCGTAATTTCATTGGAGGCAAGGGACAAGCCGACCAGATTTTCCAAAAGAGGCGCGTTAGCGATCAGTTCGACTCCCTCGTCAAAAAATTCGTTCTTGTTTAATTCAAGAAGTTGGACGCGTCGAATTTTGGGATATTTTAATAAAAACTCTAATTCTTCCGGGTTGACTTCTTTTTCGTTGAGTTGAAGCCTTAAATTGACATTGCCATCAGTTTCCAAAATATCAAAAACTTTTCGGTCGTCTACCACCAAAGCGGTTTCTTCAGAGATTTCGGTAATAGCCGTCAGGCTGTTTTCGACCAAGCCTATAAAATAAGGACTAAGCATTGTTTATCCAACCGTTTTCTTTAATTGTCTGAATAATTTGGTTAGCTTTTTCCTCAGGAGAACCGGAGGTGGTTTCGAAAACCAGATCAGCCGCCTTTTGGTATAAAGGTTCTCTTTCCTTTAAAACCAGTTTTTGCTCTTCTTCAAAGCTCATTCCATCTTTAAGCGCGGGACGGTTGGAATCGGGACGAATTCGTTTTAGAATGATTTCTATGGGAGCGGTAAGCAGGATAATTTTACCGCTATTTTTTAAGCAATCGATATTATTGGGATTTAAGACTACGCCGCCGCCGCAATCGATAATAGAGTTTTCCGCTTTGTTGGCGACGTGCCTTATTTGGAAGGTTTCCATTTCTCTGAAACGAGCCCAACCCCATTTTGCCACGATTTTTTGTATAGACATTCCCGCGGAATAAGAAATCAAAGCGTCTAAAACGTATAGTTTTTTATTTAATTTTTGGGATATTATTCTGGCAATGGTGGATTTGCCGGTTCCTCGATAACCAATGAGAACGATATTCATTAAACTTTCAACATCAAGCGAGAGGTTTCCTTGTTTTTTTGTTTGCGATCATGGGGAACTGATTGTTTAAGAATAAGGCGTTATTATAACCTCGCTGCAATTAAACTTCCAGAAATACCCGTAAATCTAATCGTAAACGACATTCGCCGGGTTTTGTATTAAAGCTTATGACATCGAAATACGTAACTTTTATGTATTTGATTCTAGTCCTGATTGCCTGTCTCGCCTTTAGCGATGCCGGGACTTTTGATTTTGTCGACTATGACGACAACGTTTATGTGACGAGGAATCCTCACGTATGCGAAGGAGACTTTTGGAACAATATTGGCTGGGCGTTTTCGTCTTTAGAAACGGGGAATTGGCACCCGCTAACCTGGATATCCCATATAGTGGATTGTAAGATGTATGGCTTTGATCCCAGGGGACATCACCTGACTAGTATCTTTCTACATATTTTGACGGGATTGTTGATTTTTTATGTTTTAAGAAGTATGACAAAAGATACATGGCCTTCCTTCTTTACGGCGGGTATTTTTCTCGTACACCCCATGCATGTTGAATCTGTAGTTTGGGTAGCGGAGCGTAAAGACGTTTTGTGCGGATTTTTTTGGATAATTACGATTTGGCGCTATTGGAAGTTTTCTAAAAGCCCCAGCGCAATTCGTTATGGTTTAGTTTTTTTAAGTTTTGTCCTGGCCCTTATGTCAAAACCAATGGCGGTGACGTTGCCATGCGTTTTGATTTTGTTGGATTTTTGGCCGTTAAACAGGTCGGCTAACTATTTAAAGGTAAAGAATCGTTTTTTAGGTTTGGTCGTCGAGAAAGTACCTCTTTTTATCTTATCCGGAATTGTTAGCTCGGTTACTTATATCGGACAACGAAACGCAGGAGCGTTGAACGAACAAACTTTATTTGAAAAGGTTTCGTTTAGCGTCGCCGGATATTGGACTTATTTGACCCGGTTTTTTTGGCCGGAGAGTTTAGCGTTTCTTTATCCCTATCCACAAATGGGTTGGCCTGTACAAAATGTGATTGCTTCATCGATAGTTTTAATCGCGATTACCGCTTTTGCAATTCGGAGATTTAATTCTCAACCTTATTTTTTGACAGGCTGGTTGTTGTTTTTAGGCGTATTGGTTCCGGTGATTGGTTTGATTAAGGTGGGAGGGCATTTTGTTGTCGATAGATACAGTTATCTACCTTATATTGGTTTATCAATTTTTTGTTGCTGGGGAATTCATAGTTATTCTAAAGCGAGATTTGCTTTTGGCATTTTAGGCGGAGTAACGCTTGGCGTATTCGCATTATTGGCCCATAATCAGACTCAATATTGGAAAAATAGCGAAACGTTATTTAAAAGGGCTATCGATGTTACGTCGAACAATTATCTGGCGCATAATTATTTAGGCGGCGAATATTTTAAAAAAGGGAATCTAAACAAGGCTAAAGAACATTTTATTAACGCCGTTCGGATAAACCCTAATTTTGCCGACGGACATTACAATTTGGGAGGCGTTTATTATTCGCAAAATTTACTTGAAGACGCTAAAAAGGAATTCCAGGCGACGGTAATTTTGAATCCAAATTATTTTATGGCGAAAAGATATTTAGAAAAAATAATAGATGGAAAAACGCTGGATCAATAAATCGCTTGGGCGTTTCTAACGCACAGTTTGCTTTGTAAGTTTATTAATTGAAGACTAGGATTTCATGCTTGTCTCCGCGTGTCTGAGGCGAACCTTCAGATTCAGTGAAGCATCATTAAAAAATTGAATAGCAGTGGTCACCCTGAGCGCAGCCGAAGGGTCGCCTCGATTCAATAAAATGAACTCCTTGTTCTTAGAAGTCCTTCGGCTTCGCTCAAAATAAAGTTCAACTAGGAGAAAAAAGAGTATGACCGAAATCGAAAGATTCAGGGATAATGGCGATGGCACCATATCCGATAACGAATTAAACATTATGTGGAAAAAAAGCGATTCGTTCCAGGAACTTAAAAAATGGGTTAACTGGTTTAAGAGCCAGGAATATGCGGATAAATTAAATAAGGAATCGTTTGCGGGGTATTCAAACTGGCGATTGCCGACGGAAGACGAAGCCTGGAGTTTGTTCGACCTGAAAAAGACGAACACGGACAAATATGGGGACGATATTTATTTAGATCCCATATTCGAGCCCGGGTCGGTCGGAGTAACCTGGACAAAAGATACCCGGGACTCCGCCGCATTGATTATTCAATATGAAGACGGCGACAAAATTTGGCCTTCGCAATACGCCCATATGAACATGGCGGTTAGATTAGTGCGAGATATTTAAGAAATTTTTGGAATTCGCTTTGAGAGCGGGAAATGCGTACTATCCCAACTGCTAATTTCAAGGGGTTATGGAGCTATCTATAATTCTTTTTAATGAAAAAGCCCGCCACCGAACAGCGAGTTTCGGCTTGCAGGCTTTTTGACTTTTCTACCGCCCAGAAGACATCTCTTTAAGGTGACTGACCGCCCCGCGAGGGGAGGATTCTAATTTTCACCTCTGTTAAGGCAGAATAGCCTCCAAATTGGCCATTCTCATTTTATCAAATATAGTATGCAGGGCAAGTTTGTGATAGTAATTACTAGATGAATACATAAAATGGACGTTCAATACATATAACGATTTGTCCACTTCCGACCCAAAGTGGGCATTAATGATATGAAGAGTTCGACTGGAGAAATGCCCTCTAGCTCAAGCAAATGCTTATAGCTGTATTCTATAAAATGTATTTATGACGACAAAAAAAAAGTCTCGTCCAAATAAAAAGGGAGTCTCTCCGGATTTGGTTATCTATTCCAGAGCAGGAGATACATTTCACTACCGCTGGGCGGCTAGACGTTGCTTACGTTTACTGGATTTCAACTCCAACTTAGATCAGATCACGATAGAGGGCTCCAAAGAGTCAAAGCTGGGAGGCGAATATGTTATTGATACCGCTGAATATTGCTCTGATGATATTAATGGCCAATCAGTTGAATACTTCCAGTTAAAGCACTCTACAACTCAACTCTATAAGGACTTTACACTAAGCGGCCTGAAAGAGACTATCGAGGGGTTTGCCAATCGCTTTAGGCATTTGAATAAAAAACCGCACAATTTTTCCATCATAAAATTCACTATTGTTACCAATCGCCCGATTAGCCCACAATTCAAAAAATCGATAATGAAGTTAGCTTCTGGTGAGTCCGGCGGTAAAGTTTTTGATAAAACCATTAAAGCCTATACCAAGCTAAAAGGAAAAAAACTAGCAGAGTTTTGCTGCTGTCTACAGTTTATCGATGGGGAAGGCGATTATGATGCGCAAAAGCATGAGCTTCATAGAGAGCTTAACAGACTTACATGTGAGGCCAGCGATACCAAACCATTGCTTAGCCTTGTTGAGTTGGTCAGGACGCGTGTTGAGCCCAAAAGTACCCGGAAAGATATTAAAAAAAATGATGTGCTAGAACAGTTTGAGCAAACCTCTGAAAAAGATCTGTTTCCTGCACCGCCTTTATTTGAGCAATTGTCGGTACCCATTGCGCGTGAACAAATCGACAATCTGTATCAATCTATTATCGATCTGCAAACATCTTTTCTGATAATTAAGGCTGTAGGTGGTACTGGCAAGTCTATTACTTGCAATCAATTGGTTGATCGTTTTAGCAATGGTTCTTTTGCAGTGGCCTATGACTGTTTTGGCAATGGTGGATACCGAAAACTCAGCGAACACAGACATAGGGCCTGCGACGCATATATTCAGGTTGCAAACCAACTCGCTCAGCAGGGCTTATGTGAGCCGATGATACCTGTTAAGAGGGATCAGGATGATAGGTTAACTCAGGCATTTTTATTGCGATTATCGAATGCGATTGAAAAACTACGTAAAAGTAATAAGAATGCCTTATTGGTTATCTTATTTGATGCCGTAGATAACGCAGAGTTGGCTGCGCGAGAATTTGGTGATAGATGCTTTGCCAAATATCTTTTACGAGAAACACTGCCTGAAGGTTGTCGAATTGTATACCTATCAAGGCCGGGAGACCGTATTAATCTGTTCAACCCACCTGATTCAATCCCGCAAGTTGAAATTGAGCCATTTAATGATACAGAGTCTCTTCAACATCTGCAAACCAAATACCCTAATGCTCGCCTTGAAGATGCTATTGAATTCCGCCGATTGACCAATGGCAATCCGCGCGTGCAGTCCAATGCATTAACGCTTGGCAAACAATCCATTGGAGAAGTCCTGGCCTATCTAGGGGTAGCTGGTAAAACAGTTGATAATTTAATCGAGGAACAACTTAAAAACGCAGTTTTCAAAGTGAAAGCTTTATATCCCCAGAGCTTTGAACAGCATGTTGAAGATATATGTACTGGTTTGGCATCGCTTCCTCCCTTTGTTCCACTTGAGGTATTAGCCGCTGTATCAGGTACGGATGTAGCGGCAGTGAAAAGCTTTATTGCGGATTTAGGTAGACCGCTCTGGTTAACCGATAACTATGTGCAGTTTCGTGATGAGCCAACAGAAACTTGGTTTACCAAAACCTATGCAGCTACATCTGAACAAATCAAAACCTATATTACTAGATTGGAACCGTTAGCTGATGACTTTTCCTATGTGGCAGAAGCGCTGCCTTCTTTACTTCTAAGGTCCGGACAATATAATGCACTGATAGCGCTTGCATTATCGGAAGATAAGTTGCCGACTGACAATCCTGTTGATGCAAGAAATATTCAGGTTTACCGTCTACAATTTGCGTTTAAGGCTGCATTAAAAGATAAGCAGTATTCGGATGCCTGTAAATTGGCCCTGCGAGCGGGTGAAGAGGTGGCCGGTAGTGAACGGCAGTTGGAAATTTTATCCGGGAATATCGATCTCGTTACTCGGTTCTTTTCAGAACAACGAGTGATGGAGCTGGCTCATCAACGCAATATGCATGGCGCGTGGAATGGTTCCGAAGCCCTGTATTCCGCCGCAATGTTGTCGTCAATTCCAGAATGCGAAGGAGAGGCACGCAGTTATTTGCGCTCAGGCTGGCACTGGTTGAACCGTTATTTTGAAGAACGGGATAAGGAAAAGGGAGATGACGCTCATAGAAATGGTAAGTTAGAAGATAGCGATGTATTGGCAATGCTTTTTTGCTACTACCAGCTTGATGGAGAAGAAGCCGCCGTTAAGTTTATACGACGTTGGCGACCCGACGAATTAATTTACAGGGTGATGCGTGAATTTGCAGAACAACTTATAGATGCATCAGAATTCGCTGTAGTGGAGAGAATGGCACTGCATGGCAAGGATTGTCCAAGCTTGGTCATTGCAATAACCCATGAACTATTAAAAGTAGGCCGAACGCCGGATAAAAAGTCCTTATCACACGCATTAAATAAAATTGTTGGGCCGAGAAAGTGGCTGGATAAGCCCGAAGATATTTTTGATCGTTATCATATTAGTGCCAGCGCTTATCTATCATTCTTTGAGGCTTGTGTTATCAATAATTTGCCACTGGCTACCATTAGACGCGCTCTGAATCACTATATTGACTGCCCAAGACAATATACGATTTCTGATGATTGGCATAATGATGATAGAAGCAACTTTTTCAGAAGCATCGCAATACGTGCTTGCATTAAGAACAACTACAACTTTTCTATCACAGATATTACACCAAAAAACTGGCAAAAAGAGTCCAGGTCTTATCAAGAAAATGAAAATTTAAAAAAAACTAATGAAGTTATTGAAACGCTACTGCCTTGGTATATGGTTAGAGCTAAATTGTTAGCTGGCAAACGTATATCTATTGATAAATGGCATAAGCAAGCTCAGCAAATATCTTCGCAAAAATTAAGAGGGCGCTACAAGAAATATGATCCTCTCTCTTTTGAAGTTACCAATGCACGCTTTTTTAATCTGCTGTTGGCTAAAGCCAGCGTAGACATAGAACTCAATGAGTTGATTGAAGGTATACAAAGTGACACTCTTAAGTTTCGATACCCTGATAAATTGAGTGCATTACGGGCAGCCAACCGGAACAGTCGTTTAAAGGCTGTCGCCGATATTCTTGAAGAGTCCTGTTATCAAATTTTAAAGATTGTTGATGAAGAAGAAGGGCCAGAAGAAAACGCCAATGGTCTTATATTGTTGTCGAGGGCTGTTCTATCATCCAGTGAGGCGGATGCCGAAGTTTATTTTGAAAAAGCAATAAAAGCGGTTTCGCGCTTTGGAGATGAAGCTGTTGAACGATGGGAAGCAGTAGTTAGTATTGCCAAGCATTGCACTTCAGGCGGGAGTCTGGGGCCAGAACAAACCTACCGTTTTATGCGTTGTGCTGAGTTGATTGGTAATACCGTAACAAGAGAAAAATATTGGGATAGGGATGATGCGATGGTCACTTGCTTCCACCTTTGCTCTAAATCAGCATTTGCAATTGCCAGCCGCTGGAATGATAGAGCTGTTGGGTGGTCAGATCGAATGCTTTCGGCGTTGCTCAAAACAGCGCTTAATGCCAATGCCATCTCTCCTTCTACCGCCTGGGCTACAGCAGCCTTGCCGTTTGACCATAGTTTAGTTGAATTTGCTGGCCAATGTATCGCAAAGGAAACGGATTTTAAAAAACAGCAAATTATCTTTAATGATTTGGTAACAAACTATCGCCAACGTGGAATTACCGGTGATACCTGGCAGGCTATCGACAAGCTGGCTAGAATACACAGCCTCCATCATGAAGCTTTAGAGCAACGGGAGCTATTGATTGGCAAAGAAAAAAAGGCTGATAAATTGAGAACAAGTCATTCGTTGCACGAAGAATATAGTACTAAACCCAGTTGTGAAGAATTATATGGTGATATAAATTTTCTTTCAGACAATGGCTTACGCGAAGCATTTGATAGGTTTGAAGCGCTGGAAGGGGCGAGGGATTTTGAAGGCTTATGGAAATACTCGACCCGTAAGGTATCCAATGCCAATGCTGTTAAATATTTATCGTTGATTGCCAATGCTGAATATTTAGATTTGTATCACATTCGTCAAGCGCTACGAACTTTTCCCGATACATTAAAGAAAAAGCCGGGTGTAAAGAAAGCTTGGCCTAATATTGTAAAAACCATTGCAGAACGTTACCCCGACGACTTTGTTCGCTGCTACCATCGCCATTGGGTATTAGGAGATATTGGTGCCGATGATATTTCGCTTAATGCTGTTAGAGAGGGAGTACTTAAAAGCTTGTCGGAATCCAAAGGTCTGGAATCTGCCAGTACCTTTTATGGTTTTGCCGGCTCCTGTGCACAAGAAATAACGATGGAAGAAGCGAAGGCCCTGTTTGACTTTGCACTAACCAGATTTGAGCTCCATATTGAGAGTGACTATGCCGATGGCCCGTGGAGGGATGAGCTACATCCTCCCGAGGAAATTACCGCATCCCTAACAGGTTATATATGGGCTTGTTTAGGCTCGCCTGAATCATCCAAGCGTTGGTGTGCTGCCCATGCGGTTAGGCGTTTATACCAATTAGGTTGCCATCAGGAAATCGATGCATTGATGGCATGGATGTGCAGTGGTCAGGCTAAGGCATTTGTTGGTAGTAAATTTCCTTTCTATATCATGCATGCAAAACTGTACTTGCTAGTCGCGTTGGCACGGAGTGCGGCAGATAACCCCGAATTATTGACAAATTATAGTCAAACCTTTTGTGAAATTGCATTACATGGTGAAGCGCATATTTTAATTCAGCAGTATGCCGCTGATATTGCATTAGCTATTACGCGGACTACACCAACAGCTTATAGCCCGGATACTATTAAGCAGTTAAATCAGGTAGGCAAAACACTGTTTCCATTAGAAACAGTCGAAGGTTATTCTGAAAATCGTGATTCCCCCTGGCATCAGCAAGGAAGTGTCGATACGTCGCCTGACTTGTCTCTGAGCTACGACTTTGATCGTTATTGGTTTGAGCCTTTAGGCAATGTCTTTAAAGTGCCGGGTAAGCAGGTTGAAGAATTAGCTGCCGAAGTCGTATTAAAGGATTGGCGGCTTTCTTTTGATGATCGTTATATACGCGACCCGCGACAGGAACTCTGGGATAACTGGAGAGATAGAAGTACCTGGCATAGCCATTCAAGCTACCCGAAAACAGACAACTACAGTTTCTATCTGTCATATCATGCCATGTTGGTGGTTGCTGCCAAATTATTGAAGGCGATGCCTGTTATACATTCTAGCGACTGGCATGATAATAAATGGCAAGATTGGTTGGATCGCCATCTTTTAACTCGAGATGATAAATGCTGGTTAGCTGACAGTCGAGGCTTTTTCCCTGTCGTGCGCAGGCAATGGCTAAACGAAAAGATGGATAATGACTGGCGTTGGCAGATTTGGCCCAATGACTTTCTCGACGTATTACTTTATGAACAACAGGCCCAAACGTGGTTAAACGTTGCCGGTTCCTGGCACGAGTATCGCGATGGTCATGATGAATCCATATACATTTCAAGTAGACTGGTGCCAAGCTGGGCGTCAGCTTCATTACAACGTGCCATAATCCATCACCAAAGTGATGAGCTGGACGGTAAAAGTCTTGCGCATTTTGATAATCGAGATTGCGCCGATTACCCACTCAAGTTGAAAAAGTGGTATACACAAGATGATCGCAATATTGGGGTTGACGAATTTGACCCTTATGCAGGCCAGTTGGAGTATCCGCCCATCAAGCTTAATCGAGAGATTATATCAGAGCTAAATCTAATACCCGATTATGGAAATAACTTTTGTTGGTTTGATGCTGACAATGATAAAGTGATGCTATACAGCCAGCTATGGAGCGAGGATAAACCACAGCGGGATGATAGCGGCTATTGTAGCAAGGGTAATCGCTTGCTGGCCTCCTTAACGTTTTTGAAAACCTTGTTAAATACGTTGGGTATGGATTTAGCTATTCAAGTAGATATCCGTCGACAATTAACCGACACATATAGGAATCAAGAAAGTTATGATGTTAGATACCCTCCCCCACATAGAAAAATTTATTTCCTCTCAAAAGATGGACGACTCAGAGACACAAGAAAGTCTTTTACGCTTAGGGAAAAAGTTAGAAAAAAATCTCAAAAAAAATAGCGGTGATGAAATATGTGCATGGATGGCACATTATATTGCGGAAAAAATGCTAGCCGTAGCCTCTGCTCGCGGTAAAGAAAAAGCATCTGCGCAGAGAGAGTGCTTTGAAGCTATTTTAACGCTATGGGAGTATCAAGATTGCTTTCCACATCATATAAGGCCGTTCAAGAATTTTGATCCGATTTTTCGGGCAATGGCACATTTTGATCCAAATAAGACTACACCCTCTTTTTTTAGAAACGAAAATGAGGAAAACCAGCCTCCAAATGAAATTGAGCAAACAATTAATTTCATAACCAACTTGGATGCAGCAGCTCGAATTATGATTTCGTTTTTTGTCCGAGAATCGATATTGCTTGCAACTGATGAATCAACTTTGGAATGGCTTGAGGGTATAAAGGGGGTGGCTAGGTCAGATGAGGCCATGATCATATATAAGCTGGTGTCAGAGCTTGATGATAAAGATACAGCTCAAGATCAAAATGAGAAAAGGAAAAATGAACTATCTGAACATATTGATCGGTTAGAGGCATTTGAGGACCTAAGTAGAGAGATTAAATCTGTACTTAAAGCTGAACTGGGAAAGCTTGAGATAGAACATTAGATTTAAAGATTTCATATTTTGATATTCTAAGTACAAATTATTCAATGTCCGCTATTGGCCGATAGTGATCTATAGCAGAAAAGGTTTAGAGTGAACATTATTTTGAAGTTCTGGTTCGTCTTGAGCCTATGGATACCGTTTGTTTCGATACTCGGTTAGCTCCACGAGTTTTCGAGCCCCCAGGTTTTCTTGTTCGAGCGCTTGCGGCCATGTCTCCTCGAACTTTAACTGGTTGTGCCGCAGGGGGCGCGAGTCGTTGCAGTCGTTCAACGGCGCTAGCCGCAAAAAAAGAGGACCGATTCACCCCTTCGGTGTTTTTCACAAATTTGTCGACCTGGCGCGATACATCTTCGGGAATGGTGATATCCACCCGCACTTTTTTCGATTTTTTGTTGGCTAAAGGAACCTGCACGGCCAGTAATAAACCTTCGCGGTTGTAAGGATCTTCCAGAATAGCGTCCAGACCGGTGGCTTCGGGTAAAGGCTCGCCGTCTTCAATCATGCCGTCGACGTGAAGATCGAGAGCTTCAATGGCTCGCGCTTGCGCTTCCTCTACCGTATCTCCACTGGTAATACAGCCGGGAAAGTCCGGGAAATCCACGCCGTAACAGGATTTTTTCTCTTTTCGGATTAAAGCAATATATTGTCTCATAGCCACCCCGCTTGTTTATAAATACTTCGTACGGTTCCTTTTGGCAAATCTTTAACCGGATGAGGTACCGTAACCCGGCCTTTTATTTCCGGGTGTTTGAATTGTTGATGACTGCCGACCGTCCGGACCAGTTCCCAGCCTTCTTTTTTGAGTCGTTTGATAATGCCCTGACTGTTCCTTATTATGTGTATATTTATACACATGGTTGAGGGTTTGTCAAGCGAGTTGACTTTAATCCTAGAGGCGTCTTGAGTTTAATTATTCAAAGAAGCAGACTCTATTAACTATTTATTAAATTTTTCACGCCTATTTTGGCTGTTTTAATTCTTCTACCGTGGGTAACTCTTCTTCAATTTCATCGACTTTCTGGTGTTCACCAGCATCTCCAGCATGTGAAGCTGATGACGAATCATCCGCAGGGGCTAAGGCTGGAATAACATCGGATTTAACTTTTTTGACAGAGGCATGCTCTTCGGCTTCTTCATCGCCATCTTCAGATTCCTCTGCGGCTTCTTCGTCTTGTTCTTCGGCTGAGCCTTCTTCGTCGTCCTCTTCAGATTCTTCTTCGGCTTCCCCGTCTTGTTCTTCGGCTTCCTCGTCTTGTTCTTCGGCTGAGCCTTCTTCTTCGCCCTCTTCAGACTCTTCCGCGGCCTCCCCGTCTTGTTCTTCGTCTGAGGTCTCTTCGTCGCCCTCTTCAGATTCTTCCGCAGTTTCTCCATTTTGTCCTGAAGGCGATGAGGCAGAGATATCTTCCAGTTTCGTTAATATTGAATCCATTTTTTCATCCAGCGCTTTAAGGTTTTCATCTAATTTTGCTACTGAAGATCCAATTGCCTTACCTGTTTCAGATATTGAAGCGTCCATTTTGCTTACACGTGTTTCTAAATCGCTGATGAAATAGAAAATAGAAACCAAAGCCAACCCAGCAACGCCAAGCGCAACCATTGCGATGGTTTTTAAAAGGCCGATCATCTCTTGTTCTTTGTCAATTGGCTCGGTGGGAATAACTTCTTCAGCGGAATAACCTTCTGTTCCCCCTTGTTCGTAATAGACGCTAGCATCCTCTCTTTCTTCTCTTTTAATCGCTTCTATCCGCTCTTCAATTGATTTTTTTTTGGTCATGGCGGCGACCCTTTTTGTTTTAGTTTAAATTATGAAAACATCGGTGTTTGGCGCTAAAAAAATAATACCACAAAATTTATTATGCTTGGCGCGACATATCTTCAGAAATTGTGATATCCACCCGCACTTTTTTCTATTTTTTGTTGGCTAAAGGAATCTGCACAGCCAGTAACAGGCCTTCGCGGTTGTAAGGGGCTTCCTGAATAACGTCCAGACCGGTGGCTTTGGGTAAAGGGGCCTGGACCTGTCTTTATTTCCGAACTGACGGACTAGTCAGGTTTTTTGTCGCTTCTATTGTCCTTTGAGAGTTCCAGACAGGCCGCTTCCACCTGATGACGGGGATAATAATTCATAATTAACTTCTTGAGCTAGAAAAACGAATATCTTTTCTGATTCAATGTAATGAATGCTTCTTGGTTCCAAAACGGTTACCTTTGAGTCAATCGGTTCTGGCATTTCTGCGTCAATGGCGGGCGGCGATTCTGCGCCTATTAGTCCTGGCGCTTCTATGTCAATAGGCTCCAGTATTTCCATAGATTGAGAAAATCCGTCAACAGACAGTTTGGAAGTTAACGAATTTGACCGAGGCAGGGAACTTAAAGGTTTCGGGCGGTGCAGATATTTATCTGCGCCGGGTAAAATAAGTTTGTTATTTTTAATATTTAGCTTGGAAAAAGGAATTCGATATTCATATTTCTGGCCAGGCGATGAAATTAAAGTAGGCGTGGGCATTTGAATAACTTGATTGCCGCCTGAATTAAATTGTTTAAATTCAATTTTCTCGATTTTAGATATTGGTATTTGAATTTCCTGTTCTCTAAAATCAATGAATTTAAAAGACGCCGATTCGGGATCAAACGATTCGATAGTAATCGCAGTTCCGGCTTTTTGCGACGCTTCTCCGGATATGTCCATCGTTCTATCTATATTGCTTTCAATTCCTAAAAGAATGGTCGAAAAATCATTGTTCGATTGCGCGTTTGTAATAAACGCGAATGCCCCTAATAAAGCGGCAAAAAATATAATCTTTCGCATGAAAGTATTACTCATATACTTCTTCTCTTATTTTGTGACTATATAGATATTATTGGATTGAGGAACCATAAGCGTTAATGGTCGTTTTCCAGACGCTTTGTCTGGAGGTTCGCTGGCAAAAATGTAAATTGCTTTGTTGTCTCGATGTAGCAGTCGCCATGTCCGGCCTTGTACGCTGCAAGTTAAAAACGCTTTCCTGATTAAATCTATGTGTTTCGCATTGCCGATGACTACGGGGAATTCGCTGGTCTTGGACCCACATCCAATTGGGGAGGCAGAATCATTTTTATTGCCATCGAAAACTAACGTTACTTCCGGTAGCCGATTAGTTTTAGAGTTAACAATATCTTTCTTGAATGAATTATATCCAATCTGGGAACTTAACATGTATACCGAGTATATCAGGATGATTGCTCTTAAAGAGTCTTTTGCCAGCGGATTTTCCACTCCAATTTTTACGGCCAACATTCTTATGCCCGCCGTTAAACGGGAAGAGTTTTGAGATTTTTTCCCCAGCCACGAGAAAGATAAGTTCAATAATACAAGCGGTAAAACGACTATTGGAATAGATACCAGTAAGTTCTTTGGTTCGCGTATAAGCTCAAACGCAGCAATCAAAAAGGACTGAAGATTAAGATCAAAAACTAAATGTTGGGCGCCGAAATTATAATAATAGGACCAACGGTAGGAAAAACCGGCGACAAAAAGAATGGCAATGATAATGGACGACGCCGCGATGAGGGCTCCAAAAGGATTTGATTCATTTTTTGAGTTCATTTTTATCGGCCCTATGATGACCCTTAATAATCGTCATTAGCGTTACTCTTTGGAAAATAAAACCGTTCCTCAAGTTTTGGTTCCTTAAAATCTATAAGTTATAAAAATGCCGCTTTTTGTCGTTTCGGGGGGCTAGCTTTTAATCCTTTTGCAGGTGCAACATTGTTAGAGGATAAATTACTTTGGTTTTGATTTTATCGTTTGGAAAATATTTAAACCAGGATTGAGAGACAAACTGTATTTGAGCGGGCGAAGAGTCGAATACTTTAAAGGTGCTGGGGTGATTTCTTTTAACGGTTATTTCCAGCGTTAACTTTCCTCCAAAGGGCATTTCGAATTTCTGAGTAGAAGTTTTATTTAGATTGATTTGAATTGAGTCTTTGCCGGTAAACTCCGATTGTTCGCCGCTTGCGATTACTTTGCCGTTAGACAGCGACAGCTTCCACATATATTTTGAGCTAAAACCGCGGGCGGTAGATAAAGGCGCCATTGAATCCAGAAACTGAACGAAGGATTCGTCGTTTTTGCGATAAAAGTAAATATTTGTGACAGGAAATTTAACAAAACCTTTTTCGAACGGTTGACGCGCAGTTTGCCGGCAACGCCTTTCTCCTAGAATTTCTTTTAGCGTTATAAGATTATTCCGAGCTAAAGACTTTCTAAAATTGAAAGCCGATTCACTCAAAATATAGCAACTCTTTTCGGCCAGGATGAGGGCGGTTCCCTTAGATTTGTCTGTTTCAATTGCCTTGTTGAAATAGTTAACAACTAAATCAGATTCCTTTTGACCATAGATCCGGCTAACTTCTACCGCGATGTTTCCTAACTTTTCCCAATTTTTTTCGGCGAAAGCTTTATCTAAATCTTGAGTCAATTTATCTAAATAACTGAGACTGCCTTCATTTTCCGGAAAATACTCTTTTCCGTCAAAAACTTTATCCTTAAAAAATTTATACCGCCCTGGATTTGTGTATTTGAAGTAAGGGTAATGGATATACGCCGCAAAGGAATTGGCAAAATCCTCTTGCGGGTTAAGTCGCGAATAAGTTCCCTGTTGCCGCAAAGCGATAGGAGCAAAATTTGGAATATTAGGATCGTTAAGGAACGCGAATAAAAAATCGCTGTTTTCCTGAGCGTCAAGGGGCGGCAGGTGCAGAGCGCCAAATTTGGCGACGTTTAACCATTCTTCAGAAACCGATAATAACCCCTGGCTAATGTCGTAAGCGTGTCCAAACTCGTGGTGAATAATATTTATGATTTCATCTTCCGATTCAAAGAAAAGAGGGTTAAAAAACTCGATCCTCAGAGCTTCGTTTTCTATGTAAACATTGTAAGAACTTTCGTTGTTCCTAAATATTGTTGTGAAAGCGGGAAAGGTAGCCGCCGGCACTTCGTCGGGCGGAATTTGACCTCTTCGGGCTTTTAAATAATTGGTTCTATAAAAACCTTTTAATCCTTTGATCCCAAACAAGTTAGGGGGCAACTGGGAGAAGGCTTTATGCATTGTTGTGATTTCGTCAGGTATCCATCCCTTATCAAGATCCATTAATTCGTATTTATATGAATCTTTAAACTCTTTTTTTTGTTTATTAATATTGCCTCGGTAGTCGCCTTTGTATTCATAGAATGGTCTTTTGGGTTTGTTTTGGTCTGTTTCAGCAGAAAATGCGGCGGCGTTTAAAAAGATTATTATGGACGCTATGGCGACTTGGAAAATTAATCTCATTCTATTATTCTCCGTGAATTTATATTTAATCAGGATACCAAATCTATTGTCATAAAACAGCCGAAACCTACGCTTAATTTTTTTTAAAAACACCGATGCCGTAGGACGTAAAATGCTTTATAATTTGTGTTTCAATTTCCAATTGAAGTTTCTTTTTGAACTTTTTTAAAAAGAATTTATAAGATTAATAAAAAGGAGATATTTATTCATGGCAAGTTTACCTGGTAGCGACGTGAAATTAATCAAACTAAACCCTGACTGGAGCGTAGATAAAGCTGCAACAACTCCATTAGAGGCGGAAGTATCTGTTGGCGATATTAGCGGTAAGCGATTGATTGTCACTCTTCCTGGCGCTGGCGGATTTTGTAACCAGGAATTGGGTTTGGTAAAGGATAACGCCGCCCAATTTAAGGATGCGGGCGTTGATGAAGTTGTCGTAATTGTTGGCACCGATATTTTGACAAACGCAGGACATGGGTTGCCTAATTTATTGCAAGACGTTGATATGGAATTTGGAAAAGCTAATGGTTTGGCTTTGGATGGCGTACGCAGCCGATATTTGCAACGTTCCACCATCGCTGTCGATGCGGATGGAAATCAAGTCGCTCGCGAAGACGCCGAGTTATTGGCTTGCCGACCAATCAATTCGATTTTAGACGTCGCTAAAAAAGCTTTTGGTTAAAAAATAAACTTTGGGCGTCCCTTTTCAAAAATGGGACGCTCAAAGCTTTAAAAAATCCAGATCTTTAACCCTCCTGTTTTTACTCGCCTAAAACCCTGTCTTTGTCTGTAGCTTTATATCCTGAAATAGATTTTTAAAATAAATCGTTCTAAATATTATTGTTTGAAAATTGAGTCTGGCGTCTGACTCATTCAAGTTATGTCTATTTGGTTGATTTAAACCAAGCTGGTGTAAAAGAACCGATTTTATTTAAATAGGACCTCTAATAATCTGCATTTTTGCTGGTTTGCTATCGCCTATCCCTTGAATTTAAGGGTCAGACTCCTGGCAAATCTGAATTTTTAGAAACTCCCTAATTTCCTTTCCCTCCCTGAATTTAGCAATCATCTCAGGTAATTTATTGGTTTTTTTCAACCGCCGAAGCCAACAAGATTTTATCCACTCAAAATCTTATTACTCATTGAGGGTAAAGGGGTTGTGGGGTAAAAACGGTTTTTGGCACAACTTTTGAACTTTAAGTTAGAAAAATTTGTTTTATATAACATCTCTTTTTTTAAAGTTAAACCTGATTCACAAAACTTAACGCAAACTAAAAGAGGAAATATATTTATGAATTTCAGTAAAAAAACTTTAATGGCTTTCGCAGTTATTGTTCTGGCGCTATTTACTTTGAGTTTTGCAGAAGCGGCAAACCCGAAGTTGTACTCTAATGGGGAACGTATAACTATCACTGGGAAGGTTTTAAGAACTAACGGAGATATGTTCGTTCTGGATTACGGCAAAGATAATATAACCGTTGAAATGGATGACTGGGATTCCTTAGTAAATGAAGCGGATCTGCTTAAGAAGAACGAAACGGTTACAGTCAAAGGCCGCATAGACAAAGATCTATTTGAAACTCGCACTATCGAAGCGGGAACCGTTTATGTGCATGATCGCAATATATTTTATTTTGCCGACAGCGCCGACGAGGAGTTTGAAGTTTACTCTTTAGGGGCGCTACATCCTGAAAAATCCTGGGTAAGCATTATAGGCCGAGTAAAAAACTTAAATGGTAGTCAATTTGATTTGGATACCGGGTTTAACGATTTCAAAATTGAAACTAAGAGTATGGATTATAATCCGCTTGACGATAAAGGGTTTCAAAAAATAAAAAAAGGAGACCGTGTTTCAGTTTCAGGCGTTTTGGGAGACGACTTCTTCTTAAGCCATGAAATTCGGGCCAAAGTAATCGTCAGTCTTGCTTCCGGCAAAAAGTAATAAAACATATGAATCATTTTATTTGGTAGCGCTAATCCAAAAGCATATTTCTTAGAAAGAAGTTGCGTAGAAAAGGGAACATCTGTTTTTAAGGAGCTGTTTTATGACAAGCCAAATCATTATCGAAGATCCAATACAGAATTTGTGCGATGACTTGGAAAGTTTAAAGGAAGCCTGGAGTTGGTTTACAGGTTTGGGAATCGCCATAATAGCCCTTGGAATTGTGTCTATGACCCTTCCATTTGTTACCGCTATCACAATCAATATGTTTTTTGGAACGATTTTTTTTATAAGCGGTCTATTGCAACTGGCTTTTTCTCTTAAAGCTCGCGGTTGGCGCGGGTTTTTGTGGAAATTTCTTATTGGCGCCGTTTATACCGGAGCCGCAGTTTTAATGTTTTTTTATCCAAAAGCGGCTGTTGTTTCTCTAACCTTGGTTTTATTAGGGGTATTTTTAGCCGAAGGTATTTTTAAAATAGCTCTTTCGCTTAGGATAAGGCCTATGAAGGGTTGGGGATGGTTAATGTTCAGCGGTATTTTGGCCCTGGCTCTGTCGTTCGTTATTTTCATGTGGCTTCCTGATTCCGCTTTATGGGTTATCGGACTCTTGTTTGGCATTCATCTTATCGTATGGGGAATATGGTTTTTAGTTCTTGGCCTCTTGGTTAAGAAGATATAAAAACTTCTCATTTCCTGGAAGGAGGCGTAATTCGGTTATTTCATTAGGATGAAGAGCCGATCAATTAGAGGAAGTGGACGCTTATTTAGCCCTCTAAAATTGCCTAGAAGTTTTAACTAGCGCAGAAAATGCCTCCTCATAATCAGTAGACAAAAATCAAAAAATTAGACCGTTTTTTAGATCCAATTAGTCCGTGACGACTCATTTAAGAACACGACTATCAGGTATAAAGAAAGGTAAGGTTATGATGTTAGAAAATAGATTATTTAAGAAAAGACCTCAGTTCATTAATAGGTCATACCTATTTATTTCGACTTTCGTATTTTGTGTATTGGTTGTAATGCTATCGATTTCTTCAGTCTGGGGTTCTAGTTCGCCAATTCCTGATTCAAAAATTAAAGCGGCAATTGAGCGGAGTTTTTCTTTGGATAGCGCCGTATACAACAGATTGGTAAATGTTAATACCGAGAATGGGATTGTGATTTTATCTGGACAGGTTGATAACTTGTTAACGCTTGAGCGCGTGGTTGAAATTGCGCAGACTGTCAAGGGGGTTAAGTCTGTAGTCAATAATATGACCGTGCAACCTCGCCAGCGTCAGGATTATGAAATTGAATTTGACCTACATAATTCTTTTTTGCGCGATCCAGCTACAGAGACTTATGAAATCAGGGCCTCCGTCAATAATGGAGAAGTGAGCTTGACCGGTAAAGTTGATTCATATCAGGAAAAGGTTCTAGCCGGTAAGATTGCTAAAGGGGTTAATGGAGTACGGGAAATTAATAATAGGATTCTTGTTGATTTCAAAAATGAAAGGTTTGACCAAGAAATCCAAGCTGATATTAAACGCAGACTCGAAATGGATGTCTGGGTTTTTGACGAAACAGTTGAAGTGCAAGTTGAGCAAGGTAAAGTAAAATTATCTGGCGTGGTTAACAGTGAAAAAGAGAAGAACCGTGTGCGTTTCGATTCCTGGGTATCGGGGGTTAAAGGAGTTGACGACACGGCCCTTAAAACAAACTCCTGGATTCGAAGCGATCTTTACCGCAAAAAACAGTTTAAAGTTTTGAACGAAAAAGAAATCGAAAAAACTTTGAATGAAGCTCTGGCTTTGGACCCAAGAGTAAATCCGTTTTCAATTCAAGTTCAGGTCGCTGGCCATACGGTTACGCTTGAGGGTGAAGTTGATAATTTAAGAGCCAGACAATCCGCAGAAAAAACTGCCGCTAATACGGTTGGAGTTGGCGTAGTCAAAAACAATATCCAAATTTCGATTGGCGAAAAACGTTCTTTAAGCGATTTCGAACTTGAAAGGGAAATCGAACAAGCGTTCGAAAGGCATTTATTAATTGAGAAATTTGATATCGACGTTAAGGTTGAAAACGGCCGAGTTTTTATTTACGGCGAAGTGGATACACAGATGGATAAAGCTCGGGTGGAAGATCAGGCGGCCGCTTTCCGCGGCGTTGAGGAAATTAATAATCACTTGTCAGTCCGATTTTCCTGGCCTTGGAAGAGCGACGAAGATATTCGCAAAGATATCGAAAATGAACTTTTCTGGAGCTTTCTGGTGGATTTCGACGAAATTGAGGTCACAGTTGAAAATGGAATAGCCAAGTTGACAGGTTCTGTTTCTAATTGGAAGGAAGTGCGCGCCGCAGTTCAAAACGCATTTGAAGGAGGCGCAAAAAAAGTAAAAACTCTTCTTAAATTGGGCGACCGCTTTGTTATTAATATGGCATTCGATTATCGTTACTTGGATGTTGATTCGTAACTTTTTTGATCGCGGCTAAAAGTTTGAGGGAACCTCGAAAAATTGATGTTGGCCGCGAGCCGCCCTTGTTTATAAAGGGCGGGCGAGTTGTTAAAAGTTAAAATCTCGAATTATTAGAGATGCTCTTAAGTTTTTATAACGCTCAAGATAAGGGTTTTTATGTCAACTTCAGACGACCTTGAACAAACCGCCGCTTGGATTATGAGGAAAGCCAAACGGGCGATAATTGCGATTGTTGGTTTGAGCGTTGTTCTTGTAGGTTTGTTAATGGTTTTTTTGCCAGGTCCTGCGGTTGTTGTCATTCCCGCTGGATTGGCTATCTTAGCCAGCGAATTTGTTTGGGCAAAAAGGCTGCTGAAGAAGGTTAAGGAGAAAATAGAATCTCTTCAGGAAAATAATATGCAAAAAACCAAATAATGAGTTTTCAATTAGTAAATAAAGATGCAGTAAAAGCTTGGGCCTGGTCGGCTTTAATTTGGTTGACCATATTTCCATTGATTGGCGTACTTGTTTCAATCAAGTTTCACAATCCAAATTTTCTGGGAGAATGGCCCTGGCTGACTTTTGGGCGTATACGACCGGTACATGTTAATGGAGTGATCTTTGGCGCTTTCTCAACCAGTTTTATCGCTCTTCTTTATTATGCCGTGCCGCGTTTATGCGGCGTTCGCTTATTCAAAGAAAACTGGTCTTTACCTTTACTTTGGCTTTGGAATGCGTTTCTCATCTTTGGCAGTATTTCCCTTTTGTTAGGGCATAATCTTGGACTGGAAGCGGCTGAATATACATGGCCGTTCAATTTACTGCGGTTTTTAGTATTGGGCGCGATCGCGATTCAGGCGCTTGGCACAATTTTTCAAAGAAAGGAGCCGCGATTTTATGTAGCCCTTTGGTATATCAGCGCCGCGTTTGTTTGGACGCTTTTCAACTTGATTTTTGGCAATATCGTTCTTCCATATGGCTCAATTTCAGGCGTTGATAACGCCTCGATGCATGGGTTGTATATTCACTATATTGTTGGGTTGTGGTTAACTCCATCAGGTCTCGCAGTCGCTTATTATTACTTGCCGCTTAGCGTCAGACAATCGCTTTTTAGTCATAAGTTATCTTTGCTCGGTTTTTGGTCGCTAGCGTTTTTTTATCCTTTCGTCGGAACCCATCACTACCTGTTTAGTCCTATTCCCCATTGGACGCAAACCATTGCCATCGTGACCAGCATGATGTTGATTATTCCGGTATGGACGGTGACGGTAAACTTTTTCGGCACAATGCGCGGACGTTGGGGAAAAGTAATAAGCGGCGACAAAGCCGACAACTATGCGGCAAAATTTTTAATTCTAGGTTCGATTTATTATCTCGTTGGTTGCTTTCAGGGTTCGGTGGAAGCCCTCAGGCGTATGCAGGAGCTAACCCATTTTAACGATTTTGTCATTGCTCATTCACATTTAACCGTGTTTGGAGCCATGATTTTGTGGGTAGTCGGGGGCTTGTATTACCTTTGGCCGCGAGTTACCGGTCGACAATTGTGGAGTAGCCGGTTGGCAAGCTGGCACTTGTGGCTGACAATCGTCGGCTTTAGTATCATGGCTTTGGGATTAATGGCGCAGGGATTTATCCAGGGATCAATGCTGGAATATGGAGCTAACTTCATTGATTCTATGGAAGAGATGAAACCGTGGTGGGTAACTCGCACCGTGGTTGGTTTGGCAATGGACATTGCGCTTGCTCTAATGCTTTTCAATTTTTATAAGACCTATCATAATGGCCAGCCGATAGAGCAGGATACCGAAGAGCCCGGAGAAGAACTTTCTCGAACTTCGATTCAACGCTCCAATTTTCTTGAAACTCCATCTACTGTCATGATTGTTGCAGGCCTGGGGTTTTTTAGCTTGGCCGTTGCGGTTCAGGGAGTTATTCCACTTTTAACGACAGAGGCGCAATCGCCTCTAGTGCAAGAAACCATAACCAAAGTTCCTATTAATATTGTGCCTTACACTGCGCAAGAACAACGGGGACGGAATGTATATATCAGCGAAGGCTGCTGGTATTGTCATTCGCAATATATACGGCCTGTTACCGGAGAATCTTATCGCTGGGGACCTGTTTCACAAGCTGGCGAATATGCGCTTGACCAACCTCATCTTTTCGGTACTCGCCGCATTGGTCCTGACCTGACTAGAGTGGGCCGCAAATATGGCGACGACTGGCATAGCGCCCATCATTGGGACCCTCGTAAAGTGGTCCTCAACTCCATCATGCCTAAATTTCCCTGGTTGTATGAAGTTGACGATAACGGCGTTCCTAAACTAAACGAGGATGGTAAAGCTTTAGTGGCATATATTCAGTTTTTGGGAACTGGTATAGGCGATTGGCGGGAAGCTTTCGCTTCGACGCGGTTGGCCGAAGGAGCCAGCGTTTATTTAAGTCCGCAAACCAAAGAACAATTACTACCGCTAGGTATGGAAGTTTATGAATTGCGTTGTCAGGGGTGTCACGGAGTTGAAGGAGACGGTCAGGGACCTGCGTCGAAATTTCTTGATCCAAAACCGCGCAATTTCACCAAAGGCGTTTTTAAATTTCGATCCACTCCGGGAAAAGATTCACTGCCGACAGACTCAGATTTATACCTCACTATTACACATGGACTTTGGGGAACCGCCATGCCAGCTTGGTATTCTATTTCCGATAAGGAGCGAATAGCTGTTATTCAATATATTAAAAATTTTTCGCAGCGGTGGAATGAAGAACCTGTCAAAGCTCCTATATCAATTTCTCCAGAGCCAGAAGCCAACGCTGAATCAATCAAGAATGGAAAAAGACTTTTTCAGAATAACTGTATTGCGTGTCATGGAGCAGAAGGTAAAGGCGATGGCTTCTTAGCGGGGCAGGCAAGAGATATCTGGGGATTTCCTATTCGACCGGCAAATTTTACCCTTGCGGCTGGAGAATCCGGCGGCGTCAAACTGGGGCATGATAGTCGCCATCTGTTTACTGTCATCATGACCGGAGTTGGAGGAACTCCAATGCCTGTGTTTTCAGAACAATTAAAAACGAAGCAGATATGGAACCTGGTTCATTTTGTTCAATCTTTGCGCGTCGATGCCTATGTGGAAACGCTTCGCCAGCAAGGAATGGAGTCGGGGCAAATTGAAACAGCGCGTCGCAAAATTTGGGCTATGCTCTCCACAACAAAAAATATAAGCAAGTAATGGTTGCGTTCTTAAGAAAGGAAAATTTATGAAAGATAATGACTCAAGGGAAACGCACCAGGACCTCAAGAGAGAAGAAAACTTATACCATTATAAAACTGCAGGTATACGAGAACGTTCAGGATATGTTCCCTGGTGGTTATTAGTCGTCACGGCAGGGTTAATAATTTGGGGACTATATTACCTATGGCGGTATTGGTCGCCAACCGGATAAAAATATTCTTACTCCAATGATCCATTTTATTACTACGCGCTTATGGAGGAAAGCTAAAGATTTGGAAAAATTTTGTAGTTCTGCTGTTTTATTGAGTTATAGAAAACGATGAAAAATGGACCTAAAATGTTAAGTTTTTCTGCTTTACCTTTATATTATATTTTGTTTATTTTTCTTATCTCGGCGATCGTTATTGGAATTGCTGGTATAAGATTGACCAGCGTTGCGGAAGAAATTGCGGTTCAGACTGGTTGGGGGCAAGCGGTTGTTGGCGCTGTTTTTGTCGGAGTTTCTACTTCTCTGTCCGGAACCATCTTGAGTTTTTATTCAGCGTCGCAAAATTATCCTTCACTTTCAATAAGTAATGGGATTGGTGGAATCGCCGCACAAACCGCTTTTCTTGCAGTAGCGGATCTTACCTATCGGAAAGTCAACCTTGAGCATGCAGCGGCTTCGTTAGAAAACCTGGCGCAGGGAGCGCTGCTTTTAATCTTGTTATCTTTGCCGCTAATTGCTATGGCTAGTTCAGAATGGACTTATTTAAATATTCATCCGGTTTCTTTTTTTTTAGTAGCGGCCTATTTCGTTGGCTTAAAAATTATTCGTACGATCAAATCTGATCCTATGTGGAAGCCGAAGGTAACTAAGGAAACTCAAATTGAAGAGGAAAAGGAAAATACAAACATTAAAAAACTTAGAACCCGGATTTACATTTTTGCATTGATGGCATTTTTACTTTTTAGCGCAGGAGTTTTTTTGGCGGAGGCGGCGATTGAACTTTCAAAGCGAACTAATTTGTCTGAAAGTGTAGTTGGCGGTTTTTTTACTTCAGTGACAACCTCTCTTCCGGAACTGGTTACAACATTAGCGGCAGTGAGGCGAGGAGCCCTTAATTTGGCCGTCGGAGATATTATTGGTGGAAACTGTTTTGACGTATTATTTCTTGCAGGTTCAGATATTTTTTATAGCAATGGATCCATTTATCACAAAATCCAAAACGATCATATTATCTTAATTGGTATGTCCATACTTATGACCGGCATTTTGATATTGGGAATGCTTCGACGAGAGAAATCTGGTTTTGCCGGAATAGGTTTTGAAAGTTCGTTAATTCTTGGATTATACGTATTGCTAACCTTTATGATATTTAATTAAGAGGACCTCTAATAATTGGCATTTTTACCGGCTTGCTATCGTCTGGAAAATCTGAATTTTTAGAGATTCCCTTAATCAACTATGCTTTTCGGCCTAATTAAAATGCCGTTGAGATGTTCTTTAATTTATACACAAGTCTAATAATATGAGCGAATCTCCAATTCGTTTTCTTGAAAAAAAAGCGGGGAAAATATTTTCTCCTTTTGAAGCCTTTGTACAAAGCCAAACCTCAACCGGTTTTTTACTGGCAGGTTCAACGATAATTGCAATGATATTAGCCAATACCGCTTTGTATTCTGACTATCAAACGTTTATCCATACTGAAGCGGGTCTAAGTTATGACTCCAGCTCCTTTCGGATGCCTCTTAAAGAATGGGTCAATAGCGGTTTGATGGCTTTATTTTTTTTTCTCCTTGGACTTGAATTGAAACGGGAGATTCTTGCGGGAGAACTGCAAAACCCACAGCATATTGGAATTGTTCTCATGGCGGCGTTGGGAGGCATAGTATTTCCAGCTTCTTTTTACTTATTTATAAATGCAGACACTCCGTTCCAAAATGGTTGGGCAATTCCTATGGCTACCGATACGGCTTTTGCTTTAGGTGTTTTGGCTTTCTTAAAAAATAGAGTCAGTCCCAGCATTTTTATTTTTTTAACGGGACTGGCTATTTTTGACGATTTAGGAGCGATCGCCGTTATCGCTATTTATTACACGGAATCGCTTGACTTAACGGCTTTGTGGAAGGCGGGAGCGTTATTTGTTATTTTGTTTGGAGCTAATTTCGCGGGCGTTCGCCGGGCATGGGTTTATATTATTTTGGGTATTCTATTGTGGTGGTATGTTCATGAGTCCGGGGTACACGCGACTTTAGCCGGAATTGTTGTTGCGCTTTCCATTCCAGCCAGGTCTTCTATTAAATCTGAACGCTTTGTCCACAAAATTAGAAAACTAGTTTCTTTTTTTGAAAAACGCCGCCAAGAAAAGATAGGAATCCTGGCCGACGAGAAGCAGAGCGAACTGATAAACGATATTGAAAAAGAAGCGAAGGCGGCGGCTACCCCGCTTCAACGTTGGGAAACAAAGCTGGAAAATCCAATTGGACTGGTTATCCTTCCTCTCTTTGCCCTGTTTAATGCGGGCATTAGGTTGGCCGATCACGATCCAGCGATGGTTTTGGCTTCTCCTTTGATTCTGGGTATTATCATGGGCCTGGTGATTGGCAAGCCGGTTGGTATTGTTTTATTTAGTCAGCTTGCAGTTAAGTTAAAACTGGGGACTTTCCCTGATGGTATAACCTTAAAAGATATTTTTGGAATTGGGTTATTAGCGGGAATGGGGTTTACTATGTCTATTTTTATTTCAATGTTGGCTTTCGAAGGGAAATCCGTATTGATTGAAGAAGCCAAGTTGGCAATTCTTATCTCTACTTTTTTGACAGCGGGATTAGGAACTGCCTGGATATTCTTAACGGCCAAATCAAATTCAGAAAATCATCATAGCCCGTAAAAGAATATCCCAAATTTGGATTTTTAAAGGTTCCCTTTAGTTGATTTCCCAGCGTAACTCGGCTGTTTCAGGCGTATCGATTCCTAATCGGCTATTAAAAGGGCGGTCATAACGATGGTCAATATTTCTTGCGTCGTCGCGTAAGTTTCTGGAATGAATAAATCGCAATATGTATTCGCCTACCTCAAAATAAATGACGTTTGCATTGGATGGGGCCAACAAAATCAACAAATGATTGCCGTCTCCATTGGTTAAAAAATAAGTTGGCGCGTCAAGCGGCGTTTCATCTTTATATAACTGAATATCAGTAGTCCCCGTTTGGCGCCATGTGTTCAGGTTGCCAAAACTATCGTTATTAATTAGATTTTCTTCCACATTGGTTTTTAAATCTAACGGTTCGGGAGAACGGACATAAATGCCAAACGCTCCGGAATCTGTTTTTAAGATATACGATTCTAAATAAGGAGAAAGAGGATTGTAAAAAATCCCGCTTAACGAGTTACATAATTCGCCAAACGAATTATCCAGTAAAGCTTTTGCTGATCGATGATTTTGTTGAATCGTTTCAAAAGCTTTACGGTCGATTGAACCGTCATTATAATCAACAGCTCCTGTTTGCAAGCGGAGACGTTGATAGGTGAGTTGGTCCATTAACGCTTTAACCGCATCCAGGTCTTGGGCTGCGTCGGTTGTTGTTTTTGGCGCGGCAAGATCGGTAATATGGCCGTGTCCGCTAGCGATCATTTCGCCATAAGAATTAAACTCCGAAGTCATAAAAGGAATTTTTAGAAGTTCCGATTTCCGGATTTGCAGTTTCTGAAAATTGACGCCAGTCGTCGCCAATAGTCCTGATTTTCCCTCAATTAATAGTGGATTACCCAGATTGGATTCCTTCAAGTTAATCGTTGTTATTACCTGGTTAGATAGAATGACTTTCATTTCCGAGCCAAATACGTTTACGCGAAAGTCAAATCCATCTTCACTAGTAGAAGCATTATTAATGAGTTCATCGCACAATTTTTCTAACTCGCCTCTTTGCGAACTCCAAACGGATACAGATAAATTGAGCGAGCCTAATTTTTTGTAAACGACCGCTTTATAATAGTAAAACTCTTGAGAAGGGTTTGATTGATCCGGTTGAGTTTTTCGAATCGCAAATCCGGCTTCTCCATTATTATTGAGTCCAGTAATATACGCGCGAATATCGACATCGTTTGTTAATGACGAATCAAGGATCAGCAATTTTTCCTGTTGATTAGTCATTTTAGTGATTTTTTGATTATCAGCTTCAATGCGCCAGGGGCTGCCAGAATTAAACGACCAATCGGATGTTTTAAAAGATTTCTGAAGAAGCGACTCTGCATAACTGTCTCCGAATATGAGTTCTCCCGCGTTGCCTCCAGCAAGAATTAATTCATAACGCGATTTTGCCCCTAAATTCTTGGCAATAGTAAGTTGAGAATTCGAGAAGTTCGCGTCGTTGTTTCCTGCCACATAAAGACCGACGAAACCTTCGGCAAACGCGCTATCGTTATCGGAGAATTCGCCCCATAATTGATCGTTGATTTCGATTCTAAAGCGAGATGTGTTTGGTAATTCGAGCTTTGCGGTTACCGATAGCTGTTGTAATTAGTTTGGTTGAAATTCAAAAGGTTTTTCTAGTATTGCTTGTTGCTCGCCGTTTACTACTTTTACTAGTTTTTGTTTAGAGGATTGTGGATCAAACGAAAAACGATAATAGTTTTTTGAATCTAAGTAACGAAACACAACTCCAATGGCTTTTGCAACGCCGCTAAAGAGGGCGCTCGTGAAGCAAAATTCGCCACAGTTGGAATTTCTTGCAATGGCTATCGCGTAAGCTTGATGGGACTGGCGCAAAACCTGTATCGAAGCGTCAAAACGCAGATCGTCTAAAACTTGCCAATTACTTTGTAGCCTGGGATTTAAATCGACAATATCCCAACCGCTTCCCGTTGCCGGGCTAAGGTCGGTAATTGTGGGAACGCTGATGCGAAGTATATCGTCCTTTGCAATGGATTCCAGCAGCGATTCGTATTGAGGTTTATTTTTTAAGTGAGCCAACCATGCTTGTTCATCTGGCGTTAACGTCGAGCTTTGCGGTTTGATCCAACGAGTATTCCAATTGTCGAATATGATTCCGTTGGACGACCTTACATAAGCGTTTAATTGAAAAGCGTCTTCGGAGAAAAAATCTTTAATATAAGATCTTTTGAAGCGAATTAAAAAATCGTCGTCTCGGAAGAATCGCTTTTCGTTTAGTTGTGGCGTAGTCCACTTGATAAATCGTTGGAGATTGGTTGGCGGTCCATCCGTTTGAAAATAGGCTTCATCGGTGAAAGGCTTGGAGCCTGAAGGCGCGCCTAAGATATCATTAACGATATTTCCCGCTAAAGAGTTTGCTTTATCGTAAAGAAAAGAGCCTTCTGGAAAAGGATTAGAAGCTGGGTTTGCATTAGCTTCAACCTCCGATTGAACCACAATTCGATAGTGACGGCCAGGTTTCAGGATAGGTTGCGAGCCCAAATACGTAGGAGTGAATAGTTCGTCGTTCGTTGAAAGTTGATCTTCATCAACCTCTTCATTTTGCAGGTCGTCGTGAGTTTTGTAGCAAACCTGACATATACAAGTCGCTTGACGCATGATGACGATTTGATCGAAAGGATCTTCCGACGTAATTAAAACAGTACGCGAATTTGTTGATTCTCGCGCGCTTTGAACGTTTCGACGTTTTATCTCAATATTGTAAGGGACATCTTTTTCTCCACTTTTTTCAGAGGTAAGGGTTGAGGTTTGGGTAATGATGATGTTGGGGATACTTTTGCAAAACGTAATCTCGACCCAGCGCACTAATTGGCTAAACTTGATTTGTAAATTCCCTGGACAGATTAAACAAGGTTCTTTTTTATTTGTAGAAACGAATAAACCAAGTTGGCCGGTCAACGACAAATCTTCCACAGTCAACGGGTTTTCAATTGGCAACCGTTCCAGTTGTGTCTTTTGGGCGTTGGGCAGTTGTAAGCGAAGTTGAGATATTTTTTTAAAATTGACACATGTTTTTTTAGCTTTGCTTGCTCCGCCAATAAAGAAGGCGTCATGCGTTTGGGCGGCGGCTTCTATTTGGTTAGGAACGCCAAATAGCGCATTGTAATATGCCGAGCCTACAGCCGGACCAAAAGGCATTGTCGACCAAAGCCTTAGCGTTCGTCGCGGGGCTTGCTCCGGGTTTGCGGCATCGGCGTCGGCGCGCCAAATTCCGTACAGGGGCTTAATGTCTTGAGTGTCGTTAAATTCCGCAATTGCCGTATCGGCAATTTTGGTCCAGTTAGCGTCGGGTGTATTTGAGTTTGCCGCTTCAAGATTTTCATCCCAAGGTTGAGATTTATCATGCTCAAACAACATGATCCGTTTTAGCGTTGGTTTGAAGGTAACCATACCCTGGTTAAATTTTTTCAATCCAGCAGGATGAGCGGCAATTGGCGCAGCCATCAAAGCGCTATCGTTAGAGACGTTCATTTCATTATGAAAAATCATCGCAGGACGATGATCCATCTCGATCACTGGAGATTTTTTGGCGGAGTTAACAGCCGATTCAAAATTTGCTAGGCCTTTTTGTATCTTCGCTTCTTCCGATTTTTGGATGAAATGACTTTCCAAAGCTATAGTTGAGCGTAACGGCGACACCAAGTCCGGTACCGTAAAATCATTGGGCCTGAATACAAACTCGATATCAATTTCGATGGGTTCTATTTCCGGGATTTCGACTGTTTGTTCGACAAACTCCAGGAAATTGTTAACGACGGGGATACTTTCTACAGCCGCTAATGGCGAAGGAAGATCGACGCTAACGTTAAGCTTGCCGCTCACTTCAAATGGCTTGGGACCTTCGCCCATTACCTGCGCATGGACTGCGGCGCTTAGACCAAATCCAAACGCAGAGATTTCCAGGTTGGCGTTTAAATCAAGCTGTCCTGAAAAATTGACTGTGTCCAGGGCCGATTCTGCGGATAACGAGGCGCTTGCGGCGTCGCTTAACAATTCCCCCGCTCGTATGGTCAACTCGCCGAGTCCGCTGATAACTGCATCCATCTTTATTTGAGCTGGACCCATTGGCGGAATAGGAGGCGCGAATCCAATAAAAACGCCAAGCCGTGAACGAACCGTATATGGTTGAATCATATCCGTCATTAAGTACGCGTCGGCTTTAAATAAATAAGAACCGGCCAACTTCAAAATGAGCGCATGGACGCGGCGATCTTCCGGTTCGTCTTGACCTAGATAAAGATGCCAATTCGTCAGGTCTTTAAAATCAAAGAAAGCTTCGGCAACGCCGTTGGCTTCCAGCACGTCTTCGATAAGTTCTACGCCAGCTTCTATATTTAGTTGAACGGTCTTGGCGCTACCGTCAAAAATTGCCAAAGCTTTGAGCGGAGGGTCGCCTGGAAAGACGCCGTCGAATATTAAGGCCTTTCCTTCGATCATGATGAAAGGTCCGGGAATGGCTAATACCAGCAAACCTTGAACGCCCAGTAGTTTTCCGTCCGTAGTTGTGATTGTGATTCCCGCGCCAACGGCTAGAGCCATCCTCAAGTCCGTCCACTTATTGGTAGGATGGGCTCCTTCAAGCGGTCCGCGTTTATACCAGTCGTAATACCAGTTTTGTTCCGGGGTTTTGGCTGGAGTCACATTCAGTCCAAAAAGTCCTTTCGCTCCTTTCAACGCCAACCCTGATTGACCAAGCGGGATACCGGTAGGCAGCATGATTCCAAAGTAGACATAGAGAAACGGATAAGGAGGATCTTCAAAGTTCATCCCAATCATTAAGCCCGCTTCGATTTCCAGACCCGATGCGGGAATGCGAAGAATCACGTCGCCTGCAAAGCCGACTTTTTGAGCTTCTTTGAGGAAACGGATATAACCCTCGAACTCAGCGGCGTTTGGAACGCCGTAAAACAGGTAGACGCCGTCAAATTTGACTTCGATTTTACTTGCGATATTTATCGCGTCTTGAGCCGTCAGCGTATAACTGGGGTCGCCTTGAAAAAGATCGTCTAAACCGAGGTCCTGATAAAGAGAGCGCGGCCAGGTTATTCGAAAACCCTCGACGCCAACGCCAAGAGGAATTTGTTCGATTAACTTGACGCTGCCTGTGAGGTCGATCCATAATTTGTCGTCGTTTTCCTGATAACCAACGCCAATGCGGTTGAGCTCAAAATGGAATCCAAAAAGATCCAGCGTGACTAATTCCTTAAGATCCACCCAGGCTTCTTTGAATTTTAGTATTGGCGGATCAGACAGATTGGTCAGGTTTTTTTCAATAGAAAGTTCTTGCACTTCCAGTTGCGGCCACTCAAGACCGTCGCTAGCAAAAAGTAACGGCTGCATACCGCCATTAATAACAGCCGAGGCGGTATTTTCTTTTTTATCGTAATCTAATTTCAGCGATTGGATTTTTAATGAAACCAACTCTTGTTTAGTTAGAGTAATTCCATCTTCGTTAAGTCCCAATAAAGTGACGGAAAAATCTCCGTTTCCTGTAACGTTTAATCGAACTTCTATAGGATCGCTTTCGTCAAAGTAAGGGATTTTCATGGCTCCCTGAATATCGGATTCTATGATCGCATTATCTTGAAAGGTCAATGCAAACCTGCGAAGGCCGCCGCTGAATCCAAACAACTCTCCCGCAGCGTTACCGTCAAAACTTCCGGTTTGCGAATCAAAGCTTAGATTCCATTCGCCGACGACCGTGCCAGTAAAACCATCTGGGCTGATAATGCAATTTGTAAAGCGTAGATCTGGAGCTATTGGGATGTTGTCAGGAAGATCCACTGCGGCTTCTGCAAACGCCATCACGGGTCCCCGATCATCCAAATCGACGCTGACATTGTTTGCGGAGATAACAATACCGCTGCCGCCAATCATGGTAGGAGAAAGGCTGAACATGATTGCGGAACCGTTTGGATCCGCTTGAGAGCCAATCTTAAAACCAGTTTCTGCATCCAACTGAATTACGAGTCCGGTTGCGCTGGAAAGCGTCATTTCCTGCCGTTGAGTTTCGTCGGGAATCCAGTCTCCATTTTGTTTTGAGGCTGGATGAAGGAACTGGGGAAGTTTGATGGTTAATTGGTTTAGCGTAAAAGAAAAACTCGGAGCTCTTTGAAGCGAGACCTCCATCATACCTAGTTGATCGAATACAATAGCGAGTCCTTGGTTGCCTCCAATAGGAATTTCCAACAAACCATTTGACGATTCGAGAATTAGACTAAATGCGAGTTGATTGTTGGCCGTCGATATAGAAAAGTCGGTCACCGTAATATCGTCTAACAACCCGCTCAACTGAGTTGGAAAAAAGTTCGATGGAACCAATTCAGATAATTGAATGCCCATTACTTTCTCCTGAAACCTATCGCGAATGGCATGTCTTTATCCTTTGTGCTAGTCGTAAAACTAGATGGTACAAAAGCAGGTCTGACAACAATTCCCCTATCTAGTATGATTAATCCCGACGAAGTGCCGCCATCGGGATATAACGCGTAGGTGGCTCCTAAACTTTCTAATAGATTTATGATTTCTTCATATGACGCCGGTTTTTCTAACATTTCTAGAGTAATAGCTCCCGTAGCTCTCTTTAAAAGCCGACCGCTGGTAAAGTCTGGCCTACATAAAACAAAAAAATATTTTGTTCCATTCTTAATCATTTCGCCGAAAAACGTTGCGCCTACGACTTTATTTCGCACGAAGTCTCCAGGCGGCTGATTTTGCGTTACACCCGAAACAATGTATGGTCTAAGATTATCTATTCCTACAGTAAATGGCTGTCCTGAATTTGGGTTTATGCCATTGGCAGGAAGTCTTCCGTTACCGAACACGACATTATCGTTTGCCTCCTGAAAAATATGAATCTGATTTAACTCAGGCATGTTATCTTCAGGATGCCCTGTATAAATCGCACTATTTTTAAATTTAACGGAACCAATGGGTTTATAATCGGGTTTTTTACTTTTAGTGTCGAAAATAGTGGAATTGATAAACGCGACAAATTTATTTTCAGTAAATTGTTTATGTCTTTTTGTTTCGTCTAGCCAGAGATTTGAAAAACCGCCTCCAATAGGCGGGGTTCCATCGATACCTTCTAATTTAAGATTGACCAAATCTAATTCAAAGCCGTCGGCTTTAAGAACCAGCAAAAAAAGCGATTTGTCTTCTATAATTTCCCAATATCTTAACGGATTTGTCGCAGGGAAAAGGTTTTCGAAGTTTGAATTCGAAATCAGCGTTAAAAGGTCGGAGTATTTAATTTGATGGTCGAAACTATTTACCTTGGTCAATGCATTTAATTTTGAGTGGTACTCGTCCCGTGTGTTTTGGGGAAAGCTAAATTGATCGTCACTGGCGTCTATAAGATCGAGATGATGATATTCGTTGCGTAGAACCTGTTCGGATAGCCATTTTCTTCCAGGTTCTGAATCGATATTGTTATGGAATTCAAAGTATTTATTGAGAAAGAAAGAGTGATTGCCGTTATTGTCTAATCGTACAATCTTATCTAAGAAATTGAGCATGTCATGGCTAAGATACCCTAAAAGCCTAAGGATGACGCTTGGAGATATATACTCAGGATTGCCGTTAGGATTTCTTTTGAAAAAACCGAGCTTTAACGTTGATACGTTTGTAGCGAGTTCGTCGCCCGTTTCCACTCGTTGCGAAGGGCTTCCATCCGGTAGATTTTCTGGATTACTCAGGATTGCCCCACTATCGACGACATACTCCAAAAATTCAAATTTATAACTTCCAAGTAGTTCGGCCATATATAGTGAAAACCAAAACCATGGTTGCACTATAATCGTTGAATTGTTAGGAGGCGCTTTCAAGCTCCCTTTTGCGATATGGTTTATTGCGACTCCTTCCTGAAAATTGATAACAAGGTATTTGTGGTTATTGCCAGATTCCTGCTCGATTTGAAATGAAGAGATTTCGACCTGATTCAGATTGACAGGCGTATTAATTTCAATTTCGCGTAGCTGTAGTCTATAGAGTTCGATCAACTTCTTTACCAAAGCATCGGTCATGATTCCGGCTCCATTTTTTGCAGCGCTATTGGATTGTGAGCGACGTTGATTTTTTCAAAAGCGTTTTTGATTTGAATCCGAAATTCGTAATTGTTGTTAAGCGTCGCGCTATCGTCTATGTATCGATACCAATGTTCACCATTGTTGGAGGGAACAACTGGTTCGAGTTCATTTGAAACTCGTATCCATGGCGACTCATGCGAATATTTTCGATAAACGACGCAATGGGTAGCGGGTATATCTGTTTTCCATTCCAGTAAGGCAACCGGCGCTTCAGTTTCCGAAGTAGCTGTCGCGTCTCTTTCAATATCCCACCAGACGGCTCGGACCCATTCTGGCGGCGGCGGTGGCGATGTGTCGATAACGCGCACAGGAACGGCGTCAGAGGGCAAAGAAGGAATATCTATATAATCTCCAACCGTAGCGCTTATTTGGACTCGTTTGATTGAGATAAGCCGATAATAATAGTTCTCGTGCGGTAAAAGTCCTTCTAATGGATCGTCTGTGAATGCAAATAAGTCAGGTATTGCGCTAATCGTGTGTTCTGAACCCGCGCTATCTTTATAAGCGATTGCAACTAAATCGCCATCCGTTAATGGCGCGTGGAAATATTTTAGGTTTCGGATTTCGTCGTTATATTGCGTTGCAAGCTGCGTAAAGTAATTCGGAGCTTCCTGTTGATCCACGGACCGGTCTGAATTGTAGTCTTTAGCAAGATAAACGCCTTCAATATTTAGCGTTGAAAAATCTATATGGAATGCGACGCTTGATTGACTCACAACGAGGCTGTGGTCAGTTCCAGGCCTAAGCGTTAATGGAATAAGTTTTTGTTCGCCTGCATCATTTGTAACGTTGAGCAGGATAACTACGCGACTTCCATCTTCAAGAGATGAGTCAAGATTGGTAACTCGAAACGTTGCCGGATTATAATTTGAATTAGCTCCGAAATAGTTGGTTGCGGTTTGTTGGTCCAGAGGATCGGCTTCGAAATCAAACGCTAAAGCTTTATACACGCCGCTTACGCTATTTAAGTTATAGGGGAACCGTAAATCAATAACTCCTCCAGTTGCGGTTAACATATTATTATGAGTCATAGATTTGTTTATTAGATGGGAGACGGTAAATTGGTCGGACGCGGTAACTACTACTTTAGAACCGTCAGGCAGGCTCGAAGGCAGGTTAATGATTTGCCCACTAACGGTGTTGGCGGTCGTAGTTGATAAATAGTTGATAGTCGTATCAGGCGCTCCGCCATTTTGCAAGCGATACACTCCAGTGAAGTGTGACCCGGAAGAATCTAAACTGATGTCTTCAGGAAGCTTTATGGATGGATGGATTGAAATATTTCCAAAAGAAACTTTTAGCGGCGCTAATTGCAAAGGCAGCTGGTTTGCCGAAGGTTCTTTAAACAAATCTGTCACGTGTTCATAATCCGAAAACTCAGCGTCTGACAGCGATGTTTTTATCCGATAGATTTTGTAACTTACTATTTGAGGATCTTGGATTGTTTTCCAGAATATGGTCGCTTTACGGTCGCCTCCAGTTACCGACTCAATCAAAGGCAGTTTTGGCGGACTGACGTCCACTTGATAAAACGGGATGCTGGTTTGCGACCAGGGAGTATTGTTTTCGCTGGCGTCTTTGCCGCGGGCTTTATAGAAATAGCGGTTAGAGCCGATACCTGGCAGTTGATCTCGAAATTTGAATTCGTTGTTATGTGGACTAATCGGCGTTCCTGTAACAACGCCAAAAGCGGAAATATTAGCCGTTTTATCGGCTAAATCCCGTAGCAAAGAATCATTTGATTTGGCGAAGTCGTAATTAGGCGCTGCGTGTAGCGTAACCTGAGCGCCAATCTTTGTGCGTTTGCCGATTTGGGGTTGTAGTAAAAAATCCATTCGGTCTATCAAGTTGCCGTCGTCGTCGCGCTGTTGGGATATTTGCAAAACTTTGAAGAAGTTGGTTTGCTGTCCGGATTCTGTATTGACAGGGGTTGACAGCCGAATCCCAATAAATTTTTTTCTAACATTTGTATCTGTTAAATCTAACTCGTCGGGTAAATCCATAGTCAATATGACTCGGCCACTATGCGGCGTTGTTGTCGAATTATTGAGGGTGAGGTTAACGCCTTGATATTGAACAATTCCGCCACGGTAAAACGTTGCATGTTGCGTCGTATTTACAGCCGCGCCTGAAAAGCTTTTAACTGACGCCTCAAATAATGTGTTTTCATCCGACCCGGTTTGAGTTAGTCTGTGCCCGGTTAACACAAATAAATTATTATCCTGTATAAAAATTCCTCCAGAATAAAAAGCCTTATCGCTATTGTCGTTATTTAAAGGTTTGAATTGAACGATAAAGAGATCAGTTGGTATATATCCATCATTGGAGTTGGAATCTCGCACTTGTACGATATCAATCGAAACAGGAGGAAAACCAGGTTCGTGCAAACCAAGCAGCCAATTCTTTTTGTCGGCTTCAATGATTGTTGTGTCTAAAGCGCGAGCAATTTCGCAGCGTAAACCTTCCGCTTCGTTTATTCCATCGGGAGTCCATTTCAAACAAGCGGTTGCAAGTCCATTTAGGTCGGGAAGGCTTGCATACCAGCGGTTTGTTGAATCGAGGTCGTTTAAAGTTAAGTCGCATGGAATTGGTGGATTGGGTCTGCCAATAGGCGGCGGCTTGAATGCAGAAGCTTCTACTGGTTGCGACAAGGAGCCTTCCAGCGAGCGATCATCTGTGGCGGTGGCCGCAATATATCCCCTAAAGATTCCAGTTTCAGCGCTCCAATTCCATGATGGCGTTTGGTCGGTATTAGCGTTATGAATAATTGACGAGAGAAGCGGTCCTACCATATAAGGAGCGTAATATAATGCGATTGTTTTGTCGCTTAACCAACCGCTTTCTCCATATAGCTTCCAATCCGAACTACGAAACTTGACCAATAACGACACTTTTGTCTCGCTTTGTTTTCGGGCTGTTGAAACTACCCGAGCAGTAACGGCGACTGCTTCATATTCGCCGCATTTTTTTTCTATTCCTTCGAAAACAATTTCGCCGCCGGAAGCAGATAAGTCAAAATCGCTTGGTTTTGCTTCAAGGATTGTTTCTTTTATCACGTATCGAATTGGGTCTCCATACATGTCTTTATCCTGAGGAGAATTTAAAACTATGTTTTGATTGATTTCGATACTGTGAGAAGGATCGACTGCGATCCGGGAAATTAACGAAGGTTGGTTTTGAAGGATCTGTGAGTATGCTATTCCGGCAGTCGAATAGACGATTGGAATGATTTTATTGTCGTTTAGAATGAGTTTCCCATTAGAGAAAAGGTTTGGTTCCAACAATACATGGTCGATGAAAAGCTCAGTAACTGGGGGTATGGATGGGGAGTCTTTGGGCCGCAAGTTTCCGGGAAAAGTGTTGACAATCTCCGCTACTGAGTCAGATTCATCTTTTGGTATTTCATGGCGTCCTCGGATTTTGACATTCAGGTCTCGTATTTTTGCGACTTCAGCTTGTAAAGGAGGCTGAATTTTGATTTTTCTACCAAAACCACGCCAATTATCCCGATTATGTATGTCGCTGGTTAACTCGCAAATATCGCCCTTCAAAACTTGAATTTGAGAGGGACGCAGGACGACCCAGGTTGAATCAATTTTTTCTATGCGGATTGGCGTTTTCCCTGAGTTTGGTAATTCCTCTCCGTTTCGAGATTTGATGGATAAAACGCCTCCGTCAAATTGTTGCAACTCTTGCTCGCTAAAATCTTTTAATTCTATTTTTAATTGTTTTAACTCATCGTCGGTTAAAGTCGTTTTGACTTGAATCGTTTCGGCTTTCTTAACGATGCGTAAATTTTTCTCGCGCCAATAAAGATTAATTAATTTTGCGTCCGGAGCTTGTCGATGTTGCGCGTACCCATACTCAAAAGATAATTGGATTTGAGCCGTGTTGATATCTAAGCCATTTTGATTGATTTGTTTTTTTAATTTTTCAGGATCGTTCCAGGGATAACCTGGTTGCAAAACCGAGCATTTCAATCGGACTGGCGGCGGCGGTGGCGTTGCATCTTTGACCTCTATCTGCTTAGGCTTTGAGGCTTCGCTTTCCTGCCCAAAAATATCGATGCCTGAAATTTGGTAGGAGTAGGCGCCTAGCGGAACGTTTATATCTACAAAACTTGGAAGATCGTTTGTCGCGTTGCCATTGCTCTGCATGGCGATAGGCAAACTTTCTGACAGTCGTTTGAACCGATCATCTGTTTTAGATTGTCGATATATATCGTAAAGGATGACACTGGTGGGGGCTGAGTTGCGCGTCTGTTCCCAATGGAGTCCTATTCGCGATAAAGGATGTCGATTGTACCATCGCAAACCGGGTAATTGAACAGCCGCTTCCAGGTTGGGTGTTTGCGGTAACGGGGCGAAGTCTTTGCCCACGGTCAGAACCAAGCCGCATACGGGTTTATCTTTATATAAACCTTCCACTTTGTAATCATAAATTTGTTTGTCAGAGGGGCCGCGTTTAGTTGTGAATTGATCGACCCAATATAATCCCATTATTTTCGCCAGATTCGGATCGCTGGCTCCTGTAAGCAGTAAATTTCTTGCGGAAAGATTTCCGACTTCTATTCCTTGCGGGCAGTCGTCTGTGAAGTCGGAAGCGGGTATTTGGGCGTCGGTATTATTGCCAACAATCAAGATTTGGTTAACTAATATTTCTCCTATGTGTGGAGCATATTTTTCAACCGCCGTCGACCTGGATTTCGCGTAACGGTTATGCAAACCGTTTTCCAATCTATCCAAGGCGTCTTCATGTTGATTTGGTTCCAATCGGTCAAGCGTTATCAGACGTTCCCAGTCTGATTGAGCGCAATAGTCCGCTTCTGTATAAAATGAAATTTGTTTTAGTCGCTTAAAGTTTAGAGTCAAAAGAACGTGATCAAAATAATTGGCGATCACGCGCATTCGATTTTGTTCTACGATTGTTTGATCGCTTTGCAGACGATGACGACCTTGATAAGCAATGATTTCATTTTCTTGAGTGGCGTCGTCAAATTCGACTTCACAATAAACCACAGGTTGTTTAAAACGAATCAACAATTGACCGCTTTTGATGACTTTCCAACCATCCCCACTTGAGATTAATTTGGTTTGCGGATCTGGATAAAGATACGCGTCGCTATTTTTAAGTATTTCAGGTTTTTCACCCTGTTTTATTCCAGGAATTTCTAACTTTTTAGGTTCGGTAATTTTGTGAGGACGACGATAGATCGTAAAACCTTTTTCGGGAAAGCCTAAGTATTTTTTTTTAGCGGTAATAGAGGAGGAGATACCTTGGCTTTCAAGTTCTGAGGGAAGGTTCCATCTCAAGTGAATTCCAGGCGGGCCAATCGACTCTTTACGCGGTTTTATCGCTGTCATCAAAATACGCACGTAGACCTCAATCCTTTTAGGGTGGTTCTGAAATCTAACAAAAAAAAATCATAGAATCAATAAAACATATGGAGAGCCAAATCTATATGCGACCCGATTCAATTAGTGTCGACTGGGGTTGGCAATTATCTGATAAATAAATAGTTGTGGGGGGTAGTGGGTATCGGTTTGTGTTGAAATTTATCGATTGCCATCTTTCGGAAAGCATTTAAAATAGAACCATGCTTTGCAATTTCGTTAGATTTTCAAGTGACATTTAATCTTAATGTTCCACAATTTATTAGTAGTTTATCTTCTTAGTAAAAAAAATGACTGAACAAAAAAGTTCCATTCTATTGATTGACAATATGGCGGCAAACCTCGCATCTGTTTCCGAAATATTAATAAAAAGCGGATACAACGTTGATATATCTGAAAGTAGTAGAAAAGGACTCGAATTGTTTGAGCGGAAAACCTACGATTTAGTTTTAGTTGATTTGGAAATGGAAGATTTGAATGGAATTGAGTTTTTAAAGGAAGCAAGAAAAATCGACTCCGAGTCTTCTGTGGTTATTATTACTGATAACGAAGAAATACAGCATGTTATAGAAGCTTTGCAAAATGGCGCGTCGGATTATATTTTAAAGCCTTGTGAGAAGGACGAGCTTTTATCAAGGATTTCCAATTGTTTGAAGAAAAAGATTTCCGAGGGTACATTGCCGCAAAACGACGCAAAGCTAATCGAAGTGAATGAGAAGTTAAAGACAGAAATTTTATTACGCAACGAAAGCGAAATGGAATTGAAAAAAAACCAGGAGAAACTTCTCAAATACGTGCGTGAGTTAGAAAGAAGCAACCGTTCGCTCGATGAGTTTGCAATGATTGCGTCGCATGATTTGCAAGAACCTTTGAGAAAAATTATAGTTTTTGGAGATAGGCTGAAAAATTTGGTTCCCGATTTAAACGATGAAGGCGTGGATAACTTAAAACGAATATTTCGCGCCGTTCACCGGATGCAAGAATTAATTCGCGATTTGATTCAGTATTCTAGAATTAATTTTTCGGAAAAAGGCAACGAACAGGTTGACTTAAACGAACTTGTGGACGAAGTTGTCGCTGATTTAGATCTACAAATTTCAAGATCAAACGCAAATGTCTCCGCTGATTTTTTACCCACTATTCAGGCTGACCCGGTTCAAGCAAGACTTTTATTTCAAAATTTGATTGCAAACGCTGTGAAGTTTTCGCGTAAAGGCGTTCCCCTTGAGTTAAATATTTCTTGTTCTAAAAATGAGAACGGCTTTCAAGAGATTATTTTTAAGGATAATGGGATTGGTTTTGAGCAAAAGTTCGCAGATCGTATTTTTAAACCTTTTGAAAGATTAAATCCAAGATTAGCATATGAAGGAAGTGGAATGGGATTGGCTATTTGCAAGAAAATAGTCGATTGCTTTGGCGGGAGGATTTCTGCGTTTGGAAGGCCTGGAAGCGGAGCGGAATTTTTTATAGGATTGCCCGAACAAATTATTGAAGAAATTTCATTAGATGAATAAACAGCGCTGGGCGTAACATTTTACTTTCAAAATCCAATAATATTAGTTAGTGTATTTCGAAGTTTAATTGGAATTTTATTTTTTAGTTTAGAATTTAGAAAGATCAAAATAAAAATACTACATTTTGTTCGGGATTAAATTATGAGTGAAAAAACTATGATCATCCTCATAGTTTCCATTTTAGGCGTCGGTTTTCTTGGCGTTTTGTTAGTGGCTGTTCCATGGGTGTCCGGGCACGGCGCTAGTAGTTGGAAGCAGTGGTTAATTGACGACGCTATAGTGATTGTGGCTATAGTCCTGTTTGTTTTTGGCTTCTATGCTAACACAAAAATGGATTGAGGCGACCTAAGGGGATTTAAATTTGCCAATAGCTTGATATGGCATGACTAAACTAAATTTTTACGGTTTTTAATTAGTGGAAAATGATTGAGGTTTTTTGTGATTGAAAGAAAGACGCGAAAAGATTATTGATCTTGTTTAGTTTTTTATGTTACCAGAGTGGATTTTAAAATTAAGAGAACTCGAAGCTTCAAAAGGCGATTTGAGCGGTATGGATTTAAGCAACGCCAAGTTGATGCGAGGAAAGTTTAGCGGGGCGAACCTAAAAGACACCGACCTAACCGGAGCTTATTTAATTCAGGCAGATCTTTCTGGAGCTGAGTTAAGCAACGCCGATCTTACGAGAGCGGTTTTAAGCGAAGCAGACTTATCAGCCGCAAACTTAGAAGACGCTGATCTGAGCGACGCCTACCTGCATGGAGCCAATCTGAAGGATGTTTCCAACTTAACCTGCGATCAGTTAGAAGCGGCAAAAATAGATAAAGGGACAATTCTTCCTTCCTATATCCAAATTAATTGGATTAACGATGAGCTTTTTGATTGCGAAGAAATTTGAATCTATTTCCCGTATCTGTCTTTTAATATTTCTACGCCCTTATAAGACTGTTTGACCAAATCCAGCGCGCCAAGGTTTTCAAAGAGTTCGGCGGCCAGGCTCAAGTGGTTAACTGCGTTGCCAAAATCTTTTAAAGCGTCGTAAACCATCGCCAAGTTCAAATGGATATGTCCTTCGTTTGGATTTATTTTAAGAGAACCAGAATAAAATTGAACGGATTTGTCGTATTCTTTTTGTTGACGATATCCTGTTCCAATGTTAAAGGGCACCCAAAAGTTAGACTGGTCTTTTAAAAGTAATTCCAATAATTTTTGAATGGTTTCATGTCTTCCTTTATCTTTTTCCTGATTCAAATAGAACTGTTTGTCAGCTTGAAAAAAAGTTTGAGCTCGAAAGAGGTCATATTCCCATCCAATCAATCGAAATGATTTGGGACCTTGTCTTCGAAGAGAAGTATTTAGTTTTAATCTTTGAGTGGGGTCGGATAAAATTTGGTAGGCTTCGTTAATTTCCTGAATTTTCCAATTATTGTTATTTTCTGGGTTTTTATCGGGGTGGAATTCTTTGACTAACTTTCGGTAGGCTTTTTTTATTTCCGCATGGCTTGCGTTTTTGGATACATTTAGAATGCTGTAATAATTTTTTGTGAGGCCCATTATAGAACGTTTACTGGAAGTATAATTCAATTTTTCACACGATTAAAAAGCGATCTATGGGGATAAAGTATTTATAAAACAGCCGTCTAAGTATTTTATTATATGAGTTAGAAATTGCCAGCCTAAATTCAAGAAAATAAAGTGGTTAGCTAAAAAAAGAAAAGGCGACAAGCTTTTCTGAATGGAGAGGATAATGACGGCGTATTCAAGGGAAGGAGAAGGACCCTTGATTTTGCCAATTTCTGAAAAGCTGTCGCCCAGGTTAAATGGATAGTTTTACTTCTGAAGAATTATTTTAAGGGGACCTATATAATTAGCATTTTTACTGGTTTGCTACTGCCTGGCCTTTGAATTTAAGGGCCAGGCTCCTGGTAAATTTGAATTATTAGAGATTCTTTTAATTTTTTCCCTTTCGAATAAAAATACGAATTAAGCTATTTTCGGATTCAGAGTCTGAAAACTTATGGCCATGCGATTTAGCCCATACTTTAATTGCGTCTGATATATTTCTTTTATTGTCTAATATGATTTCTAAAATACCGTCGATTTTAATTTTTTTTAGTTCTCTTAAAGCTAAGTCGCAAATCGCGCCAAAATGTTGGCCTCTTGAGTCCAGAGTTTTGAAGTGGGTCATGATTTTGCTCCTTATGGACTGACTTCGTTAATTCAATTATTTTCAAAAATTAGTATAAGTTCGCAAAATTAAAGAACCGTTAATATCGTATTAATTTATTTTAATGTTGTTTATGTTAAAATTTTGTAATTCAATATTTATTAATTAGTTATCAATAGGGCAAAATAAGCTCTTGCATAAATCCATTTTGTATTTGTAGTAAAGGTTTTTAAGATGGCTATCATTCGTGGTGGAAATGCCGAATACGAAAGCGACAAACCTTCGGTAGATCAAAAAAAAGAAAAATTTGAAAAAACTATTGGCGAGTTAGCCGCCAGTGGGAAGGATCATATTGATTTTTCCGGTCAATATGTTGGTTTAGAGGAAGTAACAATTATCTCCGGTTTAGAAATTGTTAAAAGTTTTAAAAGTCTTACGTTAAGCGATAACCAAGTCAATAACGAAGCTTTAAAAATATTATTAGAGTCGCCAAACTTTAAAGGATTGGAGTTTTTGGATCTTGGCATTAATTTTTTAACCGATACCGGAATAAAAGATTGGGCGCAACTTGACGAAGTCCGATTAGGAAAATTAAAAGTTTTATTTTTAAACGACAATCGTCTAACCGACGATTCTATTTTGGCTTTTTTAGTATCGCCTCATGCAAGCTCTATTGAAATTTTAAACTTAGACTATACTCAGGTAGGAAACGGCGCTTGTCATGCCTTTGCGGAAGCTTCTCAATTAAGCAACTTAAAAGAGTTTCATCTGGAAAGGGGATATGTCAACGACGAAGGAATTAAAAAATTAGTTGAATGGGAAGGGTTGGAGAAATTAACGACGCTAAAGTTGCCTTCTAACAAATTAACGGATGAGGGTGTCGCTGAACTGGCAAAATCTACGCGACTAAAGTCTATTAAAACGTTAGATTTGGCTTATAACCAAATAACTGACGTAGGGTGTAAGGCTTTGGCGGATTCTAAGATGATTGAAAGCCTGGAAACTTTGAACGTTAGCAGAAATCCTTTTACGGAAGAGGGAGCAAAGGGTTTAAAAGAACTGAAAATTTCAGGCAAATTGAAGAATTTAATCTTATATGAAGGCGTTGATAATACCCCCGATTTAGTTAATTACTCCAGGCCTGAGTTACTAAGGCCCGACGCAAGTTAATGATTTTTTATATTACATTTTGTTTAGTAGTTAAGCAGAAGGTTTGACTTTCCCACAGTTAATGTTTTCCTTAAGCTGCCGTCTTCGTTGAAGAAAAAATAGAAAGATTTATTTTTACTATTTACTACGCCATAGTTGTGGGTTATGCGATAAATTTTTGCCACTGCGCTACCGTCTATGTCTATTGAATACGAAGGTTTAAGAGTGTTATCTAGCTCTAATAGATTAATGAACTCGCCTATATTTATTCTTTTTTCTAAAACTAAAATATAACCTCTAAAGTTGTATTTTACGATCTCTCCGTGAAATGAAGGTTGGTTTTCAAAATTTAGAGTTATAGGTTCTATGGTAGGCGTTAGTTGGACTTTTTGAAGGTCTTTTCTTAATAAGACCGGTTCCATAACGTTATAGTCAAAATAATTTAGCAACGTTATTTTAGAGTTGAGCGTTGCGTTTTCATTAACCCATCGAATTAACTGGCGTAACGACGATTGCCAATAATCGTACGCGTACATGAATTTAGTTTTTCCTCCTTTTAATCCTCCTGTCGCTTTATTGAAATATAAAATTTCGTAAGGATGTATTTTGTAAATTGGATAAGCGAGAGAAACAATAATTAGAGAAATCCCCAAAGCTCCAACCGTTTTAACCGCTGCGCTTGATTGTATAAAAGAGCTAATAATTTCGAATAATTTGATTCCTCCAAATCCGGCTAAAATAACTAGAGCGGGAATGTAATTCATGAAGTGGCGAATCATTTCGTAGTTTTTAATTCCAGGTAGACAGGATTTAAATATCGGAATGGATAACCACAAAAATAAAAGAATGAAACGCGAATCTTTATTTTTTATAAAATTTTGTAACGAGTAATAAAAACCGATGGGCGCAAGAATTAAAATAATTGTTGGAGCGGTTGCAAACGCTTGATGAAAGACGCTTAGATTCCAACCTCCTTCATACCCGACGACGTTTTCGTGGAACAGCATTGTGAAAATATGGGAATGGATTTGTCTGGAAAAAAAATCTGCGAAGCTTTCCGCTGTCCAAAAGTAAGGGAAAACGCTCAGCCAGGACAAATAAGCGATTAAAGGAGAAAAGAGCCAAACGATTTTTTCCTGTTTACTAAATGGCAGACGGTTTAAAAATTTAAACGCCAGGTACCAGGGCAAAAGAATAAAAATTAAAAAAACGGAATTGAGCTTTGTCGCCACTGAAATTCCGAATAAGCTGATTGCGATGGTCAACAGTTTTACGTTTTGGCGGGTAACGGCCTGATAAAAAACCATGATCGTAATTGAAAAGAAAAAGACCAGTGGAATATCGCTAATATTATTATGCGAGTGCGCTATGAGACGGGGAAATAATCCAAAGAAAATGGCTGAAAGAACTCCAGCCCAAAACCCATAAAGCGATTTTGCGAATAAATAAATCACTCCTACGTTTATTGCGAATAAAATGATAACGATTGCGTTATGCGCGTCAAAATAATTTAGCCAACCAAGTTTTTGATAAAATAGATTGCAAGTCGCTTCTGAAAGAGCGTCGACTAACGGAGAATAGTCTATGGGGGCGAAGTTGTCTTTTTCTAAAAATTTATGCGTTTGTAGCAGCCCCATTTTTCCCGCCAGTATTGGAGTGTTTTCGGGCTCTAAATAATCTTTGTTTCCAGTGATAAGGAAATAGTAGTTTCGAAAACCGCTGGCAAATTTGATTGGAGCGTCGTTCATGGTTCCGTAATCTTCAATCGTAGCGAAACCAATCGCTAGAGAAAAGAATACAAAGACGGAAAATGAGATTAGATCTCTATAACGAGCCCACATTTAGAAAAATTTGGGTTTAAGATTATAAGAAAGGAAAATAGGAAGAACGTTTAACGAAATCAGTCAGAAGGCAAAACAAATTTATAAATAGCCGAAAATTTTGTATCGATATTAGACGGGGTCAGAAGGTTTTAAAAAATTTTTAACGTTTCAATCTTACTTAGGTTTTTACATTCTTTGACGGCTTGCTTTGTTTCTTTTGATTTTATTCTATTGCCGCCAAGGTGAAGATAGGTTAAGTTTGAAAAATTAGGGGAGTTGGCAATATACAAAACGCCTTCGTCGCTTAGTTTATTATCAACTAAGTTTAAACTTTTAACTTTTGTTAGATATTTTGATTCGGCTAGAGCTTTTGCGCCGGCAGGCTCGATTTTGTTACATTCCAAATTCAAAAATTCAACATTGGCAAAGAGAGGAGAGTTAGCGATAATTTTTGCTCCTTCGTCCCCAAGTTGGTTAGAACCCAGATGCAGATAATCGATTTTTTTAAGAATAGGAGATTCGGCGAGAATTGCAACCCCCTCGGGACCTAACTGATTATGCGTAATAATTAAAGAGGTTACGTCCTTTAGAGGTTCAAAGTTGGCAATTAATTTCGCCAGATTAGACCCATGGTCCGGGTCTTTT
>CAYFMN010000027.1:58996-63391 GCA_964344185.1 uncultured Nitrospinota bacterium
GAAAAAAGAAAACTATCTTGAATTTTTAAGACAGTTTTATTTTTAATCGATTCGATGATTGTTTTCTCGATAGGCGTGTAATTAGCGTCTCCATAATTATCGCCATCGTTTATTAATTCCTCCCAGTTTTTTATTTTTGGCTTTTGCGTCATTTTTTGAGTTTGTGGGTGTGCGTTACTTCCTTAAATGAGCCGCTCGGTTACAGCCAAACAGATTCCCTAATTCACATGAAACGTCAAACCATTTAATCGCCTTTTTTTGCCTACCTTCTTTATATTTTATCGATCCTAAATTAAAGCACGCTTTGTCATGTTTATTATCGCAAGCCATTTGAAAGTATTTTGTAGCTTTTTTAAACTCTTTGCTATAGGGCGTTCCCCTTTTCATTAAAAGGATGCCGGCATGCGAACAAGCGGTGTAGTGACCTCCATTGCAGGCTTTTTCAAAGAATGGCAAAGCCTTTTTTTCGTCTTTGTCTAATACTCGATATTTCTCTCCAATTTTAAAACAGGAGTGGAAAACGTCTTTGTCGCATAAAGGCGTAAGAGATTCTACCGTATCCATAGATTTTACGGCATGAGCAAAACTGATAAATATAAAAATAGAGATAATGGAAGACAAAGTTAAAAATATTATTTTTTTCACAGTATTACCTTTCAAAAAGGTTTATGAGGTTTTTATGAAAACCGATTCTAATTTTATTCGTCTTATGTTCATTAAAGCAAATTTTTATTTGATAGAGCCACAATTTTTAGGTGAATTTGTAGCATAAATGTCATTAAAATATATACTTGAATCCGATAGATTTCTTTGACGATTGGGTAACGAAGCTTAACGAAATGATATAAGAGTTCAGGCTGGGTAAATGAAGGCGGGTTCTACTTTTTTTTCGGTTTGCTTTCTTCTTTTTCAAAATCAAGGAAGAACCCCTTTCTAACTAGAGAGGGATACCGGGTTTTTCTTTTTAGGTCGTTTCTAGCCCATATTTTTTCTACATAATGACATGTGCGACAATCAGAGGTTCTTCTATAAAAGTTTCTTCTATAAGATTTCCTTTTGGCTAGTATATGTTCTTCGGCCTGAAAATTTCTATGCACGTGGCAATTTAGGCAATAATCGTTTATTACCTTATTATTTTTTGCGCGAGAGAACTCTCCGTTGAAAGCTTTTTCTACTTCTAAGGTTGAGCAACCACTAAAAACTAAAATAGAAAAAAGAAAAACCTTGCAAAAGTGAGATAGGCTTGAATATTGAAACTTTAGAAAAGAAAACCCAGTTTGGGGCATGATTAAATAGACCGCGCTTTAATCATATTGTAGTTTTTATAAACTTTGTTCGAATATTTTTGGGGTCGAATTCCACGCTTCAAAAACTGTTTTAACTGTGTGGGGCCGTGATTATAAGCTTCCAGCGCCAGTCGAAGATCCCGAAATCGTTTTAGCAGTTTATTCAAATAAAACGCTCCAAGGGCAATATTAACTTCGGGATCATAAAGAGTTTTTTTGCCTTTCCAAGTCATTTGAGTTTCGGAAGCTAAGGCGGACCCGGTCGCAGGTAAAATTTGCATTAAACCTATCGCCCCTTGATGCGATTTGGCACGATTGTTGAATGAACTCTCTGTAACGATTAAAGCCGTCAAAAAAAGCGGATCATAACCGTATTTTTGACTGTACTCAAAAATATACTCTGAGACGGATTCTAATGTTCTTTTTTTAAAGTTGGTTTGATATTGGGAAGCGATTTTCCGTATTTGTTGTTTAACTTCGCTTTTGTATTTAAGCTTTTCTTGTTTTTTATTTGCCACTCTTTTAGAAAATACGGATTCCTGGAAGTTCCACTCTTTAATATATGCTGGAGATATTCTATTTAAGTCGGAAAGCTTTTTTTCCGAAATAGGTAATATCAAACCAATTGAAATAATGGCAGATAGCCATATTTTATTGTTGTTAAAGTATTTCATTTTAAAATTGATAATTTGGAAGAAATAAATCTAAGAAAAAACCTGTTTTTAGGTAAGGTATGTTCGATTTGGACCTTCTTTTGGTAGAAATTATATTAAAAAATACCCTCTAATGTCAATAAAGGACGATTATTTCGAATTTGCAAGTTTCTTATCGGAAATCACTGCAAAATATTAAAAAAACGTTTTGATTGCTCTTTTATTATATTAGATTTATAATTAAAAATCTATATAAAGTGTTGATAAATAGAAACTTATGCTGATCAGTTGCCCGGAGTGTAAAGCTGAAAACGAGGTCGAATTTGTCGATCCGAATTCAGAAAACCAGAACGTTCAGTGCATTGCATGTAATGCTCAGTTTGTGGCGGCACAGGATGGTAGTTCCGAACCTCAGGCCTTGGATACGTTATCCGAAAAAACAGGGCAAATTTCTACGGCTGATGTTGGTCAAGTTTCGGATTCAGGGCAAGAACAGGACGTTTTTGAGGAAGAGCCAGAAAAAATTGAGTCGAGTTTTGATCCTGATAATATCGAAAACATGCTGGATCAGATCCTTGATGACGACGCTCCGGAAGAAGCGGTTGCCGACGTTGTTGATGACATGGCGAAAGAAGCTTCGGAAGCCAGCGACGAAAACCTGGAAGGCGCAAACGATACGAGTGCAGGGGAGGTAAAAACAGAAGAGGAAGCGGTCTCAAAGGGGGATGGCAAAGATCAACCCGCAGATATCCCTTCAGCCCCTCCCGATGGAGACGAGTTAGAGAATATTTTAGACGGAGTATTGAGCGATACCAATTTAGGCGCTCCAGATGATGCAGTCGAAGACGCTCCGGAGGTTTTAGATGATCAAGTTGAAGAGTCCGGAGAAGTTATTTCAGCTCCTTCAGGTGGAGATGATTTAGATAGTATTTTGGATGGCGTTTTGGGCGATACAAGTTTTGGAGGCGTAGATAGCGCGCTTGAAGATACTCCAGAGATTGTCGCCGATCCGAACGAAGTTGTTGAAGAACCAGGGCCGCCGAGCGAGGAAGATTTAGACAATGTTCTAGATGGAATGTTGAGTGATGAAACGGAATTCAATGCTCTAAACGCCGAAGTTGAAGACGCTCCAGAGATTGTCGCTGATCCGAATGAAGTTGTTGAAGAACCAGGGCCGCCAAGTGAAGAAGATTTGGACAGCGTTCTGGATGGGATGTTGAAAAATACCGCTGCGGAAGAGGAAGAAACCCAAGTAGAAGATGTCCCAGAGACTTTAGAAGATGGTACTGTAAAAGAAAAAGAGCAGGCAGGTGAAAAGGAAGCAGGTGCATTATCGGAAAAAACTACAGAAACTTCTCAAAAATCCGATATAGAAACTATTTCTCCTGAAACTTCGGAAGTAATTGATAATGAAGGGGATATTGAAGAGTCTGAGGAGGAAGAGGAATCCGAAGAGGATATTTTAAATTCGCTAAAAGAAGAAATGGGTTTGGATGACCTATTTGGCGATGAGGAAGACGATTTGGGAGAACCCAAAACCGAACCCGAAGAGAAAATAGAAGAAAAAACCAACGAAGAACCAGAAAAAACAGTTGATGAGCCAAAGTCTCCGAGTCAGGAAGAACCGGAAATGGTCGCCGACGATTCAGAACCGCCGACTCCAGTCTCTGAGCCATTTGAAGATGAGCAGCCGCAAGTAGAAGCAAAAACTGAAAGCGAAGAAGCGGTTGTTCCTTCAGAAGAAGTTACTGAAGAAAGCGGCGATCAAGATGAAATCGAGAGAATGCTCAGCGAAGATCTTGAGAAAGAAGAGGAAATAACTCAGGAAACCGCGAAAGAAGCAGTAGAAGAAAACGCAACAATTGAAGAAAAACTTGACGAAATTTGGGATGATACCGTTAATACTAATACGGAAGTAACTGAAGAACCCAAAGAGAACCCAGAACCCAATTCAGAGGACCATACCGTGGCAGAAGAAAAACCGGAAGAATCCGAAGACGATCTTTGGGCGAAAGCGTTTGCCGAACAAGATGAATTAAATAAAGAGAAAGAAGACGCGAAAGAAGAAGATTCGGGATCGGAAGGAAGCGACGAAGATCTATGGGCTCAAGCCTTTGCCGAACAAGATGAGTTGAATAAGGACCAAGGAGCTTCTAAGGAAGAATCGGCGGACGGCGAAGAAGGCGGCGGTGAGGACGATCTTTGGGCGCAGGCTTTTGCCGAGCAGGACGAATTAAACAAGGGGAAAGAACCGGCTAAAGAAGAAAGTTCTGGAGGAGAACAGTCTGAAGAGGATCTTTGGGCACAGGCTTTTGCCGAGCAGGACGAATTAAACAAGGGGAAAGAACCGGCTAAAGAAGAAAGTTCTGGAGGAGAACAGTCTGAAGAGGATCTTTGGGCACAGGCTTTTGCCGAGCAGGACGAATTAAACAAGGGGAAAGAACCGGCTAAAGAAG
>CAYFMN010000028.1:0-19476 GCA_964344185.1 uncultured Nitrospinota bacterium
AAAGCTTTGTCTACAAACTCTCCCTTCGTCAAAAGGTCAAAAGCGTTTTTTACAAAATTGACCCCTTTTACCTGATAAAAGATAAGAGCTGCAATTAGTGAAGCAGAATAAGTCGTTACAAACTGTATCAATTTAAGTTTTAATCTTGACCGAAAATTTGACTCGCTTTTGTTCATTGACCAACCAATAACAAAAGCTACAAAGGGAATTGCAGGCTGAAACAAAAAAGGAAGGATCGTGTTGGTTATATTTAGAAAATTAAAAAGCGCAAATAGCCACCAAAAACTCCAGCCTTGCTTTTCCCAACCTTTCATCAAAAACAAAATAGTTAGGAATGAGGCGAACATATAGAATTCGGCAAAATGGACCCACACCGTAATCCAAATGTTGTAATAAGAAATTCCAAACAAGAATGCGGCTATTACGGCCTCGGCTTTTCCAATTCGCGTTTTAGTCCAATGGTAAATCAGCAAGAGGGTGCAAAGATTGATTAAAATAGGAAACAGTTTATAAGTGTATTCATTAACCCCCCACCATTGGTAAAACCAGTTAGCGATTGGCATTCTCCAATGAGCTGTCTCTGGATGCCAGGGAGACAGGATAATCTCGCTAAAACTTCTTTTTAAATTTGGGTAGACTTTAAAATCGAGAGCGTGTGGATCAATAGGCGTTTCAATCACGTTGAAATAAATCAAAGCCATGACCAAGGCAAACAACGCCAAAAATCCTTTGGATACGAGAGGATTTTCTTTTAGGGATTCATCCATAAACTTTCTTATAAATAGTTATTCTAAATGGTTGGAATGATATCTAAACTATCGATAATTTAGTAAAAAACTAATATCATGCCAAAATTAACAAATGTTTAAACTAAGTTAATTTATTTTTCATAAATAGAACAAAGTTTAAAAGGCACTCTTGGTTATTGATGCTTAACTAATTTGTGTTTTTGAAATTTCATAAGACTTTGATTAATTGTGTTGAACTTCCGGTTTATCCTTTTAAGTTAATCTTTTAGAGCATATTATCTCAGAATTGGTTTAACTTCTCTTAAACAATCCAGAATTCCTTCCTTTTTTCAAGATACTTAGCTTTTGTTTCTAGAAATGCAGTAAAATAAGAATATATAGAAATTTAAAATTTTTTTTAAAAAAAAGCTAAAGTTTTTCTAAAGAGCTTCCGATAAGGAAATGGGAGATTATTTATTAAGCGCGCAAAATTTAAGGAAAGTAGTCTAAATGATTGATTTTAATGGAGGGAATTCCTATGGCAGAGGTGTCTGAAAGCCCTTTTCTTCGAGGAGACATTCCCAGGATTAATCCTGACCAAAGCTCTAACGAAAGACAAAATCAAAATACATTAGAGCAGATTGAAACTAACCCCGACCGGGGTAGAGCGGATGATCGCGTTGAATTTAGCGAAGAAGCAAGAAGGCAAAACGCTCTTGAAAGAGGAATTGACGATCTTGCCCCAAATGAAACCGAAGTTGAAGCTACTTTGACTCCAAATGCTCCTATACCCGAACAGCAGGATATTAGAGAAGTTGGCGATCCTAATAGTTTGGGAAACGCTCCAGGAGCAAATCAAGCTAGAAATTTTCCTATTGATCAAAGAATTCCACAAGATGCTGAAGTATCTGGAGATATTTCGGGACGACAAGAGTTAGATAGTGGTGTGGAGTTGCGAGAAGACCCAGAAGTTAATCCTCTCGGCAATCAGAATAATCCAATCGAAAATAGAGATAATTCTGGGCCTGTGGGTGAAAGAATAGAAGCGCAAAATCAGCGTATAGAAAGACAAGAAGCTTTAGAGCGGTCTGAACAGGATCTTCGATTAGAACGACAGCAAGAAATTGACGAGCAAAACACTCGGGCAGAACAAAACCCTCAAGATCAGCAGAACGCTCAAGCTGTGCAAAATCAAAATACAGAGCAAAATAGAATTGGTGAAGCCGTTGAAAGTCAGGACTTAGAACCAAGAGAAGGAATAAGTCAAGCTGCCAATAGAGAAGCTCAACGCAACCAAATTTTGGATAATCCAGCGCAAGATAGAGGTTTAGAAGCGACTCAACAACCTGCAACTCAAGAGTCTACTCAAACTAATCAAATTCAACAAACAGAGGAGGGTAGGACGGCCCAACAAGAAGAAGTTGAATCTCAAACTAACGATCAGCGGCAGGATAGACAAGAAATTTCAAGACAAGAAGAGAGAAATCAGGACCCTGTGTCTGCTCAGACACAAGTTGGCAGGAATGTTGACGAACTGATATAGATTTATTTTTTTGTGTGTCTGGGGCTAATGCTTGACCTTTTTGCCCTTATAGTACTTATCGGTAAAAAACTTAAAGGCTTTAGTTTTTAGCTCTTTTATTTTAATTTTAAAAACGTTTTTATTTAAAAAAACGCGAACTAATGCAAATTGACGGATTAATAAATTCGATTCTTGCCTTAAAAGATCCATCGGCAACGGGAGATTTCCCTCTGCAAAAGTTAAAAACCAATAATAGTTCTTCCTCTAATGTTCGCGAAATTCTTTTTGATTCATTTAATACAACCTCTAACGACAAACCAAATTTAGAGCTGACAAGTCCTGTAGCCGGTTTTAGAGTTAACGAAGCGATTAATTTTATTTCTGATAATTTGCGAGCTAATCGATTGCCTGTTAATGAAACGATCCAGAATAAATCTGAGTTTGTCGATCTCCGGGTTGAAACTTTAGAAAAACTTAGAAAATCAGTCAGGGGATTAAGTCGCTTAACATCTCGATTACAAGAAGACGATGCGCTAAATTCTTTATCGGCTCGTTCCTCGCGTGATGAGGTTTTAGAGGCAACAGCTTCGAGCCGTGCAAATGTAGGAAGGTTTACAGTTGTGCCCAAGCAGAATTCAGTTAACGCAGTGTTGGTTTCTGACGAGCAAACCTCGCCTTTGGAGCCTTTGGGATTATCTGGAAGTTTTGTCGTCAATGGTTTTGAAGTGACAGTTGAAACTACAGATACTATTAGAAATATAAAAGATAAAATAAATTTTGGCGAAGATTTGAATAAAAATGGACAACTCGATTTAGCTGAAGATTTTAATCAGAATGGCGGTATTAATGTCCTTCAAATTGCGCCTAGTGAATTTGGTCCTGGAGTTTTTATTATTGAGGATAAAGATGGCGATGGAGTTTTAGACCCTTCGGAAGATGTTAATAATAATGAAAGATTAGATGGAGGAAGCGATCAAATAAAATTGATCGCTTCGATTGAAGATAATCGTTTGGTTTTAACTAGTACGGCTGAAGGAGCCGCAGATATTGAGCTTGACGACGATGATGGTATTTTGTTAGCGATCGGTATTTTGGAGACGAATAACAAAGGTTTTCCAGTGATTAAGGAGAGACAATTTGATTTTTCCCAAAACCCACCGGTCAATTTAAATAAAACAAGCCGATCTGCTTTTATACAGATAGAAGACTCTCTAGTTGAAAGCCCTACCGCTTTAATTGACAACGCAGTAGAGGGAGTGCAACTTGAAATAAAAAAATCTTCAAGTTTAGAAACAGAGATTAGCGTATTTTCTGATCCTCAAAATGCTGTTGAGTTAATACAAAATTTTTTTGACGAGTTTAATCAAGTTGTTAACCAGATTAACCAAGCGTTAACTGTTTCGCGTGTGTTCGAAAGAGATCCGGAAATTCAATCTATTAGACAACAGTTGATTGGAGAATCTCAGGATAATATACAGAACTTGAATTCGCTTTCTGAAAATGTTGAAACGCTTCGACCCGACCCTTTAAACACAAGAAGTATAGGTCTAGAAGTTGTAGGATCAGATAAAAAAGTTGTGCAGGAATTATCTATTACTAACGCTCTTGAAAGAATTAAAGAAGGAGTAATTTCTCCATTTGCCAGCTTGCCAAACGAAATTAAAAGTCGATTAAGCTCTTTTGGAATTAAGACAGAAGCGGATAACACTATTTCTGTTAATCAAGCAAGTTTGAAGCGAGCATTTACTACTAGACCACAAACAGTTGTAAATATTTTTAAAGATCCTGAGAATGGATTGTTGCCAGCTTTAGAATCTGGGTTAAATAGGATTTTAAATGAAAATATTGGAGATATTGATCTAAAAAAAGATGATATCGTGATAAAATCAAATAATCCCTTGGGAGCAGCAGAGGGGTTTCAACAAAACGTTCAATCTACCGCTTTACAATCTTTCAGGAAGTTAGTAGAAAATACTAGGATAGAAGAAAGAACCCAAAATTTGATTGCAATTGTCTGAATTGAATCGAAAGCTCTATTTCAAAATAGTTTCTTCAACAACAGTAAGTAATGCTAATTTTTTCTTGATTAAGGTCCTTGCATAGGTTTGAAAACCGAAGACTCGTCTACACAAATCCTAACTTTATTAGGACAAGAACTTCAGTATTATGAAAAATTAGGATCACTACTTGAAGAACAAAAAGAAATTATCGAAAAGAAAACGATTGATAGGTTGATGGAGGTAATACAAGAAATACAAAAATTTCAACAGATAATAAGTGGATTAGATAAACGTATTAAGGATTATATGGATGGTTTGGACGATACGCAGCGAGAACACATAATCGTTCAGACAAAAAAAATACGGACTCAAATTGAATCTAAGATTTTAAATATTATTTCTCTCGAAAATTATTGTGAAGATTTTATCAATCGAGAAAAAGTTGAAATTGAAGGAAAAATGTCAGATTTAAAACATGGGAAAAATGTAATTAAGGGGTATGGTTCTTCTGTTTTAAAAAACTCGTTTATCTCAAAAAAACTTTAGCAAAAAACTACTCCTCGTATCATGGATTTTTCGATTTTACCTCCTGGTAAGGTCTTTAAAGCTTACCAAACGCAAAGCGTTATTGCCGAACGCAACAAACAATCAAACATTAGAAGTGTGCAGACTCAAAAAGATCGAGTTACTATTTCTCCTCGCGCTTTAGAAGAGTTTGAAAAAGCCCAAGCCGACGCTGAGGCCCAAGAAAAGCGAAAAGATATTGCCGAAATTCTTGCCGAGTCGGTCGAAGTTGAAGACCCAGATTTGCCTTCCTCAAGCGATGATGCAAAGAAATCACAATCTGAATTTGTTGAAAGTTAATAAATAATACTCTTAAGGTTTTTATTTCTTTTTTAGAGCAGGATTTTTAAGGAATCGGTTCCAAAAATATCCTTGTATGATTCCCAAAATAAAGTTAATGATAAGCTAAATGACAGGCTTTTTGTCGAAGAGAGCTTAAAGGTTTTATACTGGAAATATTTGATTCTATTGGAAAAAATAAGACGTAGTAAATATTATTAAATTACTCGTTGATAAATATAAGCATTTTTTTGACTTCCAATTTTTAATTGAAAAACCTTCCTTCCATGTAGAATTTTATCCGTTATCATTGTCTAAAAAATTTTCCTTAATATTTTATTCGCTGATAAAATTAACCAAAATATCCTTCTACCCTCAGTTAAATTTCCAACTATATATAACAAGTTGAATTTTTTTTAGTTGGGCAATTTAAACTCTTATATTACAATAAAATCAATATCCAAAAATTTGACGATAGGCGTTTTAGAAAATTAAGAGTTTTTACAAAACATTAATTTTTATCAGTTTATTCTTTTTCGCATAAAAAGATAAATGATAGTTAATTAGTGAACGGAAGCTCTAAGGTTGTATTAAATTTTTTGCGACGCCTTTTTGATAATCCTAAATTGATTAGGCACTCATGGATTTTTCGGTTACATTTTCGGGCAAAGTTTTTAGAGCCTACCAAACACAAAGTGTGATTGCAGAGCGCAATAAACAATCAAGCGTAAAAAGCGTTCAAAACCAAAAAGATAGAGTAACTATCTCTCCTCAGGCAATGGAAGAATTTCGTAAGGCTCAAGCGGATGAAGCCTCTCAACTGGAACGCGAGGAAGTTGAGTAGTTAAAGTTTAGGTAATCTAATATCAATAATTCCATTATTCCTCTTTCATCTTTTTATTAAAACTTTTTGTTTAAATAGTTTAAAATTTTTTAGATTGAATTTTTTCCATAATTTTATGTTGATTCATATAACCGCAAAATACCAAGTACGACCAGAAGCTGTGGAAAAGTGCGTTAGAGCGGTCAATAATTTAGTAAGTTACGTTCAAAAAAATGAGCCAAAGACTCTTTTTTACCTTGCTAATCAAGAGGTTTTAAATCCTACAAGGTTTTTTCATATTATCGTTTTCGAGGATGAAGTTGGTTTGAAGGTTCATCAAAGCTCTCCCGCTTCGGCGAAATTTGTTGAGATTGTATATCCAGAAGCCTTGAAACCTCTTGAGTTTCAAGAATATAATATTTTTGCATCCAAAACGGAAAACTGGAGGTCTCGCTGAGTATTTTAGTTATCTTTATTGTAAAAATAGAGAAGCCGTTTAAGGAGCTAAAAACTTGGTGAAGTATTATGGAATCAAAACGACGTTTAACAGTTTTTAAAGAGCCAGACGATGGGACAAAGATAATTGTTGAGTTCCAAAACGGAGAACAGACACAAAAGTATCGTAAAGAAGCCGAAGAGCAAGGAATTGAATGGACAGAGATTGGAATTGAGCAATATGACCGAGCGACATATATGGGGTGCAGATACTTTGATCTTAGAAATCCTCACACTAGAAAAACTTTTTCTCTTCAAGATTGGCGTCACTTCTTAAAACACTGGGATGAAAACGAACGCGACAATGAATATGGCGATTACCATATTTAAAGGCAGTTCATGATTAGTTAAAAGGTCTCAAAAAAGGCTAAGATGCAGTCATGAACCTTAAAGATTTTTTAACTTAAATAAAGCGGTTTTTTCCATCTCCTCTTATTGCGTCTGATATGACATCCCCCATTAACTCTAGCGGCAATTTTTATAAAACCGTTCAGGTATTGGTATCCGTATTTGTTTTTATGTTTGCTGGTTGCGCTTCATTAAAGCCTATAGATATGAGGGCGATTAAATCAGGGTTTAACCGTTCAACAAGTTCTTTGTTTTCCTTGGAACAAGCGGTTTTTTCAAAGAAAAAAGGTTCCCAAAAAGTTATCAATAGCGATGCAGATCCCATTCTTTTGTTAGAGTTAGGGGTGGCTTATTGTTATCAAGGGAGATTTGAGGATAGTAATCAAATCCTTGAAGAAGTTTATAGATACTATCAGGGCGAGGAAGAACGAGCCAAAATAAGCTTATCAAAAATTTTTTTAGAAATGGCGGAAAGTAGCTTAACGGAAGGACTTGGCGATTACGAATTAGACGATTACGAAAAAGTTTTTTTGCATTCAATCAAAACCATTAATTTTTTAATGTTAGGCGATTATGCTGGAGCCCGTGTGGAAGTAGAACGAGCCTATATCCTTCAAAAAAATATATTTGAAAAATCTGAAGACGAACTGATTGAATTGAGGCAAAAATATGAGAATAGGTTGCATTCGTTGTTTGGTCGCGTAGAGTCAAAATCTCAAATATCTGAATCAAAGTTTATGGAGATGTTTTCTGCTGATAGACTTTTGAATCGAGCCGGTCTATCTCAATCCGAAAAACAGCTTGTTCAAAACGTTCGTAGTTCTTATGAGAACGCATTTATAGAAGTTTTATCTTCCTTAACATTTCAACTTAACGGCGAATCCGGCAACGCTCTACCGCCTTTAAAGCGAGCCGTAGAAGTAACTGATAATCAGTTTGTAAAGAGAATTAAAGAAACGACGGAGAAGGATTCAAACGCTTTCTTCGAGAGTGACAATTTGTACTTATTTGTGTTTAAAGAATTCGCTCCTGAAAAGAAAAGCGAATCTCTAACTTTTGGGAATCCATTTACTGGAGCAATAAACCACGTTTCTATAGCGCGTTTGGTTCCCCAGATTTCTAGAAATATGGAAATAAGATTATCTTCCACCAATACCGGTTCTGTTGTAAGTCCCTCTTCGTTAACAAATATTAATGCATTAGCTTTAAAACAGTATGAGGAAGAGTTGCCTTATTTGGCCGCCAAAGCGATGATGCGATTAGCCGTTCAAGTAATTAAAGATTATCATTTAAGAAAAGAGCTAGGAGAAGGCGGCGCTATTTTGGCCTCCATTTTTAATTTGGCCATTCAACGAGCCGATGTTAGAACATGGACGCTTCTTCCGGGAAAAATTTTCTTTTTATCTAAAAAATTCGATACAGAGGACGCCAAACTTTCTATCACTGTTGGAGGAAAAGAAATATCCAAAAACATTGTTATTCCAACGGAAAAAAATAAAATAACTGTCGCGTTCGCTCGAGTTTTTGATAATGATGTCAAATTGTATTATCATAAATTTTCTCGAAGATAATGGAAACTTACTGCGAATTGAGATTTAACGGGTATCCACGTAATTTTTTTGGTTTAGGAGAATTTAAAATGAAGCTTGGTAAGATCGTTCAAACCATTATTGTTTTGGTATTGGCTTTTAGTCTTTTCTCTGGTTGCGCCGCTAAATCTAAATATGTTGAACCTGCCGAAGTAAGAGATAATCCCGCGCTTTCCTTTAATCCAAACGATTTACAAATGTTAGCTGAAAGGATGGCTCAGTCTTTAATCGATACCAATATTTTCGATGGAAAAGAAAAACCTATTATCCGTATAACTGAACTGAAAAACAAGACGTCTGAACACATCGATACCAAGGCCATAACAGATAAAGTAAGAACCGCTCTTGTAAAGAGCCGGAAAGTTCGTTTTGTAGCTGACAAAAAAGAAGATTATGCGCGAACAGATCAGTTGAATGAGTTTAAGAATCAAAATGACCCTGATGGTTTAGGGGCGTTTATGGATGAAAGTGCAAAGCTTAAAATTGGCAAAATGAAAGGCCCCAAGTTTCATTTATTTGGGGAGATCGTAAGTATTTCAAATTCAAATAGAGATGGTAAAGACGTTTACTACAAGATGACTCTCAGTTTATTAAATTTAGAAGAAGGATTGCTGGATTGGAGCGAAGAAAAAGAGCTTCGTAAAATTAAAGAAAAGAGCTTGTTTGGTTTTTAAGCGAACTTATCGAAGACCTTTTAAGGAAAGTATTGTGCGTTTATTTACTTTGTTTGTCTTATTGGGATTTTTAGAAGCGTGTTCTTCGATTGGTTCTTCGCGACCCGATTGGGTTTTGCAACCGCCTCAAGACCCTAACGGATTATATTTTGTTGGAGCGTCGAGCGGAGCAGTAACGTCCCAAGAAGGCCAAGAAATGGCTCTGAAAGACGCTTTAGGGAAGATAGCAAACTACCTGGGAACAAGAATTAAAACTTCTTCTCAACAAATAGTGAATGAGATTGAACAACGTTTAGAAGTCCAGATTTCAGCTCAAAGCGACGCTCAAATTAAAGAAGCCGACGTTGTTGAGTGGTATGTTAATGAGCGGGACTCTTTATTTGACGTTTATGCATTAGTCAGAGTTTCTAAATCGCGTCTTAACGAAGAACTTGCCCGACAGGAAAGAGAAAATCTAGCAAAAACGGAAGCGTCTTACGGTGTTTATTCAAGAGCTTTGGACGCGATAAAACTTAACGATTATAAATCTGCTGCAGTTCTATTAAAACAAGCTATTGAAATGTTAGAACCAATTCAGGGAGTCTTTTCTCCAAAATTAGGGGAATTTACAAATAGTCGCGAGTTGCTTGTTCAAATAAAAGAAAAACTTCGCACCGTTTCTTTGGCGCGACGCAAAATTTCAATTGATTTAAGTTTGCCTGAATCAGAAAGCGTGTCCAGAGCTTTTATGTCCAAACTCTCTTCAATTTTGGGGCAAAAAGGATTTACAATTGACGAAACTCAGCCTGCTTACCGTATCAGCGGAAAAATTACTTCTCGGGAGAGCGGTTATGTCATCGAGAATTATGTGTATCATGCGGAAGGTAGTTTAACGGTTACTCATGTTAATGATGGAAGTGTAGCTGGAGTGGTTCCTGTAATGGCCAAAGCTTTGGGGAACACGAAGCAAATATCTGCTGTAAATGCTTTTTCTTTTGCCGGTAAAAAGGCGGGAGACGATTTAACCGATTTACTTCTCAATTTCGAAAAACAATAATTTTTGCTCAACTTTTACAGGAAGCCTATTGTCTCTTGTTTAACCCTGTTATAATGTTTTTGTATTAAATTTATATTGAATGTTATTAAAAATGAAGTGACTTTGTTTTTTATTAAAGATTAATGCGATCTCGTTTTTATTTTCCAAAAAATTCTTCTCGTTTTGAGTTGAAAGATCAGAAGTTATCCACTGAGGAAGTTAAACTTCTTACGGAGGACGAATCTTTATCTGACATCAGATGTTTGGATTTAAGCCGAACAAGTTTGGATGATCAAGGAGCCGCTCTTTTGGCTAATTGTCCGTATTTAACCAATATTGAAACCCTTATATTGGATAACAATAACTTGGGGGATGAAGGTGTTTTTCTGATCTCTCATTCGAAAAATTTGCAATCATTGATTTCACTAAAGCTTTCAGGAAATGAAATTGGACCTGTAGGAAGTAAGGCTCTTGCAATAGCCCCTTTAATGACTGGTGTAAAGACGTTAGATCTAAGCCACAATCGGATTGAGTCCTTTGGAGCAAAGGCAATTGGCCAATCTAAGAAGTTGATCAATTTGGAAAACCTGGATTTAACCGATACAGGGATTGGCGATGAGGGGTTACAAGCCTTTGCAAAGTTTTTTGCCGGTAAAAATTTAGTTTGTTTACGTTTGGGAGGAAATGATTTTACTCATAAAAGTATTGAGGTTTTGTCTAATGTTTCCCATTTTGAGTCGCTGACTTCTTTAAATTTGGAAGATAACCGTTTGGACGATCAAGGAATAGAGTTTCTTGCAAAATCTCCAAATTTAAAGAATTTGGAAGAATTAAAGTTGCGTAGAAATGGACTTACAGCTGATAGCGCCATTGCGCTTGCAAATTCAACTTCGATAGTTAATTTAAAAAAATTAACAGTCGAAAATAATGATTTTCGAGCTGATGGGATTAAAGAATTTATTAAGACAGATAATATAAAAAATATTGAGTACCTGGATGTGAGCGAAAATCAGCTTGGACCAGAAGGAATTAAAGCGATAGCGTCAAGTTCAAGGTTTAGCAACTTAAAACATTTAGTGTTAAGCAATAATGGGGTTCTAGACGAAGGCGCTGAAGCGCTTGGCAACTCAAAAACGCTGAGTAAATTAGAAGTCCTACACTTAGATTGTAATAACTGGATTGAAGCTTCAGGAGCAAAGGCTCTTTCACAATCTAAGACTTTGTCCAACCTAAAAGAATTAACGTTGGCTTTAAATTTAATAGGCGACGAAGGAGCTGATTACTTAGCTAATTCAAAGAATCTTTCAAACTTGGCTTATTTGAACGTTGTGGGGAATCGTCTGACGGCCTTAGGAGAAGCTGCTCTTTCTTCTTCGGCTGAGTTAAAAAGTTTAAAGAATTTAGAATATTTTTGAAAACCTATTTAGGGATTAAAAGAGGGTAAGGTTTGAGCGTATTAAGGGACAAGGTTTTAAAATTATTAGGCGATTTTGCGGATGAAGACGAAAAGCTTATTCTGGCATTGTCTGAATTATCAGGAGAACATGGCGAAGAAGTCTTCAGGGTTGCTCTTCATGTATTGACCCACTTAGAGTTTTCTATCGAAGAATCAACGATTCATTGGGAGAAAATTGTAGAAAGACGAAGGGCTATGGCGTCCACTTTGAACCGCAATGTTCATTTGCGAACCGCTCTTTGCGATTATTTTTTAACGGAAAAGAAAGCCTTAAAAAACCCCAAAGTAATTGAGATTCAACTTTTTGAAGAAACCTCTCATTCCTCAAAGTACGACGGTTTAACCGGCTTAGTTAATAGACGGTTTTTAGAAGAAGCAATTGACCGCGAAATTGCAAGAGCAAAGCGATATGGCGACTCGCTTTCTATATTATTTTTTGATTTGGATAATTTTAAAAAATTAAACGACGTTTATGGTCATTTGGCGGGTGATTCTGTTCTTAAAAAAGTCGCTAAAATAATTTTAGACGAAAAAAGGACGGAAGATATTGCCGGTAGATATGGCGGAGAAGAGATGGTTTTAGTTTTGCCTGCAACAGAAAAAATAAGCGCTTTGGTATTAGGAGAAAGAATAAGAAGAAAAGTTAGCGAGCAAAAGATTTTGTACGATGAACATGTTCTCGAAATAACGCTAAGCGGCGGACTAGCTTGTTGTCCAGTTGATTCCCAAGATCCTGTAAAACTGCTTGAGTTTTCAGATAAAGCGCTTTATCAAGCTAAAGCGGCAGGAAAAAATAATATTGCGTTATACTCTCAAGATAAAAGGCGTTACCTGCGAATTAATTTTGGGGAATCTGTAAAAGTTGAAATTTTAGGTTCTCAAGACACCCCAGAAATAGTTTCCAAGAGTAAAAATTTGAGTATGGCGGGAATTTTATTCGAAAATGATTTTCCGTTAGAGATAGGTTGTAAAGTTCAACTTAGCGTGGTTATAGGCGAAGCGCAATCGCCGTTTTTGTTAATAGGCACTGTTGTGCGTGTAGAAAATATAGAAAACGGTTTATATGATATTGGTATCGCATTTTTAGAGCTTCATCATGAAGCTCAAAATGGTATTTCGCAGCATATTACCGATTATTTGGAAAGTATGGCCAAAAACTTCAAAAATTAATTTAAATTTCCATTGGGTTATTAATCCGAATTAATTTTCATCAGATTTTTTCTGATGTGCTCCACAACAGATCTAATTTCAATTGGATTTAAAATCTCCTTCCAAGGCATCATCGCCGTTCCGGCTCTACCTTCTGTTACAGATTTGATCATTCTAGCTTTAGATAATTCGCGTTTTGATTTTTCTAAAGTAAAGTTTCTTGGAGGAGGATTCAGAACCGAAGCGGCAAATTGATTGACGCTACCTTTTTCCCCATGACAAACTTTGCATTTTGCCATATAGACTTTTTTACCGAGCTCCAAGTTAGGTTGATCGGTTAAAATAGTTGACATCATGATCAGAAAAATAAAGTTCTTCATATGAGTATTTTGAAGTTCCCTTATAAAATCATATCCTCTACTTTTTCTAACAACAATGCGGATATTAATTGTTCCTTAACTCTTTTCGTTAAATGCTTGAACGAAATTTTTTTCCCTCTAAGAGAAACATGGAAAACATCGATGCCTCGATCGCCATTACATGAAATTTTTGCTCGGTGGATTTGAATTCCAAAACTTTCCAGTACCGCAATTATCTTGTATAACATTCCAATATGGTCTCGAGCTTCAGCTCTTATAACTGTATAGTGAGGATTGCCTACATTTTCTAACCACACTTTTGGCATGATTACGTTCTTTTTTTTGTTTGCATAAGTGGAGAAGCGTTTTCGCTCGTTCAAGATTTCTGTTATTGAAGTCCTTTTTTCAACGATATCCTGCATCGCTTGTTCTACTTCCAACCAAACTGGGTCTATTTCGTGAGCTGTTCCATCTGCCCTTCCTACTTGCAAGATTGTAATTGCAATATTGTCTTCTCCTAAAAAGGATTGAGCGCCCAATATTGTCATGTTTTTTGCCGTTAATATTCCAACAAGATTTTTCAAGGGTTTTTTCGCCTCTTCGCAGACTAGTGTTATTACGTGGTGTTCAGCCTTTTTATAATATTTTATGTCTAATACGAATGGTTCGTTCTTTACTGATTTCAATAGGCGAATGTGGTGCGCAGCCGCTTCCGGGGAAGCCCAAGTTAGATAATCTTCTCCCATGCGATCTAAATGGTCTTCAATTTCCCAAGCAAAAAAATCTTTTTGTAAGGAGCTATGAAGGTTAAATTTGGCCATCAAAGCGGACGTTTGAGTTGGATCAGACGTTTTTTGAAACCCATTACGCGCTAGATTAAAAAGCTCGGAAAGTAGGTATCTTTTCCATGATGTCCAGGTGTCTGGAGCAGACGCTCTGAGATCGGCGTAGCTTATCAGGAATAAGGCGTTTAACTTTTCAGGGGTTTCGATTATAGCTAGAAAGTCTTTAATTGCTTCTTCATCGTGAAAATCCTTATAGAAAGCAAATTCAGTCATTACAAAAAAGTGGTCTAAGATGAAACTCAAAAAATCTCGTTGTTCTTGGCTAAGGTTTAATTGATCGCTTAAAGCTTCAGCCTTTTTTTGAGCTTTTTTGATTTCATCTGCGGAAACCGTTGCGAGAGAATGGGCCAAGGCAGTTAGCTTTAAGATGTCTTTTGAGCTGGTTTTTTTATATATCAAAGACAGTTCCGCTAACTCTGTGCTTTCGGGCAAACCTAACTCTTCCAAAAAACGAACCATTCTTAGAGAGTGCTCGTCAGTGGTATATCTCCTATAATTATCATACCGGACTAAGCAATGTATTTCTTCAAAGTGGGGCAGGATCTTTCCTAGAACTCCTACTTCGTGCATCTGCCTCAGTATTTTTTCGGAATTTGCGCGATTAAGCGTTCTAAAAAGCATTTCACGAATTGGAACGGATCTAATGAATTTATTATCCAAGGATTTTAGGTTCAAACGAATTTGCCGTTTTAGTTGAGGGCTTAATTCCAAGGATTTGTCACTACAAATTTCAAAAGCGGTTAATAGAAGTTGAGGATTTTTGGAGAATATTTTTTCTGTTTCTTCTTTGTAATGAAGTTCCGATTCCTTAGATATAAAACCGTTTCCTAAATCTTTCTGAGTCAATGAATTGAACACTTTGGCAATGTAGGGTTTTTCTAATTGAAGACATTGCTTAAAAATTATTTCCGAATAATTATATATATTGGTGGCATGCAAAAAATAATCTCTCATGAATCGCTGGGTTATATCCGTTTCGTCCCCTTGCTTATAACCAAGATGCATCGCAAGATTGTTTTGAAGGTCAAGATGAAGGACGTCGGTTTTTTTCTCTGTTAAATAATGCAGTTCGTTGCGAACTCTTAAAAAGAAATCGATAGAACGGTAGTATCCATTTATTTCTCTCTTTGAAATAGTTTTTCCATCGTCAAAGTCCAAAAATGAAACGGTTCCAAACAGGGTTGCCATTCCCCATAAGGCAGTGTGGTAATATCGTAAACCACCCGGTCCGTTTTTTATGTCAGGTTCGGGTTTGCAAACTAGCTCGCTGACTGATTGGTCTGGATCAAAATGTTCGTTGAGTTTGGAGGTTAATATTTTTTTAATATTTTTTTTCAATACATTTTTTTGAACCGCTTGATTTAATTTGTCAAATAATTTTGAATTGCCCGTAACGATCCTTATGTCGACTAGAGCGGTTTGAACTGTAAGATCTTCTTTAGCAAGTGCGACGCAAGTTTTTATAGTCCTAACGCTATGACCAATTTCCAGTCCAATTCCCCAAAAAATAGAGATTAAATCTTGGATGAAACTTCCAACAATATCGTTGTCCTTTTCTTTTTCAATTATGAATAAAAGATCGATGTCGGAATAAGGATTAAGTTCTCCTCTCCCATAACCTCCAATTGCAATAAGAGATAGGTTTTCGGTTGGATTAGAGTCCGAATAATTTTCTAATTTTGCGAGAGAATGAACAATATGTCGAATAGATTCATCCATTAGCCCCGTATGAGCTTGAACTACTTCTCTACCTCCACCCCCAGACCGGTGCCAGGTTTTAATTTTCTCTCTTTCATTTTTGAGCAAGGCTTTAAAAGTTTGAAAATAAGAAAGACGATTTCTAGGGTCCGGAGGAATATCCGCGACTTCCCTAAAATCGAGCTGAAATTGGTATTTTAAATTAGCAAAACTCATTTATTAAAATAGTGAACGTTATTTTTTTGGAAAAGGAAGTATTGAAAAAATTACCGGTCTCGGTTAATTTTTTAATTAGATTGCGGATGTTTTATCGCAATAGACTCTGAATATATTTGAATTCCAAGAATAGGATTATATAAGAGAATACGTCATTATTCTTCGCGAAGCAACGTTAGCTATGATTCTTGATAAAAAATATTTGTTTTGACTAGAAATTAGGAAATTATTGAAATTATTTTTTGGACGTGTTTATCAATAGCGCCGCGTTTAGCGTTTAGTAGTTCGACGGCTTTGTTTCCAATGGCTTCTTGTTTTTTTTCATCTTGGAGTAATTGTTCAATGGTTGGCGTTAGTTGATTAAGGCTATGGAGTTTGATTCCGCCGCCGCCGGAATCTAATAGTTCGGCTTCTTCTTCAAAATTTTTCATATGAGGACCGAAGATTACTGGTTTGCCAAACGCCGCAGGTTCCAATATATTTTGCCCTCCGAACTTTGGATTAAACCCGCCTCCGACAAAAGATATACAAGAATTTTTGTAATAATTTGTCAAATCTCCCAGCGTATCGACTAGGACTGTTTCTCCAGGTTGAATATGGTTTTTAATAATGGAAGAAATTAAGGAATCTTGTTTTTTTAAGATCGATTGATGTCGGTAAGGGAGATTGAAGTTGGCGAATAATTTTTCGATTTCAGCGCTTCTGTTAATGTGGCGTGGAGCAAGAGCGAATTTTATTTCTTGGTTTTGATTTCGAATTTCTTTTATGGTTTCTAGAATAAATTCCTCTTCTCCGGGGCGTGTAGATCCAAAGACAATTAATTGTGAATTTTCTTTTGTCTCATTTTTTTGTGACAGCTCATTTGCAACTAAAGCGTCAAATTTAATATTTCCCAAAGTTTTAATTTTTAACGGGTTAATTCCTAGCTTTTTGATACGATTTTCGTCTATTTGTGATCTCATTGCGAAGCAAGTAATTGGTTCTACAAACATCCTAAATAATTTGGCGATTTTTAAATAGCGTTTAAAAGACTTTTCTGATATTCGACCGTTAGCAAGTAAGACAGGAATTTTTAACCTCGCGCAACGCCATAATAGGCAGGGCCAAAATTCGGATTCGATCAAAACCAAAATAGTCGGGTTTAATTTATTTACTAAAGGATTGATCCATATAGGATGATCTGGCGGCAATCTAAATACGGGTTCTATTTTTTCTTGGATCGCTAACTGGCGACCAGATTCTGTAAAAGTTGAAAGGACCAGGGTAGGGATTTGCTCAATAGTTTTTAACCTATTCCATAAAGTAACGGCAACTTTTGTTTCTCCCACAGAAGATGCGTGAATCCAAATGCATTTTTCGAGTTTTGGCGCGTTTATTTCTCCAGTGATTCTCTTTTTTAAATCTTTTCGGAATTTTCCATCTGATATCGAGCGTCCTAAAATAAATGGTAAGGCTAATAGAAGAACGGCATTAAGGATGATAAAATACAGGAAAATCATTTATTTAAATTTGCGAATATATGAGTCTTGAAAGTTTTTATTACCAGATAATCAATCCGAATCGCAAATTTTACCATCTTCCGCTGTTTGCTGTTCTAAAATTTGTTTCCCTTTTTTATTCTTTGATTGTAAGAGCAAGAGTTTGGTTTTTCCGTAAAAAAATTTTTGAGACTCGGCGTTTACCGGTTCCCGTTATCAGTGTTGGTAATTTGACTCTTGGCGGTACCGGAAAAACGCCGATGGTGATTTGGATAGCGCAAAAGCTGTTAAAAGATGGCCGCAGGCCCGCTATTTTGAGCAGGGGTTACCGAGCCAAAACCAAAAAGGAGTTAGAGATTGTTTCCGATGGAGGAAATGTTTTAATCGAAACGGAATTTTCAGGAGACGAGCCGGCGATGATGGCGCGGCGTTTGAAAGACGTTCCTGTTATTATCGGGAAAAATAGATACAAGGCAGGAATGCTTGCTTTACAAAAATTTGGAGTGGATTCGTTAATTTTAGATGATGGATATCAGAGATTGGATGTAAAGAAAGATATAAATATCTTGTTAATAGATCATTCGCATGTATTGGAAAACGACGCAATGTTTCCTGCGGGAACTTTAAGAGAACCTTTAAAAGAAGCGACGCGGGCGGATATTATTTGTTTTACAAGGTCGATTGAAGATAATCCAAACCCGCCTATTAAGAACTATTCAAATGCTCCAATAATTAAGAGCCAAACAATCATAAAATATTTAATCGATTTAGAATTAAAAGAAAGCAAAGATATAAAGGACTTAAGAGGGCTTCGAATTTGCGCTTTTTGTGGAATCGCTCAACCGGAAAAGTTTAAAAAGCTTTTGGAATCATACGGGGCTCATGTTGTATCTTTTTCAAGCTTTCCCGACCACTATATTTTTAGGCCTGATGATCTGAAAGACATAGAAGAAAAAGCGATTAATTGTCAAGCTGAGATAATTTTAACTACAGAAAAAGACTCGGTTAAACTTTTAGGGTTTCCGGTTTCGATGCCGCTCTTTGTTGTGATTTTAGATTTAAGGTGGTTAGAAGGCGAAGAGGTTTTAAATCGCTTGCTATCTATCGAGTCCATACCTTAAACGATTTCTCTTGATGCAATGAACCCTAAAAAATTGACTGCTAACTTTCGATTTGTTTTAAACGTACTAATCCCGTCGTCTTATTTCATAATCGTTGCAATTGCTTATTTGGGGCCAAAAAATTTTGGATTTGGTTTTCCCACAATAGTAAAGCCTGCGCTTATTTTTGGCTTTTTAGGATTAATTTTGTGGATTATTTCTATGGTGAACTTAGGTTCTTCATTTGCAGTGTTGCCCGGGTCGGAACAATTGGTCAAAACTGGCGTATATAAGTATATAAGGCATCCGATGTATTTGGGAATCAATATGACTTTAGGAGGTTTGATAATCGCTTCCGGTTCTTACCTTGGTTTGGGCGTTTATTTGTTATTAGCGATTCCTCTGAATATTGTTCGATCTCGTTGGGAAGAAAAAGCTTTGCTTGAAGAATTTGGAGATAGTTATATTGAGTATAAAAAAAACACATGGTTCTAGTTTTATGAGGTTTTGGGTTTTCGTTTTGTGCCTTTTGTTGTTTTCTGGTTGCGTAGCAATCGAACAAACAAAAGAAACCGTTTATTCTTTTACCACGGAATCGTTTGATGGATTAGGAATTGAGATCGAGAAGGATGATAGCAAGTTGTCGAAATTGTTTGGTTTGCCGCCAACCTTTTATTCTTGGGAGGTAAATAGTTCATCTCATTTGGAGACCGAAGATAATAAGGGTTGGTTAGGGATATCGATGAGATTGGCCGAGTCTCCTATAAAAGTTTTGGGCGACGATGATATATCTATAGGTATTGAAGTTGTTTCGGCGATTCCGCATTCGCCAGGCGATCATGCAGGTTTTGAAATGGGAGATATCATAATTGGAACTGACAATAAAAGATTCACCGATAAAGACGATTCAAACCTAGTAAAAAACTTTAAGGATCGAATTGAATCAATTTCTCCAGGGAATAAAGTTAAGTTCGAAATTTTGCGTAGCGGTAAACTTTTGTTTTTGGAAACAGAGTTAGTAAGGCGACCGTCAATTTCGCCGCGTGTTAGAGAACACCGAAATTTTGAAAAGTTTCGCTCAGATTTTGAAGGTTCATTACTGAGTTATGTTCTAAAGAAAGAACGTTTGGAAGAAAGC
>CAYFMN010000028.1:19486-63084 GCA_964344185.1 uncultured Nitrospinota bacterium
GAGACGACTAAGGAAATTCGTCAAACTATATCTAAAGTATATAATCCTTCCGTTAAGCTGAACACTTATAACCCATTTAGACTATCAGAGATTAATTATTTGGCTCGTTACCCATTGGACTTACTTTGGGTGGCGCGCGCTTTAGCGAATAATTTAAAGGATAACTTTAATTCTGAGAGTCGAAATATTTCTGAGATGGTTTTGGAGTGTATGCGAGCTTTAGATTTTGAATTTGATGAATTTAACGTTCAGGAAACTAATGATACGGTTGATTTAGCGGGATATCTGGAAAGATTGATTGAGGCTATTGAAGAAGCGACGAAAGATCGGCTTTTAGCTTTAAAGAATACAGATGCCGCTCAAATTGACCGGTTAGCAGAAGGTATTGGAGAACTTTTACTTAATAAGATTGAAGAGGATCGAACAGAACCTACTTTAGATGAGAAGATACTTAGTCAGAAAGAATTTCTCAAATTTTTAGAAGTGGCAAGTAAAATAGATTTAGAAACTTTGTTGAGTTCTATATATAAAGTTGCTCGTGTTTTAGATCTTGAAATCTTGAATAAGATTAAAAATTCTACTTTTAAATTAAATCGATACAGTAATAACTGGATTGTTGAAGAGAAAGAAGAACTGACAGTAGTTCATACTGCAATTGGCAAAGTTTATATTGGTGGATCGGGAGATAACGTTTACGAAAGCGACGCTGTGGTTATTATCGATTTAGGAGGTAATGATAGATATTTAAATAGGGCCGGTGGGAATAGCTTGGGAGTTCCTTTTTCTGTTGTGATTGATTTTTCAGGAGACGATGTGTATCTTTCGCAGGAAAATTGGAGCCAGGGAGCTGGATTGCTGGGTGGAGGTTTTTTGATCGATTTAAGCGGCGACGATGTTTATTCCGCCCCTCATTTTTCACAAGGCGCCGGTTTTTGGGGAGTAGGAGTTTTGGTGGATCAAGAAGGGTCCGATGTTTACAAGGCTCAGACATTAAGCCAGGGAGCTGCGTCGTTTGGAGTTGGGCTTTTAGCCGAAGGGGGCGGAGAAGATCGATATATTGCAGCCCAATTCGCTCAGGGGTTTGGGTTTGTGAAGGGGTTTGGAGCTATCATTGAAAACGATGGCGCAGATCATTATTTTGCAGGTGGGGTTTATCCGGACTTCCGAGATCCTGACAAGTCCTATGTTTCTCTCTCTCAAGGATTTGGCTTTGGAGCGAGACCTGGTGAATTTTTTGTGGGTACTTCAGGAGGAATTGGTTTATTAGCCGATTCGTCCGGGAATGACGTTTATGTTGGAGATTATTTTTCGCAAGGCTCAAGCTATTGGTTCGCGCTTGGAGCTCTTGTGGATGGGGGAGGTCACGATAAATATATTTCGGGTAGATATTCCCAGGGAGCTGGGATTCATCTTTCTTATGGCATTCTGATTGATTCTGAAGGCGACGATCAGTATTTAGCCTATTTGGGGGTTTCACAAGGATGTGGTCATGATTATGGGGTTGGAATGCTGTTGGATAATGGAGGAAACGATCAATATATAGGGGGAGTGATTTCTCAAGGCGCCGGTAACGATAATGGAATGGGAATTTTAAATGATAATGGCGGCGATGATTATTACCATATTAAGAATTTTGGACAGGGACGAGGTAATTTTCATAAAGACAGGAATAAGGGGAGTTTTGGCATTCATTTCGATACAGGGAGTGGAACAGATTTTTACTCGCCAGGATATAAAAACGAAAGTTTAATTTATAAAACGGAATGGGGTATTTTTGCAGACATAAATTAATTTTTCAGTTAGTGAATGCAGAAAAAAATGTAATGGAGTTTGATTATACTGAAGTGGAAACTACTTTGTTAGGGTATTTTCTGAGATTTTTAAAGCTGGATGGGGCATTTTTGCCTTTATAAAATAATTTTTATTTTAACGTCCTTTATATAAGATTATCAGGCATTAGTTTATAGTAAAGGTATGTTAAGTTTTTTTGGAGGGCGATGCATTGGGAAATTCTTCCAAGTTTAAGATCAAATTTGGACATCTAGCCGATATGAAGGGGGGCCAGCTAAGCAATGGTGAATTGGTTGTGGAAGGAAGCTCTATCGTTTCAATAGAGCCTAGCGTGACCGATTCTTTTGAAGGGGATATTTTAGATTTAACAGATTGCTTTGTGATGCCCGGATTTGTTAACGCGCATTGTCTTTTATCTCTTTCGGCTCTTCAAAATAAAGTTAGAAGGGTTGATAAGTTTTCCGATTGGGTTTTATCGCTTATCGAGCAAGATAACGCTTTGAGCGAAGGCGAAAGGTTGGAGGGAATTCAACAAGGAGTTAATGTTTTATTAGCTTCGGGAGTTACTACGTTAGCCGATTATTTAGGGCGTCCAAATCTGCTTGAGGAATACGCCAAATTGCCCTTTAGACAAATCGTTTTTTTGGAGGCAATAGGATTCAAAGAATCAAAAGCTGAAGAAATCGCCAACAATCTACGTTCAATTTTAGGGTCAAATAACGCGGGAAACTCTTTACTAAAACTTGGTTTGGCTCCCCATGCTCCTTATTCCGTTTCGCCTAAGCTATATCAAGATCTCAGGGACTTAGCGGACGATATGGATTGCCCAATTTCAAGTCACATCGCAGAATTGGAAGAAGAAGATTTGTTTTTACAAGATGGAAGCGGAGGATTAAGGGAATTATTGGAAAAACGCAATGCGTTTGACGAAGGTTGGTCTCCGCCGGGTAAGCCTGTTTTGCAATACCTGGAAGATCTTGACGCGCTAGATTCTATGATCGGCGTTCATTTAAATCATATAGGAAAAGATAAAAACGTTCTTGTTGGTAATTTTATGTCGGCTGTTTTTTGTCCTGGAAGCACCAAATGGTTTGGTCGTTCTAATTATCTTGACGCAAAAGGTTTTTTAAACGGTAGCATACCGGTAGGTTTAGGCACCGATTCTTTGGCTAGTAACGATTCTTTAAATTTTTTTAGAGAGTTAAAAATAGCTGAAGAGCTGCAACCTAATTTATCTCGACAAGAAATTTTAGAAATTGCCACGCGGCGCGGCGCGGAAGCTTTAGGATTAAAAACTGGAGTTTTGGCTCAAGGGATGCCCGCTGATATTATTGCTATGAAGATTCAAGAAGATTTTGACTCAGTATATGATATTCCTTTTGAAGAAAATCGCGATAAAGCCGATTTTTCGATGGTTGATGGAAAAGTAGTATTGGAAAAAGAATGAACGAGGTTGCCAGCTTTTTAATTGTGGGAACCCATAGCGGCGTGGGCAAGTCCAGTCTTACGGCTGGAATCTTGCGCCTTCTATTGCGAAAAAAAATTAAGGTTCAGCCTTTTAAGGTTGGTCCTGATTATATTGACCCCCAACACCATCAACGCGCCTCTGGTCGGAGTAGTTACAATTTAGATTCCTGGATGGCTTCCCCGGATTATATACGGTCATTGTTCTACGAACTAACTGTTGATTGTGATGTGGCTTTGGTGGAAGGCGTTATGGGCTTATTTGACGGCGCTTCTTCAATCAACCCTTCTGGTTCTTCCGAAGAAATCGCTACCCTTCTAAATTTACCCATAATTTTGATTTTTGACGGTCAAGCAATGGCTCGGTCTGCCGCTGCATTGGTAAAAGGTTTTGAAAGTTTTAACCCTGAGTTAAAGTTTCTAGGCGTCGTTGCTAATAGGGTAAATTCTGAAAAACACGCCACGTTATTACAAGCTTCAATTGAGTCATATACTTCAATGAAGTTTTTAGGGTATTTGCCGAAACAAAAGGAACTCGAAATACCCAGCCGACATTTAGGCCTGCATCAAGGATGCGAGCAAGAAAATGCGCTTTATGAAAAATGGGCTGACCACATCGAAGAGAACCTGAATGTTCAAGATATTTTAGATTCTATTCCTAACCTTACAGTTCCCATGGAAAAAGGCAATCAACCTAGGTTTGGCAGTAGACCTCAGCGTAAGTTTTCTGTAGCGATAGCAAAAGACGCCGCGTTTCAGTTTTTGTATGCGGATACAGTTGCTATGTTTGAACGTTGGGGAGGGATTATAAAGTACTTTTCTCCTCTAGAAGACGCAAAGATTCCTTCTGATGTTGATTGGGTCTATTTGCCTGGCGGTTACCCAGAGTTATTTTGCGAACAACTGTCGCGAAACGAAACAATTTTGAATGATTTGTTACAATTAGCAAATTCGGGAATACCCATAGTTGCTGAATGTGGCGGTTTGATGTATTTGGGAAAAACATTGATTGATGGATCTAATAGACCCTGGTCTATGGCGGGGGTTTTGGATTTTGCGACAACATTAGAAAAACCTCGAATGACTCTAGGGTATAGAAAAATATGTATGGAAAATATTTTAGGAAAGAATAAGGAAATTAGAGGTCATGAATTTCATTTTTCACGATTTGATGAATTAAATGAGGTTTTGAGTTTCGAAACTTTCGATAGTCAATCAGTTCCTCACTCTAAAGATGGGATTAGGAAAGGAAATGTCTTTGCTTTTTACTCGCATATTTATTGGCCTTCTGCCCCAGAGTGGTTAGATTATGTAATTCGGATAGCGCTGAGCAATAAAGATATAAAATAGAACAATTTAGGGCTGTATGATTATTTATACAGTTTAACCGTAAGTTCTTTTATAAAAAGATCTAAGTATTGAGGAGACGCTGCTGAAAGATGAGGTTGTATTAAAACATTTTCCAGATCCCATAAAAGAGAATCTTCAGCTAGGGGTTCTTTTTCAAAAACGTCTAAGTAGGCTCCCGCTATTTTATTGGTTTGTAGGGCTTTAACCAAGTCTGTTTCTTTATAAACATTTCCTCTTCCAATGTTGTATAAAAAACAGTTTTTAGGCAAAACGTTGAAGAGAGCCTCTGTGAAAACTCCTTGAGTTTCTTGCCCTCCAGGAAGCGCAAAGATTAAGTGGTCCGCTTTCTTAAGCGCGGAGTCCATCAAATTAGGAGGTATAACTTCATCTTTGTCATTGAAGTAATCCGGCTTTTTCGTTGAGTTTCTTCTAATACCTGTTATCGAGCATCCAAAAGGTTTTAATTTTCGTCCAATTTCAACGCCAATATTACCAAATCCCAAAATTACTATATGCGCTCCCATTAGCGAAGAAATTTTTGGAGCTAATTTAACTCTCCCCCATTTATGTTGAGCTTGCATCTTTTTTGATAATGTAAAAGCTTTACAAAAATGAAAAATTGCTCCTATAACGGTTTCGGCTATCATGGAACCATGGAAGCTTCCAAATGATATTGCTAAGGAATCACTGGGTTCGACCTCGATCCAGTCTTTGCCAGCGGCGGGAGTAGCAATGAACTTTAAGTTTTTTGCTATTTTTAGCCATTCTTTTTTAAAGAACCATACGATAACGGCTTCTGATTCAGGTAGTTGGTCCAAAAAAAATTTTGAGTTAGCGCAATGAACGATTTCAGATTTTGGGAAAGCTTTTTTGAGATAGTCAATGTGCCGATTTTTAAGTTTCCAAGCTTCTACTTGAGGATGAGTTAAGTAAACAAGAATTTTTGAGAGCATGATGTGTACCCATGGTGTGTACAGAATTACACACAAGTTAACCAATTTTGTAACTTTTGCAATATTATAATTTTTTGTAGATATATTTTTTTCTTTAAAAACGGTTATTTATGAGATTTTTTCAGCTTTGGTCCGTTCATTGCAATATCAAAGAGTAAAACCTTAATATAGGAGAATTTGCAATGACCCGATGGGATTTAGCTACACAATTATCTTATAAACTAGGAATTACTAAAGAAGAAGCAGATAATTACTTAATCGCCTTCATGAACGCAATCAAAAAAGGTTTAGACGAAGACGGTAAAGTTGTAATGCAGGGTTTTGGTTCTTTTAGGATGAAGGAATACGAGAGCCGAATGGGTAAGCGCCCTAATTCTTCAGAACCGATTTTTATTCCAAAACGGACTAAAGCTGTTTTTAGCCCTGGAAAAGAATTACGAGAAATTGTCAATCAAACTGATATGGAGCCAGAACTTCAAACCGCTGAATATAGTCAGTCGTCCGTATTTGCAGCAGGTATCTAATTAAATTAGCCCATTTTATGCTATACTCACTGCATAGTTGAGTATGGTCAATACAAGATTGGGGGCTAATATGGGCGATCCAGACGTTTGTGGCCATTGTGGCGACAAAAGCATGTTAAAAGGCGATATCGGATTACGCACTAGCCGTGATATGGAATTGATCATGGTTGTTCGTAAAGATCATGGCGTAGAGAAAAAGGTTCCATTGCAGCCAAGTGTATGTGGTAAGTGTGGTTTCGTCGGACTTTTTGTTCGAAATCCAGAAAACCTAAGAATCACAACCAAAGATAAACCGATTAATCCAGATTATAAGCATCGTCCTCTATTAGAATACGATTTCTAGTCTTCCCAGCGCATCCCCTGGCTTTTCTGGTTGTTCAGTTAAGCTTCTTCTTGCTTGCCTTCCCGATTTTTTCCGGTAAAATTAATTTGAAAAGCCGATTTTTTACTAATGGGATCTCAAGGGGGAGGTTTGCGTGAAGTTCCGCATACCAGATCGCTACCATTTCTTACTATTGAAGCTGCACTCCTTAACCGGGCTTGTTCCAGTTGGTTTATTCCTAGTTGTTCATCTCGCCTTCAATTCTCTAAGAACAGTAGGAGCTTCCCAATACCAATTTGGTATTGATTTAATAAATAATATTCCATTTCTGATATTGATTGAAATATTTGGGATTTATGTTCCTCTTTTATTTCATTCGTTGATGGGGTTTTACCTCACCTTTTCCGCCAGACCAAATATACAAATTTATAGATATCCGCGTAATGCTTTATACACTTTGCAAAGAGCGACGGGGGCGATTGTCTTCGTATTTTTGGTTTACCATGTCGGAACAACATTTGTGCCGAAAATGTTTTACGGTAAACATTTATTTGAAGCGGCTCCTTTTTTGATCGACCTCATGAATCAAGAGTTTGAAAGTTGGATAGGTCGATTTATTTATTTGATTGGAATATTATCCGCCACTTTTCATTTTGCAAATGGCTTATGGGGATTTTGCGTATCTTGGGGAATCATTGTAGGTCGTACCGCACAACGGAACGCAGGTTTTGCCTTTGCTTTTGTCGGGTTGGTTTTAACTTTTTGGGGCGTTGCGACAATTTGGGAATTTTCCGTTAACCCAGTTTCCGTTGAACCAAGTATGTGAGTGTCAATTTATGAAAAAACGCGAACGTAAAGTCATTATTATAGGCGGAGGATTAGCGGGTTTGGCGGCTGCTGTTCGAGCTTGCGAGCTGAATATGAAGGTTGATATGGTTTCGTATCAACCCGTTAAGCGGTCCCATTCTGTTTGCGCTCAAGGTGGAATAAATGGGGCTATGGATACCAAAGGCGAGGGGGATTCGCCTGAAGTTCATTTTTACGATACTGTAAAAGGCGGAGATTTTTTAGCGCACCAACCTCTTGTTAGGGATATGTGTCATCAAGCTCCAGCAATCATCCACTTACTGGATCGAATGGGCGTTCCATTTAACAGGACTAGCGAAGGACACTTGCAATTTCGACGGTTTGGCGGAACTCTTTATTCGCGCACCGCTTTTGCGGGAGCTACTACGGGACAGCAATTAGTATACGCTTTGGATGAGCAAGTCAGAAAGCATGAAAACGAAGGAACTGTAACCAAGATGGAATGGCATGAATATCTTGGCGCAGTTGTGGACGATAAAGGAATTTGTCGCGGAGCGGTTATTCATGATTTGCGAACGGGAAAAGTTTTTACTCTAAGAGGCGACGCCGTTATTTTGGCGACTGGCGGGCCTGGCAACGTTTATTCGCGGTCAACAAACTCAACTGTTTGCACGGGAGCCGCTACAACATCCGCGTACTTGCAAGGGGCTAAATATGCTAATGGAGAGTTTATACAGATTCATCCAACCGCTATTCCCGGAGCAGATAAGCTCAGGTTGATGAGCGAATCTGCCCGAGGTGAAGGCGGCAGAATTTGGGTGCCAAAAACACCGGGAGACTCCAGGCCGCCTAAAGAAATTCCAGAAAGCGAGAGATATTATTTTTTAGAAGAAAACTACCCGCTTTTTGGAAATTTGGTTCCAAGAGATGTCGCAAGCCGGGAAATATACTCAGTTGTTTATGAGAAAAAGATGGGTGTTGGCGGTCAGGCGATGGTTTATTTAGATCTAACTCATCATAGCAAAGAATATTTGGAAGATAGGTTGGGTGGTATTTTAGATATTTACCGGAAATTTACCGGTCAAGATCCAAGCGAGACGCCTATGAAAATTTTTCCGGCAGTGCATTATTCTATGGGGGGCCTTTGGGTTGATTATGAAGACGATGGTCATGGAATGATTGATCAGAGTTCTGCAAAAAATCAAATGACGTCTATTCAAGGGCTTTATGCGGCGGGAGAAGCGGACTATCAATACCATGGAGCCAACCGTCTCGGCGCAAATTCTTTATTGAGCTGTATCTACTCTGGTTTGTTGGTTGGTCGAGCGGCGTTTAATTATTCAAAAAGCCTAGATGCGGCGTACGAAGACGTTCCGTCTTCTGTCTACGAGAGCGCTGAAACGTTATGGGATAACCGATTTGAAGGCATGAAAAGAATGAACGGCAAGGAAAATCCATATTCTTTGCATTCCGAGTTGGGAGAGTTGTTGCTTGAAAATGTTTTAATAGTAAGGGAAAACTCTAAATTATCTTCTACTTTAGAGAAATTAGAAGAAATTGAGAGCCGATTTAAAGACGTAAAATGTTTGGACACTACTCATTGGTCAAACCCAGCTCCAAGTTTTATAAACCAGTTGCGGTGCATGATTCAATTATCCAAAATTATTACTAAAGGAGCTTTGTTGCGTGATGAATTTCGCGGCGCGCACTACAAACCTGAATTTGATTTGCGACAACCAAAAAACTTTGATCCACATGAGTATATTGATTATTTAGAGCGCACTCATTATGAGGAGGTAAAGGAATCTGATTTTCCTCCTGGGCATTTGGATTATATGAAACGTTTTCAGTCGAATAATGAAAAATGGTTAAAAACCACCGTTGCTCAATTTAAAGATAATGAGCCTGAAATTACTTATGAAGAAGTCAATACTTCCCAGATAACTCCAAGGCCAAGAAAATACGATTAGCTAAGGTATTTTTATGAAACCGATTACGTTGAAAATAAAAAGACAAGATGGACCAGATGGTCGACCATACTGGCAAACGTTTGAAACGCCATATCGTCCGTTTGCTAATATAATTTCGTGTCTTCAAGAAGTTCAAAAAAATCCAGTTACTAAAGAAGGGAAAAAGGTTTCCCCTGTGGTCTGGGATTGTAATTGTTTAGAAGAGGTTTGCGGTTCATGCACTATGTTAGTCAATGGAAGGGTGCGGCAAGCGTGTACGGCATTAATTGATAATTTGGAACGTCCTTTGACCTTGGAACCGATGTCGAAATTTCCTGTTGTTAGGGATTTGCAAGTTGATCGTAGCAGAATGTTTGAAAATCTTAAGAAAACCAATAGTTGGATTGATATTGATGGCACTCATGATATAGGCGAGGGACCGGCTATTCCCGACCAGGATAGGGCAACTGCTTATGTTCTTTCAGAGTGTATGACGTGTGGTTGTTGTCTTGAAGCTTGTCCGCAATTTACCTTAGATAATTCCTTTTTAGGCGCTGCGACTTTTAGCCAAGTGCGTCTTTTTAATATGCATCCTACTGGAGAGACTCAAAAAGCTAAAAGGCTTGAAGAAGTTATGAAAGAAGGTGGAATTACCGATTGTGGAAACGCTCAAGTTTGCGTTGAGGTATGTCCTAAGAAAATCCCTCTCACCGATTCTATCGCTGAAATTAGTAGAGAGACCTCCATTTTAGCCATTAAGAAAATTTTTGATCATTAGATTTAGAAAATATAACTTTTTCAGTTTTAAGGTTATTTTCCCTCAAAGTTAGAAAAACATTATATAATCGCATTTTCTTGACGCTATGGCGTCATTAAGGTTACATGTAACGATTTATCTGTTATTATAAAGAATTGATTTTTAGGAATAAATTAAGAAATCCCCCATATTTTTGATAAAGGAATTTTTTAAATGAAAGTTTCTCTCGCAAGCGCATTAGGAACTTGCTTTGGCGTTAAAGATGCGATCAGTTTGGCGATGGCACCAGAATTTGCCGGAGATTTGACTATTGTGGGTCAATTAGTTCATAACCCTCAAGTAAATGAGTCCTTGAAACAGAATGGAGTTGATTTAGTTAACGGAATTGAGGACATCGATAAAATAAAGACGAAGAAAGTCATGATTACGGCTCATGGCGCGGCTGAAAAAACAAAACAGAAGCTCTACGAAGCTGGTTTTTTTGTTTATGACGCAAGTTGTCCGTTAGTGATGAGAGTTCACAAAACCGTAAAGGATATGGTTGCAAGAGGGTATTTCCCTATTGTCATAGGACAGGAAAATCATGTTGAAGTAAAAGGTATTGTTGGCGATTTAGAAGATTATGTTGTCATTAATTCTGAGCAGGATTTGGAAAAAATAAGAGAAACAGGGAAGAAGAAATTTGGAATCGTGAGTCAAACTACGCAGCAAGTTGAGAAAATAGAATCGCTTGCTAAAGCAATTGAAGAAATGGATTGTGTGGAAGAAATTAACTTTGTGAATACTATTTGTCAGCCAACGCGGGATCGCCAAATAGCCGTAAGAGAGCTTGCAGATACCGTTGACTTGATGATAGTTATCGGCGGTTATAATTCTTCTAATACAAAAAAGTTAGTTCAAGTTTGCGAAGAGAAAAAAGTGGGCGTTTATCATATAGAGTCTTCTTCGCAGCTGGAAGAAGACTGGTTTAAAAATCGCAAACATGTAGGGATTACAGCTGGAACAAGCACTCCTGAATATCTTATTAATGAGATTCATCAAGATATTTTAAGCATTGCCAAAAAGATGGACTGTTTGGAAACGGAAACTGTTTGAGTTTTCAATTGGATGATACTTTTTAAGATTTGCTAGAGTTTATTAGGTTTATAGATTGTAACTTCTTTCATTTTATTTATTGTGCAAGACTCAATATTTAATGAAGCTTAAAATTTAGAAAAATAGCCTGTCAAAAGATTATGGTGATAGGTTGTTGAAAAAATTTAAATTGGCTAATTTTTAGAAGTCTTCTTCGATTAAAAGTTAGCCGTTTTTTTTATGAACGATTGGAATTATTGTCAAGAAATCCTTCCTAAGGTTAGCCGTACCTTCGCGCTTAATATTCGTTGCTTAAAAAACGATCTCCATAGAGCCGTTTTGTCGGCTTATTTGTTTTGCCGGATTGTCGATACCGTAGAAGATGCGCCGAAGTTAGACGCTATTAGGAAAATCGATCTTCTTTTAGAGTTTTCTAAATTAGCGTTAGATTCCCAATATAGATTCAAGCATTTAGATGAATGGGTTGAAGCGTGTTCTGTTGTGGACGGCTCGGCTAACGATTTAGATTTACTGGCTAATACGAAGCGAGTCTTTAATGTGTTTGATACTCTTCCAAGTTCTTTTCAAGATTGCATTATGGAATCGGTTTCAAATATGGCGCAAGGAATGGCGTTTTTTCAAAAAATGTTTGATAGCTCTAAAGGAGCCCTGTTGGAGGACGGTAATCAATTAGAGGAATATTGCTATTATGTCGCTGGTTGCGTAGGGGAAATGTTGTGCGCTTTGTTTTTAGAGGAGTGTCCTAAAATTTCTGAAAAGTCGGCAAAGATTATGAAAGAAACTGCCGTATCCTTTGGTTTAGGTTTACAGATTACTAATATAGCTAAGGATTTTTTAACAGACCGAAAACGTGGTTGGTCTTATATCCCAAGGAGTTATATAGTTGAAAGTGGATTGACCGTAGAAAGGTTTACCGCGCCTGAATTTGACGAAAAAAAATTGAAAGTTATTCAAACTTTATTGAGAAAAACGATTGGGCATCTTAAAGACGCCTTAAAGTTTACTTTAGCTATTCCTCGGATACGATTAGATATTAGGTTGTTTTGTGTGTTGCCTCTTTGGATGGCCGTCGAAACGGCGGCGACATTGTTTAATAACCGACGCTTATTAGAATCTGAAGACCCAGTAAAGATATCGCGAAAAACGGTTAAACGGATCGTACGAAGAGGACCTATTTTATCCGTCTCTAACTTTCTTTTGCGGTGGTCTTTTGAATCTATTTTAAAGAGGTGCGAGTCAGGTCCTTATCCTGAGTTTGACTATGAAGATCTAAAAAAACGTTTAGATAATAATGAGCTTGGAAAAAGTTCGAAACCTTTGCCTGTTTAATACAATTTATGTCAGAAAACCAAAGATATATTGATAATAACGATGGCACGATCACCGACACGGATACCGGGATAATTTGGGTCAAGGAGGACACTTGGCTTAAGGAGACCCGCTGGGTAACATGGGATGAAGCTGACGAATACGCTCAATATTTAAATACATTAAAGTTTGCCGGTCATGAAAATTGGCATTTACCAAATATTGAAGTAGGCAAAACTTTAGTTTGGAACGGGGCCGATAATAAGGATAAATATGGCAAACCAATTCTTCTAAATCCAATTTTCCCAGAAGGCGGTCAGGCCAATGTGTGGTTAAAGGAGCCAATGTCGGGAAATGAAGGATATTTTGTTAATTTATCGACAGGCGGAATAGAAACTAAATTTAAAAGTATTGCGGGAAGAATGGCTGCAAGGCCAATAGTTAATCCAAAGAATTGGAAACCTGGTTCGTAGTTACAAAAACGAGAGGTTAGCGCAGCTCTCTATTTTTAGGAGAATTTTACTTTGAATAAAAAGAAATTAATCCAAATTGCGGGTGCAGTGTGGATATGTGTTGGAGCTTTCCTCATCATCCGTGGAATAGGTTTATATGAGTTAGCGACGTCCCAGCAGGGATCTACAAGTACTGGTGTCGCTATATCCGTTATTTTAGGTTTGATTATCGGCGGGGCTAAAGGAAAGTTTGTTTTGAGTAAGACCGCTAAGAAAAATAAGGCGCGTATTAACGGCTTAGAAGAGCCGGTAAATATTAGCCAAACTTTTGCTAAACCTTTTTATGGTTTTATAGTTGCGATGATGGGATTAGGCTTTTTGTTGCGCGCCGTCAATGAGTCTATTGGAGGATATGTTGTGGTTGGCGGCATTTATTGCGGCATTGGAGCGGCTTTAATGGTATCCAGCTTAGCTTATTGGAAAAGCGATTCCCCATCAGTCGACCAACAACCAGCGTAAATATTAAATAATTTGGTTTCACAGTTTCATATATTATGAAAAACTTTTTTCTTGCGTTGCATATGGTTTCTATGTGCTTAGTAATAGGGACCTTGTTTCTTCAGTCGTTAACGGTTGTTTTCAGGCTTCGTCTAAAAACAGTGGAAGAGGTTCAAGGAATAAAGAAAATACAAGGACGCGTTCATAAATTTATTTATTATCCCATTTTAGCCACAACTATTTTTTCCGGGATTTTTCTAGCTATAAAAACTGAGTTATTTCAAAAGGGACAAAATTGGATTTATTGGAAACTGGTTCTGCTTGGAGTTCTTATCTATTTGGGCATTATGAATGGGAAACAAATTAAAAACGACGTTCTCCCAAAAAAATATGCGATGATGGTTCACATCGCTATTTTTATTATTGGAGCCTGGATGATTTATTTAGCCACCATTAAACCATTTTAATGCGGAGCGCTAGGTGGATATATTATTTACAATTGTGGCTTCCGTTTTGCTTGTCATTGGTTTCTTTGTGATTTGTAAACCGCGTTATTTAGACGGCGATGACGAAGACGATTACTTTGACGAAATTGAAACAAAAATTCAAGCGGAGAAGGAAGAACCATCTGAACAAAAAAAATGATCGCAAGGTCTAAGCGCTTCTCCTCTTTATCGAAGGAAGCGGTAAAGTGTCAAGTCTGCCCTCGCATGGCCGACCAGAAAGCTATATTGAGCCTTCGCAATGGTTCGATAACTGCCTCTCTTATTTTTGTTGCCGAAGCTCCAGGACGTTTTGGCGCCGCTAAGACTGGAATCCCTTTTCAAGGCGATAGATCCAGCGAAAACTTTGAAAAACTCCTCGCCCATATTGGTTTAACTCGAAAAGATATTTTTATTACCAACGCCGTCCTTTGCAACCCTTTAAGGGATGGAAATAACGACAAGCCCACCCGCAAAGAAATTTCAAACTGCTCTTATTTTCTTAAATCTGTTTTAGAGTTAATTGAACCAAAAGTTGTGGCGACTTTGGGAGGAACTGCTTTGGACGCTCTAAATTTGATTTTTGGGAAAAAATTTAAGCTATCGGAAACGGTGGCTAAACCTCAAACTTTAGATTGTTTTACACTTTTACCTTTGTATCATCCCAGTCCTCGAGTCACTAACTGGAAACGCACTCTTTCCAAACAAAAACAAGACTATAAAAAAATCCTGCCTCTGCTTGGAATCTAACGCTTATCAAAGTTTACTCGACTGAAACGGAGCTTAGCTTGACAAAGAGGTTCCTCAATCTTATTTAACTTATAAGAGAGGGAAACGTATAAGCAAAGTCGTTAAGAGGAGGATAGCCATGAATTTCTACCAAGAATGTAAAAATTGCAAAAAGCTTACCGATGAAGGTCACCATGGAAAAGAGCATGGCGAATTTCTCTGCGATGCGTGCTTTTTTGAAGTTTACTTGGAGAAAAAATTTGAATTTCAACAACTCAAACCATTAACGCTTCATCCTCGATTTAATGATAAGGTTGAGCTTCAAGTGAAGTATGAAAATTGGTTTGTAAAAACCTGGGAAAGATTACAAAATGCAGTTATTGATTTTGTAAATCAATTAGGTTTTAATCTTCCTGGTCATTTGCACGGTTAAATAAAAATAAATTTAATTTCATATAAATTGGGGACAGTTCTTCGCAATAAAACGAAGGACTTGTCCCTTTTTTTTTGAAGATTTTTGAATTGGCTATAATTTTGAGCTATCCTCCAAGGTTGTACCCACCTGTACTTAAACGGGTATTTTCTTAGATTTTTCCTGAATTATAGAAATTTTAATTGATATCGTTAAAACGAGAGTTTGATTTTGAACGCGAAAGATAAATATTTCAGAATTGGTAATGCTGGAGATTTTGTCGATCTTAAAAGGCAGAAATTGATTCTTGAGCCAAACCGTTCCTTTAAGAGAATTAAGTTTTCTGGAGAGAGTTTTCGGATTAAATTCGAATTTTGGGTTGTTGGATTAAAACCCTTCTATAAGATTTTCGAATTAGAAGGTATTGTTAAAAAAAAGGACGATCAATTCATTTTGAAGCTTGGCAAAGGGACACGCGCCAATTCAAAAAGAAGCCTCTCGCTAAAACAAGAACCCAATTGGAACGACGGCCCTTTGTTTGGATTTCCATGCAAGCTAAGAATCAAAAGCAATAAAGAACTTGGAATTAAGGTTGAAGGCGGTAGCGCGATAGATTTTTTCCTACCTACGTTTCGATTTAAGGAGATGGCCAAAAGCCCTAGTGACGAAAATCTGGACAAAATTAAAGTACAAGTGGGTACGGTTGTGCATGATATTCCAACCGAAGTTTCTGGAAAAATTGACGTTGGTTGGAGTTCTTTGAAGAGAATGATTGAAAAAAGAATTTTAGATTTAAAGGAAGAATTCCCATATTTAGGTTATTCGGATCAAAGCTCTTTGGTAACGGTGAAAAATACGGATCGATCTCAGGATGTAAAGCTAAAAAATAAAAAGTTAGAGACTATCGTTTTGCATTGTGTTTCTGCAAAAGCATATTGCACAGACCCTGAATTTTTCCATTCGAGAGAAGAGCAGGTAGAAAATATTCCTGCAATGTACGAGTGGGAAAAGTGCGTGGAAATTTTTAATAAATTTCATGTTGGAGCGCATTACATTATTGGACGCGACGGTAAAATATGCGAATTGGCTACAACGCGAATGAAGGTTGCTCATGGGGGAAGGCCGGACCGATACCCTAAAATGAAAGATAGAGGCAACGCTAGAACTATAGGGATCGAGCTGGTAGGTCATGCCAAAGAGTTTAGGAAAGAGTTAATCAGGTTTTATAAAAAAGAAAAGAAAAAAGTGGATAAAAGTTGGGCGGAAAAATTTGAAGAATTCGTAAGGAGCGAAGACCAAACTATTGCAAAGAACTCTGTGCAATTAGAAGATTATATTAATGAAAATTCAGTTTTTTACGGTTTTACGGACGCTCAGTATGAGGCGCTTAAAACGTTGTTAACTTCCTTAGGGCAGCGTTATGGATACATTCGTATTTGTACGCATGAGTGGTTGAAGACGACAAAATCTGATCCAGGCGATAAGTTTGATTGGGAGAAAATTAAATCAGCTTTAGTGGAAGGCGGCGTCCCTGAAACGGAAGATTTTAAGTTTGATAAAAATCACGTCTATATGGTTCAGGATATAGATCGATTTAATTTAAGGTAATAATTCTTGACATAGTTATTATGATTATTTTTTCGTTGCGTTAATTTAGATTTCTATTTTTGAGTCATGGCTTTGATGACATCTACTTTGCCAATGATTCCGAGCAATTTTTTTCCTTCGATAACAGGGATGGTATGAATGTCGTTATCCGCCATTAAAGTTCCGACATATTGTACATCTTTGTCTGGAGTTACAGAGATGACTTTGTCATTATAAATATCTTCCACCTTGGAAGCGGTTAAGCGTTTGACTTCAGATTCAAATGTCTTTTGACCTTCTAACGGGATGACGGCGTCAAATAAGGCGATGACGGTTGGTATATGAAGGTTTTTGTTTTGCTCGATTAAGTCGCCCTCAGTTACAATCCCTATGACGTTTTCTTCTTCATCGACAACAGGTATTCCATTTACTTTATGTTCTATAAATAAATTTGCGAGGTCTTCTATAGTAGCGTCTTTTTTTATGGTGACGATTTTGGTTGTCATGATATCTCTAGCGGTTGGCATGGTGTGTCCCTTTCAAAAGATCTTGCGATAGCGCTTGTTTAATTAAGAGCTATTCGTAACTTAAAAATTCCCAGAGGGGAATATCCATTCATAATTATTGCATAAAACAATTTATAAAAACTTGGAAAACGAAGAGCGTGGATTTCCGCTTCCCTGTAAAGAAAAGTAGGATAATATCAGCAAAAATGAGATCCTTCGCTCCTTCGACAAGCTCAGGACAAGCTCAGGACAAGCTCTTCAAAGGTGATCGCCTCTGGATGACGCACGGAGTTTTTTTTGGTTTTATAAATTGTTCGATTCGTAAAAGTGAGATTTGATGCTTAAGAAGATTCTTCTTTAGCTTTTCTTTTTTCTTCCTCAGCCTTTACGCGATTTAACGTTTCCAAAATAGGCTCAAGCATTTCCATATCTGGAGTATTGCCGAGTTCTTCGCAGATTCCTGCATAATCGCGCAGTAGAAGAATAACTGTTTTTGCGTTTTCTCCAGGAGCCTCTATAAAAATAGTTTTTATAGTTTCCAGCCCTTGACGAAACGCGTTTCTAGCTTTGCGAGAATCTCCTCCTGCTTTTAGTATTGTGCCCAACGTTCCCAGGCTCATAGCCAGAATAGAACCGTATTCCTTGGGGTTAGTTTGTCTTAATTTTTGATAAATATCGACGGCTTTTTGAGCGGATTCTTGAGCCGCTTTAGGATTGCCAGAAACATTTTGACGCAGCCCAAGGTTATTTAGGCTTGCCGCTAAATCTGAATCAAATTTTCCCGGGTGGCGAGTTGAAAGAGACTCAAATAACTGCACCGATTTTTTTAGGGCCTCTAATGCTTGATCGTTTTGATTGTTGTCGCGATATAATCTCCCAAGCTCGTATTTAATGATAGCCAGGGTTGGTTGAAATTCGTCAGGATTTTGTGGGCATATTCTTGTTAAGGATTCTGCCGCTTTATTAAAATACTTCTCCGCGATATTAAAGTCTCCGACTTTATAAAAATGAGTCGCCACTTCTTTTAACGCCTTCGCCCAATCGAGAGAATGTGAAAAAGGATCTTTTTTAGCTAGTTTTTCTAACACCGCTAACGCTTCAATTTTCTCTTCGATATTTAATTCTTCAGTCATTTTGAATTGATTGACGTTTATCTATCGGCCTGTCTTAAAGTTTGAAAAGGTTTGTTGTTCAAAATATCTAAGCTGCTAAGAACCCCTGTTATCGAAGTTAAAAATACAGCGACTAAAAAGGCGAAGGTTATATGAAATGGATAAAAACGCCAAGGGGCGTCCACAAGGTACTTCATCACTCCCCATGAAAGCGCTGTCGCTAAAACAGAGGCGATAAACGCAGCGATAAAACCGAGACCGGCGTACTCGTACCCTAAAATTGCGGCGACTTTAAGTCTTTTGAAACCAAGGATTTTTAATATAGCGGCTTCTTTTAGACGACGAAACTTTGTCGAAGCGATAGCTCCTGAAAGGATGAAAAGTCCGGCTAATATTGAAAATGCCGACATAAAATCAACAAGGGCCATTAGTTTATTTGCGACTTCTTCTACCGTTTCTACGATGTCGCGGGTGCTAATGGCGGTGACGTTGGGAAGAGCGTCGGCTACAGCTTGTTGTAGCGGAGTTTCTTGTTCTCTTGCAACATGAACGGTTGCAACCATAGAAATGGGGGCGCCTTCTAAAGCTCCTGGAGAAAAAATTACGTAAAAATTAGTCCGCATATTTCTCCAGTTAACTTTGCGGATGCTAGTGACTGGCGCTGAAACTTTTATTCCCTGAATATCCATTGTCAAAGTTGAACCGATCTTTGCTCCAAATCTTGCCGCGGCATCTGACTCCAGGGATACCTGCGGTATGCTGGCTTCCGCTTCAGTCCACCATTTTCCGTCTATGATTTCGTTATCCTTTGGAAGTTGTCCCTTGGAATAAGTGAGGACGAATTCTCTTTTCATCCATCTTTCTTCTTGAGGGGTTTTGAATTTCCAGTCGTCTACAGTTTTATCTCCTATTTGATAAAAACGCGAACGCACCAAAGGAGTGATTGTGCTTTCTGCCCCCGGAGTTACTTTGTTTAGAGTTTTTAAAAATGTTTCTTCCTGGTCGGGTTGTATATCAATGAAGAAATAGTTTGGAGGATTAACGCTATAATCTTTATTGAGCATCGTAATCATGTCTAATTGAACTAACCGCAGAGTTAGAATCAACATGATGCCAATGCCAAGAGAAGAGATAATGGCGTTTGCTTGACTGTTTGGTCTGTAAAGATTCGAAAGTCCAAACTTTTGCGCCGGAGTTCCCTTTTGAGAAAAACGATTTAGAGATTTTAAAAAAACTTTGGACAATATGTTAAAAAGTAAAAAAGCTAAACCAGCGGCCACAATAAAAAATAATCCTTTTTTTAAGGAGCCCGCTTGCCAAAAAATTGTAGGTATTAATGTTATTGAAAAAATAGCTCTTAATGTCCAAGCTTGTTTGCGAGAACCTTTTTCTTGGGCTTCGTCATCTGCGACATGACGAAATAATCTAATGGGTTTAGTTTGAACCGCTTTGAGTAAAGGTCCTAAGACAAACAGGATGGCAATCAATAAACCCAATGCGAAAGCTCTAAGAGCTGGAATCCACATGAATTCTATGTTTAAGCCAACGGTTAACAATCCTTCGAGACGAGGCGGCAATAAAAATTGAGCGGCGTACCCCAACGCAATTCCTAATAATCCGCCTATAATACCCAGGAAAAACGCTTGTAATATGTAGACTTTAAAGATGGAACGGGGAGTCGCGCCGAGACAATTCAATATGGCAATGGTGTCTAATTTTCTCGAAAGAAAAGTTCTGGAAATCATGGCTACACCCATCCCTCCGAGGAGTAAAGCTATGATTCCGACACAACTTAGATATTCGCTCATTTGGGTGATTGACGATGTTAGAGAGGATTGCGTATTACGAAATGTTTTTACGACTGCGGTTTGGTCGGTGAGTTTTTCTTCTAGGGCGTTTGCTGTTTCTTTTAGCGATGCTTCTTCTGGTAATTTAATCGCAGTTTTATGAGAGACGCGGCTTCCTGTACGGACTAATTTTGTGGCTTCTAGAGTCTTTAAGGAAATTAAGACACGTGGACCGACGCTAAATGACCGTGTAATTCTGTCGGGTTCGGATATAATCTCTCCAACGATATTGATAGTGGCGGAACCTAATTTAAACGTATCGCCTATATTTAATTGAGATCGCACTAAAAACGATTTTTCAACCAGCGCTCCTTGATTTAATAATAGTTTGTCTAATGGTAATTTTGGTTGAGTGTTGACCTTCCCGTAAAATGGATAATATGGAGGCGTTGCCGGCACTGCTTTGATTTCGACTAAGAATGAAAGTTTTTTTTCTTTTGTCGATGTCTGGTTAGTTTGCGGAAATCGCGCCATCCCTTTTAGTTCTTTAATAAATAGCCAATCGGAGCCTGGCGGTAGGGTTTGTTTAATGATTTCTAAATCTTCTGGAGTTTGTTTCCAGCTACTTTTTATTTCTAAGTCGGCCGCCAGTAACGCTTTTGCTTCTTGGAATATTGTTTTATTTAGAATTTTGGAAAAGCTGTCGATGGTCATTACGGCGCCTACGCCAATGGATAGACAAATAATAAAGAAAAGAAACCGGCGCCAGGCGCCTCGGCACTCTGCAAAGGCAAAAGCCGCTATTTTTGAAATCGGTAATGAATTGGGTTTCATAGTGAGGATTCTGCTGGGATGGAGTCTTCCATTATTTTACCATCGTTAAATACAAGAATGCGTTGGGAAAGTTTTGCCACTTTCGGTTCATGTGTCACCATTACAATAGTGGCTTGTTTTGTTTGGTGAAGTTGGCAAATCAGTTCCATAATTTTGTCTGTATTTTTTGAGTCTAAATTACCTGTTGGTTCGTCGGCTAACACAATGTCCGGTTCGTTGACAAAAGCCCTCGCGATAGAAAGTCTTTGTTGTTCGCCTCCAGAGAGTTGAGAAGGATAATGGCGAAGTCGATTTTTAAGGCCAACTTGTTCCAATATGTTTTCGGATCGCTCTATTTTGTGATTAGAGCCATTTAGCTCGGTTGCTAATTGAACATTTTCATATGCAGTTAGCGTAGGGATTAGATGGAAATTTTGGAATACGAAACCAAATCGAGAGTTTCTTAAATTAGCGAGTTCGTCTTCGTTTAATTTAGTTATATCTTGTCCGTCGATAATAATAGACCCTGATGTTGGAGAATCAAGACCCGCAATTAAACTCAGCAAGGTAGTTTTACCGCTACCTGAAGGTCCTGTAATAGCTATAAACTGGCCTTTTGGAACTTCCAAATCGATTCCATTTAAAATATCGACCCGGTGGCCGCCACCTCGTAAGTTTTTTGTTAACTTTTTTATTTGAATCAAAAAAGCCTCGTTTTTTTTAGATTAATAGCTTCAAGCAAAAGTAATAGTTTAAATATTATGATACTCGAACATATAAATGGTTTTGTAAATTTTTGATTTATATTGTTTGTTGATACGAAGATTGGGTTAAGCTAATCCAAACAAAAATGCGATGGGTCGGGGAATTCCCCTTCGAGTAATTTGTCGACGGTTTTTTTTACTATTTCACGATAAATTTTTTTGTCTGTTGTTGCATCATGTTGAAGGTTTTCGTCAATAGAAATTACTCCAGGGGCTGTGTAATTGCAGAAAAAGGCTCCTATTGGACTTAGTTTTTCTAGTTTTTCTCCAGAAGTTCCATTTATTATAACCATAATTCGGTTGATGCCGCCCGGGTCGTCATATATTTCCAGTATGCCGCCATTTGCGACGGTATGTTTTTTACAAATGGCGAGAACTTCCTCCACAATTTCAAGGGTTACGGATTTATAGGGGGTTTGCATCTTTTAAATTAAAAGTAAGTCGTTAAGGTTTTTCTTGTATTTAAACTTCATATAAGAAAGGTCGTTTGACAATGATAAAAGACTTTGTTAAATAAATCTAAACTTAAGTTATTAAATTAAAGTGTTTTAGCTATAATTTAATTTTAAAAACAAATAAAACGATTATCGAAAAATATGAATTTCCAGGATGTAATATTAACTTTGGATCGGTTTTGGGGAGACCATGGATGCGCTTTACATCAACCCTATGATATCGAAGTAGGGGCTGGCACTTTTAACCCAAATACTTTTTTAAGAGCGTTGGGCCCGGAACCTTATATGGCCGCTTACGCAGAACCCTCGAGAAGGCCTACAGATGGTCGTTATGGAGAAAATCCAAATCGATTACAGCACTATTATCAATACCAGGTTATTTTAAAACCATCTCCAGAAAACTCGCAAGAGCTTTACTTAGACAGCTTAAAAGAATTAGGTATCGACCCGTTGAAACACGATATTCGTTTTGTTGAAGACGATTGGGAATCTCCCACTTTAGGGGCTTGGGGACTTGGATGGGAAGTTTGGTTAGACGGTATGGAAGTAACTCAGTTTACTTATTTTCAGCAAGTTGGAGGAGTTGAGCTTTTCCCAATTACCGTGGAATTGACTTATGGAGTTGAGCGTCTTTGTATGTATTTGCAAGATGTTGATAATGTTTACGATTTAAAATGGAATGATAGAATTAAATATGGCGATGTCCATTTGGAAACCGAAAAACAATTTTCTGAATATAACTTTGAGGTTGCTGATAAAGAAAGGCTATTTAAATGGTTTGATATGTACGAAGCGGAGTCCCTAAACTTAGTGGATAGAAACCTTGTGTTACCAGCATATGATTATACTCTTAAGTGCTCGCATACATTTAATTTATTAGACGCCCGAGGAGCTATTAGCGTAACAGAGCGAACTGGCTTTATTAGCCGCGTTCGAAAGCTCGCTCGGTTATGCGCTCAAGCATATGTAAAACAAAGAGAAGAGATGGGACACCCTTTGATGAAAACTTAAACTTTTTTAATTCTTAAAATATAAAATCACAATGCAATTAGTCTTTCCAATATTTTCCTACCGCGTAAAAACCAAAGCTCTCAAAAACTTTTTTCAATAAGCTATACACTCTTAATCTATTCAACGCTTTTAAAAAAGTGTCGATTTTTGAATTATTTTCAAAAGAAAAATTGTCAGACAATTGGATTTATTTTTTAGACGAACCTATATTATGGAAGAAGGAAGCTAAGCTTTCTTCATTTTTTGTCGTTATAACCAAAAACTCTCCTTATTGAAGTATAGGATGTTAATTTTATTTTTAAGGGCATTGCCTTCGCCTCTGTTCGGTTTTTTTTCTAATTTAAGGTAACTTCAAAAAATTGTAAAATTATGAGGCTGGTTCTTAAATTTTTACGGAATCTAGTTTTATTTTTTAGTTAATTAAGTTTTATATAAAAAAAAAGCTTGCTCAATCGCACTCTAGTGTGTATGTAATAGTAATAATTGTGCTCTGTGTGAAAATTTTTATATTTTGAAACAATATTCTGGTTTTATTCTCAAATATTCTCAATTTGATACTGGTCCTCAATTAAAGTTTTTTTGTTAAGGGTGAACGTTCCCAAAAACTTCGAACTGAAAAAATACATTAAGAATTATCGTTTGCTCATAGTTTACTAATATTTTTGAAATTACCTAAGGGTTGGGGTGTGGCTCTAAAGTTAAATTTTTTGATTTTAATGTTTTCGCTAAAGAGTTTAATTTTTAGTAATTATCAATAAGTTGATTTTTTCATGTTTTTTTTAAGAGATTTAGAGTAAAATTAAATAACTTATTTATATACAATGCCTTGTATAGTGCTTGGATAAGTTGTTTTTTCTAATTAAAATTAATTCTTTGATTTATTTAAAGGTATAGGGTTTAAATAAATTTTTACCCATGAGTTCATCGGAACAAATAGAACAATTAGATAATAGTTTTGAATTATTGAGAAACCAATTTGATCTTCTTGTACAAAGGGTTCAAAACGCCAAGGTTATAGAGCCCAAAAATAACTCTCCAGAAGAAGAAAGAGCTCAAATAATCAAAACGTTACAAGGCCATGCTAAAAGCATTGAGCCCTTATATGCCAATGCGAAAGCTTTAATTCAAGAGGGCGCTCCTGAAAAGCGCAATCCAATCGATCTTTTGAAGCTGTTCATGAGTATGGATGGCATAATTAGTAAAATTAAAGAAGATATTAAGGCGTATGCTGAAGAACAATACGAATGTAGATTAGAAATTTTCAGACAGGAAATTTACAAATCATTTGATTCTGTTAGAGAACTGTTTGATTTCATAATTCCGAATATTCATTATGAATATTCAAACATGAAAAAATTTTACGCTATCCCCTCAAATGCTGCGATTTCTGTTTTGCCGCAATTAGAAGAGCTCTTTGAGAACTTTGAAAATGGCGACATTACGCTAAAAGAGTTCATTTATGGTTATGGGACTGGAGAAAAAAGGGTTGAAGGTTATAACGAATTACGATGCCGCAATAATTTTTATTCTAAATATCAGTTTTATGAGGTAATTCCGGAAACCTATAAGGAAATCAATACTTGTCTTTTTAATATGCGTAAGGCGATAGATGGTTTTCTTTCTGAAAGAAGAAATGAATCTGACTTTGAAACCATTTATAAAAGTTTTAAAGACTCAAAGAAAACTATTACCGCGATGGTGGATATATTTGAGTTAGGAAGCTTATTCAATTATTTGGTGGCTAAAGTTGGCAAAAAATATTCTTATACGGTTGAATACCAAAAATCAAAAACTTTAATTGCGGAATTTGACGAGCTCCAGAAGCGGTTTGTAATTTACAATCAAGAAGAAATTGATAAAACGATAGCCGCATTGAAAACTCGGTTTAACGGTAGTCCGGATGCGGCGAAATTTGAAGTTATAATTACGGAAACCAAAAAGCTTTTAGAAGAAAAAAAATTACCGTTTAAAAAAATCGAAGAGATTTTTTCAAAGCTGATTAATAAAAACTTCAATATCGTGGTTACAGAAAAAGAGAGGGAAGATATTACGGTAATCATTACTCCGCATCATGAGAAAAAATATGGCCGCGAAGTTTTAGATCGAATCAATACCATTATAATGGAAATTGAATTTTGGTATCCAGAAGAAACAAGGGTTGAATTAGTTCAAGAATTAGCTAAAACAACTCATAAAATTCAAGAAGACCAAGGAATTGATAGGCAAGAATTTTTTAAATTAATGCAAAATTATGACAAAGAAATAGAAAAAACTATACGATCTAGCTACCAGGAAAAAATTAACCAAGTGGGTTCTATTTTTTCGATGTTTCAAACGACATTTAGTCAGAAAATAAACAAAGAAAAATTACAAGGGCGATTAGTCAATACTAAGATTTGGCAAGAAATGGAACCTTCGTTCCAAAAAATTAAAAAGAATTTAGCAATTTTAACCTCGGGAAATTCATCGGTAAAATCAAATGCGAATAAATTCCCATTTTTGCAAATTGCTACCGAAGAAATGTGTCAGGTGTTGTATGATTTATCTATGCAATTATTCATTCATTATGATGGGGTTGACCGAAGAAGTATTACTCGAATGACAGATATCCTGTCAACATATAATCAGTTTCATGACATTGGCAGTTTGTGGATGGCATTTACGCAGTACTTTAAAAAAACGGCTTTGAATAATTTGTTGGTCAATGAAAAAGTGGCTATGACATATTCCAAGCTGCCCGCCTGTAAGAACAAGATGGCTGCATTATTCTCTCAAAGCTCTAGTCAATAGTCGGCATATTTGAAGCCGTTACCTGACTCCATTCTTTTAATTCTTTTTTTGCTTTTCTCACTTCAGGATTTTTGGTTTTAGTCATTATTCGAATGGCAAGTTTCCCTTTTTGAATAGCCTGGCTGTTATCGCCTAGAAGGTTAAGTGTTTTACTAATATTCCATAGGCTATTTCCTTCTTCAGTGTGATTTTTAGTTTCCTTCGCGAGTTTTAAAGCTTCCTCAAAATAACCCATTGCTCGATGGTATTCGTCCATTTTTAAATTAATTGACCCAATGGTAATAATGTCTTTGCATTCATCCTGTTTGTCGTTTAATTCGTTTGAAATTTGGCGGACTCTTTCAGATACAATTAGTGATTTTGCCAATTCTCCAAAATGGTCGTAGACTTTACTAATTTGAATGAGGGTTCTTCTTTCTTTACCTAAATCTTTAGCTTGTTTATGTATGCTTAACGCGGTTTCAAAGCTTTCCATGGCATCGTGCTGTTGTTTTTGTTCCATAAGGCAATATCCCATGTAGTCCAATATATCGCCTTGATCGCCATTTCCCTTTATTGACCGACTTTTTTCTAGAGCTTGACCAAAGGTGGTTAAAGCGCTGGCAAATTCCTTTGCCTTTGTATATGTTTTACCTAAATTTATAAGTTGTTCTAGTTCGCCCTCGTTGTCTTTGGAATTATGAGCGATTTGTATCGCTAGTTTTAGCCAACGAGTTCGTTCTTTTGTCGTCTGTCGCCAATCCAAGAGTTGAGGGGCCGCTTCTACATATGAGTAGCAAAGTCCTGCAGCTTCTTTGTCTTTTGACATATTAGATTCTGCATAAGAAAAACCGCTTAGAATGTTTTCCCAGTCCATATAAAACGTATCAATTGCTTTCGTTATGTCGACTTTTTCACCTTTTTCCAAATAGTTGTTTGTATCGATCATAGTTGTTAGCAAGCAAGTAATGAATCTTTTTTGTGAGACTGTTTTTTCCGCAGGATTAATGTTTGCCTTTGCCCATCGTTGAATAATATTGTGCATGCTATATCGTTTAGTTTTTGGATTAAATTGGACTAATCCCGCTTTTACTAAAGTTTGTAAATTTGAAATTTTTGGGTCTTCGCAGACGAACTCAACCATTTTTGCATCAAATGGCGCCCTAAAAATAGAAAGTTTATGAAGAATACTGGCTGTTTTACCGTTTAGGCGTCCGTAGGTGAACTTTACAAGAGCTTCTATATTTTTTGATGTAGGTCCTTCCGGATTTTCTAAGTTTTTGAATCGAGTACGAAGTTTATTAGCAAAGTTCATGGGCGTCATATCGCGAGACGTCGCTAATACTCCTCCGGCTAAAACTAAACTAATAGGAATAAATCCACATAATTTTGAGACTTCGATCGCCAAAGCTCCAATTTGTGGACTCATAGAAACTAATAATTGCTTAGATTCTTCTGGCGTCAGGGGCATTAATTTTATTTTTAAAGCTCTTTGCAGGGGAATGTTGATTCTGCTTGTAACCAAGTAAAAACAATTTTTCGGAGGTAAAACGTTTGCTATTTGTTTCGCGTCTTTAACGTTGTCGAAAATAATGACAGATCGTTTTTTACTGAGTAACCCTTGGTATTTTGAGGCAAGAGCTTGTGCGTTGGTTGGTATTTTGGTTCGAGGCACAAAAGCGCGAATCACATGCCCCATAATTTCTTCAGGAGTCATTGCCTGGGGCGAGTGTCCGTGAAGATCTAAAAATACATGCCCGTCAGGAAAATTGTGAGATAAAATTTCTGCGGCCCTTAATGCTAAACTGGTTTTCCCGACCCCGTCAAAAGGCAAATCTGAATAAATTACGGCGCCTACTTGACTACAACTAACAATTTGGTTGATTTCGTCTTCGCGACCTACAAAGTTTTCGCAGATGTTAGGTCGATAATAAGACAATACCTGAATTTTGGAAGCGATTAATTTACCGAATCTTTTCTTTACTCCATTTATTTTTTTTGAACCTGCGTTATTTGAATCGCCATTATCAGTAGAGGCATCTGTGTCTTTTTTTCCGCTAAGCGCCTTAGAAATTAGATCTTTTTTTTCGTCTTTTTTCGATTTGGATTTGGAACCACTAGGTTTGCTCGAATTTGACCGAGCAATTAAGTAAAACGCTGGAGCCAGCAAAAAAGAGGTTGCTAAGAGAGCGCTAAATTCCATAAAACGCCTAAACTTTCCAAAATAAAACTTAATTTACTTGTTTGAAAAAAAACACACAATTGAATAAAAATTTTGGGTAAAGGACACCCTATTCTATATTCCCGCTACTAATTCTAACTCAATTAAGGAATTTTTTAGCGAAAATATAGGTCTTATCGGATGACCCTTTTAGAGGGCTTGAAAACTCATTTAAATATAGTGAGTTACTAGGTGTTGTTTTCACGGTTTAGGGCAAACCAATAGAGTCAAAGGAAAAGAAAAGTAACCTAAATATTTGCTGGATATAAAACTTCTTGATTTATTGGGCTTTTTGGTGTTTGATTTCATTAATTTTTTATATTTGTTCTTTTGGGGTAAAGCATTCTTATTTTTAATGTAAATTATTACTTTATTCTGGTTCTTTAAAAAAACAAAATTTTCATAACCTATTAAAAAATAAAGAGCTATAGATTAGCTTGGGAAGATATGGCAGATTTATTTATTGAAATTGGAGTTGAGGAAATACCCGCTGGATATGTAAAAAACGCTTACAAATACCTAGAAAAAGAAATTCTTGGTTTTTTAAATAAAAAAGCAATATCAAACGAGAAATCACAGTCTTTAGGAACTCCTAGAAGGTTGGTTGTTTCCGTTTCCGGCATTGAGGTTAAACAAAAAGACGTAACGGAAAAGTACTTAGGACCAAATGTCAAAAATGCTTATGACGAGAATGGGAGTCCAACAAAGGCGGCAATTGGGTTTGCTAAAGGAAAGGGCGTCGGCGTTTCTGATTTAACCCTAGAAAAAACTCCTAAGGGAGAAGTGATTTGCGCTCAAGTTGATAAAAAGGGAGAACTTACGATAGACCTTTTGAACGGTTTTCTTCCTAAATTGATATCTGAAATTCCTTTCCCGAAAAAAATGAAATGGGGGAATAAGAAATTAGACTTTGCCCGACCTGTCTTATGGATTTTGGCTTTATTTGATGGGAAGGCAATGAGCTTTGAGTGGAATGGGTTAAAGTGCCAAAATAATTCTTCTGGCCATAGATTTTTGAGCCCGGAGCCTTTTGCTTGTGATGGTTTGGATGATTATCTTCAGAAATGCAAATCCCGATTTGTTGTTCCGGACCCTGAAACAAGAAAGCAGATCATAATAGAAGAATCCAAGCGTTTGGCTGACAAAGTGGGTGGGCAAATTTTTGAAGACGACGACTTATTAGAGCAAGTGGCATTTTTGGTTGAGTACCCTGCTCCATTAAAGTGTGAGTTTGATGAAAAGTTTTTAGAGCTTCCAAAGGAGCTATTGGAAGTCACCATGAAAAAACATCAAAAATACTTTCCAGTTTCTACAGCAGAAAAAGCTGCAACTAGATATTTTATTGCGATAAGCAATATGAATCCTGAAGCTGGAGAACAGATTAAACGCGGTAATGAAAGAGTACTGAGAGCTAGGCTTGAAGACGCTAGATTTTTTTTCGATGAGGATAGAAAACAGAAATTAGAAGAATTTATTGAACCGTTAAAAGGGATTGTTTTTCAAAAAAAACTGGGGACAGTTTACGAAAAAGTTGAGCGTATCGTAAGTTTAAGCCAAAAGATTGCGAAACAGGTTTCTCCCGATGATGAAAAAAAAGTTTTTCGGGCCGCTCGTCTTTGCAAAGCAGATTTGAATACTCAAATGGTTTTTGAGTTTCCTGAAATGCAAGGAATTGCGGGAGGTTACTATTCTGCTCATAGTGGTGAAGACGCAGAAGTTTCCTTAGGTATTAAAGAACATTATCAACCTGCATTTGCAGGAGACGATTCTCCTTCGACGAATGTAGGAGCTATTGTTGCGATTGCCGATAAGTTAGACACGATAGTAGGATGTATTAGCGTTGGGCTTATCCCTTCAGGGTCTGAAGATCCTTACGCTTTAAGAAGGCATTCTTTAGGAATAATCCAAATAATACTAGATAAAAATTGGCAAGTTTCTCTTAGTAATTGGATTGACGCGGCTTTAGGTAGTCTAAAAGATAAGGTTGCGTTGCCTCGAAATGATATCGAAAAATGCATCAATGATTTATTTACTCAAAGATTTCGAAGTATGCTGGGCGGACAAGGATATCCTCATGATGTTATTGATGCGGTGCTATCTGTTGGAATAGATTCCCCATCCGATATTAAGAAAAAAGTGGCGGCTCTTTCAGATTTAAAAAAACAACCCTATTTTGAAACCCTTGCCGTAGCTTTTAGACGCGTAGTTAGTATTTTAACTTCTGAAGCTGAAGGAGAGCCAAACCCAGATATTTTTAATAGCCAGCAAGAAAAAGATCTTTATAGCGCATATTCAAAAATTCGCGAGCCAGTGGATAGATTTATCAACAAAAAAGACTTTGCGTCAGCTTTAAAAAGCATTGTTGAGATTAAAGAATCTGTCGATGCTTTTTTCGATAATGTCATGGTGATGGATAAAGACGATGCTGTGAAGATAAATCGATTAAGACTTTTAAGACAAGTCTCCCTTTTGTTTTCTGATATTGCCGACTTTTCTAAATTAGTGGTTAAGAAAAGTTGATACGCAAAGAGAATTTTTACGTTTATTTTTTAAGAAATTTAAGAATAAAATCGGCTTTTTTACGCTGATTACCTGGATTTGATAAATTAAAGCGCTAAGAACTAACCTATAAGGCCTTCTAAGAAACTAAGCTTTCGTTTATTAGGTCGAGGCTTCGGGAACCTCAGCTTGACAGTTGGAATCCGCTTAGTTTCTTGATCAATTAACGGGCGAAACCAGTTAGGCACTCCTAAGGACAAGGAGTTTATTCTATTAAATCGAGATGAGATCCTTACCGATATTAAAATATCGGTTTTGGATGACACGCAGAATGAACCGTAACCCCTAGTCCTTTATCAATTAACGCGTGAAACGAGTCTGGCGCTCAATATAAGGTAAAAAACTAAATGACCGCAAAATACGTTTATTTTTTTGGAGGGGAAAAAACTGAAGGTAATGCGGGACTAAGAAACCTTTTAGGAGAGAAGGGAGCTAATTTGGCTGAAATGGTAAATTTGGGAATTCAAGTGCCCCCCGGGTTTACTATCTCGACAGAAGCTTGCGACTTTTATTTTAAAAATAAGGGAAAACTACCTTCTAAGCTTTGGGATGAAATTTTAAATAATCTAAAAGTTTTGGAAGAAGTGACCGGTAAAAAGTTTGGAGATAAAGAAAATCCTTTACTGGTTTCCGTTAGACCTGGCTCTCGATCATATTTTCCTGCCAATGAGAATACTGTTTTAAATTTAGGCTTGAACGATGATATTTCTAAAAGCCTATCTAAAAGTGTTGCTAGTGAAACTTTTGCTTTTGAGTGTTATGCGCTTCTTATTTCCATGTTTGGGCGCCACATTTTGGATATAGAGCCAAAAGTTTTTGAATCCCTAGTTCAAAAAAAGAAAAAACAAGTAGGGAAGCCATTAGTTAAAGATTTTTCGTCCGATGATTATGGAGTTTTAATCAACCGGTTTAAAGCGGCAATTAAGAAAAACTCTGAAAAAGAATTTCCTCAAGACTCTCTAAAACAATTACGGATGGCGGTGGAAGCTGTTTTTAATTCATGGGATTCGGAGAGTTCAAAAAACTATAGGCTAATTAAAGGAATTCCTGAAGAATGGGGAATTGCCGTCAATGTGCAAGCTATGGTTTTTGGAAACTTAGGGGAAAATTCTGGATGCGGCTTTGCTTTTAGCCGAAATCCAGAATCCGGAGAAAAAAATATATATGGGGAGTTTTGGCCCGGTAATCAGGGAGAAAGTCTATGCGATCATCCTTCTCAACCAATTTCATCTCTAGAGGGGACAGCTCCTGAGATTTATTCCTCTATTGTCGACGTTTGTCAAAAGTTAGAGCGTTGTTACCAAGATGTCTCAAGAATTGAATTTACCGTAGAACAAAATCAATCATTTATTTTACAAACCCAAGCGGGTCAGAGAACCCCTGTTTCAGCAATAAAAATTGCTTTTGATATGGTTAAAGAAGGTTTGGTAGGCAAGCAGAACGCTTTAATGCGTATTCCAACCGATCAGTTAGATATGGTTTTTCATCCAATGGTTGATATGAAATCAAAACCTGTAGTTTTAACTAAAGGGCTGGGTTCTTCGCCGGGAGCTGCGTCGGGAAAAGTCGTATTTAGTCCGAATAAGGCTCAAGAGTTAGCGGAAAAAAAAGAAAAAGCTATTTTAGTTCGAATAGAAACTTCTCCAGAAGATATTCGCGGAATGGAGTTTGCGCAGGGAATTTTAACAATGAGAGGAGGGAAAACTTCTCATGCAGCTGTTTTTGCTAAAGCCATGGGGAAACCCTGTGTTTCGAGTTGCAGTTCGTTAAAAATTGATGAAAAAAGGAAACAATGTCGCATTGGAGGAGTTCGTATTAAAGAGTTAGAGGAAATTACGCTAGATGGATCTTCTGGAAATATTTTTAAGGGAACTATAAAGACAGTACAACCGAAACTAAGCGCGGCGTTTACCCATATTATGAAATGGGCGGACGAATTAAGAGAAATTAAGGTCCGAGCCAATGTTGATACGCCTCATGACGCATTAGTTGCCAGAGATTTCGGAGCTCAAGGTATTGGTTTATGTCGTACTGAACGTATGTTTTTTCAAGCAAATCGAATTCTTTATGTACACGCGATGGTTTTAGCTTCTGATCAAAAAGTAAGAGAAGAAGCGTTAAAAAATTTATTGCCAATACAAAGAGGGGATTTTACCCAGATATTTAGAGCGATGGAGGGATTACCTGTTAATATTCGATTGTTAGATTTGCCTTTGCATGAGTTTTTGCCGACTAAACCTTTAGAGATAAAAAATCTTGCTAAAGAATTAAATATTTCCCTAAAAACTTTGAGCGATACAATCGACTCTTTAAAAGAAGCTAACCCAATGCTTGGACATAGGGGATGTAGACTGGGAATTACTTATCCAGAAATTTATCAAATGCAAGCGCGTGCAATTTTTGAAGCGGCTTATAAATTGGTAAAAAAAGGCGGTAAGGTATTTCCAGAAATTATGATTCCTCTAGTTGGACATGTAAACGAATTTCGACAAGCTAGAGAGTTTTTAGATCAAGTTGCTGAAGAGGTTATACAAAAGAATGGAGTAAAATTAAAATACAAAGTTGGGGCAATGATAGAACTTCCAAGAGCGGCTTTAACTGCTGATGAGATATCGCGCGACGCCGATTTTTTATCTTTTGGCACCAACGATTTAACTCAAACTTTATATGGTTTGTGTAGAGATGATGCTTGGAGTTTTATGGCTGAGTATTTAAAAAAGGGAATTTTTCAAGCCGATCCTTTTTCAACCATGGATCGTAAAGGACTTGGAGCTTTAATCGAAATTGCGGTTCAGAAAGGAAAAAGCGCAAATCCTAATATTCAACTTGGGGTTTGCGGCGAACATTCTGGAGATCCAGATTCTATTAATTTTTTCTGCCAATTAGGATTGGATTATGTAAGCTGTTCTCCTTTTCAAGTTCCGGCTTCTCGTTTAGCCGCTGCGCAAGCGGCTATAGGCGAAATTCCCTCTAGTATTGCAATATCAAATTAATTTTTACTCGGAACGTTTAGAGGCGCCATTAATATATCAGTTGGCGTTTCTATAATACCTTGAAATGTTCCAATAAACTTTTTTTGGAAAGAAGTAAAAGGAATTAATTGCATTTCTGGCGAAGCAAAACTGCCATTAAGAGCGTAATAAGTTTTTACAAGGCTTCTTTCATTACCTGCGGTTAATATTTTTCCTAGTAGGGGAATTTGAGTTAGCACTTTGTCGACGCTAGGAAGATGCGCTACGCCTACAACAGTATCCATTTCGTTTTTGTTTAGATCGAAAATTCCCGCAAGGGTCATTCCTCTTCTGTCGTTTAAATATCGAAAATTTTCTGTCCGAGCGACTCCGTTTCTGGCTTTAAATTCCCCTGCAATTCTTTTGTAAGGTCTATTGTCTGGAGATTTATTTTCATCAGAGGTCGTTGCATAATCAAAACTAAATAGATCTGAAGCTCCTTTAAGAAGTTTGTTTGGATCAAACGTTCCGGCAGTGAGATCGAAATTGAGTTGTGCGTTGAAAGATTTACGAAACTTTTTCCAGGTATCCCCTTGGACTTGAAACGCCCCTTCTAATTTTTCAAAAGAACCCGTTAAACCGTTATCGAAAGTATCGCCAAAGATTGATAAAAAATCTTGAGCCTGAATTTTTGAACCTGAGAAAAAACTGTCGACTTGAATGCCAGACGCTTCGGGAAAAGAAAAACGAGCCCCCGCTTCGACCAGCCCGCCGCTTGGGTTGGTTACGCTAAAGTCTTCCAGATTAAACCCTTTATTTTTTAAATAAATCTTTCCGGAAGGATTATTGAGACGCCAAAACAAGAATTCGTAATATCCAAGCTGAAATTCAATTGTTGCGGTTCCATTATTAAATAACTTTGACTCAAACAAATTTTTCCTGATTTTCTCTAGAGGAACGACTCCTGGCCACACGTCGTTGAAATCTAATTTTTTCCCAGAAATAGTAAGGTCTAGAGAAGGCGTTTCGTTCCATACATAGTTTCCTGTAAACTGAATCGCTGAATCTGAAGACGCTAAGGTAGCAGAATTAATTTTCGACTTATAATTTTGCAAGTCAAGATTAGCGTTTAATATTAAAGGATAAGTAAAGCCTTCTGCATTAAAGGAGGCGTCGCCAATCTTTAAAGTTCCCTTATATTTTAAGTTTTCCAAAGACGTCAAAGCGCCGTTCCCTTTTAGGCTAATATTTGCTACACCGGAGTCCAACAATTTTAAAGGCGAGAAATTAGAAGAAATAGATTTTATAGAAATATTTTCTCCAAAAATATCAAAGGTGAATTTTTGAGAGTCGAAAAGTTTAAGCTTGCCGTTTCCCCTGATAATTGCATCTTGGATCTCGTATTTAAACTTTTTAAGTTCTATAGAATCGTTGGCGTTGAAATTACCCTCCACGCTAATCGAGTTTGTATCGCCTAATCTTTTTTCAAAGGTTGAAAATTTGTAACTCGCAGAGTCCAGGTTTAATTTTGTAATGAAATGAAAATTGTCAGATGCGCCTTTTAGGTTTGATCGAATTCCAAAATTTCCATTTAGATTGATTTTTTGAAAGATCGAAATACGCGGCAAACTACTTGGCGCGAGTTTTGGAGACTCGATGGTTACATCGAAACTGGGAGCATTACCATTGATTTGTTTGACTACACCCTGAATTTGAAAGGGTGATTCTCCCCAATTACCAGCCAAATTTTTTAAAATAATTTTTTCATTCGAGACATTGGCGTTTCCAGAAACTTCTCCAATGATTGAGTCTGAATTGCGAAGATTAAAGGTAACATTTTTAAGTTTTAAGTCTGCGTTATAGTTTCCCCACTGATCGTTTAGAACAGGGCCGTCTCTAAAAAGATCTACAATAATATTTCCATCGATAAAATTGACTTTTTGTAAATTAGAAAACCACTTGTCGCCCAGGCGGTTGGAAAGAAGGCTTGGCATTGATTTGGCTTTTATTGAGAGTTTTGCAGACGATTTAATGTTGGAGGATTTTTCGTTAAATAATACGTTTCCTTGCAAATTGGAAATCAAACCATCGCCAAATTTGCCTTTAAACCCAGAATAAACAACTTCCCAAGGAGTTTTAGAAGAGTTATTTTTACTAAGTTTTTTATCGTGTTTTACTTCTAGGAGTCCGTAAATATCTCGAAAAAGCAATCCTGATTGTTTGTCATTAAATCCTGCCTTACTTATTTTGTAACTTACCGAAAGGGATGATTTGTCATTAAATTTAAGGGGACCTTTTAGGCTGCCTTTTAGGGTTCCTAAACCATAAGTATTTTCAAATCTAGATATTGCTTTAATAAATAATGGATTTGGAATTATGGATCTTAAATCTTTTATGAAAAGATCGGGTGAAGGCTCTCCTTGAAATTCAATATCTATTTGAGGATCTTTCCCAAAAATGTCTAAAATTTTTCCCTTTAATTCTGCTTTTCCAAGCCTAGGGCAGATTGAGCGTTCAATGGTTAAACTAGCATTGTCAGGGGCGACTTTTAAAAGTCCGTAAAACTCTTTAAGTGGGAAACCGTCCAAATCCCAATCGGTTTTTTTAAATGAAATATCTCCTGTAAATGCAGTTAAGGCTTGAGACCAATCCCAATTAGACCAATCTGAAGAAGCCTCGTCAAACTTGAGAGATTTAATGGATATTGAACCGCTCTTAAAATTTAATAGTGAAGGATTTTTCTTAAGCCATTTTTGAGGAAGGTATTTTGGAATTGTACTAGCCTCAATGAAGCCCGTTTCTGCGGAAAGAACGATTCGAGATTCAGGAAGGTTATAATTTGCCCACCGTAAATTACCTTTTACATTTATTTGGTCGTTTTTAAGATCAAATTGTTCTAAATCAAAATTATTGTTATCCCACTTAAATTTGATCGTTATTGCGCCTTGCGGTGGAATTTTTATTTCTGAGTTAGATTTTACTTCTTTTGTTCTATAGTTGGCTTCTCCCGAAAAATAAATTGAATCTTCGGAATCGATTAAGAGATCTCCGTCTAGTGATATTAAAATATCGCTGAAAGGCAAATCGGACGAACTGAAAAAATATTTTAAGTGATCTATGCAGAGGTTTTGGACGGCTAATTTGCCCTTAAACTTAGTTTGAGCCGACTCTAATAATTTACCTGAAATAGCGGTGGTTGCCGGACCGCCACTGGAGGGGATTTCACCAAAGAGCGATAGGTCGATAGCGGCGTTTGAAAAAGGCTTTTGAGCGATAATGTTAAGGCGATTAATTTGGATTGGTTCTGAACTTGTTAATCGGCGATCTGTAAAAAACACTTCTCCATCGCGAATTATTAAAGTTGGAGATTTTCCTATATCTAATTCTCTTGAAGTTTTAGAATTATTTTTAAATGAAGAATTTAATAAACCATTCCAACCTGGAATTCTAAATTCGCCATTTTTTTCGTGAGAAACTTTGAAAGAGGGATTATGTAACGAAATTTTTTTAATTTTTACTTTTTTTGAAAGTAAAGGAGCGGGAGCTAGATTAATCCATAATTCTTTAAGAGAAATAGGGGAGGATTGCCCTATGGTAATATTTTCTAAATGGATTCCAAGACCTTCCAAAAGAGCAAACTCAGCCTTGCCTATTGTGGTTGGCATGCCAGTTGCGTTTTCTATCTCCTGAGCAAGGGTTAATTTAACGTTTTCGATATTCATGATCTTATGGAAAAGCCAATAGGTTCCACCAATAAGACATATTGATAAAACGAAAACCACCCTGCAAAATAATTTTATTTTAAATTTTGCCATCAATTTCTTGATTTGATTAATTAGTATCTCGTCTTGAAACTTTTTTCTGAAGTAGATTTTTTTTATGATTCATGATATTAACATCATGGAAAGTGGATTAACTTCATATATATCATTAACTTACGTAGTATTCAAACTTTTGAGAGCCTAGGTTAAATTTTTTTCAGAATTGTTTGCCTTTTTTTATATAATTTGACTTTTTTAGGCTGTGCTGTTCTAAAATTTTCTTCTACCGGTCTCCTTCCTTTTGAATACCCATCCTAGAGTATAAAAATGAATTGGTTGCGAAAAATTTACGATTGGGTTTTGCATTGGTCAGGGACACCATACGCTGTTCCCGCTTTATTGATACTTTCATTCACAGAGTCTTCGTTCTTCCCAATTCCCCCCGATGTATTGCTGATTGCTATGGCGGTTGCGGTCCCTCAAAGGGCTTTTTATTTTGCCGCAGTATGTTCGGTAGCTTCAGTTTTTGGTGGAATTTTTGGTTATTACCTGGGATTTGAGTTTATGGATCTAGTTGGAAATAAAATTGTTGGTTTTTATGGTCTTGAACATAAATTTGAAAAAATTGCCCAACTTTATAATGAAAATGGCGGTTGGGCAGTGGCTGCAGCCGGTTTTACTCCGTTACCTTATAAAGTTTTTACTCTTGCCGCTGGAGCTTTCAAAATTGATTTAGGAACTTTTATTATCGCTTCTGCAATTAGCAGGTCGGCCCGGTTTTTTCTGGTTGCTGGATTGATTTGGAAGTTTGGCCCTCCAATAAAATCTTTTATTGAAAAATATTTTAATATTTTGTCTATCGTATTTTTTGTTTTGTTATTCCTTGGGTTTTTATTAATTAAATTTGTTTTTTAACGAAAAACTTTTAAACTTTTAATTTGATTATGTCCAATCAATATATCGTGGTTTTAATTACAGTCAGTTCTCCAGATGAAGCTAAAGTTCTTTCAACGGGATTGGTTAAAGAAAAACTAGCTTACTGTGTTAATCAAATCCCGGGAGTAAAATCCACTTATTTTTGGGAGGGTGAAATTTGTGTCGATGAAGAGATTCAATTGTTAGTTAAGACGATGGCTGAAAAGTACTTAAAGTTAGAAAAATGGATAAAAGCCAATCATTCCTACGACACGCCGGAAATCATTGCTTTACCAATAATCAAGGGTTCGATGGAGTATCTAAAGTGTATTAATGATTGGTGCGCTTAAATAAAATTGTTCGCTTTAATCAAGTATATTTTCCAATTTTTTAATTAGAAATTTTAATTTTTTTTGAATTAGATATATTAAGGGCTAATTTTTCTTTTCTGGCAGTTTTTGCTTTTTCAATATCTCTTAAAGTGACTTCTAGGCAGCCTGCTGATATCCAAAATGATTCGCGAAATGTTTCGGCTAGCTCTTGAGCAAAAATGTTAGAACAAGCTTCTTCTGCAGAAGAAATATAATCCATTCCCTCGCTATAGTTTAAAATAACCGTGAAAATGTTACTTGGTTTGTATGGAGGATTACATTGCTTATTTTCTTCGGCAAATACTGGGTAAGAAGATGAAATTAAAAGAAATAATAAGTAGTAAATAGATTTTTTTAACATATAAACCTACTTTATAGAATTCCAATAAATTTAAATTATTTTGTCATTGGTACAGGGGGTTTAGAGTAGCCCCATTTTACAGACGACACCCATTTCCCAAAATTTGGAGATGGGTGATAATATGCGCGATAACTGCCGCTAATGCGTCCCGCTTCTGGGATTTCAGTCCAGTCATCTGCTGGAAAATTTTCTAAATCATTAATATGAACAGGTTTTTCGTCGGTTTTTATGACAGTTAAAAAACCCGCTTTTGTTGAAAATTCTTTTTCACCAAATAAAGTTATTACGGTTCCTGCCGGGCCAAAAAGATTTAGGTTGTATTGAGTGTCTTGAAAATACGCTTCATAGACGTTTAAATCACTAAAATTTTGATTTTTTCCAATGGTAAAGTATTCCCCACAAATAGGGCAACGGGTAAAAGGATTTACTTTCCAAATTTTTAACTCAGGGCTAGAAGTTGAAAAAGCTAAACCAGGAACGCCTACAAAGAAAAAAACGATGACAAAAACTATTAGTTTCTTTTTCATTATCTTTTCCTTTTTTTTAAAGAAATTATTTCTGAAAATTAAGGAATTAAAATGAGTCAAATATGAGGTATTGTTTATTTGACAATACCTATTCAGTCAGCGCAAATTTTAGTTTGGGAGTTTTCGGTTGCTATATTTAAATATTATACTTTTTATGATGGTTTAAATGTAAAAAAAGAGGCGTTTTTAATAAAAACGCCTAGGAAAAATTTGAAAACAGGCTCAAAACATGTTTTATTGCCGTCTTTCATTAGTTTTCAGGCGCTCTAAGACCTCTAGTTAGGATGAATCATTATTTACAAATCTAATTTTAGACTCAATGGCTGAAAGTCGAATAGGGATTTTAGGCGGTACTTTTGACCCGATTCATCAGGGGCACTTAGGTTTAGCTATCGAGGCTGTAGATAAGTTTGGATTGGAAACCATATTCTTAGTTCCATCTTTTTTATCTCCTCATAAAGCGGATCGAGAGGTTACATCTATAGATTTTAGAGTTCAAATGGCCAGGTTGGCTGTTGAGCCTTATTCTAATATCAAAATTTCCACTGTAGAAGCAGAACGCGGTGGGATCTCTTATACGATAGATACCATTAATTTTTTCTCAAATCAGTTTGATGGAGATGAAATTTTTTTTTTAGCTGGGATGGATTCTTTTTTAGATATGGGAAGTTGGAGAGATTTTAAACGGATATTTGAGCTCGCTAATATTGCTATTGCGGTACGCCCGGGAGTAAGAACTCCAGATATTATGGATTGTCTGCAAAGTTGGTTTGAAGGCGACAATCCTTATGTAAAAGTTGATTCCAACCAGTTTTTAGAAAAATTTGTTAGAACGGATAAAGGTAAGCAAATCACTTTTTTTGAGCCTAAACCCTGTCTTGCGGCATCCAACGAAATTCGCGCAATGATTGCGAAAGGAAGGCAAGTTAAAAATTTGTTGCCTGCAAAAGTAGAAAATTATATTATTGATCATCGTTTATATCAAGCAACCCCCCCAGCCTAAAAGGGATTAAGGAATCCTTGGATAAACTTCAGCGGCTTGTTGTCGACGGCGCTCGAGAAAAAAAAGCCTTTGATATTTTAGTTTTGGATTTGCGTGATCGATCCGATATTACTGATTGTTTTATTATTTGTAGCGGTAATACAAAAATCCACACGCAAGCTATAGCGGATTCCATAATAGAAAGAACTTATGGAACTGAATTTAAGTCTACGGCTATTGAAGGTTATTCGGCTGGAAGTTGGATTGTTATTGATTTAGTGGATTTGATTGTGCACGTGTTTCAAAAAGAAGTTAGAAACTACTATGGCTTGGAGCGCGTGTGGGGAGATGCTCCTGTTATAGAAATGATTACTGGTTAATTGTTCGGATTGGTTATTTATGGACGAAGAAAAGGCTAGCCTTTATCAAGGAAAATTGAAACAAATTAAATTGGAATTATTAGGAGATGTTGAAAAAAACTTTAGGTCGGCAAAAGAAGAAACAGGAGAAGCCGTACCCGATATATCAGACGAGGCTTCTAGAAATTATAATCATCAATTAATGATGAATCTAGGAGAGCAAGACTGGGAAAAACTAAAACTTGTCGACGAAGCCTTGGATAGTTTTGATAAGGGAGAATATGGAATTTGTAAAAAGTGTGAGGAAGAGATTCCAGAGCCCAGGTTAAATATTGTGCCCTTTGCTAAATATTGCGTGGAGTGTTTAAATAAAATTGAAAAAGAACAAGCCGCTGAAAAACACAACCCCAAGTTTTAAGAAGATTTTCTAATCGGATTCGTTAAGCCTATCGAATCGATTTAATTGAAAGGATTGAGTTAAGCCGTGTCTATTAAATTTTTGCTTACATTTTTGATTTTCGCCGTTTATTCCGTTTATTTTGCTTTCTTGAATCCTCAAGAAATGGATATTCGAGTAACACAGGAAATAACTCTCCATGTTCCTAGAGTTGTCTTTCTTTTATATTCTGTTTTAGTTGGGGTTTTAATTACCACGTTATTTAGCTGGAGTAAGGGATTTAAGCGGTATTTTTCTGAAAGAAAAGTTAGAAAAGATTTCCAAAAAGAAATTGATGATCGAGTTCGTAGCGAACAACTTTTTGAGAAAGCGGAAAATGCATTCGCAGCGGGTAGATATGATAAAGCTCAAGATCAATTAGGAAAGTTGCTAAATGCGCATCCTAATCACGTAGGAGCTCTTCTTCATATGGGCCTCATCAAACAGAAGGAAGGAAAAAACGAGGAGGCGATGGAATATCATCTGAAGGCGGTTGAACACTCTCCCGATAATGTACGCGTTTTAAATAGTCTGGCTGAAGAATATTTAGAAGCCGGTAACAGCGAACAGGCTATGGTGTTTTTTAAGAAGATCAGAGACTTTGATAGAACGTCTTTGGCTCCTCTCTATAAGATGAGAGATTATTATGTAGAGCAAGAAGATTGGGATAAGGCTTATTCTACCCAAAAGACTGTGCTTCCATTGATAAGGGATAAAGAAGAGCTTATTAACGAGCAAAAACGCTATGGTAATATTATCTACTCAAAGGGAGTTGAACTTTATAAGAAAGGATTGGTTGAGCAAGCTTTAGTTGAGTTTAAAAAGTGTATGAAAGAAGCTCCAGAGTTTGCAATGCCCTATATTTTTCTTGGCGATATTAGAAAGCATGGCGGAAATGAAAAAGCGGCGATTAAAACATGGAAAGCGGGATTTGAAAACGCAAGATCTTATACATGTTTAGATCGTATACAAAAGGTTTATGAAGGTACCGATAAAGCGAAAGAAGTAACCAAGCTTTATCAAGATGCTATTGCAAGTTCCGTGGGTAAGCAAAAAGAAGATCTAACTTTAATTCTTGGAATGCGTTTGCTTGACCAAGGAGAATTGGAAGAGGCCATCCAAACCCTTTCTGGCGATTCTGAGAACCCATCTCTTATTCGTAATATTCTTTTGGCGAAAGCATATAATCAAAAAGAATCGAAAGAAGAAGCGAAAAAAATGGAAGAAGTTATTTTTAATTCGGCAAAAGAATCTGTTTTTGAGCTGGCTGGATTGCCTAAAAATAATGGCAATAAATAGCTTGCACTGACTTTAAATAATTCAGTTTTCACTTTGCAGTGATTTGTCTAACAAGAAGGTGTTTGCTGTTTTTATCAAAAAACGTTGCTGAAAAAATTCGGTCATTAACGATGACAAATTGCATGCCTAGATCTAAATAACTGGCAACGTTTGAATTTAGGGATTTAGGAAGTCCATGAATTTCAAATAGTTTTTTATATTCGCTTCCTAAAGTTAAACCCGAAGAAAACTTTCCTTTAAAATTTTTCAACGCCTCCACAACCTCTATCTTATTTGTTCCGCTTATAACATGTAAGAGCAGTCCTACCCCTGAGTATTTTAATGCGATACTGTCCGAGTCTTTTGCTGTGCCTCGGTTTGTTAAGAGCGTATCAGGTGGTCCAAGTAGTTCAAAAACTTCATTTAAACTCATTCCTATCTTAATATTTTCGCCTAAAACCAAGTTTGGCTCTGCCGTTGCGGTTATAGCATAAGTTAAAAAAAATAGAACCAGAAGCGCTTTAAGTTTTTTCATAAAATCTTTATATCCAAGAAAAATTTCATAAAGAAATTTAATATAATATTTATTGTTGCTATCCAGTCTTATTCTCTAGCGATTTTAATATACCAATTAATGATTGCAAGAGATTTTGAAGAGTATATATTTTTTAAATGAAGTTGGGGCAACATAGAAAATATATCTGATTTATCAATTATATAAATTCGTTAAGCGAAAAGTACACTTTTTCTGTTTGGTCTTTTTTTTTCTTCCCTTTGGCAATTCAATATTTTTTCAAGCCGTATGATTTTTCGACGCTTACTGTAGGCGATTTTTCTTTCCTAATAAAAGTTAAGAATAGAACCTTATGATCCATGATTTCGAATTGATTTTTGATTGATTTTTTGGATATTGGTAAAAAAATCGACATTCATTTATTTTTTTTGGAATGAGATTGGTTGATGAAAAAAATGGGTTTCTTTGCTTGGTATTTTTTTCATTCTTTGACCTTTAGTTTATAAAAAAACTAACCGATTGATAATTAAGCTTAAATTTAAAATAAATAGATTATTGATTTATCCTTTCTTTATTTTTTGTAAATAAGTTTGATTTTAAGTTGTGTATATAAAGGCGGATTCAAGTTGTAAGTGCAACTTTGGTTTCGAATTAAGAGGCAAGCTG
>CAYFMN010000029.1:0-36203 GCA_964344185.1 uncultured Nitrospinota bacterium
AAATAACAAAACAAACTTCTAAAACTTTATTTCAATTTTTAGAGGTCCCCTTAAAACATTTACCAGCTCGCCACTGGTTTTAATCTAGAAAGTGTATAGCCTTTTTTTATCGCTACAAGTTCTTTCTGAAATATAGCAAGCTTCGCCGATACTAACGTATCGCCTCTGGATGACACGCGGAAGGAAACCATAAAAACCCAGTCCTTTGTTACTTAACACGTGAAACGAGTCGGGCGCTCAATGTGACATTTTTTTATTTTACTTTTAGTTCTTTAATTAACTAGCAAAGTTGGTCGGGCGCTCAGCGTGAAGTTTTCTTTTGACGAAGGATTTCGTAGAACACGATGGCGCAGGCGTTGGAAACGTTCAGTGAATTGTCGGAATGTTTCATCGGGATGGTCAATGAAAAATCAAAAGACTTTTTAACCAAAGGTCGAACTCCTTTCCCTTCTCCTCCAAAAACTAAAACGGTCGGTTGATCAAAGTTATGTTGGTAAACCTCGGTAGTTCCATCTAGATCAACGCCTCCTATCCAAAATCCGGCTTCTTTTAAATCCTCTAACGCTCTTGCCATATTGCCCACTTCCGCTATGGGCAACGACTCCAAAGCTCCGGAAGAACATTTCGCGACGGTTTCATTTAAAGGCGCGCTTCGCCGATTAGGAACAATCAACCCATGTATCCCCAAAACTTCCGCCGATCTTATGATGGCTCCCATATTATGTGGGTCTTGCACTTCGTCTAGGGCCACTAAAGTTGGAGCAGAATCTAATTCTTTGCTTTGGTTAATTAATTCTTCCAAATTCAAACACTGCTTTGCCGAACGAAAACCAACCACTCCTTGCGGCGAATGCTTGCCAAACTTTTTAGAAAACAATTTACTCTCTAAAAACTCGACTTTGACAGATTGCTTGCGGGCAGTATCGATTATCTTTTGTAATCGTGGATTTTTTTTACCGTCTTCAATCACTATCTTTTGAAAATTAGACCGTTGATTTAACGCTTCGATTACGGGGTTGATTCCGCATATAAAATTAGGTTTTTCTTTTTCCATTTTCTCTTTTTAAAACAAATTAACGGGATCGACATCTATTCTAAATTTAATTCCTTTATGGGCTTTTTTTAAAAGATCATCAATCTCCTTTCCCGATTCTACGGTTCGTTGTAACCGTCCCACATCTTGAGATCGCAAAATAATGTGCCATCGAAAATTGTCTTTAACTTGATAAATCGCCGCGCGAGACGGGCCTAATACCTCAACCCCGTTGGTTTTGGACGCTCTTCGCTTAAATGCGTTGCCTACCTGTTGGACTAAAGCAAATCCTTTTTCTTCATTTGGGCTTTCTATTTCCGCGGCGGCTAATTTAGCGTAAGGTGGATACCGTAATTTTTCTCGGAATTCCAGTTCCTTTTTATAAAACGTTTCGTAATCATGTAATTGAGCAAATTGATACACATAATGCCCTGGGTTCGAAGTTTGAATAACTGCCAATCCACCGCTTTCTCCCCTACCGGCTCTACCTGCCACTTGAGTCAATAATTGAAATGATTTTTCTCCCGATCTAAAATCCGGAATATTTAATGAAATATCCGGCTGAACAACGCCCACTAACGTGACGTTATGAAAATCATGACCTTTGGTTATCATCTGCGTTCCTATTAAAATGTCGATCTCCCTATTCGACATTTTTTTAAAAACGGTTTCAAAGTCAGATCTTTTTTTTGTAGTATCCCGATCCATTCGCCAAAGCCTTGCCTTTGGAAAAGAAGCGGCAACCTCCTCTTCTAATTTTTCAGTCCCGAAGCTACGAAACCGCACGGCTTCTCCTCCGCAATGAACGCATGTTTTCGGTATTTGTATCGCGCAGTTGCAATAATGGCATTCTAACCGTTTTCTACTCGCATGATAGGTAAATGAAACGCTACAGCGGGGGCACTGCCAAACAAACTCGCACTCCTTACAAAAAATAAAATTTGCGGCGCCGCGTCGGTTTAAAAATAAAAAAGTCTGCTCGCTCCGTTTTAATCGATCTCGAATGGCGTTTTTTAAATCGATGGATAAAATTGAATAGTTCTTGCGAACTTCGCGTTCTTTTATCATGTCAACGATTTTAACTATCGGCAAAACACGATCAAATACTCTCTTCTTAAGTTCCAGATATTTATACTTTCCAATTTCGGCGTTCCTGCGGGATTCCAAGGACGGCGTGGCCGACCCTAATATGACCGTAGCCCCCAGGTTAGACGCTCGAACTATAGCCGCATCACGGGCATGGTACCGTGGGTTTGAATCCTGTTTATAAGAAGAATCGTGTTCCTCATCGATTATAAAAACGCCAGGTTTTTCAAATGGAGCAAAAACTGCGGATCGAGCGCCCACCGCTATCGATACGCGCCCTTCTAATATTTTCTTCCACTCTAAAAACCGTTCGATAGAGGTCAATCCGCTATGCAGAATGGCAACTGAATTGCCGAAGCGTTTACGAAAAACGGTGGCTGTTTGCGGCGTCAAAGAAATTTCCGGCACCATCATCACCGCTTGTCGTCCTTGTTCTAAAGCTTTTTGGATTGCGTTCAAATAGACTTCTGTTTTACCGCTTCCCGTTATGCCATGAAGCAAAAATGTTCCATATTCATTGGCTTCTATTTGCTTGGAAATTTCTTTGAATACGTTTTTTTGATCGTGAGTTAGTTCTGGCGGTTCGTCCCTTTTTGTTAAATCTCCCAAAACGCCTTCTCCACTACGCGCAACTCTAGTGTCTTCCACTACAATAAGTCCTTTCTTCTTTAATTGATTAAGAGTAGGCGATGGGTTAGAATCTAACTCTTTAAGTTCTGTAAGCGTTCTATCTTTTTCCAATAAAATTTCATAAATGATTTTTTGTTTATGGCTTCGCGCCAACAACTTCGAAATTTCCTCATCAGTCTTGGCCGAACCGCTAACTCGAATTAACTTTTCACGGACAGAAGATATTGCGCTTCGCTTAATCTTCATTTCTCCTTGAATCAACCTTTCTTGCTTAAGCCTGTTTACTACGCTAAAACTGAACTTCTTTTGCAATTTGCTTTTAAGCGCTTTTAAAGGCATTGGCGACCTTTCGGCCAACATCTTGAGCGTTTGTTTTTTGGAACTCTCTTTAAGGTTTCTTTCTAATTCCTTTTTTCCTTTTTCAGTTATAAATAATATTTGAGAACCTTCGTCTTCCAAACCAGCTGGCAAGGCCGCTTTTATCGCTTCCCCCCAGGAGGATTTATAATAATCCGCGATCCATTTTGTTAACTTCATCAAGTTTTCAGAAACAATCGGCTGAGGATCTAAAACATCTTGTAGAGATTTTATTTTAAATTCCGTGGATGCAACGTCTTGCAATTCGACAACGTAACCTGTTAGTCGCCTTGTTCCAAATGGAGCCAAAACTCTCGCCCCTGGAACCGCCAAACCGTTTAATTCGTCTGGAATGGAATAAGTGAATAATTCCCTAATCGGCAAATTAAAAGCGACGTTTGCATATTTTCCTTTTAAGGAATCGCTCATAACTAAGAAAAACTTTCTTACGGCTCTTTCAATATTTTTAAATTCATTAACGCCAAGCTATTTTTTGGATCAATGGCTAGGGCTTTATTAAATAGTTCTGCGGCTTTATCTGGGAATCCCATATTTGCCTTGGCTATTCCCAGATTGACAAAAGCGTCGGGAAACTTGGGTTGGTATTTTAGAGTTTTATTTAAATACATCGCCGCTTTTTCCCATCGGCGTTCCTCCAATTCTTTCCCAGACAACTTATAATAAACCATCGCTAAATTAGCTTTTATATCGTCTTCAAACGGATCTAAAGAAAACGCCTTTTCAAAAAAAGCCGCCGAACTTTTGTATTCTTCTTTAGCGTAATGGTACAAACCTTTATTAAATTGAACCTGTGAGTTTTCCGGGAAAAGGGCTAGGGCTCTATCCAAATAAACGTTTGATTCCTCAATTTTTCCTCGCATCACTAACACCTGAGCCATATTGTTGAAATCATCCGCTCGAATTGGAATCAAACCACTTATTGGTTGAAATACATAAAACAAAATAGACGCAGCTATAAAGCTGACCGCTCCATCGCGCAAATCTTTATAGCGGAAAGCTTGAATGATAACGTCTAACCCATAACCGGCAAATAGTATGTAATATGGAATAACTGGAATACGATATCTCGACTCATTAAGAAAAATAAGTATCGCCAGCGTCAAGGAGACTATATAAGCTCCTAAAAGGAAATGTCCCTCTTTCTTTTTAATGGCCGCAACAATCCCGGTCAAACCTAAAGCGGTAAAAAGCGCGTAATGACTCCAAAACCACTTTGTTACGGGAGCAAACTCTTTATATAAATAAATGGAAATATTTGTGGGAGGTTCAAAGTCGTTAAAAAAGAAAAATAGTTTACGCACGTAAAGAAGGAAAAAACCAATTGGGTCTGAAAGAATATGCCCTATCAAATACTTAATATTTGAGGCGTATCCTAAAACGCTCTCCTTTTGATAATCTTCTACTACTTTTAGATCAAACCCAACGCCAGAATATGCCGTCAAATTTCCCGAAATGAAAGTATGCGGCCCGCTCGCGTCAAAAAATACAAATTTGCCGTGAACGATGTAACATTGAACTAACAGTGGAATGAATGACAATATCAAAGTTATCCAAAAAACTTTCCACTTTCGCTTTCGTTCGGGTAACTGAATCCCCCCAAACCCTTGCCGACTTAAATAAACGCATATTAAAGGAAGACATAAAAGAGTATTTGGTCTAGCCTGAAAAAAAAACGACAATATTAAAACAGTAAAAATCAATGTTTGGATGTCGCGTTTATGCGGCAGACGTAACAAACAATAAAAAGACAGAACTCCTAAAAAAGAAATAAAGGAAGCTCTTAACAGGATTCCCTCATAAATAATTTGTGTCGTAAATAGCGCAAATCCCGCAAAGGCAAAAAACCCAGCCCGATGATTAAAAATATTGCGGCCTATTAAATAAATCAAAACGGAACTTAGGGCTCCAAGAAAAAATTGGATCCCATAAATGAAATAAAAATTACGAGAAGACAACCAATACAAAACACCTAAAAAATATTTATATAAAGGGGAAAAAGCGTTATTTCGAGATCGGGCAAGCCAATCTCCTTCTGAGAAATTAATAGCTGCTTTATCGAAATTCCAGTGATCGACAGCCTGGGGAAAGGCGTCAAAAAGAGGGTTATTGGACAAATCTAATAAATAAACGATCCGAACTAAGAAAGCGAAACAAAATAAAGCAAGAAGAAAACTTATTGCAGGACTGGAGAAAGATTTTGATTTCAAGACAAGTATTTTTAATAAATAAACGCGTTAAAAAACCAAATTAAAAAGTAACTATAACTCTATCCGCAATCAGACGCATTTTAACTAAAATAAAAAACGTCTCTAAAATTATTATTCTTAAAATTTCCCGTAGCTAATCGTTTAATTAAAAAACTAGCGTATCGTCTATTTTAAGATTAAGAAGTTCTATTAAACTTGATTGGAGAGTGTTTTATTTTTTCGAGGTTTGTCTAAAATTGGGTTTTTTTATGGTCACTCTTTCTGGTATTCTAATGCATATCAAACGAAACTAATAAACATTTCCCTCTAATTACTAAAGCATATAGTTATGAGTCAAAGTCAACCTGCGGGTATTGAACATCCCTACGCCGACGAAAATGGAATTCTATGGCATGAAGAAGCTTGGGATAGAGTTAAACACGCTCCGGAATTTGTTCGACCGGGGATTAGAAAATTAATGGTTCAACGCGCCGTTATGAGAGGATATAAATATATCACGTCAGAGTTTTTGACTGAAATCCGAAACGAATCAATGATGTTAGTTTCTAAACGAGTCAAACAATTTGGATTTGAAGAGCTTTCTATGGGAGCGTTTGATGAAGCTAAGAAAAAAATGAAGGAAAGCCCTCGCAAAATCGAGGTAATCGAGGAAATCGAAGATTTCTTAGCAATGCGTACAGAAAAAAAGGAAGACATCATCGATAAGTTTTCTAATTATATGGACGTTGCTCCAACTATGGGGATGTCTTGGAATAAAGAAGCGCTTGCTAAAATGGAGAAGGTTCCCCCATTTGTTCGAGGCATGGCGAAGCAAACCATCGAAGCCCGGGCTAGACAAACAGGCGATAAAATGGTTACGGCTGATATCATTGATGAGGTTTTTACTAATATCATGCCTGCTTCCGCTAAAAAAGCCATGGGCATGGAAGTGACCGAAGAAGACGAACAAAGAGATGTCGATTATGAAAACTCTATGGATGACGAACCCGAGTTGACTCTTAAATGGCAACCTGAAGCCTTAGAAAAAGTTCGCAGAATACCGATTCCTTTTGTTAGGGCTATGGCAATCCAAAGAATCGAACAGGAAGTAAAAAAAGAGGGTACGGATGAAGTAACTATGGAAATGTTTTTGAAACACCGATTCACCTTTTAATTTGGAAACGGCACTATGGAATTCCCAATCATTATATTCAGTATCGTCGCATTAGTAGCATTTTTTTCTTTATTTAACCCATTTGATAACGCTCAAAAATCATACGTCCCAATCTCAAAAAAACGTAGACAATAACTTTACCACTTTAAAATTTCCTATAAAGTAGGTTCTTTCCTAATAGATTCCCTCCTTCTTTTTTAAGCCTATTAAAACTAGCTTACGCCATAAAACTATGATAATAATAGGGTTACGGCTTAATCATCAATTTTTTAATATTCTTCAAAAGGCTTGATCTTATCCATGCAGTTTAGATCAATAAAAACCCTTAGACAATTAGCGGTTTTAATTTTTGCGTCTATCATCATACTGCCGCAGGTTGGATGTAGTTTATACACTGCCGTGGATAAAAATAAACGCCCGGCTCCTAACAAAAACCCCAATATTGATCTTTTTGGAGCCAGTAAACTTCAACTAATCGACGAAATCCGATTACAAAGAGAAACCATCGCAGAGCTTGAAAAGGAAAAAGAAACTCTACTAAAAAGGAATTATGAGTTGGCGACTACTATTCGGACTTTTAAAATTGAGCAGATGAAAAACCCGAATGACAGTGGAATAGCGCCAATTCCTCCATTTTCAACGTCGCAAAATAATCGAAGCAATCGTGCGGGAGGCTTGGAATACGACTACCATAACAAAGGCGTTGAAGCTTTTGGGAAAGGAAACTACACGGACGCATTAGCAAACTTTGGAAAATCTCTGGAAATCAACCCAAACTTTTTTGAAGCTCACACTAACATGGGAGTAGTCTTTATGACTATAGGGGACTTCGATAAAGCTATTTTTCATTTAAAAAAAGCTTTGAAACTAAATCCTAATTTTGAATACGCTCAAACCTATTTAGAAAAAGTTGAAAGTCTAAAAAGGCAAAAACAATCAAAAAACTCTACTATATCCCCCGATATGATAGCGCAGTAGAGGCCATACTTTCTCCCATTTCTAAAGCTAAATTCTCAACCATACTTTCAAATTATTTTTTGCATTTTCTTATACTTTGCTTTTGGAATAATTTTCCACTTTCTATCTATATCAGCTTATCTAGAAGAAGTCCGAGAAAAACCCTTCTGTATATACAGGAGCAATTTTTTTGACTAGAGATTAATGTAACAAACGTTGAACTGCAAGCTAGAGCTATAAGATAACTAGTTAGGCTTTTAGATGATCCTCTGGATTCACTAAAATAATTTACCATCCAAAAAACCAGCTATTTAAGAAGCGTCTGCTTAAAAAAACACCTCCCAAAACAATTCATAGTCCAGTTGGATAATCAAGAAATTCCGTTTCAATATTAAATTTCTGCCGTAAGTGAGAACCGACAGATTGCACTCCTCCAGTTTCAGTTGCATAGTGACCGGCAAAAATTAAAGCGCAACCGCCTTCAATAGCCTCATGAAAATGATGGTTCGCCCCTTCTCCAGTTATGTAACAATCTAACCCTTCGCTAGATGCTTGAGAAATTAACTCGCCTGCTCCACCCGTAACAATCCCCAGAGTTTCAATCTCATTTTCTCCTATTATCTTAACTGGACTTTGTAGAGCCGTTTCTAACTCTTTACCCAGTTGAATTGCAGACTTACGCTTTATTTTTCCCTTCAACCCAATCCTGCTTCCGTTATACTCTCCAAAGGGTTCTATATCTGTTAGTCCCACTTTATCTGCAAGGGCTTTATTATTGCCTAGTATAGGATGCATATCCAAAGGTAAGTGAGCGGAATACAATCCAAGATTACCTTGAATCATTGCAGCTACTTTTTCGAACAACTTTCCTCTAAGAGGTTGGTTTCCTCCCCAAAATAAACCGTGGTGAACAAACATCATGTTACAATTCCGTTCAATCGCCATTTCAATAGTCGCCGAACAAACATCGACAGCCAAGCCAATTTTTTTTATTTCTCCTATATTTTCTACCTGTAATCCATTGAGTGCGTTTTTAGCGTCGGGAATTGCTTTAACATCGAGTAAATCGTCTAGATAACCGCTTAACTGAATTATATTCATAGCAAAGAGCCGTTCAAAGCTTTACGAAATCGTTTAAGATAAGATAAAATGTCTTTCAAATGAGTCGTCTCTTCCAGACCAAAAACCTTATTAAAGGCTTTATCTTACCCTATAACGTCTTAAATTAGAAAGTAGATGTCTTTTATCCTAAAAAGTTTGGGCGAGCGTATTCTATTACTCGTTTTTATTTCTATTATATCTCACGCCATTGTCCATCTAGCTCCCGGCGAACCCAGTATGGTGGACCCCGCAAACCCTCGACTTAAAGCGGAAGATGTCGCTATAATCCGAGCGGCTTTTCACCTTGACGATCCAATTCACATGCAATATTTTTACTGGTTACGCGATTTAGCGACAGGACAATTAAAATCATTTAAAGATAATCAACCGGTTCTAGAAAAAATCTGGGATCGTTTTCTAAACTCCCTGCCGCTTTTTATATTGGGAACCATTTTAACCTGGTCGCTGGCTTTTCCAGTCGGCATTCGCGCAGCTTTAAATAGAGGATCGGTTTTCGACCAAACATCGACATTTTTATCCTACGCTTTAATTTCCATTCCAGGTTTTTTTCTGTCTTACCTTTGCTTGATTTTCGTAGTTAAAACTTTTGACGTTTCTGTCATTGGAGTTCAAACCTTTGGAATGGAAAACGCCCCATGGATCAACCGCTTTATGGATAGAATCTGGCATTTGACGATTCCATCATTTATGACCGCAATCAGCGGAATCGCCATTCTGTCTCGATACGTGCGCTCCCAAATGCTTGAGGTTATGAACCATGATTATATTCGCACCGCTCGCGCCAAAGGGTTACCGGAAGATACCGTCGTTTATCGTCACGGATTAAGAAACGCATTATTACCTTTTATCACGTTATTTGGATTAACAATACCAGGTTTAATCGGAGGGTCGGTCATTTTTGAATATATTTTTGGTTGGCCAGGGATGGGAAGATTAGGCTACGAAGCGATTTTGGCTAGAGATTTTCCCGTCATTCTAACGCTCAATTTTATTTCGGCAATTTTAGTTTTAGTCGGCACTTTTATTTCAGATATATTATACGCAGTTGCGGACCCACGGATTAAACTTTAATATGCAATCTTCCGCTAACGCCATAAATCAAAATTCCCAAAATCCATTTATGGAAAACTGGGATATCTTTAAGCGAAATAAAATGGCGTTAACCAGCTTTTGGTTTTTAATTGCGTTATTTGCATTCGCTCTTTTAGCAAAATTCTTCACGCAAGTTGTTGTCGTATTCGACCCCCATACTGTAAGACTAGCTGAAAAATTTCTTCCACCCTTTTCGCCTTATAACCCAGCTTTTACTCCGCTTCAAGACGCGCCTTTTGGAAACATATACCTGTTAGGAACTGATGAACTTGGACGAGATGTTTTTGCCCGCATGTTAGAAGGAACATTTGTATCGCTAACTGTTGGATTTGTCGCCGTTGGCATTTCATTTTCGGTTGGAGTTTTTTTAGGAGGTATGGCCGGATATTACGGTCGCAAAAGAATTATTTTTTTTACCGTAGATTCTTTAATAATGAGATTTGTGGACATTATGTTATGCTTTCCCACATTCTTTCTCATCCTGACAGTAGTCGCGCTTTTGCCTCCTAACATTTATAACATCATGATTGTTATCGGACTCACTAGTTGGATGGGAACCGCGCGTTTTGTTCGAGCCGAATTTTTAGCGCTCCGAGATCAAGATTTTGTTCAAGCCGCGCGCGCTTTAGCTATTCCAGAAATGAGGATCATTTTTTCTCACATAACTCCAAACGCCTTAGCTCCCGCTCTGGTATCCGCCACTATTGGCGTTGCGACCGCAATATTGACCGAATCGGCTCTTAGTTTCTTAGGGTTTGGAGTTCCGCCTCCTTTCGCAACTTGGGGAAATATTTTGTCCGACGGGAAACGGTTTATTTTCGACGCTCCCTGGCTTACTTTTATACCTGGGTTCACTATTTTAATCGTGGTCTTAGCCTTTAATTTGTGCGGCGAAGGATTAAGAGAAGCGTTTAATCCAAAGTTACGCAAACGGATATAGACTTGAGCGCAACTCAAATAAGTTCGTTTTTAATTTAAGCTCTATTGAAAGTTAAATTATCTGCATGATCTACCTGAAGCAATTAAAGAAACAATACGGCCCTAAAATTCTTTTATCCGAAGTCGACTTTCATCTTCGCCCTGGAGAAAAGGTTGGTCTAATTGGCGATAATGGAATGGGCAAAACAACTTTATTTCGCATCATTCAGGGTAAAGAGAGCGCGGACTCTGGAGAGGTAGCCTTTCGCAAAGGGGCGCGCGTTGGGATGTTAGATCAGCATTTTGAAGTTGGAAGTCAAAGCGCTTTGGATCGAACAGTTATGGGCGACCCTTATTTTTTTAAAATATTGACGGATAAAGAAGCTTTAGAAAACGACCAAGTCGCACACGAAAAAGACCCAAAAAAATGGGAAAAAGATTATGGACACCTTGTTTCTGAGTTTGAACGACTCGGCGGATACGAACGCGAGGCAAAGGCTAAAGCAATTTTGTCCGGACTCGGCTTTAAAGAAAACTCCTGGAACAAACCTCTCAATCAACTTAGTGGCGGTTGGGCAATAAGAGTGGAGCTAGCCCTTCTTTTATTACAGAATCCCGACGTTTTGCTGTTAGACGAACCGTCCAATCACTTGGACCTACGTTCTGTTATTTGGTTAGAAAATTTTTTACGAAGCTACGATGGCTCCATTATCTTGATTTCGCATGATCGCAGATTTTTGAACGAAATCGTAACCAGAATCGTACATTTGGATAGAGGCAAACTTAATATCTATCCGGGAAATTATGACGATTTCGAAAGGCAAAAGGAGGAACGGGAAAAGCAACTAGAGCAAGCCGCCGCTAATCAAAAAAAGAAAATAAGCGAAATGGAACGTTTCATAGAACGATTTCGCGCGAAGGCATCAAAAGCCAAACAAGCTCAAAGTAGAGTTAAAGCGTTAGAAAAGATAAAGCGCATCGAAACAGCTAACGAATCTAAATCTGTTCGTTTTCGCTTTCCCCAACCTGCGAGGACAGGTAAAGTTTCGGTTAAAGCCACTGAAATTAAAAAAAGTTATGGCGATCTTGTTGTATACGATGGGATATCATTTGAAATCGAACGCGGTTCAAAAATAGCTTTCGTTGGCGAAAATGGAGCGGGAAAATCCACGCTTTTAAAACTATTGGCAAACGCTCTATCTTTAGACTCAGGAGAAATCGCTTTAGGAGCCAATGTAACTAGAGCATATTTTGCGCAAAGGCAATCTGAGACTCTAGACTCTACACTTACTGTATTAGAAAGCCTTTCTCAAGTAGGTCCTTCCCTGGGAAGAACTCAATTGCAAACAATTCTTGGAGGTTTTAGGTTCTCTGGCGACGACGTTCAAAAAAAAACAGAAGTTTTATCTGGCGGCGAAAAGTCACGATTGGCGTTAGCGCGAATGTTAACTTCTCCCGCTTCTTTCTTACTTTTGGATGAACCAACTAATCACCTCGACATGAAATCTTGTTCCGTTTTAGCGGCGGCTTTAGAAGATTTTGAAGGAACCATTTGCGTCATTTCCCATGATCGAGATTTTTTGGACGGTTTCGTTGATCGGGTTTGGGAAATAGAAAATGGAATTCGAAAAGAATATAAAGGAAATTACAGCGATTACGAATGGAGAAAATCGAAAGACGAAGCAATTGTTTCAAATCAAATAAAACCAGATATATACGTTAGCAAAGAACCACAGGAATCCAGAGCGACAAAAAGAGAAAAAGCCGAGGCGAGGAATCGCCTTTATAGGGAAAAACAACCTATTAAGAAAAAATTAAATACTTTGGAGTCCCGCTTAGAAAAAATTATGAACGAGAAAGATAACTTAGATAAGACTTTAGCCGGCCAGGAAATCTACGAAGACGCAAATAAAGAAAAACTTTTAGAAACCCTTTCTCTACATAAAAAATTGGGTTCGGAAGAAAATGAATTGATTGAAGAAATTGAACGATTAACTGAAGAATTAGAAAGAGTCGGCTAAATTTTAATCTCACCGTATTCTAAATGATATTTTCAACAATCAGTGTCCTATTAACTCTTACTCTTGCCGCAATAGTTATCATTCCAGTTTTTTTTGGAGCGCCCTGGCACCCGGCTTCTCGTAAAGATATTTATAGAGCATTAAAATTGTGCGACGCACAACCAGGAGGAAAACTTTATGATTTAGGGAGCGGAGACGGACGGGTTTTGAAAATTGCGGCTCAAGACTTTGGCATGGAGGCTATTGGCCTAGAAATAGACCCAATCAAAGCGTGGTTATCAAAAAAAATACTCGCTAAAAATAAATTCTCTAGCCGCATTACGGTTTTAAGACAAAACGTCTTCGAGTTTGATTTTAAAAACGCCGATATCATTTTTATTTATATGACGCATCAAGCGTTAGACCGGTTATTTCCAAAAATTTTAGAAACGTTAAAACCTACAGCCACCATCGCTTGCTATCGATTCTGTCTACGTGGAATCCAACCAGAAAAAGTAACTTCAGACAAAAAAATTTTCATTTATCGATTCAATAAAGGAAAGAGTTTTAACGCTTATTCTTGATTAAGTTTACTTTTACCGATACGTCTTTTTATACGCAAATCAATTTTTCCCAGAGTTCCAGTTACTTCCTGAATATCTTCATCCGTTCCAAATTCAAATATAAACTTAAGAGATCTAAAATAATCGTAGTTTAAATCTACCCATTCCTGATCGCCCATCTGTCCCATAATTTTTTTGAAGGGTTGAGTTTCTCCTCCTTGTTGTTCTTCCTCAAACAGCCGGTAATCGGTTTCTTCCATTTCAGTTTCAAAGCTAAAGCGGTCTAATTCTGATTGATCTGTCTCTAGTCCTTTTTCCTCCTCTTCAACCCCTTTTGTCGGAAATTTAGCTGAATATCTCTTTCTCAGTATAAAACCAGAACCTTTTCCTGTAAGTAACCACTCAAACGAAACTTCTAAAGCATTGGCTAATTTTTCTACAGTTTTTAGCCCAGGAATTCGCTTTCCATTTTCCCAATGACTCACCTCTGGAGCATGAGATTGAATTTTCTTCGCTAACTGAGTCTGGTTCCACTTCCTATATTCCCGGACTTGTTTAATTCTTTTTCCAATACTTTTCATTAACAATTATCTTGGATGCGCCTTTCTTAATAGTTCCCTAGGCCAATATTTATAACAACTATTAAACCAATTAAGCATCGAACTAAGAAGACACATTATAGGCGATAAACGCTTGAAAATACTAATCATAGCGAACCAAAATATTAGGAAAAAGCATAAATAAAAATTACGAATATCCTAAATCTACACCAAGAAATCTATGAAAAATTTCCAAATATCGATAATTTTTTGCCACAAAATATAATTAAAAATATAATTTTTTTACAATAAATTATATTTTGCTATAAAAAAACAACCCAAATATCATTGGGGAATAATAACCTGATAAAAACGACTATAAAATTGATCAACAGATCCTAATTAGCTCCAATATTAAACTCAGGTCAAAAACGTAAAAAATCAAAATAATTCGAGAAAAATAATCGTAAACATGTGAAGTTCCCTAACTTTAAGGAAACTTCTAAGAAACTAACTCGAATTTAAAAGGAAACAACGCTCCTATGGAACGTTGCCTCTTCGAGTACCTTAGGGCGACAATTTTATCTTGGTCGAGATAACATTAGGGAGTTAGTTGCTTGATAAATTAACGGGCGAAGCTAGGCAGGCGCCGAATAACAAAACTCAAACCTTAAAAACCATTGCAAAAAAACTTTTCTAAAAAAGATAAAAATAATTATTAAAAATTGAATAAAGCTCCTAAAATGTTTTTGGATAATCGAATAAGTGATTTTGGAAATTAAAATTACTAATTTAAACCGCCCTAAAATCCTTTTATAATATAAGCTCTTTTTCTACCAAAAATAAAAAACCAAAGAGTGTCGAAAAACCTTCGACACCTTTTTCCTAACAATGAAAAAAAACCATTTAGTTAACTTTGCCACAACCCTATTAATAAGCTTTGTTCTCGGTGGAATTTGGCTAATCAAGAATAATTCTTTTAAAGAAACAAACTACGCAACTATCATTCCGTGGGGAAATATCTTCCTGCTGCTAGGGTTTGTAGCTTTTGCTTTAACTTTGTTTATATATTTATCTATTCGAACCAATAAGAATAGTCTCTTTCTTCAAGCAACAGACTCTAAACCGCTCTCAAGTCCCAAAAAAGATTTATCCCCCGGTTATCTTCAAAGCTCAGATAACGAAAATAACGGTCTATTGATGGAAGCCTTACATTTTGAACGAAAAAAACTCTACAATATACTAGATAACCTTCCCATTTTATTTCATGTTCAAGCTCCTGATCACTCAGTGCCGTTCGCCAACAAATTGTTTAGAGAAAAATTTGGAGATATTGAAAATCACAAATGTTTCGAAATAATGCACAGACGAAATTCACCTTGCGAAAAATGCATTCCATTTAAAATTATAGATACGCAAAAGTCCGAAACCTCTATATGGAGCGCTTTTGATGGCAAAACTTATCTAACCATAATGACTCCATTTCGCGATGTTGACGATGGCCCATTGGTTTTGGAAATGGCAATAGATATCACAAAACAATTTAAAGCGCAGGAAGAATTGAAAGAGGCAAACATGAAACTTATACATGCCGAAAAACTTTCCGCCGCCGGCAAGCTTGCCGCTTCAATTGCTCATGAGTTCAATAATCCAATCTATGGGGTTAGAAACGTACTGGAAGAATTATACGAAGAAGTCGATTTAAATGATAATCAAGATCGAATGATGAGTCTTGCTATTAAAGAGTGTAATCGTATGGCGAGTTTAGTCGAAAAACTAATGGATCTAAATAGACCGTCTCCAGGTATTTTGTCGCGAGTGAATGTTCACAAAATTCTTAATGAAGTGGTTGCGTTGGTTGAAAAAAAACTAAACGAAAGAAATATTACTATTGAGAAACTATATATTGAAAACCTCCCAGAAATTATGGCGGTCGAAGATCAACTAAAACAGATTTTTTTAAATATAATCCAAAATGCAGAAGAATCTATTTCAACCGGTTCCGGTAAAATTACCATTTCTTCAGACAAATTTGACGAATTTATTGTAATTCATTTCCAAGACACTGGGGGAGGCATTAAACCTGAGATAAAAGAATCAATTTTCAATCCTTTTTTTACGACTAAAGCGAAAGCGCCTCAAAAAGGAACCGGGCTTGGGCTTTCCGTTACCTACGGAATCGTGAAAAGTTGGGGCGGGGAAATATCCGTTCAAAGCAAGGTGGGAACTGGAACCGCTTTTTCGTTACGTTTCTTAATAAACGGCCCCAAAAACTTAAAAAACGTCGATACAATTAATAGCTCGCAATTTAAAACTTCATAAGTTGAAAACTACTCTAATTTGACTAATCCGCCCCAAACAAAATATCTCTGATTTCCTTTTTTAATTTCTAGCCAAGGCTTTCCATTAAATGATTTATCCATTTTCCTTACAAATAATAATCGCTCTCCTTTTTTAGCTGTCGCTACCTCAGGGAACTTTACGCTAGGACCATTTTTTAAAGTAAGCCCATCAATTAAAGAAACAACGTACCTATCACTTGGCTTAGCAACCGCTTCAGTTTTTTTATTAACATTTTGTTGGGAAGCTTTAGGCGGTTCCGTAATCTTGGGCTTTGCAACTGGAGCTTGAGGTTCCTCAAGCTTTGCTATAGTTTGCTCCGCCGCCCCTTTCCTTGTTTCTTTTCCGCTAATAGTCGGCATCTCCATTTTGTCGGACTCTTCAATTGGAGCCGGCATCTTAGGCTCTTCATTTAAAGGTTCGGCATCTACAACCTTCGTTTGCTTCACACTTGTATCTTGCTGATCCTCTTTAGGAGATTCCGACTGTTTTGATTGCAAATTAGCTTCTAAATCAGACACTGGATTTATTTTGTTTGTAATCTTTGGTTTTTTTGGAGATTTTACTTCCGACAGTTCAGGAGTTGAAATAACCGGCTCCTCAGGAGATTGTGTTTTTTCTCCTATGGTTCCCACTTTAGGAGTTTCGGGAGTTTCTAACTGAGGAGAATTTGGAGTTTCAATTTGCGGCTGTTGAATTTCAGGCTCTTGAGGTTTTTGAGGCTCAACAACCTCCTTCTTCATTTTAGTTTTTGTTACCTCTTCCGAAGGAAGAGAGGCTACTTCCATAGCAGAATCTGCAAAGTTAACAAAAATGGGATTAGAAACAAGCCTATTTTCTGGGCTGATTTCTGCAACCAATCTATAATACGTCATACCTTTAGCTTTAACCGTCGAATCGCTCCAATTCAGTTGATAAGGTAAGATTACATTTTCGCTTTTTATAAGTTTACCTTCTCTAATAATAGAAACTTTCGCTCTCTCATGACCACCGCTAGAAAACCTCAATTTTGCTTTGATAGTCGGAACATCAGTAGAAAACAAAACGTCGCCCTGTTCGGCATTTTGCCCTATCACCCGATCAAACACGGTGAACTCATCAAGCGATAAACGAAAATCGCCAGGTTGCGCCACCGAATACATACGTCCCTTGGCAATAGCTTCCAAAGCGGCTTCTTGAGTTTTTTCCCGAACCAGTAAAATAGTTCTGACTCCTCCCAATCGACGGCCTTGTTCTCCTTCACAGACCAAATCATTGCCCCCATAAGCCCAAATAGGTTTTTTTCGTTTTCCAGTGATATGCTGAATCAAAACCTGATCCCACTCTTTTCCAGGCTTTATAACTTCTACTCCTCCATCGTAAACAGCTTCAAAACCTGTATAACCGTCGCTTAATAATAAATCATTCGTAAAAGGTTCCGTTTTAATCCCTAAAGATTCGCCTAATCCAGGATTATCAGGCGATTCTGGACGAACCCAAAATGTTAAAGCATTATTTGCAGAAGCATAATCAATTAATTCCTGATAAGGAGCAATACCCTGATCCCCCTCATATTGATTAAATTTAGAACTTTGAAACGGGTGATCATTAAAAGCCAAAAGTAGAAAGATCACCAAAAAAAAGAAACATATCCTTTTTTTACTTTTAAAATATAAAATCGTAAATAATAAAAATAACCCTATCCAAATCAAAAACTGGGGTAGATATACTTCTAAATATCTTTGAGAAAAGTTGCTGTTTAATATCGGTATTTGCTCAATAGCAGACGTGTTGTTCAAACCGACTAAAAGAAGACGTTTGCTCCAATTATGGGCAATTAAGTTCTTGTCAATAATATTTCCCGTCCAGAAATAAAACGGAGCCGTTTCTAAAGCCGGTATCAGCAAAGTTTCTGGAAAGTTTTTATCATTAGAACTAATTTCGGAAAGGTAAGGAGCCGCCCCAGAAGTTAAAACAGAAGCGCTTTCGCGTTTCTTTTTGAATATTCTTTCAAAAGGATCAACGCCATATTCTAAGGACAATCGATCATTGTCGCTGAAAAACACAACGTCAATTTTTCTATGTTGGGCTAAGTTTGCAAGCTCTTGAATAGACGAACATCCAGAACTAAATCGGGACTTAACCCCTATAACTGCATCTAACTGCAAATATTTAGCTAAAACCAAAGAAGGCACGCATAACGCAAGAATCGTTAACCCAATAAAAGTAACGACTCCAATTTTTAATCTAGCGATCCGACTACCTTTTCTCTGTTTTTTTATTGCCTTTGACAAGGACAAATCCTCAAAAAAAATAATTCTCAACGCATTCCAGCGCTAAATACCCAGGACAATCCAGTTTTAATGAACGTTCTTATCGGCAAAAAATCATCTTAACATTAATGAGAATTCCAGGCAAAACGCGTTTATACAATGATGTACCTAAAAATAAATTGTCTTTCAAAAAGCGGGAACTCGATAACTCCGATAATTGAAAGGAACTAGTTGCCGGAATATCGGCCAAATTTTTCATTTACTAAAAAAAACTATGCTATAATTTACCAATTAATATAGGTTCTCCAACCTATAGAGCTTAATTAAGCGCTTTAATTATTTTTTCTTGCCATATCCTTTCCAATTTATACAAACGGAAAGCGCTCCTAAATGAAAGTAAAATTACTGATCGTAGACGATAGCGTTACAATTCAGAAAATTGTCGCTATGGCGTTTGAAAATGAAAATATGATTGTCCAGGGAGCTTCTAACGGTAAAGAAGCTTTGGAAAAACTAAACGATTTTCACCCGGACGTTATCATTACCGATGTAGATATGCCTGGAATTGACGGTTTTGAACTTAGTCAGAAGATCCGGCAATTAGAGCCTTTCAAGTCAACGCCAATTTTGCTTTTAACCAGCGACTTCGAAGAGTTTAATGAAACTCTGTTCAAACGGTCTTTGGCCAACGACCATCTTTCTAAACCGTTTAAATCAGAAAAAATAGTTGAAAAAATAAACAAACTTTTAGATTCACATCCTGCAAACCCATCAGAATTAGGCGACAATCAAACAGCAGAAGACTCTATACTTGAATATAATAAAGTTTCTAATGAAAACCCTAGCGAAACTGAAGTTGGCATTAATCCTCGTATACCTTCCTCAACTGAAAGTCAATTAGAAGAAAAGTCTTCAGAAGATATTTTGGAAGATCTCAAAAAAGAAACTGAAAAAACCGCCAATATCGTTGAGCCAGAAGAATTAAAATCCCAACCCGTTTCAGTTTCCGAAGAATCAAGTTCCACCTCTGCTCCTAAAAAACCTGAAGACATGACTATAGAGGAATTACTGGCCTCCGCTGAAGCGTTATTAGAAGAAAACTATATGGAATCTGAATTGGAAAGCTCAGATACTGGCGATGAATCAAGTCAAATTAACGAGACTACCGAACCAAATTTGGAGCAAGAAATCGAATCAGGCTCGGAAGACATTTCGCCGGTCTTTGAAACCAATTCTCAAGAAGAAACAGAAGAATTAGAAATATCTAATGCAAAAGAAACATTAAATTTTGAGGAGTCTTTAGAATCCGAACTTAAACAAATACCTGAAGATTCTATGAAAGAAAATTCGCCAATCTTAGAAGAGTCCAGCCTGAATGAAGACTTTGAAAAAACTCCAAATTCAATAGAAACAAACGACTTAGACGACTCTTTTTTACACTCTCCTGTTAGTGAGGAAGATTCTATTGACGACCCACTTGCCGAAGAAAAACCCATTGAGCTAGAAAAAGTTCACACAGAATGGTTGGCAGATGAAACCTCCCAACCTAAAACCAAAGAAACAGCCGGGTCTAAAGACGATTTAACTGAAGCGGCAAATGAAGATCAAAACGATTATAAGTCCCAACAAACCATTGAGGAATTAGACACTGTTTTTGAAAGTATCCAAAATTTTGAAGATCATATAAAAAACGTCGAAGAGTCCTCTCCTGAATTTTCATCGATTGAACAGCCACAAACAGAGGCTATAGAAGAATTGGCAGAGGAAGAAACTGCATCAACGCATCAAGAGGTTGAAAGCGATCAAATTATGGAGGGAGATCCATCCTCACAAAAGCCATTTACCTCGGAGTTTTCCGACTATCATATTTCTCCCGAACCAGATAATTTGTTAGAAAAATTAGCTCCTGCAGCATTTGACTCTCCTGGAACGGAGGGGAGGCCAGATTTGATTCAAGAAACTTTGGCTTACCTTTCAGAATTAACGCCGGAACCTTCCAAAACTAAACCGAAAGAAAAAAGCAAACCGGCGCCAAGCGAAAAAAAGGAAATTCATATGAACTCCGAACCTATAGGCGATATGTTCGTAAAAGTTGTAGGCGAACATGTAAAAAGAATTTTGGAACGCTCGTTGGAGGAAACTATTGCAAGAGAAATTTCTGGCCTTTCCCAAACAATTGAGCGTTCAGTAAAAGAAGTTGTGAAAGAGGTAACCCCGGAAATAACGCGGTCTATTATCCAAGAAGAAATTGAGAAAATACGTAAATTGGAAGAAGTTTGAATAAGTTACGCCGATTGCTCTAGTATAACTTCTTCATCCCTCTTGAAAATTTTCTTAATTTGGGTTATACAGGCTTTCGCCTCCGAAACTTTGCCCGCGACAAGATTTTCTTCTTAAAAGAAAACCTCGCGGAAGATCCGGCTATTTGAACGGATTCGTTGGTCAATATCACTCTTTAATGAATTTGAGTTTGGGCGACATATTTCTTAGTAATTTTACGCCTCATGACCAAAACTCAAGGTTTAGTTTATAAGAACCAAATCTTTTTTATTTAGAAAGTATTTATACTCCACTCGTTAGCTTTAGAAAGCGCTCAAACAGGGCATGACTCAATTAGAAACAAAATACGATCCAAAACAAACCGAAAGTAAATGGACCGAGTTCTGGGACCAAAAAAAATACGCACGTGGCGGCGAAAACATTGAAAGAGAAAGTTTTTCAATAGTTATTCCACCGCCAAACGTAACGGGTTCCTTACATATTGGCCACGCTTTTAATAATACGTTACAAGACATCTTAACTAGATGGAAACGTATGTCTGGGTTCAATACGCTTTGGCAACCAGGGACGGACCACGCAGGCATTGCAACTCAAAACGTTGTGGAAAAACAGCTTAAAAAAGAGGGAACCGACCGAGAAACATTAGGTAGAGAAAAGTTTGTTGAAAGAGTTTGGAAATGGAAGGAAGAGTCTGGAGGCAATATTAACCGGCAATTGGTTCGACTTGGCGGCTCAATGGATTGGGACCGGAACCGTTTTACAATGGATGACGGACTTTCAAAAGCCGTCCGTGAGGTTTTTGTCTCCCTCTATGAAGAAGGCTTAATATACAAAGGCGACTATATTATAAATTGGTGTCCACGTTGCCAAACTGCGCTGTCAGATTTGGAAGTTGAACATGAAGAAAAAACCGGCCATTTATATCACCTAAAATACTTTTTCTCTGGTGAGGATAAATTTTTAACGATTGCTACAACCCGACCGGAGACTCTGTTAGGCGATACCGCAGTCGCAATCAATCCTGACGATTCAAGATATACCGGTTGTAAGGAAAAAACGGTTCAATTACCTATATTAAACCGAACCCTACAAATTATTGAAGACTCATACGTCGACGTTGAGTTTGGCACTGGGGCCTTAAAGGTAACTCCAGCCCACGATCCAAACGACTTTGAAATAGGCCAAAGACATAACCTTCCTTCCATCAATGTTATGAACCCTGACGGCACAATGAATGAAAAAGCGGGTCCCTATAAAGGTCTGGATCGCTTTGAGTGCCGAAAAAAATTGATTGAGGACTTAACAGAAAAAAAAGTTTTAGTAAAAATTGAAGATATCACTCATTCGGTTGGGCATTGCTATCGATGCCAAACATTGGTTGAACCTTTTCTTTCGAAACAATGGTTTGTTAAAGTCAAAGTTTTAGCCGAACCTGCTATAGAAGCTGTTAAAACTGAAAAAATAAAAATCGTACCTAAATTTTGGGAAAACACTTACTTCGAATGGATGGAAAATATTCGCGACTGGTGTATTTCTCGACAAATCTGGTGGGGACATCAGATTCCCGCATGGACTTGCGACAAATGCGGTAAAATGATTGTATCTAAAGAAACCCCTTCTCAATGTAATGACTGCAATAGTTCGACTCTGACTCAAGACTCGGACGTATTAGACACTTGGTTCAGTTCTGCTCTTTGGCCTTTTTCAACATTAGGTTGGCCAGAAAAAACAAAAAGCTTAGAACGCTATTATCCAACCTCTGTTTTAGTAACAGGTTTCGATATTTTATTTTTCTGGGTCGCAAGAATGATTATGATGGGACTCAAGTTCATGGGCGACGTTCCTTTTAAACATGTATATATACACGCTCTTGTCCGCGACGCCGAGGGACAAAAAATGAGCAAAACAAAAGGAAACGTTATTGATCCTCTTGTGATGATGGATAAGTTTGGAACCGACGCTTTACGCTTTACCTTGGCTGCCTTTGCAGCTCAAGGCCGCGATGTCAAATTAGCGGAAGACCGAATTGAAGGTTATAGAAATTTTTGCAATAAAATTTGGAACGCTTCCAGGTTTTCCTTAATGCATCTTGAGGATTATCACGGAAACTGCAACTTAACCCAAGGTTTAAAATTAGACTTAACCGACCGATGGATTATTTCTCGACTTAACAAAACTTGCCAAGAAACCGACAAGGCTCTTAATGAATTTAAATTTAACGAAGCAGCGAGTTCTATTTATAAATTCATATGGCAGGAGTTTTGCGATTGGTATATCGAACTATCAAAACCTAGACTTTTTTCCAAAAACGAGGACCGGTTTGTAGCCCAAAACGTATTAGCCTATGTTTTGGAATCATGCCTCAGGCTATTACACCCTTTTATGCCATTTATAACTGAAGAAATCTGGCAAAAGCTGCCCGCTGAAGGAGAATCTATAATGATTGTCGCATTTCCACAATATCAAAAAGAGTGGGAAGACCAACAGGCCGAAACAACTATGGACTTGATCATGGATGTAGTTACTGCCGTTCGTAACATTCGGGGCGAAATGAATATTAATCCAGGGAAAAAACTGGATCTGTTAATCGAAACTAAAAACATAAGAACACAGGAAATAATTAACGATAACATCCATTATATTAAAGACATCGCCAAAGCTGAAAGTGTATTAGTTAGCGATTCTCAAACCAAACCGGATATCGCTGCATCTGTTGTATTAAATCAAATGGATTTAATTGTTCCCTTGGAAGGGGTAGTCGATTTTGAGCAAGAGAAAAAAAGAATTCAAAAAGAATTGAAAAAAATTGAAAAAGACCTCATAGTTCTAAATAAGAAACTATCCAACCCAAATTTTGTCGACAAAGCTCCCCCTGAAGTTATCGAAAAAGACCGGGGAAGGCAAACAAGCTTGAACGAAAAACAATTCAAACTGTTAGCTCATTTAAAAACCGTAGAACAAGGAATCGCGTAACCAATGTCTACTATATTTGTAAGTAGCCATTTTCTCTAAGTGTTGTGAATAGGGAAACTCAAGCTGGAATTATAGAAAGAAACGAAGTCTCTGAAGAATCTAAATGGGATCTGTCCGACTTATATGAATCGGACGATCAGTGGGAATCTTCATTATCAGAATTGGAAAAAGATATTGAAGGCTACGAAGCGTTTAAGGGAACTCTAGCGAACTCTGCAAACGCAATAAAAGATTGTCTCAAATTTGACGCTTCTTTTTCCCGAAGGCTAGATTCTTTATATACATATGCTCACTTAAAAAGGGACGAAGATAAAACTAATTCTAAATATCTAGGTAATTTCGATAGGACAATGCGGATATACTCTGAGGTGGGAAAAGCAAAAAGCTTCATTGCCCCAGAGCTAACGGCGATCCCTAAAGAAAAAATGGATGGATATTTATCCAATCCTATCCTTGATTTCTATAAATTAAAATTAGATAAAATTCTCAGGTATAAGAAGCACACTCTTTCCGACAAAGAAGAATCCTTATTAGCGGCATCAATGGAGATGTCCCAAAGTTCTCATCAAGCTTTTGGAATGCTAAATAACGCCGATCTTGAATTAGGAATCGTTCAAGACAAAGAGGGAAACGAAATACCTATTACTCATGGAAATCTTCAAAGTTTAATGCAAAACTATGATAGGGATCTTCGAAAAAATGCTTTTCATACTTTCTACTCAGCATATGAAAAACACCAATATACGTTTGCTTCTCTTCTTGCATCCAGCGTCAAAAAAGACATATTTTACGCGAAAAGTCGAAATTATAATTCCGTAAGAGAACAAGCCCTGTTTTCAGAAAATATTCCTATCAAGGTTTACGATAATTTAATAGACTCCGTTCATAAAAACTTAGCCCCTCTTTATAAATACTACCGCCTACGTAAAAAAATTCTTGCGCTAGATGAACTGCATATTTACGATTGCTCTGTTCCTTTAGCTAAAGATCTAGTATGGAACATGAGCTACGATGAAGCGGTAGAAACAATTAGAAAAGCCTTGAAACCTTTAGGGGACAACTACATTAATACTGTATGCGAGGGAATTTCCCAAGGAAGATGGGTAGATCGATACGAAAATAAGGGAAAACAAAACGGCGCTTACTCGTCCGGTTGTTTTGATTCGCGTCCTTATATACTATTGAATTATAAGAAAGAAGATATAAATAGCCTTTATACTTTAGCGCATGAAGCTGGGCATTCAATGCACTCTTATTACTCTCGAAAATCTCAACCTTATATTTACTCGGATTACACAATTTTTGTCGCGGAGGTTGCTTCTACTTTTAACGAAGCTTTAATTACCCGACAACTGCTTTCCCAAAATCCGGATCGAGACATGAAAATCTACTTGATTTGCAGAGAGATAGATAATTTCCGAGGCACCTTATACCGACAAACCATGTTTGCGGAATTCGAGCGAGATGTCTATGCAATGGCAGAACGCGGAGAGCCTTTAACGGTTGATTCATTTAGAGCTGTTTATCAGAAGCTATTGGAACGCTATTTTGGAGACGACACAACAATCGACGAAATACTGCAATTGGAATGTTTTCGCATTCCCCATTTTTATTTTAGTTTTTACGTTTATAAATACGCCACGGGGATATCCGCCGCCTACAGTCTTGCAGAAAGAGTTTTGAAAAACGGTGAAAGCGAACTTAACGATTATTTAACTTTCCTCAGTTCAGGGGGAACTAAATATCCAATTGATCAACTGAAAAACGCCGGCGTAGATATGACAAACCCAAAACCGATCGACAAATCTTTAGAAACATTCTCTACGCTTGTTGATCAATTAGAAAAACTAGTCGCTTGATTTTCAACTCAAGGCTTAATAGCCATTTATATATAAAGTTTTCCAGAAGTTTAATACCAACCTTACTAAAAGGAATAGCGTTTTGAAACCTACCGATCGAGCCCCTCGGGCAAAAAAAGGAAAACATTATCAAAGTGGGAACGGCCGCACAAACGGCAATTCTGCACGTTCCCAAAGTCACTCTAGATCAGGAAACGGTAATTATGGCGGATCTTCCCAAAATGGGAAAAAAACAAATTCCAAAACCGCTACCCAACTTTGGATGGACTCTCCTGCCCAAACTCTTACTTCGCACATCCCAACAGTTGGAAAAAGAAATTCTAATGGTTTTTCAAAAAGGAATAGACCTCAAAACGGCAATGATTCTTTTTCGGGAAATCATAAGAACAAAAATCAAAAATCAGAACAATCAAGAAATCAACGCAACTGGAATAACAACGGAAAGCCTCAAAGGACATCGAACAAAAGAGATGATCGTCCCAACAATAACCGTCGAGGGTATTCTAATAACAGGAATCAAAACACTAGAAGCGAGAACTCAACTTCTGAAAATAAAATAGATCCATTTAATTTGTTTTGCGCCTATCATTTAGGAATTGGTCCTGACAATACCTATAGGCCTACAAACCTAAACCAAGTAGCGCAACGTTTTGGAGTAGAGCCTGGGGTTATACGGCAAGCCGCAAAAGACTTCGGCTTTGACCCTGGAACGATGTTAGACAAAGATTTTGATTTGGCCTTAGCTCAGTTGGATATTCAAGTCGCTCCAGAAGGAATTTCAAAAATCGAACTGGCTAAAGGAATTTATGAGGAGTTTCTAAACGCTCCAGATTTAAAAAGAGACTGGGGAAAAATTATTGAAGAGGATAAAAAGGAAAACGCAAAAGTATTTGGACGTTAAAAGATTATCTCATAATAACTAATCCATACGTTTAAAATTCAAACCTAATTTAACTAATTTGTCCTGAATTTTTTGCGCCGACCAAGCTTGGCATTTTAAATCGTTCATAAGAATGGAAAACGCTATACGTTCTCCATCTAAAGTTTGAAAATACCCAGAAAGCGAACTAACGAAATTTAGAGTCCCAGTTTTGACTCGAACCGTGCTTTTTCTTGGATGCCTTAAATATCTTTTTTTAACTGATCCTTCTTGACCAATCACCGCTAGAGAAGACATAAACTCGGGGTAAATTTCCCAATCGTCATAAACGTCTTCCAATATCGCCACTAAAATATCAGGCGAAAGCCTATTTGTGTGCGACAATCCAGAACCATCATCTAACCGATAGTCTTTTTCGTCAAACCCAAGATCGCTTAAATATTGGTTTACAAATTTCAACCCATTTTTTGTTGTGCCTGGAGTTCCTTCTTTTACCGCCCCAATAGTCTTTATCAATTGTTCCGCTACAAAGTTATTGCTAAATTTATTTAGTCCTCTAAGAATAATCGCTAATGGTTCCGATTTGTGTTTTACAAGCAATCGAGCCTTTGCGGGAACAATGCCAATTCTTGTCTGCCCATTAATAACAACTCCAACCTTTTTTAAAAAACTTTTAAATGTTTTTGCAGTGTAAATGGCTGGATAAGAAATATTTAAATAATATTTCGCTAACTTAGCGCCTTTGCGGAGGCTACCTTTTACTTTTATTTCATCAGAAGCGTCTTTTCCCGTTCGATTAACTATTAGATGATATCTCCTTCCGCGACCTCGGGTGATAGCGCGATTTTTTAATTTCAAATAATCAGAATCAGGTTCGACAATTACGCTAACCTTGTCTCCAGCCTTTTTTCCCGCAGTCGCTAAAACTTTTACAGTATTAAAGTTAAAAGAAAGCCCTCCCAATGGGGCGTTGTATGGTTCTGAGCCAAAGCTCTTCTTCCAAGTTTTAATTCGCCTAATCGAGTCAAAATAGGACTCGTCCGCAATTAAATCGCCCTGAACTTTGTCAATCGAAAGATTTTTTAAGGCCGAAGCCAAAAGCCACATCTGCTCGGTAACAAGCTTCGGATCTCCAAATCCTTTAATATACAAATCCCCAACTAAGACTCGGTTTTTTATTTTGCCTAAACTGTATAGCTGGGTATTAAATCGAAAATCAGGACCCAGCTCTCTTAGCGCGACTGCGGTTGTAACCAGTTTTACGTTTGAAGCCGGAATAAATAAATCTTTTTCACGATGCTGAAATAAAACTTCTCTACGATCAAGAGAATAAAATTTTACGCCAAACTTCCCTTTTCTAAGACAAGAGTGATTTAACGTTTTTTTCATTTTTTTGCCAAGCTTACTGACTGCTTTATTTGCTTGTTTATCTCCAGCTTGGACAACATCCGTTATCGTTAGAAAAAAAATAGAAAAATAGGCAAATAAAATTATTTGTCTGATAATTGCCCCATAACTTAGCGCTTTTAATTTTTTATTCAAAATCTTGATAAAACTTTTCCTCCTTACCTTCAAAATTTAAATAATTATTTTATCGGAAATTAAATAGACTCCCAACTAAAACCTTACCTGCGCCTCTTGCCAACAATTCAACGTTCGGTTACTCTATAGGCCAATTTATCAGTCTTAGAATTTAAAGTAGCGTAGGTTTAAACAACTCGTTTTAAAATTAACCTTATAAATTATAAAAACTCGAAATTTAATAATCAAACCGCGTAAATATTAGGAAAATAAAATGGAATACGACATCGTAAGCGTCGGTAATGCGCTTGTAGATATACAAACTCAAGTGGACGACGCATTTTTAGAATCTATAGGGTTTACAAAAGGAGCGATGACTTTATCGGATCCTCAAACTCAAGCTAAAATTTTGGAAAGCCTTCCAAAGGGTTCCGCCAAAATTTCTTCTGGAGGCTCGGCGGCAAACACTATACATGGGATAAGCGTACTTGGGGGTAAAACTTTTTATATCGGAAAAGTCGCAGACGACGATTATGGAAACCACTACGCAAACGATATGGAAGTCTGTGGAGTGGGGTTTCCAAAACCAGATAGCGGGGCTCAAGGAACCGGCACATCTGTAGTGTTAATAACTCCCGATTCCCAACGTACTATGATAACTCATTTGGGCATTTCTGCTGATCTAGATGAAAGCAACATTAACGAAGAAATTACTAAATCAACTAGGTTAGTATACATTGAAGGATATCTTTGGACGGGAGACCGCTCGCAAGCGGCCGTTTTAAAAATGGCTGATATTGCTCAAGAGTACCAAATTCCCGTTGCATTTACGTTAAGCGACGCCTTTGTGGTTGGAGGTTTCAAGGAAAGTTTAACAGAGTTTATAAAGGACAAAGTAGATATTTTGTTTTGCAACGAAGTTGAAGCGCTTGCATTAACAAATGATCCTACCCCCTTAGAGGCCGCTACTACACTGTCAAATTATGTGAAAACCGTCTTTCTAACAATGAGCGCTAAAGGTTCTTTAGTCTGCCAGAAACCGGATAACCTTATAGAGATCAAACCTTTTTCTGTAAACCCAGTGGACACAACAGGAGCCGGCGATCTTTACGCCGCTGGAGCTTTATATAGCGTTCTTTTTGGATATAGTTTGGAAGAGGCTGGAATTATAGGATCTTATTGTGCAGGTCAAGTCGTCACCCACCTTGGAGCTCGCATGCCGGTAAATTCGCATACAGACGTCGTAAAAATTTTGAAAGAATATAAAAAATTGATTTAAATGAAACCTGTTTCGACCAGTTTCATTTAATAAAACGTTTATACGTTTTTTTTGTTTAAATGATCGTAACTTTCGGGGTTTCCTAATACCTTTTCTAAAATATCAACATAATCGCGAATTCTTTGAACGTAACGAACTGGCTCCAGTCCCCTAGCGTAACCATGTTTTAAGGTTTTGTAATATTTTTTAAACCGTAGTAACGGAAGAACTCCTTTTAAATCTTTCCAGGTATTTGGATTTTTCCCCAATATTACGGCAAGTTCCTGGGCGTCTAATATATGGCCAAATCCAACATTATAAGCCGCCAAGGCGATCCAGGTTCTATCAGGTTCTTTAATCTTTTCGTCTAATCGGCTTATTATTTTTGCCAGATACTTCGCCCCTCCAAATATACTCTCCTCTGCTTTTAATCTATTTTTAACTCCCAAAGATTTAGCCGTCGTTTGTGTCAGCATCATTATGCCACGGACCCCTGTTGGACTTTTTGCTTTTCGATTCCATTTAGATTCCTGATAAGCCAGGGAAGCCAATAATATCGGATGAATATTATATTCATTACCCGCCGTTTCAAAAAGCTCTTTATATTTTGGATATCGAATTTGTATATGATCTAAAAAAGTTTTTAAATTTATGTAATCGAACTCGGGATAATAACCATAATAGCTTTCAAAAATTTCCTCCAATTTTTTGTCTGGAAACGATTCAAACCATCGGTTTAAAGAACCTTGCAATTCATGGGCTTCAGCAGGGAGTATCCAAGATAACCAATGCTGCTGGCCAAAGTCCATGGCCGACACAAGCGAAGGGAAATATCTTCTATTAATATCTAAAGTATTAGAATATGCAATAGTACAATCTATCTTTTCGCGCCAAACCTCTTCTAACAATTTTTCGGTATTGGAACCGGGGGTAACCTGAAGGTTTAAATTAGGATTTTTCTTTTTTAGATCCCATAGATAGTTTTTTATGTAGCTCTCCCCTCCAACTTTTATAACCTTTTTTGTCAAGTCGTCGAAACTACTTGGTCGCTTTGATTTACGATGGCACACCACTTTAGGCGTCACTACTTGATAAACCGGACCATATAAAAATCTCTCTTTCAGCGAATCTATTTGCGTCATACCGGCTGCGATAAGATCGCCCTCCTTATTTTGAAGGCCCGCAAGGAGATCCTCGAAATTACTTTTAATTATATAACGAGTTTTGACTCCAATTTTTTTTGCATAATTTTCAACCAATTCATACTCTACTCCTTTTAATTTTCCCTCAAAATCCATGAAATAGGTTGTGGGAGAGTTTTTTGTCAAAACCGAAAGCGTTCCTTTTGCTTTTATTTTTTCCAAAACGGTTGGTAAAGGTTTCTTTTGATTTATTAAATAAAAACCTATGTCACACAAACCTAATAAAAAAAGGATAACTAGAAGTCCTTTGATTACTTTCATAACAAATCTGCCAAGCAAAATTTAAGGGAAGTAAGAGGGAACTAGATTAACATAAATCTGTTTATCATATTAAAATATGATTCAAGTTTTTTATCGGCAAATTCAAAAAAAATCAAAATTTTGACGGAGAGTATTTACCATGACACAACGCATTGATTCCAAATAGATTTCAAATTTAAACCGCGACAAAAACCTAAAAACACAAGTTTAGAATCAAAAGATAAAACCTACCAAAATCCTGAAATTTTAACTCCACATGATTGACAACAGCCATTTTTCAATCGATTAGTCAAAACCCTAAAACCATAACGTTCTATCAAAAGTTCGCTACAGGCAATGCAATACGTATTCTCAGAACCTTCTACCCTACCGGCTCTATTTCCAGAATAAACAAATTTTAGTCCGACGCTAATTCCCAATTGCCGTGCGAATAGTAAATTACCTGGCGAGGTAGCTTGTTTATCGGTCATTTTATAATCAGGATGAAATCCGGTTATATGCCATGGAATTTCAGTTGAGATCGAAGCTATAAATTCTGCAATTGATTTAATTTCCTCCTCAGAATCATTATACCCAGGAATTAGTAAAGTAACGACTTCCAACCAAAAACCCATTGCATAAATTTGGCGAACGCTTTCCAAAACCTCGGGTAGATTTCCCCCAAGCCTCCTATATTTTTTTTCGTCAAAGCACTTCAGGTCAACTTTGTAAAAATCTACCCACGGTTTGATATATTCCAAAACTTCGGGGGTACCGTGACCGTTAGAAACATATGCCGTGCATAACCCTCGACTCTTAGCTTCTCTAAAAACTTTAACAGCCCATTCGCTTGTAATTAGAGGCTCATTATAGGTGGAAACAAGCGTTTTAGCTCCACCTTGTTCCGCCATATCGCATAATTGAATTGGGGTAACAACCGAAGCTTTTTGCGTTGCCTTATCGTCGCGAATGGATTGAGAGGTAAACCAGTTTTGGCAATACGCGCAAGTAAAATCGCATCCAAGCATGCCAAAGCTAAACGCTTTACTGCCTGGCATTACATGGAAAAACGGCTTTTTTTCGATGGGGTCGTTGTGTACGCCAGCGACATAATTGAACGGAACCATAAGGTTACCGTCTTCATTAAACCGGACTTTACAAATTCCCCGTTGTCCTGGCCTTAGTTTACAGCGATGCCCACAAGCGGTACAAATTAAAGCTCCATCCGATAAGGACTTAGACAATTGACCTACTTTGGAATAAGAATCTAATGGAGACTTTTGGATGGAAGCCGAAGAGCGTCTATCAAAGACAGCCACGGCATTATTCCGTACTAACGGTTTCGTTTTTATCTACTGCACCTACCATCGTATGCCAACATAAACTGGCGCACTTAATTCGAGAAGGAAATTTTCGAACTCCTTTAAATAATTTCAACTTCCCTAAAACATTTTCTGACTCATCTGGATCAAATTCTCCCAAAACCATTTTATGAAATTGCTCGAAAACAGTTCGGGCTTCGTCTACTGATTTTCCTTTTAAGAAGGTAGTCATCAAAGAAGCGCTAGCCTTGGAAATTGCGCATCCTGAACCAGTAAAACTTACTCCCTGAATAATATCATCGTCATCGATCTTTAAATAAATCTCATAATCGTCTCCGCATAATGGATTATAACCATGGCAATTATGGGTTGAGTCTTCCATATCAAAAAAATTGCGGGGCTTTTTATTATGTTCAATAATAACCTGTTGATAAAGTTCGTCGCTGTATGACATTATTAATTCCTCAAAATAATCACTTATGTCAAATTGTTTTTAACCTTCAAACATTTTGACCGCTTTTTTCATAGCATCGGCTAAGGCGTCTAACTCTTCTTTTTTATTGTAAAAAGACATTGAGGCTCTTGCAGTCGCGGGAACCCCAAACCGAATCATTGTTGGTTGCGCGCAATGGTGACCTCCCCGCAATTCAATTCCTTCTTGATCCATCAAGGTCACAATATCATGAGGGTGTACTGCATCATGATAAAAAGAAATTATGCTGGCTTTATCTTTAGCGTTGCCAATAATTCTCAAGCCTGGAACTTGGTTTAACGCCTCGGTGCCATATTTCAACAATTCGAGTTCATAATCGTATATTTTGTCTAAGCCGATATTAGTAATATAGTCAATTGCGGCTCCCAGGCCAACAACTTGACTTATCGGAGGAGTTCCGGCCTCAAATTTTGCCGGCGGCTTCGCATAGATTGTCTTTTCCAAGGTTACTTGCATTATCATGTCGCCGCCTGTTACATACGGCGGCATTTCCTCTAACAACTCCATCCTTCCATATAAGCCGCCAATACCGCTTGGCCCATACATCTTATGACCGGAAAAAGTATAAAAATCGCAATCAATATCTTTAACGTTTAATTTTAAATGTGGCGTACTTTGAGCCCCGTCAATCAACACTTTAGCTCCTACCGCATGAGCTTTGTCTGTAATCTCCTTTACCGGGTTGACCGTGCCCAAAGCGTTAGAAACATGATTAACGGAAACAATACGAGTTTTGTCGCTAAGAAGTTTCTCATATTCTTCCATAATCAATTCACCGCTATCGCTAACGGGAATGACTTTTAGCTTCGCCCCCCTTTCCTCGCAAACAATTTGCCATGGAACCGTATTGGCGTGATGCTCAATATTTGAAATAATAATTTCATCGCCTTCATTTATGAATCTACGACTAAAACTATGAGCTACTAAATTAATCGACTGAGTTGTACCGCTAGTGAAAATTATTTCATTCTTATTGGGAGCGCCTAGTAAATCTGCGACTTTTTGACGAGTTTCTTCATAATATTTTGTAGAATCTTCACACAGTTTATACGCGCCGCGGCGAACTGTTCCATACTCGTCTGAGTCAAAATCTTTAATTCGGTTTATTACCACCCAAGGCTTTTGGGTTGTAGCTCCATTATCTAAATATATAAGCGGTTTCCCATGTATAGTTTTCGAAAGTACGGGAAAATCTTGACGGATTTTATCAACGTCTAAAATAGGAGAAACCTTTTCGGTTACATTAGTATTAGCCATCGCTTGCCTCTAATTTCTTAAGCAAAGTTTCCTCCACAACTTTACGAACGGAAAAAAACTCAATAGTTTCCACAATACTAGCCGCAAAACTTTTTGTGAGAAGCGTTTTTGCAATCGACTCTGAAAGCCCCCGGGCCTTTAAATAAAATAATTGCTCTTCATCAATTTGGCCGACTGTATTTCCGTGGGTACACTTTACATCGTCGGCATTGATAATTAAATTGGGCTTACTATCGGCGTGAGCATCGTCGCTCAAAACAAGATTGTTGATTAATTGGTCGGAATTAGTTAACTGCGCGTCCTTTTCAACAATAACAGTGCCATCAACACTAGAACGACTTTGATCGTTGACGATATTTTTAAAATGCATATTGCTAGAACATTGCGCGGCTTCATGGTAAACGCGAATGTAATGATGAACCTGCTCTTTCTTCTTCAAAACGCCAACACTATTAAACCTAAACTCAGCTCCAGGAGCTTTTAGTTTAGCTTCTAAATGGCATCGGGTTAAAGCGGAACCATAACTTATATTAGAACCATTAAACCTGCTATCTCGATTTAAAACCAATCTAGTTTTTGAAAAATTGCGAGCTTCTTTTTGGTCGGTCTCAATTTGAACAAGCTTAAGTCCAGCTCCATCGCCAACAAGAAAATCTTGAACCGAATTAACAAAATAATTTCTCTTTAAACCTGCATAACGCACAATAATCTTAGCCTCAGCCAAATCGCCAATTCGAACCAAAATTCGAGGACGCGACGACAGGCCCCCTTCTTCCGTTCCGCTGGACATAGCTAAAATTTGTACCGGCGACTCCATTATGGCTTTGGCGGCAATATCCAAAAATAATCCCTCTTCGCAAAATGCGGCGTTTATTGCGGCAAAAGCATCGTTTTCTTTTTGAGTTGAAGATTCTAAATATTCACGAACTTTCGAATCAGCTAAAGCCTCATTTCCAGAAATTAATTTAACGCCACTACCTAAACCAGAAGTATCCGAAAGACTTTCTTTATATTGACCGTCGACCAGAACTATAAAACTCCGTTGGCACTCGGGATATATAAATTCATTAATATTTTCTTTATTAACTTCAGAGCCTGAAGCGGAAACAAAATTGGTCGCGAGTTCCTTTGTATTCACAAAGGTAAACATTTCATGTTTACTATTAGGATATCCCAACTTTTCAAATCGCTGAGCTCCAATTTCATTCAAAAACGAAAAATTAGAAGTACTTTTTTCCTCTATAAATTTCTTGTGAGACTCTAACAACTCTACTTCGGGAGTAACTCCCGTTTCTGCGGTTAAACTGGACATTGTTTTCCTCTAATTTACTGGCGCAATATATTTATCGTATCCGTTTTTCTCAAGTTCTAAGGCAAGTTCTTTACCTCCTGTTTCAACGATTTTACCGTCGCTAAAAACATGTACAAAATGAGGTTTAATATAATCTAAGAGTCTCTGATAGTGAGTAATTACTATCAACGCTCGATCCTTATTAAAAAGACGATTTACCCCATTAGCGACTGTCTTTAGCGCGTCAATATCTAAACCAGAATCAGTTTCGTCTAATACGGCCAAATTCGGCTCTAAAACTGCCATTTGCAATATTTCGTTTTTCTTTTTCTCGCCACCGGAAAAACCATCGTTTAAAAACCGATCTTTATACTTTGAACTCATACCCACTGTTTTCATTTTTTCATCCAAGATTTCATCAAAATCTAGAGGATCAATTTCTTCTTCTCCCTTATAAACCAATTGCGCGTTATAAGCCATTCGTAAAAACTCAGCATTATTAACGCCCGGTATTTCTACTGGATATTGAAATCCTAGAAAAACTCCTTCTAACGCTCTTTCCTCTGGATCCATATCTAAGAGATTTTTACCCTTATAAATCACTTCTCCCCCAGTGACTTCATATACAGGATGTCCCGCTAATATCTTAGCTAAAGTGCTTTTCCCCGACCCATTTGGCCCCATAATTGCGTGAATTTCACCTGGGTTTACCTTCAAAGAAAACCCCTTTAGAATTTCATTCCCCTCAAAACCGCCAGTCAAATCTTTAATTTCAAGCATTCGTTCTATTCCTTTAAACCAACCAGTAAACTGGCCGTTAAAAAAATTTGCCACAATGAACGGTAAAACTTAGAATCCGCTCCTTGTGGCAAATGTCGTTATCAATTAACTAGTAATTTTACCCAACGCTATTTTCAAGTTTTAGGGTCAAAAGTTTTTGAGCTTCAACAGAGAACTCCATTGGCAATTGCTTAAACACTTCTTTACAAAAACCATTTATAACCAAAGTAATTGCATTCTCTCTGGAAATGCCTCGCTGTTCTAAATAAAACAATTGCTCTTCGCTAATTTTAGAAGTTGAAGCCTCATGCTCCAGTTGTACAGAGCTATTAGCTGTCTCTATATAGGGAAAGGTATTAGCGCCGCATTTATCACCTACTAACATGCTGTCACATTGCGTGTAATTTCGCGCGTTTTTAGCGTTCTTACCTACCTTGACCAAACCCCGGTAGCTATTATTTGATTGGTCTGCTGAAATACCTTTAGAAATAATACTTGACCGCGTGTTGTTGCCAAGATGAATCATTTTGGTTCCAGTATCAGCTTGCATCTTACCGTTGGTAAGCGCAACAGAATA
>CAYFMN010000029.1:36338-36580 GCA_964344185.1 uncultured Nitrospinota bacterium
GAATAAAATTCTCCAACAGTATCGTCGCCTTGCAAGATACAACTCGGATACTTCCAGGTGATGGCCGATCCAGCCTCTACCTGGGTCCAAGAAATTTTGGATTTATTTCCCAGGCATTTACCGCGTTTCGTAACGAAATTATAAACGCCGCCAGCTCCCGTTTCTCTATCGCCTGCGTACCAATTTTGAACGGTACTATACTTAATCTCGGCATTTTCCAAGGTAACCAATTCTACTACTGC
>CAYFMN010000029.1:36593-62899 GCA_964344185.1 uncultured Nitrospinota bacterium
AGTGGACAATTCCATAGGACTAATTGTATCCGGTGGAATGTAGACAAAAGAACCATCTGTAAAAACGGCGCTATTTAAAGCCGCAAAAAAGTTATCCCCAATGGGGACAACTGTTCCCAAGTATTCTTCGATGAGTTCAGGGTATTCATGCAAAGCTTCGCTAAATGAACAAAAAATAATTCCTTGTTCCATAAGCTTTTTCTTATGGGTCGTGGCTACGCTTACACTATCAAAAACGGCGTCAACCGCAACGTTAGAAATCCTCTTCTGTTCGTCAAGAGGAATACCCAACTTATCAAAGGTCCTTAGCAACTCAGGATCAACTTCATCAAGACTCTCTAACTTTTTCTTTGGTTTTGGAGCCGCATAATATGAAATATCCTGGTAATCAATTTTAGGATATTTACAATATTGCCAATCAGGCTCTTTCATGGTTAACCATTTTCGGTAAGCCTTAAGCCGAAAATTAAGCATAAATTCAGGCTCTTTCTTCTTGGCGGAAAGGGCTCTAATTACATCTTCGTTCAACCCTTTTGGAAATACGTCAGCTTCTATATCCGTAATAAAGCCAAATTTATATTCTTCCTTATCGCTTAAGACTCCAGAAACATCGCTTCTTGAAGAACTTTTAGTTTTCATATTACTCTCCACATGGACCCAGGCTATAAATACGTGTCTGGAACTACAACAAGGTCCTTATGTATATTGTTTCTTAAGGTATTCTCTATAAAGGACAAGGTAGCGCCTATTGAAGAACCGCAGCTACCGCATGCGCCTTGATATTGAATAATAATTTTTTTATCGTCTAAAATATCTAGAACAGAAACATTTCCGCCATCGCTATTTAAAGCGGCTCGGACTTTTTCATCTAACACAAGATTAACCTGAGAAACCCTTTCTTCTTTGGACATTCCCATCCACGCCATCTCATTAACTGAAAGTTCCGCCGCAGTAGGAACGTTTTGTCCTTCTTTCTCTTTAGCGGCCCGGTTCGCAAAAGCTGTCGCTTTAGCGGCTGGATATTCCTCTTCAGCAACCTTTAAGAGTTTTTCCACATTTTCAAAAGCCGCCGCCTTTGATCCAGGCACGCTCGAAACTTCTGGATCGTCGCGTAGACTACGATCCACATCTTCGCCTAATAACGAACAAGCTTCAGAAATGGTTAATCCCTCAGTCATAACACATAGAGCCTCCCCAATACCTAAAGAAACCTTGCCGCCATATGCAAAAAAACGAGAACTATAAATTCTATCTTCCTCAGTATCAACCAACCAGTACAATTTGGTGTCTTTATATTTTGCCTGAACTAACGCCATACCTTTTTCAGCGGCATCTTCTTGATAATATGCCCCTCGATGAGCTGGTTCAGCGGCAGTATTCTCAAATTTCTTGGAGAATTTTTCCTCTACAGCATCCATGAAAAACCTTTAAAATTAATCCTTTTTCAGTTTGGACCTATTTTATAACGAATAAGACCAAATGACTAGCTTAGCAAGGCCTTTTTTTTGAAAACTCTACCATTTACGACTATTTCCACGTCATAACCTTAAGATGCAATTAACTTAATTTCGATTCATATCAAAATTTCCAAACTTACTAACACCTCAAAGTCAAGAACCAAGGGTTCTTTAGCAAAAGTTGTTTGATCTATTCCTCGCTTAAGAAGTCAAACAAACATTATTATAAAGTCAGCTTTTTGCCTTTTTAATGCATTATTTTATTAAAAAGTTTATAATCAATTAAATAAGATAGAAGAAATTTGGAACTTTTAGTTTTAAAATGCAACAAACTGCTTTTTAGGATTATTTTTAACTTTCGTAACGATTGCCCATTAAAAATATGGGTTTGATACCCCCAACTAGGGGTATTAGTCGTTAGAATTAAAAATTAAGGAAACGTCATGGCAACTTCAAAAGAATCCTTGCCTACTCAATTAGTAGATGGAATGGGTAGAACTATCGTTAATTTGCGCGTTTCCGTTACAGATCGATGTAACTTCCGATGCACCTATTGTATGCCCGCAGACAACGTCGAATTCATGAATCGCAGCCACCTTCTATCTTTTGAAGAAATCGTGCGAGTTGTAGAGATTGTTTCTAAAATGGGAATTCGCAGAATTAGAATTACTGGCGGCGAACCTTTAATGCGAAAAGATTTACCTGAATTAATCCGGATGATAAAGGGCGTAGAACTTATTGAAGATATAGCGATGACAACCAACGCTTATTTTCTTAAAGAACATGCTCAAAACCTTAAAGAAGCAGGCCTTAAACGATTGAATGTGAGTTTAGACGCGTTGGATCCAGAAAAATTTAAAGAAGTTAATCGCCGCGATTGCTTAGAACAAGTTTTAGAAGGATTAAAAGAAGCGAATCGGGTCGGTTTTAAATCCATAAAAATTAACGCCGTAGCGGTTAGAAATTTTTCCGAAACAGAAATTATGGACCTTATTGAAATGGGGCGTTCCGATGGCTTCGAAATCCGTTTTATCGAGTTTATGCCTTTGGACGCGGATAGATCCTGGGAAAGAGATAAAGTTCTATTTGGACACGAAATATTAGACACTATTAAGAAAAAATACGAACTGGTTCCTATAGACAACTCTTTAGAAATTGGCCCTGCTAGCGAATATAACTTTGCCGACGGCAAAGGAAAAATTGGTATAATCACGGCAGTTAGCAATCCATTTTGCGATCATTGCAATCGAATCAGGATGACAGCGGACGGTAAATTAAGAACCTGCTTATTTTCCACTAACGAACATAATTTAAAAGACCTTATCCGGAATGGGGCTAGCGACGAAGAAATCGGAAAAGCAGTTCACGGAGCGGTTCTAATCAAAGAACCAGGACACAAAATCAATCTGGATAGCTTTGAACAACCAGAAAGGGCTATGTACGCAATTGGTGGCTAGATTTTCTAAAAAATCTCAAGTATTTCGAATTATCGGCCGTTAAAAAAACATAGGGCTTATTCTCCAACCTGCCCTTACCTTCTCCATCTAGGGGCGACTTTAGCGGGTCGTCCCTGGAAACTTTTTTATCCTCACTTTTTATGATAACGTAAAGAAAAAAAATCTTTGCTTATCGAAATGAACTTAAATGCAAAACAAGCTCAATTAGAGTCTATTTTGGGCGAAATGGAAAGTGTTGTGGTCGCCTATTCAGGCGGCGTCGACAGCGCGCTTTTATTAGCGGTAGCGTCCAAAGTTTTGGGTTCTAACGTCATCGCCGCCACTGGCGAATCAGATAGCTTACCAGCCAGGGAAATGGAACAAGCCAAGAAGTTAGCCCTTGAGCTTGGGGTTGAGCACAAAATAATTCCGACACAGGAAATGACCTCGGAAAATTATTTATCAAATCCTAAAAACCGTTGCTACCATTGTAAAAATGAACTTTACGGAAAACTGAGAACCATAGCAAACGATTTAAAGTTTAAAAATGTCATTAACGGAATCAACCTAGACGATATGGGCGATTATCGCCCAGGAATTCTTGCGGCAGAAGAAGCTAACGTTTTAAGCCCGCTTAGAGACGCTGGTTTCAGTAAACAAGATGTTCGAGATCTAGCTCGGTTAATCGACCTACCTGTTTGGGGAAAACCTGCAGCCGCTTGCCTTTCTTCCAGAGTTCCTTTTGGACAACCGATCACTCCGGAAAAGCTTAAAATGATTGAAAAAGCCGAGGACTATTTAACTTCCTTTAATTTTTCGCAAGTTAGAGTTCGTCATCATGGAGATATCGCTAGAATTGAGTTACCGTCCGAAGATATATCCCGGTTTTTCTCCGAAGGAATCTCAAAAAAGATAGGACCCAAGTTTAAAGAACTGGGTTTTAAATTTATCACTATTGATATTGAAGGATATCGTTCCGGAAGTTTTAATCCTTCTATTCCAAAATAAAAATGGATGAGTTAAAAAATGTGGAAAGTTGAATTAAAACCTGAAATTAAAAGAGAATTAAAAAATCCAGAACTCTTTGCTAATGGCTTGGCTAATATTTATACCGGTCTTACCATTGCTATGGCGGGAGTTATTTTTATGTGTGTTTTAGTATTTAATAAACCTGAAGATAGTTTGAAACCCACTTGGATTATTTTAATAGGACTGGGCGTTACGGCTTGGGGTGAATGGCAAAAATTCCGCTCGAAATAACCTTATTTTAAATATTTGGGTTAACTTCTAATAGGAAATTGCTTAGCCGCCTTTGGTTTTCTCTTTTCATAAGAGGTCGAAAATATCGCAGAATTTGGACTCAAACTTTCTACTCTCTTCCCTTCCCAACGAGCTGATTCGGCAAATTCATATAAAGACCTCCAACCTTCTGTAACTCTGACAAGCGGCAATATTTGCGAAGCATGAAACAAAACTATTTCCCATTGCCAAACCAAGCCTAGATAGGTCAACCGTAAATCGCCTCCAAATTCCAATTGCATCTGGGCCGCTGGATAATTCCCTACTCTACCCGCCTCACAGAAGTGACACGTTCCATCTGGCAATTTAGAAATATAGCTTTCTTTAGCCTTCTTTAGATATTCCAAAGAATTTTCCGTATCTTCGCCTAAAACAGAATTTAAGGTCATAACAGGCGAATAATGATTTGGGTTTATATCGGATTTCTTATAAATATAAGCCATTTTATTGCCAAAACTCGTACCCTTTTTTGTTAAAACGATAACAGAACCGCTTTCTTGCCATAGATTATTGGCCTGAGACAAATCAGACCCATCGAAACAACTTTCCTTCTGCATTTCAAAACCTTCAGGAATGACAAACGAACTTGTGCCAACTCGAACCCGCAATTCTTTAACTCCTCAATCAAAAAATCCTTTAAGAACTTTCTTTTTGGACCGCCAATAAATGAACCAAGTATTTCATAACGCTTCTTTCATGTAATCTAACCGTCCAAGGTTCCCCTTCTTTTTCACCCATCAATTTTAGGTTGGCGATTCGCGCAGAACTATTTCCATCTTTAAACAAATCTTTGATATGTTCTTCGCTTTTTCCTTGTTTTTCAGATCTCTGCGAATGGCCTCCAATCCAAGCTTCAGGAGCAGTTGCCGAAGAAGCCCAATCATATGGCGTTGCCAATAACGCTTTTCCTTGATTCATCAAAATTCTTTCTAAGTTAACTAAATGCTCATGTGGAGACGAAACACAATCTATCAGATTCATACTCGAAACAAAGGAAAAACTTGAATTTGGAAAAGGCAACGCCAAAGCATCGCAAACCCAAAAATCGATACGATCCCTGTTAGCAAAATCAGCGCAAAACTCCCGTCGATCATATACCATACCCACTCTCCGTCTGGGATAAGACACCGAACCGGTGGCCAATACATCCGACGCAATCTTGAGCATTGAAAAATTTAAATCAACTCCTAAGACTATATCGTTCGTTTTCTCAGCCAATAAAAAAGAGGACCTTCCAACTGCACATCCAATGTCAATTACAGGACCCTCAGAAATTTCTCCTATTAAATCTAATCCACTTTCTAAAAGGGGTTTTATCGCTCCTGGAATAGCGTCGCCATTTGGGTCCTCTACCGGGTCTAAATCGCCATAATGCCCATGCACATAGGAACTCAAATGTTGTCGATGAACGTCCAAGGCCGACCCTGGACCGCAACAATCCCCAAGAAGACTTTCAATCATTTCTCCCAAGTCGGTCCGAGTCATAATGGAAAAAATATATTGAGAAATATATGATCTCAAATCGGGAGTTATAATTGGTATTCCATCGATGATAGGATATTCGCTTTTACAACCTATATCTTGGCAAACCAAGACTCCCTCAAAAACACTATCCTTAATCCGATGATTAATAGTTTCAAGATTTAACGGGTTTTGCTTTGAATAAGCTCTAAAACAAATTGGGCAAATAGGTTTCAGAGTTTCAAAATGACGGAACTTCAATGGATTATCCGTTTATTATTACGGTGGGGCAACCTGGAGGTAAAATTTTTCCCGTCGGTCCGGGTATAGGAGCGACACAACTCGAATGAGCCGTCATATCATTTATCCTAGCTGCGGGAGGGCCTCCAACCATAACGGTACTCGAACCTTTTACGACATTTCCCGGACCGCCTGGAACACATCCAGCCAAGAGACAAGGAGCCGTAGTGCTACCAACATTGGCCGCAGGCTGGTTTCCAATCAACACGGTAAACGCTCCTGTTAATATAGCTAAAGGCATCGCCGGATGAGAAACCGGAGTTGGACTTGGAGCTGGGGGATGAATTGGCGCGTGACAATGAGGACTGTCTTGCATTACTTGATCGCCGACACGGGCTGCTGGTGGCATGTTATTATTCTCCTTTAATTCAAATAAATCAGTTTACCGACCACTTTCACATTTTCGGTTGATCGTATATCCATTTGTTTCTCAGAGTCGATTTTTAACTTTCCTCCACTTTCCAACGAAGCGCCTTCCTCAGCTTTAATCTCAACATTTTTAGCTTGCAAGGAAATATTCTCGGAAGCTTTTAAATCCAAACGAGCGCTTTCTAAAGATAACGTTGGACCTTCCTCAGTTAATCTAATTTTAAGCTCTAATTTTCCATTCGGAGAAAATATTTCTAGTTCTTCCTCTCCATTAGTTTTTACAGAAACTGATCGCCCTGATGGAAGTTTTATTTCATTATCTCGAAGTACTTCTGGCGACATGGAAGCTTCGTTCTTTTTTAAAGAAACATTTTTAGGCATATTATTTTCCTACGTTTCAAATTAAAAAATCTGTACAAGTTTATAAATTAGCCTCAAATATCATTATTTTGAGTTAACCTAAAGCAGCGCTTTCTTTGATTCCTTGCAACGCTAACCGCTGTCCATCAAAATCTAATAAGTTGCCATACTTCTTCAAATAGTTATTTTCCCTGGCTTCAGTAAACCTATCGTAATAATAGGCAATATCTTCTTTAGTCAGATCGGGAAGGTTTAGAACAGATTGCCTATGGTTTGCAGGCAATTCTTTATAATTTTCAGGAAGATATCTTTTTTCTAGACATAATTTGAATAAGTCTGTTCCTGGAAATGGATAAAAAACGCAATAGGCAAAATCATCAGGCTCTAATTCTTCAATCAAATCTAAGGTCATATCTATATCGCGTTTCGTTTCTCCTGGCAAGCCCAGCATAAAATTCGCTATGACACGAATATCAGATTTTTTTGACCAATTAAAAACTTCCAAAAAACGCTCATTAGTAACCGGGCGTTTCATTATTTCTTTCCTTACTCGATAGCTTCCGCTTTCTACTCCATAGACTATATGTTGGCAACCGGCGGCGGCCAATTCTTCCACCATCTCTACGGTCATAGTTTCAACTCTCGCATGAAGGGAAAAACCCACTCCTATCTCCACTCCATACTGTCGGCAAAACTCTCGAACCCATCTTCGATCCAGCGTAAACGTATCGTCTTCAAAAATAACAAAATTAAGGGGACCATTTTTTTTGATGCTAGAAAGTTCGTCTATGACATTTTGGCAAGAACGTCTTCGTCCGTATTCATTTCCCTTGTAAAGCTCCAAAGTACTTCCCGCCGCGCAATAGGAGCAAGGGAACGGACAGCCTCTTTGAGTGCAAATATGAACCACACCGTCCTGTTCATCCAAAAGATCGCGCGCCATATAGGGCAAACAATCCAAGGAAGGAATTGGAGGACGCACCGAGGGTCTGGCGCCTCCTTTCACCCAAATATTTTCTATAGAGTTCGGTAGAACTTTTTCTTCCCGCTCTAAATAACCCAAAAGCTCTACCATAGCCTCTTCTCCTTCTCCTAAACAAACGTAATCAAACCCAGGAGAAGAAAGGACTGTTTCTGGATCATACGTTGCCTGAAGACCTCCAGCTATGACAGGAACATTGAAACTTTTTTTTAAATCGCTAACGACTCTACTTGCGCGAAGCCACTGACGGCTAGTCAGCGATAAAGCTATAATATCAGGATTTTTCTCTCTAATCTTTTTCAATAAACAAGCGGTAGTCTCATCAGGGGGAACTCTTATCAAAGAAGCGTCATGGCCTTTTTGTCGAATATAGGCCGCTATGAAAGCTGGGCCAATTGAAGCTAAAGCCCAGTTTCTATCTGAATCAATTTCCAGAAATAATACATTCATGGAATTAAGAGTAGCTATTAATTAAATAATTTATCTAAAAAGGAACCGCCTTCAGGTTCTTTCTCTTTACCCTTTTCATCAAACTTTATTGTTGGTCCCTTTTTCTCTCCATGGAGGAATATGGATTTTTCAGCAATCTTACCGTTCGGTTGATAACGAATCAATTCACCTTCTAATTTATTATTCTTGTAAAAGGCTTTTGTCCTAAGGGTTTCATCTGAATAATACTCAAAAAATTCACCTTCTTGTTTTCCATCTCTAAAAAAACTTTTTTGAATTATTTTTCCTTCCTCATCTAATAATAGCGATTCCCCTTCTGGCTTTCCTTCTTTAAAACCAGACTTAGAAACTGGTTTGCCATTTTCGCCATAAACGATATATTCGCCGTGCCGTTTACCATTTTTATGAAACCATTTTGCTTTTAACTGGCCATTATCATAAGAAAATGCGGGCCCTTCTAATTTACCTTTAACAAAGTTAATTTTTTGGGAAATTTCTTCATTATCAAACAAAATCATTTCCCCGTTAAGCTGGCCGTCTTTAAAATGAGCGATTTGGGTAACGCCTCCTTCTTCATAAGAAATAGATTCGCCGTCAAGCTTGCCTTCGCGAAAAGTTCCCTTTTCTAAAATTTTTCCTTTATCGTCAAATCTTTCATATTTGCCATCTAATACGCCATTTTTATAATTAACTTTTTCAGATATTTTATCTTCAGCGCTAAATTGGATTGACTCGCCTTCCAGCTTGCCTTTTTCATAATTGGTTTTTTGCGCCACCCATCCTCCTTCGTCGTAAACCAGGGCTTCGCCTTCCCTTTCGCCGTTAACTAAGGAATATTTTTGGATCAGGTTATTTTCGTCGTCAAAAACTTCCTGTTCTCCATCAGCGGCTTTTTCTGCAATAGAGGTGGGATCTTCTCCGGATTCATCTGTCGTTTTGTTTTCGTCGTCTGCCATTGTTTTATAAATCTAAAAAATTAACCGATCTGCGTCATCGAACCTTTGACTTTCATGATTGCGCCTGCGTTGTTATCGCTCATAGCGCCAGCTTTATTGGTTAAATTAGCGCCAGCTTGATTAGTCAAATTAGCGCTTGCTTTATTGGTCATATTTGTACCCGCATTAGCGCTATATTCAGTACCCGACTTAAGGTTCATCGCCGTTCCAGATTTACAAGTCATATCTGTTCCAGATTGTATTGTAACGGCTTTACTGCCTTTTATGGTAATATCTCCCGCTGCTTTAATAGTAATAGTTCCAGTTACGTCGAGGGTATAATCACCTTTTACTTTGTGCACAAAATTTGCCTTGTTATTATGCGCTTCATCGCCGTCTACATTTACCGTTCGCTTATCTTTTACAGAATAATCTTCTTTCCCCTTTTTAACTGAGTATGTTCGGTTGCCTTTGGAAATCTCTAGGGTATCGTTCTCCTCTAGTATTGTGGTTGTACGATTCTTCGTAATAGTATTTGTTTCGTCGTTTAACACCTCTTTAGTGCGATCATTTTCAACCGTTATATTCATATCTTTTTGAGCGTGAACATAAATTTCTTCGGAATCTTTTTTGTCCTCAAACCTTATTTCGTTAAAACCGCCGCCGCCTTTTGAAGAATCTGATTTCAATGTGCTCTTGGTTGAATTGGTAGGAAGAGCGTAAGGCACCGTCTGCTGGGCATTATAAACAGAACCAGTCACTAGAGGGCGATCAGGGTCGCCGTTAACAAAACTTACAACAACTTCTTGTCCAATTCTCGGGATAAATATATTTCCCCAACTTTTTCCCGCCCAACTAGTTGAAACTCGAATCCAACAAGAACTGTTTTCATCTTTCTTTCCTAGCTGATCCCAATGAAATTGAACTTTTATCCGCCCATATTTATCGGTCCAAATTTCTTCTCCACTCTTCCCTACCACCAATGCCGTTTGAGTGCCTGGGATAAATGGTTTTGGAGTCGTCATAGCAGGCCTAAAGGGAACATCGCTTGGAAACGCTCTAAACGAATTAGAATATTCCTCTTGAGTTGCAGAATGAACAACCTGGCTTAAAACATAAGAGCTATTCATATCAGCCCTGGAATGTTCTTTTAAATCAAATTTAGAACCTGGTATAAAATCTCTACAATATCCAGCTCCAGTAAGCATTTTTATCGGATATTCTCGACCTTCCAACCTTACGTTAGCCCGTTTTTCACCAACATCTTTCTTAACAAATCCTCCGGGATATTCATAAACTCTCATCTTGCTAGCTTTTCCCGCAGCTTTCACCATTAAGTCGGTAGCTGGGGTTTCAAAATCATAATCGTCCATATCGTACTTTCCAGTAGCGACATTTTGCTCAAAAGTACACTGGACTAAAACATCGTCCTCCTGGGCGTTGGCCATTGACCTACCAAAACGCACTTCTGTAATATTAGGGCAGGGTTTGTGAGCGCTAGCGTCGTCGGCCATTACCAAAGTGTGTTTACTTTTTTCATGCTCAAAAAAATAAAAAATTCCTTCGTCTTCCATCAAACGAGAAACAAAATCAAAAGCGCTTTCTTGATATTGCACGCAATACTCACGTGGCTGATAAGTTTTAGTTAAGCTATTTTTAAAATCCGTAAAACCATTATCTTTAAAAATTTCCTGAATGATATCGGGAACGCTTTTATTTTGAAAAATCTTTGAATCCCTAGTTAAAGTTAACATCCAAAACCAAGGATAAACATCCGCTAAATAGGTCGTATTTTTTTCGTCGCCTCCAGCCTGCACAAATCGAGCAACAAGCCCATGAAAATACCTCTCTCCTGATTCAGCCAAATTCATAGTCACAGTCACATTTTTTCCAACAATACTTTCAAAACTCAAATCATTGGCGTCCGAAACCATTTCTAAATAAAAGCGAAAAAGTCCAGAAATTTTCTCTTCGCCGCTAAACCGTTTGATAATGAGCTTATCTTTCCCTAGAGGGGTCGTAAGAGTTAAATCCAAATTGTCTTGTGTTGGAGGCATAACCTACTTTTCCATTTTATGTAAAATTGAAAACAAAATTTTCATCTGGGTCTAAAGAAACTTTAACTTGTGAATATTCGATTTCATCGGCCATTCGTTCTAAAACAGCCGAGGATAATTGAGGCAATAAAGCGTGAGTTAAAATGTGATCGACATTTCGAGCTCCGCTATCCACCTCGGAACATCTTTGAGCTATAACGGATATTAAATCGTCGTCATAAATAAAATCTGCTCTGTGATTTTCCTTAAATCTTTTTTGAATTTTATCCAATTTCAAACGCGCGATTTGACTAATTTCTAATCCGCCTAAAGAATAATACGGAACAATCACCAACCTCCCCAAAAAAGCGGGTTTAAAATGCTGCAACAATAAAGGACGAATTTTATTTTCTAAATCTTTTACATCTACATTTTTTTTTGCATCACTACACGCATCTATTATAACGTCGGTCCCAATATTACAAGTTAAAAGAATTACTGTATTCTTAAAGTCTACAGTCAAACCTTCCGAATCTTCCATAGACCCTTTGTCAAATACCTGATAAAAAACCTCAGTCACATCAGTGTGAGCCTTTTCTATTTCATCAAGCAAAACAACGCTGTATGGCGTTCTTCGAACAGCTTCGGTTAATACGCCTCCTTGCCCGTATCCAACATACCCTGGAGGAGCCCCCTTTAAGTTTGATACGGTATAAGGTTCTTGGTATTCCGACATGTTAATTTTTATTAAGTTTTTTTCGCCGCCATATAAAATATCCGCAAGCGCTAAAGCGGTTTCAGTTTTACCAACGCCGCTGGGACCTACAAGAAGAAAAACTCCAATTGGTTTTCCTGGATCGTCCAAAAGAGCCCTCGATGTTCTAATCCTCTTACAAATACTATCAATTGCGGGAGATTGTCCTATGATGCGTTTCTCCATAACATTTTTCAAATCAAGGACGGTTTGAATTTCGTCGGCCATCATTTTACCGACAGGAATTCCAGTCCAACCTGAAATAACGGACGCAACCACTCTAGAATCGACACAAACAGGGACCATTGGATCTTCGCCTTGAAAAGCTTCTAAACCCCTTTTCAGTCGAGTCGTGTTTCGTTTCGCTTTTCGAATTTTTTCTTTGGTCTCTTGAGAACCATCGCGCTCATATTCTTTCTCTAATTTAAATATTCTATCTTGAAGATTTTTGATCTTTTCTACGACTTTTAGTTCTTTTTTCCACCTAGCGTTAACTTTACCTTGTTCGACCGTTGCTTTTTCTAGCTCTTCATTCAACTTTGCAATTTGTTCCGAACGGTCTTGTCCTGCCGCATTGTCTCGCTTCAAACCTGAAATTTCTAATTCGAGTATTTCAATAAGTCGAGCCGCGTTTTCAGCGGACGGAGGAGTTCCATTTTGCCCGATAGCCACTCTAGCGCAAGCGGTATCCAAAACGCTTACAGCCTTGTCTGGCAGTTGCCTTCCTGAAATATATCTATGCGAAAGTTTCACCGCATCCTGAACCGCCTGATCAAATATCCATACCTTATGATGTTTCTCTAAATGTTTTGCCATAGCGCGTAACATATTAATAGCTACGCTTTCCTCAGGTTCTTTTACGGAAACTACCTGAAACCTCCTGGCTAGCGCTCGGTCTTTTTCGAAATATTTTTTGTATTCAGACCATGTTGTAGCGGCAATTGTCCGTAATTCTCCTCTAGCCAAAGCCGGTTTAATAAGGTTGGCGGCGTCTCCTTGACCGGCTGAAGCGCCAGCCCCAATGAGAGAATGCGCTTCGTCAATAAACAAAATAATTGGTTTAGGAGAGGATTTAACCTCTTTGATGACGGATTTAAGACGCTCTTCAAATTCCCCACGAACTCCAGCTCCCGCCTGAAGAGAACCAAGGTCAAGAGATCGAAGAGAAACATTTTTGAGGGCTGGCGGGACATCGCCTTTGATAATCCTTAAAGCAAAACCTTCGGCAATAGCCGTTTTCCCTACTCCCGGCTCCCCAGTTAAAATGGGATTATTTTGCCTTCTTCGGGTCAAAATATCTATGACTTGCCGTATTTCTGCGTCTCGTCCTTGTATAGGATCGATCTCTCCCATTTTTGCCTTGTGAGTTAAATCAGAAGTAAATTTATTTAATGCAGGCGTTTTAGGATTCGCAGCAACGGCGGTGTCTTCTGCAAGATTTTTTCTATCTTCAATAGGAGTAAAATCAGGTTCATCTTCAATCGCGGTTTTTTCTTCAACTGACTTTAATTCGTTTATATTCCTATCTTCCTTAGAACCTTTTATCAACTCAAAGATGTCTTCGCGCAACCGATCGCGTGGAATTTGTAGTAAAGAAGGAGACGATTCTACAATAAGTCCTCGGAGAGATTCTCTTTGCAATAAGGCCATCAGTAATGCGCCTGTTCGAATATCTTCACCGCCAAAATGCAATGAAGATATCACCCAAGATTCCTGGAGTAATTCAAGCACATGTTGGGAAAAGGCAGGCGTTCTTTGATTGCCTCGTTTAAATTGATCCATTGCCGCCGTCAACTCACGATTGACGTGGGAACCATTCACCTCATAATATCTTAGCAATCGGTATAAATCCGAGTCTGGAATATCAATTAACTTCAGTAAAAAATGCTCAATTTCGATATTATAATTTGTTTGGGAAACACAAAGAGCAGCCGACTCTTCAAGACTTTTTCGGCAAATGGGGTTTAACTTGGTAATCAGATTTTTTAAGTCTTTGCTCATGGAAGTATTTTATAGAAATTATAGTGGAGGGATTAAAATTCTAAATAAAGAGTCTTAAAAAACTTATTTCATAAAGTACCTTTCTTTTATTGAGTCTTCCAGTATTTTATTAATTATACCTCGGCGAAAATAAGTTAACTGTTTGTGGATCTTGCTTCAATTCTTTAGTTTTGATAAACGATGTCCAACCCAAATGAGAACCTAATTGCGCTCCAATTCTTAACGCCGGGACTTCAGCCCTTTTCAATTTTAGAGTTATATCAAAATCTAACTCGTTTCTAGCGTAAAAATTAATTAATTCACGAAGAGCGATAAAACTTCTGCCCGAAGGAAGAAAATTAAAATATTGTTTAAACGTTAAAGGTCCAAATGTAAGCTTAAACTTAGATTGTTGATCCCAAACTTTTCTTCCAAGTAAGGCCGAGTCGCCTAAAATTTGATTTTGACCTGATTTTCCTAATCGAGTCAATTGATCTTCTTCTAAATAAAGCCATCGATCACAAAAAGATTCACCCTTAACCTTGGTTCCAAAATAATCCTCCAAAATGGTGATCAGCCCTACCATCGATCTCGGCTGCATAGCTATCAAACCGGCATAATATAAAAGAGCCCTATCTTTTACCTCCATTCTCCTTTTTAATCCCGGAGTCCCCATACCCATAAGAGAAAAGAGGTATTGCGAAAATCCGCTTTCATCCGGAGGGGCAAACTCAAAACCTGGTCGGAATTTTTTTCTAACTCTATACGCTAATGAAATCAGCCGATGGTTAAATATATCCAAAAAATCTCGGAGAGTAGTGTCTTTAGCCCTTACGCGCTGTAATACGAGTTCTGTATATGCTTGCGGCAGAGGCCCAAGCGCTCCGGTCAAACTCATAAAATTGACGCGCATTCGAGCCGGCTTCTTACCATTTGGCAAATCAACGCCATCTATATCGCCTGGCGGAAAAGATAAGCTTGTTTTACCTTGAAACCAAATCGTAGAGTTAATTGGGTCGGCGCTATCTTCTCCGACAGGAAGGCGATCTTTATATATTATTTCAAGAAGTTTAACCGCCTGGAAAAACTCAAAACGGTTTCCTTCTTGGAAAAGACCTTCTTTTACAGAAGATTTTTTTCTCCAACCATAGGTTGCCATCGCTTCCATTCTCCGTCGCGTTGTTGACTTTTTGCGATTAATTGGGTGAAAGAATTAATTGAGGAATATAATGGAAAAAATCTATTTAGCACCGAAGCTAAAATATATTGGCTATTTCCCACGTATTGTGTTTCGTCAAAAACGAGCGTAATCTCAGTTCCTTGGCAAAATCTTCGCCAAGCTTCATTTTGAACTCTTCGAACCACCTTGCGGGATTTCATTTCTGCGATACCAACCAATTGCTGATCCACAGACTGGCGTTTCGAATAGCTATATAAACGCAGTATTTCCCTAAGTGCAAAAAGTCCTTTGTTATTATCTGTCAATGATAAATGATTCAAAGATAAATGCGAAATCAACTTCCAAAGCGTCGATCCATCCATTGACGGATTAAGTTGTGGAGTTGGTTTTTTCAAACAAGCAATATAAGCCAAAGGGGCGCTCTCTTCAATTTGCAACTCCGCATCCTCTGGAAGTTGAGCGGCTAAATCTCGATTTGTGCAAAGAGTATGAGCAAAAATCGTCTCAGTAGGAGGCATTGTCGGTTTAAACTTCAAGTTTAAAAAGGTCAAAAACATTTCCGAACCCGGCACTCCAGGGATTCCTGACGCTCTTCGTCTGGCGTACCAAAAAGCCTCATGCCCTTGTTCTTCCATTTCATGATCAAACGAAAAATACGGTTTGTAAACTTGAGTTTCCGATGCCGGATCGCTTGAACCTGAAACTTTATGTATAGAATGAATTTCCGTAGTTCTTTCTCTACGAATATCAGAAACCAGTGGATATTCAGATTGTAGCTGATCGACTCGAATAGGTTCTGAAGTGCTTCTAAACAAATTTACGATTGGAGAACATCCAAGTTGAAAAGTCTCTTCATTAATGTGCAACTTGTCGCGCGGTCTTCTTTTTAGAAGAATAACAATGTCGAAGGCTTTTTCTGAGCCATGAGTTTCTAATCCATTTAAATCAAAAAATAAAAACTTTTCCGGAAATGTAAAGTATTCTTGAAGAAGTCTATATCCAGGATGAGTGAACTTGTGATACGGCAAAATATCTTCATCAAGCTCAAACCCTACCGTGCTTAACGATTCGTCTTTAAGTTTTACGAATTTCTGCCTTCCATTTGCTTCTTTCCTATCTGAAAGCAAGTAAATGGAAAAAGATTGGTTAAACAAAAGTTCATATAACTCATTAGCGACCGAGGTAATTCCATTAATGAAAAAACGGAGACTATGGACATTAAGCTCTTTAAAGGAATTCAAACTCTCTACTCGAATCCTCAAAACCGTTGCGGCTCTATCAATTCCTTCCAGATAGTCATAGTTTTCAAAAGACTCAAAGGCGGAATAAGTTACTTTTAACGGCCACAAAGTAACAGGATAGCAAGTCCAGAATCGACAAATCTCTCCTTGTTCTGTTTGAGCAAATAAAGGAGTTTTTTTATTTATGACGTGCCCGGAAGTTATCTTACCCTGAGTAGGATCTGGGGCAAATTTTGCTATGGAAAAAGATGGAACAGGATCAATGAAATGAGGGTATAAGACATTTAGAAGAGCGGCTCCAATTTCAGGAAACTCGTCGTCTATATTTCGATGAATTCTTGCGGTTAAAAACGCAAAAGATTCGATCAAACGTTCTACGTATGGATCTTTGGATTGCTCCGTGCCTAACTCTAATCTACCGGCAACTTTAGGATATGTTTGGGCAAATAATTTGCCCATATTCCTTAGATAGGTTAATTCTCTTTGGTAGTAAATCAGGCGGTCATCCTGCAGTGGCATCTAGAATTACCTTTTCCCCTTTTTCACTAATTACTAATGGAAACGAAACAGGCTCTCGGACTGTTTCAAAAGCCAGAACGCCCTCAATTTTCACTAATAGCGCTTTTTTATCGTCGACAAATTCATCGACTTTTACGCGAACATTTTCAAGACGATGTTCGTAAGCTCCAATTGTATCTTTAATGTTTTTTGCCAGAAGCTTTTGATCGTCTAAACTTTGCGGATTAAAAGCTGAAAAATCGGGAACTCCGTAATCAACCGTCGTTCGTTCCCGATTTTCTAATTTGTCAAACGTTAACGGACATCTTGAGTTGAGTAATCTATTCAACTCCTGAAGGACAGAAACATAAAGCTCTCTTACGTTCATAGTCCGTAAGGGGCGCGGCTCTCTCGGAATCTCAGGTTCCAAATCAATCAAACGATCAAAGAGAGCCGCCCTAACGTTGTCCTCAGGTTTAAAAGAAGGCATTCATCAGACCTTGGTGTTCTTGAAAAGATCCCAACCTGACTGTTTGTTTCCTTCTTTCGCTCCGCCGCCTTCTTTCTGCGGTAAATAATTCCAAGTAATTTTCGCATAATTGAAGGTGATAGATTCCGTAGGAATATCTCCGCCGCCGCCATTTACAGAAATAGACGAAATGATGCAGTCGTTCATCGTATATTTCATATATTCGACAGGTTTTTCACCTACAGCGTCTGCGCGGTAACATGTAATAACGATTTCTTTAATTGGCTTGCCCTGACAACAAAATAGATTCAAGTCGGGCGTTCCAATATCCATGTATTTAACAATTGAGAAATCCTGATGAAAACATCTTTCAACCGTAGCCGCTCCAGATGTACTCCGGGTTGGAGACGTTGGCTGAGACACTCCATGGCTGTAAGAAAGGATTTCATATTCCCCGGCGTGTGTACCATCTGTACTTTCGCCTGGAATCTCCTTAATCTTCATAAACATATTTTGAGGCATAGCGCTCTCCTAAATTAAAAAAACGGAAACAATTTATGTCAATCTTAGCTTTAACTATTAACCAAACCGGTTCGCCCAGCAGGGCGTTCCGGCAGTCAAATACTATTATTCAGCAGGCGGAGGTAATTCCGCAACCAATCTAATAGAAGCAGTCAACTCGTCGAGTTGAAAGTGAGGTCGTAAGAAAACAACCGCCTTATAACAACCAGGCTTTCCAGGAATTTCGGAAACATCAACTCGAGCTTCCCTTAATGGAAATTGCGCCTTGGTTTCTTGACCCGCTTCGTCACTTAAAAGAACATAGTTAGCGATCCAGTTATTTAAATAACTAGAAACCTGACCAGCCGACATAAAGGAACCAATTTTATCACGCATGATGACTTTCAAATAATGCGCGAAACGCGATGCTGCCAAAATATATGGCAATTGCGCCGAAAGCCGTGCATTGGCGTTAGCGGCATCCAAATTATATACTTTAGGCTTATTACAAGTTTGACCGCCAAAGAATGCGGCATAATCCGTTCCCTTACAATGCACCAAAGAAATCATTCCTTGATCGCTAATTTCTTTTTCTCTACGATCTGTAATAGCAACTTCAGTTGGGCATTTTAAAGCAATGTCGCCATCGGTGGTTTTAAAGGTATGGGTTGGTAATCCTTCTACTTTACCGCCGCCTTCAACACCGCGAATAGCTCCACACCATTTATAAAGGGCAAACGCATTGGTAATTCTTTCGGCCAAAGCATAAGCGGAGTTACCCCATAAATATTTTTCATGATCGCTTCCGTCAACGTCTTCTTCAAAAGAAGCAAAACCTTGAACGGGAACGGTATCAATACCATAAGGCAATCTCATCAAGATTCTTGGAAGAGTTAAAGTTACATATCGCGAATCTTCGCTGTCTCTGAAAGATTTCCACTTAATTAATTCTAAACTTTCGAAAGTTTTAGCTAAATCCCGAGGAACACCCAAGTCTGTATAAGAATCTAAATCAAATAGTTTTGGATGAGCCGCTGCGATAAATGGAGCATGCGCCGCTGCTGCAACTTCAGAGATTTTTTCTAAAAGTTTAAAATCTTGTGGATGACGAGTAAATTCAAAATCTCCCATTAAACAAGAATAAGGGTGACCGCCATGGGTACCGTATTCTTCTTCGTAAACTTTCTTAAAAACTGCGCTTTGGTCAAACTCTACCGCTTTCTCTAAATCTTTCAGTAACTCGTTTTGAGTTACATTGAGAAGTCGGAGTTTCAACATCGTTCCCGTTTCGGTATTCATTACCAAATAATTCAAACCTCTCCAGGAACCTTCCAATTTTTGAAAATCAGAGTGATGCATCACTTCATTTAATTGTTTAACAATTAAATCGTCAATTTGAGCGATGCGGTCTTTCAACATCTGCTGGGTATCTTTATTAACAGTCATACCCTCGTCTAGAATTTGAGTGGCAAATTCGCTTACGAGATCCTTAGCATATTTGCTTTGGGATTTGTCCCGCGCCAATTTACCTTCCTCAAGGATTCGATCGACTAGGCTTAATTCTGCTGTTTCTTCTGCCATTTTTCTTCTCCTTAATTATTCGTTATCGGGCTCGGGCTCAGTCTCCTTTGCCGCCTTCATTTCTTCAAGACCTTCTGTATTCTCGACAACTTCGCTTAACAAGCTTTCTAGTTGGTCGTTACCTTCTAATTTAACAGCCAAATCATTAAGGTGTTGTCTAGCCATATACAATTTATTAAGAGGTTCAATTTGCTTAATAACTTGTACTGGCTCGAAGTCGTCCATACTCGTAAAATAAAGTTCTACCGCCAAATCAGTTTTTTCTTCAGCGTCGTCTCCAGCCAACTTATTTGGAACGGTAAACTTTAAATGGGGCAACAGAGATTTTAAAACTCCATTAAAGTTATCTCTGTCAATTTCAACAAACTTTCTTTCGACAAGCTTTGGCAAAGGAATATATCCCTTTTTCAAATTTTCAGGCATTTCGGCAGGATCTTTTTCTTTTCCCGCCAAATCTGCCATGATTCCCATGACAAAAGGAAGTTCTTTCATTTGGATCGCGCCCAAGGTCTCCACGTCGTATGTGATTTGCACCCGCGGAGGGCGAACGCGGTCTAGCTTATGCTGAATACTTTCAGACATGTTCCCTCCTCATTTCTAAGGTTGATAAAATAAACGCCATTTTAAAAATTCCTACCATAAAAAACTTTAGCTACCTCCTTGTAAACTCTTCCTATATCTTTCCATCCATTTATTCAAAAGGTTAGTAATCATCATGGCCATTCATGGGATCCTCCAACGGCTTCATGCCCAATAGCTCAAAAATCATACGCATATCGGTCTCATCTTTAACAATTTCACTTAAAAGCTCGGCTAAGCTCATATTTCCCCAAGAAACCGCACGCTTAACTAAATATGGAGTAGGGCTATGCGGTTCCGTCAGCAATAAATAATCTGCAGCTTGTTGCAACATGCGATATGCTTCGGCTCGATTTTGAACTGCTGAAATCGCTTCTGGAGCGGGAATAGGAACAACGGTTTTCTTTTCCATCTTTTTTTCCTGAGATTTTGCTTGTTTCTCCGGCCCTTCTTCTTGCGATATACCTAACCTTGGCTTTATAGTTTCGTCAACTAACCGGAGAATCATCTCTAGTGTTTCTCTGAATCGAATAAGGCTAGGAGAATCTCTTCCACACTTTTCATCTAAAAACGTTTCTAATTTTTGAGACCACTCAATACCTTCTGCAATATCAACAGAAAGCTGTGAGTAATAATTATCCGGCGACAAAGCGCATTCATTTAAAAACTTGGACTGAGTAAAAATATTAGCGGTCTCATCAGCTGGATCTAATTGTCCTTTTCTTATTAAATTTTCGTTTTTACTAGCTTTTTGCCAATCGGAAAAAGATAACTTTTTTAGATCTTGGCTTCCCCTTTCCACAATGGGCGACAATTTTAATCGAACGGATAGTTTATCGTTAATCCAAAAAAATGGAGCGGTACGAGTTTCAAAGTCATCGCCTTCTGGTCTAGGATAGGCTTCCTCCCAAAACTCCATGGATAAATTACATAAAACTTCCAACCCTTTTCTCAAACCAAAAAAACCTTCTAGATTTAACCAAGCCTCCATCAACCATGCCGCTAATTGAATATCTTTAGAGCGGTTTAACAGGGCATCCATACATAAATCTTGCACACGCCCCCAATCGGCCCTCTTTAAATCCGTAGTCCAAACTCCTTGATCCAAACCCGGATCGTCTTCTCTCCTAGCTTCTTGAATTTGATCATATGTACCTTCATAAAACAGGTAATCCCCAGTGGGATTTTCTCTAGAAATAGGAGCTAGAAGCTTCGGTAAATCTAGAAATTGACTTTTTTGCTGAAGGCTCATTTTACTATAAAAAATATTATTTTGGACTTAATTTGTTAAAATTAAATTTTTGTTAATAACTAACTATTTAATTCCTTTATTAATGCTGGAGCTTTTTCAGGTAAATCCGGAAATTCTATTGATTCCTTCGACCCTGGGTTTTTAACGCCTAATCGAACAAAAAACCTGGCTTTACCTGATTTTGGCAAATAAAGCTCTTTTTTTGCCTTTTCCTCAGACCATTCACGGGTTTTAGACTCAAATTTAAGCGTGTTCGCTGCTCGAATACCCGCCATTTGAAAATCTTCCTCTACAGCTGCAAATTGCATCAAAACAGTGGCTAAGGACCATAAATTCTGAAAAGAGTAGGTTACGGTCCTATCCTCTAATTCTCCCCAAGGTCGTCTAACGGTTATTGGTAAAAAGGGAGCGTCTTTTGCCCAACGAAAAGTAAATTTAATGGGATCTCCCAATCTCCACTTAATACTTTTAGTTTTAGAATCCCAATTAGTCACTTTGCCAAGAGGAGTTTCTAATTGCCAATCAATGACTTGATTTGCCCCTTCCTCTGCATCTCTATTGACTCTAAATGAGGGCTGTAAAAAGTAAAAAGCGGGAGGAGCTTTCTTCTTATTATCCTGTATTAGAAAAGGTTCAAAAAAAGGACGAGCTTCTTCAAGTTTATAAATAAATTCTAAAGCCTTGTCTCCTGACAGACCAAACTGCGAACTCTGCTCCAAAAGCTTTAATTCTTTTTTAATATATGAGTCAAATGTCCAATAAAACTTTTGCAACAATTTAGGATCGGCTTGAGGCGCATTTGAAGCGGAGACAAATGGGAATCTACCTTTTAGGGTCCTATTAAAGAAGTTTTCAAGCTTCGAGTATTGCTGAAATACTCTGTCATCTGCTAAATCTTGGCATCGACTGAAAAGTTGTCCAATAATATCATTTAGTTTTTTCCTAAAATAATCCCTACCTCCTCCTCTAGGCTCTTTACTTTGAACCGTCAAAAAACAATTAGAAGGACTCGCATTTTTCATATCTACTAAAACAAACTTTTCTAGCAAATTAACAGAGCCGTTTGTTTTTTTCTTATCAAAATAGTCTAACTCACGCAAAATACCTTTCCATCGAGCAAGAACTCTTTCTTCGGAAGGCTTACGATTAATTGTCCTATTGGTTAGAAACATTAAAAGTGGTTCTGCATACTGTCTTGCCAAATGCTTAACTCGTTCTCTTTGAATCGTTAGGAAATAAACAAGTTCTTTTTCGTCGCTTACTTCAAATGCCGCATAACTTACTCCTGGGCTACCGTCCCACCATTTGAAGTCATTATCCCTGAATTTATACAAACCCTCATCGTCCAGTAAACGATCAACTGCGGACAAAACAACATATGCATGGGAAGATAAAAGCTCTGAAAGCATCCAAGAAGCGTTAACATAATTCAAAGAGTTAAAAATATCCGTTAGCTGCCCTAAATAAACGGAACTATCTCGGAAATTTTTTATTTCCAAGCTTAAGTCGTTTTCTTGACGCACAAAAGTCAACTCATCAGACTTAACTTCACGAACCTCCTGAGATTTTGCAATCTGTTGTAATATATTGTCAGCCAAGCGCTCCATCGCCAGCGTTAAAACTTGCGCTTGCAAAGGCTCGGGAAAACTTGGCAAATCAACGGCCTTGAATTCTTGAAATTTCTTGTAAAGATTAATAGCGGATTCTAGAGAGTTAGTGTCCCAAAGAATTTGTGTATTTGGCTCAAGGTCAACAATCATTTCCCTTCTTTCTATCACCTGAACCATGAATTTTTGATTCAAAAACTTTTCCATAGCCGCTTTCAGGTTTAAAACTCGAGGCGACAACTCAATCACCTGATTGTCTTCATCTTCAGCCAATATAGGCCCCGTTAACTCCGTCTCTTGAGAGTTCAACTCGGTTTTTAACTTTAGAAATTCTTGTTGGCCTAAACTTTCTAAATCGCTTTTCAAATCAATCCCTAAAAAAGGCGACGAACCGATATCTTCGATCATCTTGTCAAATTTAGGTCCTAAATTCAGAGTCTTTTTAGACAGCCAAGCAAACTCAGGCTTTCGCAATAGATTCTGCATTCTCTCTATGTTAATCAACAAATCTCTAAATGACTCTTCTCTTTCCTGAGCTGTCTTAGCTTCGCTTTCAAGCGATTGAATTTGGTCAATGAAATAAGAAAAATCTTGAACGTGTTTCAAAAGAAGATTAGAAGCAAACACTTGGGTATATAAATTAGTCGCTACTTTTCTTACTTTAGGAATGGTAACGAGAAACCTATCTACATCAGGGTGTAACTCTGTATATTCAACTTCGCGTAAAGCGTTATGATAAAATAACACATTTTTATAAAAACCTTTTTGAAGTCGAATATCGAACAAATATTTAATAATTTTTCCTAATTCATTTAAATTTTGGGAATTTTTTAGCCCATTGTAACTTTGGACGTTTTTCCAATACTCGTCCAATTTTGCGATCAGATTCGTTAATTGAATAAACTCGGGAGATTTATCCCAGGAAACATTAATTTCCTCTCTTTCCTTCTCACGGATATAAAGATCGTCACTCTCTTCGATAATCTTTCCTAATTTGACTTGAAGTCCAAAAAATATGGACTTCAGGATAATTTTATCGTAGGCCAAGGCCATTGTTTTTTGAATTTCCTCGTCAATCCTGCCGGTCCAAGAATTTGGGATAAACATTGAGGAAAAACTATTTGAACTAATTTCAGTCATCCCCTGGAGAAGATTTCTTGCGCTTTTAGTAAAGAAATCGCGTTCCGACTCTTCATCCGTTCCTCCACCTACTTTCAACTCTCTTAAATTGGTTTGAATATCCATCAAAACAGGTAGAAGATCTTTTTTATTATCTTGCAACCGGTCATAACTAACTGAAATACCTACAAACCATACCCCTACAAAAATAACGGCGGCAGCTCGAAGAGCCCAGGTAAGCTTGCTTCTCCATTGAAAAATTTTTGCCGTAGGTCGAGCCAACCGATACTCAGGAAAGATTTTCTTTTGAAATAAATCTCTTAAGAAAAAGATATCGCCTTTACTAGGTTCGTCTGAATGAGCGGGCACATCCTGATTGGAATCTGCAGAACCTGATGTTGGAAGAATAGACTCCATTTCATCTTCAACCCCGTCCCCACAGAAGTACAAACCTCTAAATATGAAAGGCTCATGATAAACGCTTTGCTTGAACAAATTGTTAAAATAAGTCCTGAGAGGTTCCTTCATCGAAACAAATTCAGTTGGGAACTTAAAAAAATTATCCCCGTTACTCACCTGAATTCCATCAACGACGACTTCTATTTGAGTTTGGCGAAGATCCTTAAATAGGCTTTGAAAAGCTTCGTCAATCCAACTAGGGTTATAAGAAGTCTCTAAAGTATAAGGGCTGGACCACCCCAAAATATCGTGCCTCAATCGTTGAGGTAATTCTTCGCAAAAACTTTTAAATCCCTGAATAGCGTCGCATTTAGTTACAACAACGTAAACAGGAAACCTAATCCCCAACACTTTTTGGGCTTGGTATAATCTGTCAAAAAGTTGAGAGGATTTCTCTCCAGCATTGATCGATCTATCGGCTTCAGATTTTTCAGATCCAATTAATTCTGTAGCGGGAATTGTTAAAACCACTCCATCAATAGGCCTTTGGGGACGGTTTTTAAGAAGAGAATCTAGTAAAGCTTTCCAACCTCGTACATCATGACTTTTTCCATCTCGGCGAAGAACAAGCTCACCATCGATATCTAGCATGATACCTTCGTCAAAAAACCACCAGTTACAACCGTCCCGACTTCCTAAGGTTTCAGACTCAGGACGCCCCATCGAAAGGTTTAATCCGGTATGAGACATAAGAGTAGATTTTCCAGATTCTCTTTGTCCTAATACCATGAACCACGGAACTTTATATTGAAAATTACCGCCAAAAACATTGGATTTTAGCTTACCCATTGCGCGGCGAAAAGATCTGCGGATATTTGATGGAGAAACGGTAGGCCCTTCTTTTTTATTAACTACCGGTTTTTCATCAGAGCCATCTTCTTCTTTATCTCTTTTTTTAGAGGCAGTTTTTTTTGCGATTACAAAACCAACTATTGTGATCGCAAAAAAGAGGATCGTATAAAAAAAGTAGCCCAAGTAGGGAGAGATTAAATAATAGATGTCGTTAAGTAGTCTCATGCTCATAAAATCAGGCCTCTTGGAAAATGGATTGTATAACCTGATTTAAGTCTTCAACTAAAAACCCCCAAACGAAATGAGATAAGACGAAAGCCAACAAAACCGCCCCCCCGAAAATCCATCCCCACAAAAGCGGATTTTTTAACTTAAGGGAAGTCGATTCTTCCATATTATGCTCATACGCTTGATTACAAAAATGGTAATCTTGATTTAAAATATCGGGGTCTCGTTGATAAATAAAATGAAACAACTCTGTTCTATAGAACTCAATTTTGCCTTCTTCGTCGTGATCTCTATATTTCCCCTTAAAGTCTAGAGCTAACGCCAATAAGAAGACTTTAGCCAATTCGGTATTTAGCGGATCTCTATATCTTAAAATGCGATCAAGCTTTTCAAAAAAGATATCGCCAGCCGCATGAGAATTAAATAGTTTCATTTCAAGCAAATTTGCTTGCCAATTTTCTTTTCCTTCCCAATCTTTACCGTCAACATTCAAATTTAAAAAAGTTTCGTCAGCTAGTGCAGCCATTACAAATTGCGCTTCTTTGTAGGTTTCTAATATATAATCTCCACCCACACGGCTAGCCGTAACTTCTTGCTTTTCCAGAAGCAAAAGAAGTTCTTTCCAAACTTGATTTACGGGATTAGAGCCTGAGTCTATATCTTCTCCATTACTCGCAACCGGTCTCATTGAAACCGCCCCAATATGAATTTTTCGCTTATGGCGAATTACCTCGTGGTAAAACTCACGGAAACGAGCAAGCAAAAAAGATTCGCCAAACAACACTGAGTCCATATGGCCTTTTTCTCTGAAAAATATAATTTTGGATTCATTCTTTATATCAAATTTAATATAAATTACAACTAATTTTCTTCTAAAATTTAACTTTAAGTCATTTTAATTTAATATTTTTTGTTTTTTAGCTTAATAAAAATTTGGCGGATTCAAGTCTTAAGTGCAACAGTTAGTAAAGTTTTCTTTTT
>CAYFMN010000030.1:0-31379 GCA_964344185.1 uncultured Nitrospinota bacterium
AAGTTCCGACTAGCAATTTAATGAAATACAAAACTTTATGACACAGTCTGTAAGCAAAGGGCAAACCTGCGTAATGCTGAAAATGGAACGTGGAAAACATGTTATAACATCTTTGTTTTCTTATGGGGACCACGTTCCTTACAATCCTCCAATAATGGATAAAATTCTTATTACTGTTAAGTAGGTAACGCTAGAAATATTCTAGGTATTGATATGCGATTTTTTCTCAAGCAAAGTAGTCTTGAAAATAGAAGAATCTTGGCTTTTATTTTGACGTTTTTTCTACTTGGGATCACTTCAGTTGCGTTTGCAGAAAAAAAGATCAAATGGGAAAAGGTCAATCCTTTAATCAAAGAAGCTGTTTCTGTAGGAATGAGCAAAAACCCAGACGACGAAACAGAATGTCTTTTATGCCATAAGGACTACATTAAAGCTTTTGGGAAAACAAAGCACGCTAAGGTTTTTACTACTAGGCAAGGAAAGGATAAATTGGGAAGTTATTGTGAGATTTGTCATGGGCCTATGAGCAAACATCTTGAGGAAACTGGAATCAACAAAAAGTCTCAAAAGACTTTAGGGAAAAATTTCAAAGCTAAGTATGTAGTTTCTTTTAAAAAGGTTTCGCCCAAAGCTAAGAATGCCATTTGTTTGCAATGTCATGAAAAATCAACATTAATGGGGTGGAAGGGAAGCGCTCATGAAATGATGGACGTAAGTTGCAATAGTTGTCACTATGTTTCCCAAAGAAAAGGTAAACGTAAACTACTCATTAATGAAGATCCTAAAAAAGGTTGTTTCCAGTGTCATCGAGAAAAGAGAGCAAAATTGATGCGTACCTCCCACATGCCCATGAGAGAGGGGAAAATGGATTGTGCTAGTTGTCATAATGCGCATGGAGGTTCGGGGCCAAGTTTGCTAAAACGTTCTACCACTAATGAAACTTGTAATATTTGCCATCAGGATAAGCGTGGTCCGCTTATTTGGGAACATGCGCCAGTAAGGGAAGATTGTTCTATTTGCCACGATTCGCATGGTTCAAATTTTAGGCCCCTTTTAAAGCAAAAGGTTCCTTTCCTTTGCCAACAATGCCATATGGATGGTTTTCACGTGGGCGATTTATATGATCGTCGCGCTTTAAATAATAGAGATCCACATATCGCGGGAAAGGCTTGTTTAAATTGTCATAGCCTGATTCATGGTTCGAATCATCCTTCAGGGGCAAGATTTCAAAGATAGGATGACTAATTCTGAGTTTAAATTAGTTTAAGGATTTTAAATACGTTGGAAAAAGGAAATCCAAACGTGATTAAGAAAATTCATTTAAGTTTTTTGATTCTATTTTGTTGTATAACTTTTTCTGATTTTTCCACTGCAGAAGAAGCGAAGAATGAAGTTGAAGATGAAGTATTTGAAATTGTAGGCGGTAGTGTTGTGGAATCTGAAGAAGAGGTGATGCTGGTTAAGGAAGGCTTAGATGGAAAGGTTCGATTAGGAGGAGCTGCCGTCGCTTTAAGTAGAGATACGTTTAAATTTGGAGAATACACTGGGATTGATGATGATGGCGGTTTTGCCGTTGCCGACGCCGACCTGCGTTATTTTAGAGAATCTTATTATTTTGATTTTACCGCTAATAATTTAGGATTGGAAAATCGTAATGTGAATTTTGAAGGAGGAGTTTTAGATAATTTTTCCTTTTTTGCGGATTATGACCAAACCCCACATCAGCTATTTATTAGGAATAAAACGCCTTTTGAAGGAAGCGGTAGTCAATTACTTACGCTTCCTTCAAGTTTTACCAAACAATCGACATTTTCCACTTCTGCTATAACTGGTGGTAATGATGTTGATTTGGAAATTGATGATCGAGAAACAGTTTCTGTTGGATTGTCTAAAAAGTTTGGATTAAATCAATTCGACTTAATTTATAAGAGAATAAATAAAGAGGGATTAAATTCTTTAGCGGGAATTTTTGGCAATAGCGGTGGAAATCCCAGGTCTATTATATTGCCGGCGGCTATCGATCATGTGAGCAACGAAATAACCGCATCGCTCGCGCATAATTCGGATATATTTCAATTGCAATTAGATTATTTTGGATCGTTATTTAATAACAGACAAAGTAGTCTTGCTTTTGATAACCCTTATTCAGGAGTGATTCCTTTTTTTGATGGGGCTAACTTTGGAGTTTTTGGGCCGTTGCCTGATAGTGGATTAATTTCAAGACAACCGGATAACCAGTATCACCGGTTTAGTCTTAACGGAGGTTGGAATTTTTCTGAAACCACTCGAATAACTGCCTTGGCGGAGTACGGTCTTTCAAAACAGGACGAGGATTTATTGGCTTTCGGCTTAGGTTCGAGTCGAGATTTGTTGCCAAGACAGACTGCAGACGCACAAATTGAGACATATCATATTTCCGTTAAAGCAAACGCCAAACCTCTTCCTAAATTAGGACTAACGGCTAAATATCGTTTTTACGCGACAGACAACAGCACTCCAAAGACTCTCTTTTTGCCCATTGTTAATGATACTGCAAGCCAAGTAGGTACAAGCAGCGGACGCGCAGAATTCAATTTGCCTTTTCAATACACTCAAAACCAATTTAAGTTAGACGCCGTATATCGTGTTTTTAAAGCGACTAATTTAAGCTTGGGTTATGAATTGGACGTTAAAAATAGAGAATTTAGAGAAGTTGACGAGATCTTTGAAAATAAATTTAAAGCGGGTATAAGGACAAATTTCAAATCGTTAGCAACAGCTCGCGTAAACCTTGCTTTTTCTGATCGTCATGGCGATGCCTATGATCCGACAAGAATCACTATCAATAGGCATACCAAAGATTTTTTAGACACGGCTACTTCTAGTTTTTTGACAGAACCCATCCCTGAATTAAGGCGTTTTGATATTGCAGATCAAGAAAGATTTCAAATAAACGCCAACGTTTCGGTTTTTGTGGGAGAATACACTACCTTAGGGGTGAGCTACAATTTAAGCGATATAGATTATGACGAAACGCAAATTGGCCTTACGGAATCCATGAATCAGAATATAACCTTTGATCTTAGTTATTCTCCAAACGAAACGATGAATTTGTATACTTATTATACGTTCGACGAATGGCAATCAGGGCAAATTGGCCGTTCTCATAGTTTTTTTGTTCCAGGATCTAGCTCGGATTCCAGCAGAAATTGGCAAGCCGATTTAGATGATAATTCCTACACGGCAGGAATTGGAGGAAGTTGGAAATTTTTCGAAAATAAAGCGACTTTAAAAACAGACTATGTTTTTTCTGAAAGTATTTCCGACTACACATTTGGGACTGGCGCAAATGCCGCCATAGCTGGCGCTGAAGATTTACCAGATTTAAAAACTACATTGCATCGATGGACGACGACTGGTGAATATGAGTGGTCTCCAACCTTGTCTTTTGGATTATCTTATTGGTATGAAAACTTTTCTTATGAAGATTTCGCATTAGATTCTTTCGGACCTCAAGATTCTTTGCAAAGCGGCTTTACGGAAGCAGTTCTTCTAAGCGATACCATTCAAAGTTACGAAGCCCATGTAGGGATGCTTTTTGCCACCTGCAAATTTGAGATGTGAGATCCTTCCAGCCATTTAAAACGCTTGGCTTTTATCTTTCATAAAAAGTTTTATCGTTAGGCAAGGCCCCTTTTATTTCGCAAACTTTAGAAGCAAAATCAACCGCTAAACTCATCGCTTCTTCCTCAGATTTTCCTTTTATCATTTCATAAATTAGTTTGGCTGAAAAAGCGTCTCCGGCTCCTAAAGTGTCCTCTATTTTTGGGGAGAAAGTAGGAGAGTACTTTATGGGTAACGGAGATTCTTCAGGTTTATATAAATCGGCTCCATTTTTTCCTCTGGTAACAAAAACTGATTGGATACTATATTCTTTATAAAAATGATCGATTAAATAATTTTCTCCAGGATAATATTCCAACCCAAGCATTCGCTTTAATTCGGCAAGCTCTTCCTCGTTAGTTTTTAAAATATCGCAAATTTGAAGTGAAGCGTCGATGATTTCGTAATTGTAGAAAGGGGGTCTTAAATTAATGTCCAAGAAAACTTTGGAATTACCCTTTAATCGTTTCATCGTTTCTTGAATAGTTTTTGCAGAAACTGAGTTCCTTTGAGACAAAGTTCCAAAATAAGCAAAAGTGGGAAAAGCGTTTTCTGTAAAGTTTAACCCTGAGGAATCTTCTAAATAATCAAAAGCTTGATCTCTCAATATTTCAAAGCGTGGGGTTCCCTGCATATTTAGAAAGACTTGGACTTCTCCAGTTTGTTTATTAGGATCGCGCTGAACTTCTTCAAAGGGTATCCCTTCGGATTTAGCAAACTCCAAGAATTCATTTCCCAACTCGTCATCGCCAATTCTACTGATAAACCTGGAAGAAACGCCTAATCGAGTTAGATGATATATAAAATTGAGAGGAGCTCCTCCGATAAATTTTTCGTCAGGATAAATATCGAAAACAATTTCTCCGATTGCTAGTACTGCGTAATTTGTATCGTTGGCCATTCTAAGATCTCCAATTTTCCTTAAACGCATTCAAAAATCAAACTAAGTAAAGGCAAGTTATGATATAAAATAATATTTTAAATTCAATGTTAATTAATTTAGGGATTTTTAGAAATAAAGTTTCTAGGTATTCAACGGTTATTCATAATTTAAATTTACTTAGTTAAGAGGTTTGCAATGACAACAGCAACCACGGTAGAACCAACCCAAGGAGTGAAAAGTTTTTTAAATAACCCAAAAAAGCTTTTAATTAATGGAAAGCAAGTTGACGCCGCTAATGGAGAAACTTTTGACGTTTTTGATCCGTCGGATAATTCAGTTTTGACTCAGGTACAAAAGGGAAGTTCTGAAGATATTAATAGAGCGGTCCAAGCCGCCAGAAATGCTTTTGAAGCTGGGCCGTGGAGCAAAATCACTCCATCGGAAAGAGGAAAACTGATTTGGAAATTAGCCGACCTTATCGAGGCTAATTTAGAAGAATTTGCCCAATTAGAGACTTTAGATAATGGAAAGCCTTTAGTTGTGGCTCGTGCGGCAGACGTGCCGTTAACTATCGATCATTTCCGCTATTATGCCGGTCTGGCGACTAAAATACACGGAGAAACAATCGATATAAGCGTTCCTTATATGCCTGGCGCTAATTTTTTGGACTATGCTTTAAGAGAACCAATCGGAGTAGTAGGGCAAATCATACCTTGGAATTTTCCTTTATTAATGGCCGCGTGGAAATTGGGAGTAGCTTTGGCGGCAGGTTGTACAGTTGTATTAAAACCTGCGGAGCAAACTCCGCTGTCTTCGCTTAGATTAGGTGAATTAATTTGCGAAGCGGGTTTTCCTGATGGAGTGGTAAATATTGTGACAGGTTTTGGCGACGCTGGAGCGGCATTAGCGAGCCATGATGATGTTGATAAGGTTGCTTTTACTGGTAGTACAGAAGTTGGGCATGAAATTGTCAAAGCTTCTGCTGGTAATCTGAAGAAAGTGACCCTTGAGCTAGGAGGAAAGTCTCCAAGTATTGTATTTCCTGACGCCGACCTTAATATAGCCGCATTAGGCGTCGCTAGTGGGATATTTTTCAATCAAGGCCAATGCTGTTGTGCAGGCTCAAGAATAATGGTGCATAAAAATATTTACGACGAATTAATTGAACGAGTGACCGAACATGGTAAAGGCATTAAATTAGGGCCGGGAATGAGCGAAGAAACTCAAATGGGCCCTTTGGTTTCTAAGGAACAGCAAGAACGAGTTTTAAGTTATATTCGTTCCGGGCAAAACGATGGCGCAAATGTATTAATTGGAGGAAATACTCCAGGAGGAGTTTTGGAAAGCGGTTGTTACGTTGAGCCTACCGTGTTTACCGACGTAAATACGAATATGAAAATAATTCAAGAAGAGATTTTTGGACCTGTAGTTACAGCCGCTCCATTTGAAGACCTTGACGAAGTCATTGCTAAAGGAAACGATACTGAATACGGTTTAGCGGCAAGCGTTTGGACTCAGGATATTAATAAAGCGCATAAAGTTGCCGCTGGATTGAAAGCCGGAACAGTTTGGGTCAATTCTCACAATATTTTTGACGCCGCCGCTCCATTTGGAGGGTACAAGAAGAGCGGTTATGGTAGAGAAATGGGAATTCATGCGTTAGAGAATTATACCCAAGTTAAAAATGTCATAGTGCAATTACACTAATTTGGATCATCATTGAAGAATTTCTAAAAATTAAGATTATCGCCTAGCTCATATATTTATGAATTGGCGATTGCAAACTGTAAGTTTGGATTTTTAAAGTTCTATTTTAATGGCAATATAAAGAAGCGAAATCCATCGTATGCATAAGATTCATTTGGCTCTACCTTAAGCCACAGAGTCATACTGTAGGTTCCAGGGGATATTGGAGCAACGTTGGAAAAGAGGAGCCAATTATCTGCAAATAAAGAATCCGATTCTTTTAGAGTCGCGTGAATTCCGTCATTTAATTCTACAAAAGCCAATTGTTGCGGAGTTTGATTTTCCTCGCTTATAAAAGCCATTTCTGGATGGTTAATTTTTAGATCTTCGCCAAGATTTTTACCAGCCCAAATTAAGACGGCAAGACTTGGTTGAGCCACTGTGACTAGCTGAGGGAATACGGCAAAACCGTAAGATCCTTTTTCGCCAGCTACTATGCGCAGGGATTCTTGGCCAAATATTTTTGAAGCGGTTTCTGAAGTGAATTTCCCATTTTCAGAAACTATATTCCATTTAGCTTTAGACTCAAAATCGACAGGCAATTCTCCATTTATTTGGTTTTCTGAAAGGGGAAACAAAACTCGATTACCGTTAAGCGATTTAGTTGATTTTGCTGGATTAAAACCTTTAAAAGGATATACCTCAACTCCCTTTCTAGAAAATGAATAGTTCATCCAAGCAAAGTCTGGTTTGGAAATTAATTTGAGTCCGCTTAACTTATTGTCTTGGATTATCCTATTTAAACGATTTTTGTAAACTTGCCTTGCGTATAAATAATTTTTGGAATCTTGAATTACAAGAAGGTCGTTAGGATTTGTGTGGTCTTCTGTTAATTTATAATAATCGGGACCGCTTACGAAGTTTTGAGAAGGATAAAAATTAAATATTAAATATTGAAGAGAAAAAATAGACCAGATAAAAAGTAAAATGGGTTTTAAATTTATTCTAGCCAATTTGGTTAGTAGTTGCCCTGTTCTTTCTATACCAGCCGCAAAAAACGCTATTGTCCAGGGTAAATTAAATAAGTAATTTCTAGGGTATCCTCCCACCCCCGTGACCCAGGTTATTAACGCAGGAATTCCCAAAAGGAAAAAAGGCAACAGAAGATATTCTTTCTTAGAAGCGGTAACAAAAAATAATCCAATCCCGACAAACAATGCAGACCATATTAAATTTCCCGGAAAAGACTTTTCAAAAAAGCCAAAAATGGTTTGGATAGCTAAAAAACTATTTGAAGATTCGCTTATTTTGGGTAGATGGTAGTTCTTAGCTTCCGCTAATAAGTTGTTTAGAATTGGAAAATAAGCCGCAAAACTTAAAAGAGCTATTCCAACAAAGATGGATAAAATTAAAATAGGTTTAGTTGTGTTTTTATTGCCTTCATGAACTTGAGGCGCTTTCCAAGTTATAAAAATAGCCCAAAGGCCAAGAGCTAAGACAAAATAGACGTTGGTAGGGATAGTATAGATTCCCAAAAATCCACTTAGCAAAGTTATATACGCCCATCGCAACTTCCTGGTTTCTAGTAATTTCAATACAGAAAATAAAGTTAAAGCTGCAAAAAATATAATCCAGCCGTAGCCCCTCGCAATTTGCGAATAAAAGATATGAGTGGGGTTAACTGATAAGGAGAATATGGCGATGGCTCCGACAGTTTGCGAACGGAAAATTTGTAGAGCGATTAAATAAACTAGCCATAAAGTCGTAATACTTAAAATAAAAACGGGAGCTCGAACTCCTAAAGCATTTTCTTCGCCAAATAGCAATATTGATAGGCGGATGAAAATTGAATTTAAAATATGGTGTCCGCCAAAAAAGTAAGAAGTCGCAATATACTCAAAAGGAGCGTGGCCGTAATCTAAAATGTTTTGATTTTCGTCGGCTTTGCCTAAAGCGGAACCAAGACCCCAAGAACGCAATAAGATACCGGTTAAAAGTGAAAAGCCAATAAAAACAAATATCTTGGGTGTTTTGTTCATAATTAAGCGACTACTATGAGGCCAGACAAAAAATTTGAGGTTTAGGAGGTGGATGAAACGCTAAAAAAATAACTTATTTAAAAGAGAGAGAAAGAATAGAAAGGAATTTAACGTGCCTATCCCCAAACTTTTTTAAATCTTTCTAGAAAGCTATCGTCCATAGCCGTTGAGCCTAGAATATCGGTTTTTTGGTGGGTGTGATAGCCATGAAAATCTCTACTCCCAGTTACAATGAGATTATATTGATTGGCCAAATCTATAAAATAATCTGTGATTCCTGCCCTTTCGTGAAAAGGATAGATACATTCCAAACCAAGCAGCCCAAAATCAATTAATTCTTGCAGCATTTCAGGAACGTCTTCTTTATTTCTACCTTTTGCAGGAGCCAAGAGCGAATAACTCCGTTCGCCAGGGTGAGCGATTACCGGCACTCCATTGCTTTGTCGAATTAGCTGAATAGCTGATTGAATATCCAGGTTCTTTTTTTCGACGTTGTATTTGACCAGATATTCGTCAAACGCTTGAGTTGTACTTGAAACAATATTCAGTCGAGTCATTTCTTTAGCTAAGTGCGGTCTGCCGAGAACTCCTTCAGCGGCTTTTATAACGTTTTCATACTTGATGGAACTCTTAAATTTATCTGGAACAACTTTGTTTATTCGTTCGATCAATTCTTTCATCCGGTTTTCACGTAAAGATTTCATTTCGCTAACGCGATTTTTCAATTCTGGATCGATAGAATTTGAGTTTTTGAAATATCCTAATAAGTGGAGGTTGAAATCTCGATAGTTGACTGTAATTTCGATTCCAGGGAATGCAAAAATGTTAACCTTTTCAGCTGCGTTCACTAAATCGGTAATTCCCCCAAAAGTGTCATGATCGGTTAACGAAAGTATTGAGACTTTATTTTTTACGGCAATTTCAACTAATTCTCCAGGAGTAAACTCTCCATCAGAGTAAGTAGAGTGCATATGAATTTCAGATTTTACGCGTTTCACTATAAACTTAAAAGGTTTAGGTATGTTTATAAAAGCTATTAGAAGTTTATGGATTATATCTTTTCAACAACCTACTTAAGAGGTTAAAATATGATAACTTGAAATTTGAATTTTCCCTAATTTCTCTGTTAAAAAATGGAGTTTTTTCTAAAAAACTTACGCAACAATCTTAATCTTTGCTCATGAAAATAATATTATATTGTTCTATAACGCTTTTATTTTTAGCTTGTGTTTCGTCTTTGCCTGCTAGCGATCTTACCCCTAAAACCATTCAAATATTGTATACAGGCAACACTTTAGGAGAACTAAAACCTTGTGGGTGCGCCCGAGAAGAAGATCAAGGAGGAATTGAACGCAGGGCTCAATTAGTTAGAGAATTACGAAAAAAAGAAAAGAATCTTATTTTTTTGGATTCTGGCGACAGTTTTAAAGAACCCAGCAGGCAAGGGAGAATAAAAGCGAGATTTTTAATGCAAAGTATGGAGTTGATGGACTACGACGCAGTAGCAATAGGAGATAAAGACTTAGTTTATGGAAACGCTTTTTTCAATCAGTGGAAAAAAGTTCCTTTTGTCGCGTCTAATTTAAAACTTTCCGGAGTTAATTTTATTCCGGAGTTTAAAATAAAGAATTTGGACAATCGTATGAAAGTCGCCATTTTAGCGTTAGCTGATCCGAAATTATTTTATCTTGGAGGGGATCAAACGATTTCAATAGCGCCGCCAGATGAAACATTGAACCAAATCCTTCCAACTGTATTAGGAAAGGAAAAACCGGATTTAACAATTCTGTTAACTCATATGAATAAAGAAAAAGCGCTCTCTTTTTTGGGAACCCCAGGAATAAATGTAGTTGTTAATGGCAATATCGAAACTGAAACAGATATTATTGACATGAACCCGCAGGAAAAGGATGGGGCCATATTTGTTCAGGCGGGGCCTCGGGGCCAAAAAGTAGGAGATCTTAAGGTTACCATAGATAGAAACGGGGATATATCTTTCTCGCATCAAATGATTAAGCTGGATTCGCATGTCAATTTTGATTCTGAAATGGTAAAATTATATGAAAAATATAACGAAGAAATTGAAGATTTATTTTTAGAGTCTTTAGCCGCTAAAAGGAAGAAAAATAAAAATAAGGTATATGCTGGCGATACGGCGTGTAAAAAATGCCATGTGCAAGCTTATGAGACTTGGACAAAATCTCGACACGGTCACGCATATGCCACTCTTAAACGAGTCAATAAAGCGTTTGATCCAGAATGTCTTATTTGCCACACCGTTGGGTTTAATGAACTAGGGGGCTTTATAAGCGAAGTTGATACCCCAAATTTAGAAAACGTCCAATGCGAGGAGTGCCATGGTGCTGCCTTGGATCATATTAAATCGCCAAAGAAAGGTTGGAGTTCAAAAGTTAAAGAAGCTTGTAACAAATGCCATGTGAAAAATCATAGTCCTAAATTTAATTTTTCAGTTTATTGGCCAAAAATAAAACACTAATTTTTTGACGTAATTATCGGTCTATTTTTCCCCACTTCGTAAATGGGTATTTAAACTAAGAAGGTCTGTTAGAAAATTCCATAATAATGAATGGTGGTAAAGGGATTAAACGATTTCAGGAGAAATTTGTATGAAAAAGATTTTTGCCGTTATTTTGATTTTAACCTTCATAGCTGCTCCTGGTTTTGGGGCCGAAGCTGAGATAAAAGGCAAATATGAAGTTATCGGTTCTACTGAAGGTCTAAAGGGGGCTTCTCAAGTCGAAATGATAGAGCTTTTTAATTATTCTTGCGGTCATTGTTATAAATTTTTAGAAACTTCCAAAAAGCTTAGAGAAAAATATGGCGCAAAATTATTTCATAAAAAATTTCCAATCTACTGGGGAGATCAAACAGCTTATCCAGCAATGGCTTTTTATATTTCAGATAGTTTAGGAATGGAGGAAAAGTTCACGCAAGAATTATTTGACACCAACTTTAAGTTAAATATAAATATTTTTAGAGCGCGAGTTATTAATCTTTTGGCCCGGGACTATGGAATTGGTAAAGAAATGAGTTCTGGGATGCAATCAAAAAAAATCGAAGCCAAGGTAAATAAGGGGTTGCAGATGGCCAGAGATTATAAAGCTAATGAAACGCCAACAATAATAATTAATAAAGCTTTGAAAGTTACCCCCAGCCTATCCGGCGGCAACGTGGAAAAAATGACAGAAAATTTAGACTTAATCATTGGGGATATTTTGGGTATGAATTAACGATATTTAAGTTAATATCGTTTTTTCCAGATTGCCTATGGCTTGGATTCGACAAACCATTCAAAAACGCAAAAAAAGATATGTTGGAATATTAACGACAGTCATTGTCGTTATATGTTTATTTCTTTCAATATCTCAAACCTCTAGAATAGCTTTTGCAGGTTTTTTTGACGATGACCTTGAAATTTTTGAAGAGGTATTCTCGTTAATTTCAGATAATTATGTTTATCCCCCCGACTATAAAAAACTCTATTCTTCGGCAATTGAGGAAATGGCTAGCTACCCTGGGCTAGAGTCTCTTACTTTTGAAAAGTCAGTAGATGGTTTTTCTGTTATTAAAAAAGGAAAAGCCGAAATTAAGTATAATCTGACGCCAAGCGCCGAACATAATTTTCAGGAATTGAAGAAAATATATTATTTCCTTTTAAAAAATTTTCGAAAAACTTTTACAGAAAAACAAATTGAGACAGCCGGTATTGTCGGCGCAATGAATAGTTTGGATCCTTACTCCCAATATTTAGATAAAAGGTTATTTGAACGTTCTATAAGAGATACCGAGGGAAAATATGGCGGTTTAGGGATGATAATAACACTGAGGGATAATCGCTTGACGATATTAAAAACGATGAAAAATTCGCCGGCGAGAAGGGCTGGCATTTTACCTCAAGATATTATCGTTTCGGTGGATGGAAAGAAAACAAAGGGATTACAAATCGAAGAATTAGCAAATCTTCTTAGAGGACGCCCAGACACTAAGGTTTCGATAAAAGTGTTTCGTCCGCAAATCAAATTGAAGAAGGAGTATGTTTTAACCCGTGAGATAATTTCAGTTGAAACTGTTGAATATAAAAAAGTGGGTAAGGACACGGGATATATAAAGATCGCCAGTTTTTCAAAACAAACGAATGATCAATTGGAAGACGCTCTCCAAGAGGGTTTAAAAGATCGTATTAAGGCGTTTATTCTTGATTTGAGAGATAATCCTGGAGGTTTGTTAGATCAATCAGTTAAAGTTGCCAGCCATTTTGTGGGACGAGGTAAGTTGATTGTATATACCCAGGGCAGAAGAAAAGAAGATCGAAAAAACTATCGCTCTGTATATCGCACAAATTTGAAAAAAATTCCGACTGTTATTTTGATCAATCAACGTAGCGCAAGCGCAGCGGAAATTGTTGCGGGAGCTATGAGAGATTCCGGGACCGCGCTGATTCTTGGAGAAAGATCTTATGGCAAAGGGTCTGTTCAAACAATTTTTAGAATTAGAGATAAGTCGGGTATACGATTAACTACTTCTAAATATTTTACTCCTTCTGGAACTGATATTAATCGGCAAGGAATTGTTCCCGACATAGCGATATTAGACGATCAATTCATAGAAGAAGAGGGAGACTCAAAACCCAATGTTCAAAGAAAAGGCTCTGCTCCAGCGATGCAAATCAAATTATCCGCTATAGAAAAACTTTTGAAGGAAAATGAAATCAAAATAACTACGGAAGACGATCCAATAGTTTTATATTCGAACTTTATTTTAGAAAGACCAGGGATAGCAAATAAAGAGTTAGCTATCGAAAAGGCTAGGGAAATAGCCGCAAATATAAAATATTAAAGAACATGACTAATTAAGATTCCCTAAAAAGGGCTAAGATACAGTCATGAACCTTTTATAATTACTAAAAATTTTTAGTAGGAAGTTGTTTTTTCTGTTTTTTGTAAGTTAACTTGGAGCGCTTTTATGGATATTCTCGAAATTGATTATGAAAAAGGTATTGTGGTAGCTGACTATAGAGGCGATCTTGATTCTTTTAATCCTCATAATAACTCCCGCGAATGGAAAATAGTTTCTAATACGGAAAATAGATTTTTACTATTAGAGAGAGAAGAGAACGGTGTTTTTCATGCGGCGGAAGCGGACGTGCGCAAAAAAGAGCTTTTTGAAGTTTTAGAAATAGGCTACAGAGGCCCAAATGGAGAGACGTTCTTTTTTGATCCTGAAACAGGGATCGATAAGATTTAGCTAGAAAAACCGCAATTTTTTTATGTGGGGGAATTGCTTTTGCAAGGCTTTCTTTGTTTCAGAAGCTAAAAAATTTCCTCGTAAATCTAGGTTTTTCAGCTTTGGGAAGTTTTTTGAAGTGGCTAAAGCCAACCCGCCAGGATCGTGGATTTCATTCCAACCCAATTGCAATTCAGTTAAGTTTGGAAACGCTTGAGATTTAGCTAAACTGATAGTTCCATTATCGCTTATATCGTTTTTTCTTAAAACAAGAGATTTTAATTTAGGCAGGCTGGAAACAGCTGCCAAAGCCATTGCGCCTTTTTCTGTAATTTCGTTATAGCGTAAATCTAATCTAGTAACTTTTTTAAGAAAATCGGTTTCTAGTAGTTTTTTAACTCCCAGATCGCCAATTTTTTTCCCGCCTAGATTAAGCGTTGTTCCATTTCTAGATAAACCTTCTTTAAAAATTTTTTCATAATCAATTTTCTTTTCAAATATCTGCGCATTTGCTACAGGAACAGAAAAGATAAAAAGAAGGATTATTGTAAAAAAAAGCGCTCGGTAATTTTGTAAAAATATAAGGAAAAAATTTCTAATCGTCGTCATCGTCATCATCGTCGTCGAAGTCATCTTCAAACATAAAGTCTTTTGGATCGTCTGTATGTAAGTGGCATAGAAAAGTGCGCGATTTGGCTTTCCTGAGAGCTTCAATTCCTTCGACCCGAACACGGTTTGCCGTTAGGAACAGGTAGGTTAATTTCTTAAGAGTTTGAGATTCTGCAATAGCTATAGCCCCTTCGTCTTCAACCAAGTTTCCATATAAGCCTAATTTCTTTAATTTTCCAAAATTGGGCGAACTTGCGATCGCCTTAACTCCTTCATCGCCAATCACGTTTCCATAGAGTTCCAGCTCTGTTAAGTTTTTTAATACTTCTGAGTTGGCCAACTCCTGAGCCCCTTCGTCGCCTATATTATTATTTGGCAAACTCAATCGTCTTAACTTAGATAATTTTTCAGAATTTGCTAAGTGAGTGGCTCCTTTATCTCCAAAGTTGAAATTACTAAGATCCAAGGTTCGTTTATCATCGCTTAAATATTGTTTGATTAAATAATCTACGCTAGCCACAATTTTCCTCGCAGGAAGTCTGTTTATTCGGTTTAAATTTTAGATTGAAATATAGTATATACTGGCAAATCCATCAAGAACTGTTTTTTGGGTCTATTTTATTTTTTGAGGAACGCTTCGTACAAACAGAAAATGGAGATTAAGACGCTTTTCTTGTTTAAGGGAACTTCTAAAAACTCAGATTCGCCAGGAGCCTGGCTCTTAAACTCAAGGACCAGACTATAGAAAACTAGTAAAATGCCAATTATTTAGAGGTACTCTTAATCCTTTCGGGGGGTGAAGTTTTTTTGTATCCAATCTATTTCATCATGCTTAGTTTGTATATTTTCCATTAAACGGGCTTTTTTTAAACTTTTTAAAATATTTTGAAAAGTTGGACCCGGAGAAAATCCGAGTTTGATCAAATCGTCTCCGTTTATTTTCAGAATAGCTTGTTTACGATAATGGTTGTTATAGGAGGATATAGCTTTTTCCACTCCATTTGTTTCTGCTAATGCCATTAATACATAAATAGCTTCATCGCAAAGTAGACATAAGGCTTCATAAACGACCACGGAATCTATACTTTCCGTTTTATCTAAAGCGATTAAAGCGTGATCGATTTTTTCCAGACTTTTCAGGAAAAAGTCAGCTTCTTTTCCTTTTAAATCTAATCTAGATAAGCAAGCTGGCCTGGACTTTTTGGGTGTAGAGTGAAGCGCGCCTAATAAATAGACTTTCCAGTTTTCTGGACGATTTTTTGAAGTGGAGGTTTGTTGTAAGAGTTTCTCAATTCTATTCAATAATTGAGTTCCTGTTGGAAGGGAAAAGAGATCAGTATGCACGCATTGTAATAATCCAATCTCTTTAGAACGCTGCAAATAGCGGGTAGGTTGTTTTTCTTTTAAGATCCGTTTTAATTCGTTAAATATTCTAAAACCGCTTAGATGGTCAAAAACTTTAGTTTCTATAGCTTCTTTTAATAATCGGTTTGTCTCAGATTCTAAAGTGAAGCCAAATCTTTGTTCAAAGCGAAGCGCTCTAAAAGCCCTGGTTGGATCGTCCATAAAGCTTTTAGAGTGTAGTACTCTTATAAGTTTGGCGTTAAGATCTTCAATTCCTTTATATTTATCTATTAAACTAAATGAGTTTTCTCCATTTAGTTTGATCGCCAAAGCGTTAATAGTAAAATCTCTTCTAAATAAGTCCTTGTCTATAGAGTTTTTTTTGACTTCTGGTAAAGCTGCTGGGTATTTGTAGATCTCGGAACGCGTGGTAGCTATATCTAGTTTCGTGTCACTTCCTAAAACAACGGTACAAGTCAGAAATTGGCTTTTTTTCTGTATTTTTCCATTTAAAGTATTAGCTATGACTTCCCCCAGTTTGGGGCCATCTCCTTGTACGACAATATCCCAATCAAAGGTTTTTGCGCCCATTAAAAAATCACGTACGCAGCCTCCAACAAGGTAGGCGTTCATTTTTAAACTGTTGGAACAGGTTGCCACCGCTTCGAATAATTCCCAGATGGATTTCGGAACTTTTTCTTTTATCTGAGAACGGATTTTATCTGACGCTGGGGCGTTTATGGAGTTATGCACAATAGTTTGGATTATTTTTCGCCGTTCAGTGGTTTTTAATTTTTAAATCCAATTTGAATATAGAATTTAAAGGAAGCGAGCAAGTCTTATTATCGCATATTCGATAAATTAGGCTGCCTGATAGTTCTTCATCGACGGCGGAAAATGGAGTTTTAATTTTATAATCTCTATTAAATTCCGCTAAAGACTCGTGTATTTTAACGGTTTTTTCTAGAACGGGATCTAGGGATAGTTTAGGGGGAGTTTCGGTCCATTCGCTTAGAGGTTGTAGATTAGAACTTTTAAAAACTATTTGTGTGGCTAATTGTTCTTCGCTGAAATTTTCTTCAAGAGAATAAATGTGAGAACCTGGTTCTAGAATCACTTGTATATGGAGAGTAAATCGCTCGTTGAGTTTGATTATTTCAGGTATCGTTGTGGCTGCTATCTGCAGGTTTGGTCGTTTTGTTTTAGAGGATTGAAAACCTTTGAAATCGTTAAATGAGAACGATTCTGAGTTTATCGGCAATAGCGCAAAAAAAAGGAGATATATCGCGAGGATTTGTCTAAAAAGAATTTTCGAATCTACCATTCGATTGTGAAGCGAAGGATTTTAGTTCATAACATTTGATTCGGCAAAACGTAGATATTTTTTAATTGTAGACACAAACTTTTCTTCAGGAACAGCTCCAGAGAACATCTCTCCGGAGATCGTATCCGTCTCCGCATCAAATGAGCCAATAATAAATGTGGGAGTTCCTTGAATTCCCATTTGGGCGCCTTCTTTTAGGTCATTTAACACTCTAGCTTTATATTTCCCGCCATCCCAGCAACTTTTAAAATCTTCCATATTTTTAACGCCAGCTTCGTCGGCTGCATTTAAAACATCTCCAACTTCTAATGCGTTTTGTTTTTGATAAATAATAGCTTGAAGTTCCCAAAATTTGTTTTGATCTCGGGCGCATTCAACCGCCTGGGCAAGAGAGTTAGCTTGTTTATGGAATGGTAACGGAAAGTGGCGGTAAGCAAATTGAACTTTGTCTTTATATTGAATCCTCAGTTTCTTCAAAGTTTTTTGAACTCGTTTACAAAATGGACATTGAAAATCAGAGTATTCTAAGACGGCTACCTTTTTTTTATTTGAGTCTGAACCTCCAAAATAAAGAACGGCAGTTCCTAAACTAGCCACTAAACGAAAATCGTTTGGTTCTTTAAGAAATTCTACTAACCAGCCCTTTTCTAGAGCCAGTTGGTAAATTCTATCGTTGTAATTTGCTTCAAAAATCTTTCCCAGATAGTCCCTGATTTTTTCTTTCATCTCTTCAAAAGTGCCCAAATCTTTAATGCCAGGCGTACTTTCATAAAACTGTTTCATATCGCTTAAGGATAATTTAGGAGGTTCGATATTTGAAATTTCTGGGTGATTTTGTAATAGGGAAGTAATGACTTGTTTTTTCAAGACTTCTTTTTGCATTTGATAAAGCTGAACTAGAGTATCTTGAATTTTTGCGTTTTTTAAATCGTCAAGGAAGATAGGTTGGCCGTCGAGTTCTGCAATAACGGGATTATTATCGTAAGGAGTTGCTTTGGGATCGGTTTCTGCAATTGCAAAAGGTTTATTAATGAATAAAGTAAAACTAAGAGTCAAAAAAAAGACGAGCGTAACTATTTTATTGTGACGATTCATATTTGATCCAACCTTTAACCAGCGGCTAAAGTTTCTTCAGGGTTTAAGAATTTGTGGCAATTTTCGGCTAATTCCAAAAAGGCCTTAGTCGCAGAACAGTTAGGTTTGGAGATAACAACAGGCATACCTTCGTCTGATTGGGAAGTAATATCAGTGTCAAGAGGAATGGCTCCTAAATAGGGAAGAACTAATTCTTCAGCTAATCGTTTTCCGCCGCCGGTTTTGAAAATATGATGTTCCTGGTTTAAAATTTTATCGAATAAACCTTGCACTTTTGCTTGATCTTCAGCGGAAAGATTCATACTTTTCAATTCGGTTTCTACCAATTTTTCAAGTTTGGATCTTTCAGATCCTTCAAAAATAAAGTAGCTCATGTTTTCGATGACGCCAACAATAGGAACGTTGCTATCGCGCGCGAAAGAAATCATCTTGCGAGCGTCTAGCAAGGCTAAGTCTTGTGGAGTTGTCACAATAATTGCGCCGTCGACTTCGCCGATAAAATCGATGATAGTAATTTGTTCATTACCTGTCCCTGGAGGTAGATCAAATAATAAATAATCTAACTCTCCCCAATTTATATTACCTAGAAGTTCTACAATGAAATCGAATTTCACGGCGTCCCGCCATGCAATATGCATATTGGGATCTTCGATTAAAAAGCCGAGAGAGGCAACGCGCAATCCATTTTCAGTTTCAAATGGGACAATGCCAGTTTCTTCTGCTTTGAGGCGAACGTTTTCTGCATTTACCAGCTTAGGCACATTGGGGCCGTGTAGATCTGCGTCAGCCAAACCAACCTTATAGCCTTTTTGGGCTAAAGCGCAGGCTAAATTCGTTGTCACCGTGCTTTTACCAACGCCGCCTTTGTTACTGCCGACGATAATTTTATATTTAATATCGCCCATTCGTTTATTGACTAACCAGCGATTGTGTTCATTGTGATCCGCTTTACAATCGTCGTCGTTATTATATTCGCACATCTCGCAGGTATGGAGTAACCTACATTCTCCTGTTACAGGTAAATCCATTAATCTTGCCTCCTAATATATTTTACGGCGGGACGGGCGAGAATTCGCGAACCAATCCTTATAGCCAAAAACCATTGTTTAATTTTCCATAAACCATCATTATAAAGGTTTTAACTGTCGAGGACAACACGGTTTTATTTATAGTTACCTGAGATCAAGGTCGAAATAATGTTGCCTTTTTAATAGATTCTAGTGGAAAAGTAATATTTTATTCTAGATTAGAAATAGTTTTTGAGGATTGTTTCAAAGATGCTTTGTAAAATTTGATTTTAGCGAGCGATCTTCTTATACTAGGCCGCTTACAAGTTCCGGTAAATTAGAGATTTTGCCTTTTTAAAGGCGTGAATTTTATACCGTGAAAATATATTAAGAGTTTTTTGAATTAACCGATTTAACGTTTTGTCTCGGAGGGGAAAAATGAAAAAAGTTGCCGCCCAAATTTTAGCTTTTTTGGGTTATTTTATTTTTTTAGGAGCGTCTTCAGCTTTTGCTGAAGGAGCGGTTGTTATTACGGAACCTGCAAATGGAGCGACTGTTTCTAGCCCGGTAAAAGTTTGCATGGAGGTTCATGGAATAGAAGTAGAACCGGCGAAAAATGGAGTGAATGAAGGAAAAGGACATCATCACTTAATCATCAATCATGATTTACCGGAAGATTTGACCCAACCTATTGGAAAAGATTTAACCCATATTCATATGGGAGACGGTTCAACTTGTAAAGAAGGAATTAAGATGGGACCTGGGAAACACGTAATCCGAGCTTTATTTGCACAAGGAAATCACGTTCCTGTTTCACCAGTTGTTACTGCGACCATTTTTATTGTAGTTGAATAGTTGAGCGGTTTATAAAAAAGCAAATTTGCCAAAAGCTTAGCCCTTATTAGGGCTAAGCGATTGCAAATTTACGGTAGTTTTGTGGTTTTATAATCAAGAAATAAAGCTGGCTAAAAAAGAAATATTGCCGCTAGATTCTCCGACTTTCCTTCCCTTAATTTGGTTGTTTTTCGTCTCTTAACCGTTTAAAATTTTTTATAAGCTAAAATCCCCAATCTCAAAACAAAGGTCGTACTCTGCGCGATTAGGCGTCTTATTCCGTAGAATCGTTAAATTGTAATGACAAGAAAATATTTTACTAGTTCGTTTCGTTTTACGCGATATTTGATCTTCTTCGCGCTATTTGTTTTTACGTTTCTAGCCTTTCCAGCGTTTGCTTTTGAAGTCAATAAATCTGCTATTGCTATTTTAGCCGTAAAGGACAAACAGGGAGAAGTTACGGCTTCGGGCACTGGTTTTGTCGCAAAACCGGAAGGAGTGCTAATAACTAATTATCATGTATTAATTGATGCGGCTTCGGTGGAAGCTATTTTTATAGACGGGACATCAGCTAACGTAAAGGACGTAATCTATGCTGATCGAACAAAAGATTTCGCGATTTTGAAATTAGACTCAGGTTTTTTTTCGACTTTAGAGCTAGGAGATTCTAGCTCGTTAAAAGACTTTGACTATGTTGGCGCTTTGGGTTATTTGACGGATGAAGTTTCAACTTCGCAAAAGATTAAAGGAAAAATACGTCAAAACCATGGAATGATATTAGGAGTGCATACGCAAGCGAATCCTGATTTTAAGATGATTTATTCTACGGCTTCTTTGGGACCAGGGTTTAGCGGGGGACCTTTAGTAGATAAAGACAATAAAGTTGTGGGTATCGCTTCGGCAGAAGGGCGCGCGCTTAATTTAGCCTTGCCCATAAATGAAGTAAAAGAGTTTTTAGATGAAAAAAATACGATATCGTTAACAGAGTTTTTAAAGAGAGATGGTATTTTCCCTCAATCCTTTTATTATCGGGGAAACTTTGCTTTGTATGGGCAGGGTGAAGTTGATAAAGCGGTTGAGCTTTTTAATAAAACTTTGGCTCAATTACCTGATTTTGTATTAGCTCGGTACGATTTGGCCGTTGCGTACAGAAATCAAGGAAACGTTGATCAGGCTATCTTAGAGTATGAAAAAGCTCTTCAAATCAACCCAAACTTTCCAGAGGCCTTATCCAATTTAGGAGGGCAGTACTTTCGTGTTGGGAAAATAGATAAGGCTATCGAAACTCTTAAGCGAGCGGTGCAAAACTTTCCAAACTTTATTCAAGCTAACTCGAATTTAGGCGCGGTCTTAAATAAAAAGAAAAGATACGAAGAGGCAATTCCTTACCTTAAAAAGACTGTGCAATTAGACCCAGAGTTTGGAATGGCGTATTATAATTTGGGGAACGCATATTTTGGAGTCAAAGAGTTTAAAAAGGCAAGAGCTTCCTTGGAAAAAGCTTCTAACCTGGGAATAGAATTTGTTTCTTTGCATTGGAAGCTTTATGAAATTCATAAAGAATCCGGCGACATTGAACGCGCGCGAAAAGAATTGAATTTTATTTTAGAAATTGATCCTGAAAACGAAGAGGCAAAGCAAAAATTAATGCAAGAAAAGGGAGCTTAAAAAGTTGCGATATTGAGCTTTTAGTCATTTAAACTTTAATGAATAATTTAATTTTAGCCGCTATTCTTGCATTTTTACTTGCTGGAACAGATTTTAATCGGCAAAATCCCCCTCCTTTGTTGGACAATAGATTATTTAAACCCGCCAGAGTTGTCGACTCAAAAAAAACACAAGCTTTAGTGTTTTCAATTTATAAAAAAATAAAATTAGCTTGCCTCATAAAGGAAAATGTTTAGCCGGTTTTCCTGCTTATTTTAAAAAATCAGAATTCCAAAAGAATATTTTTGGGATACATGGGTTGTCTGAAAAGGAGGCGGGGCGTTCATTTTCAAATTTTGAAAAAAATGATATGCATAACTTGTTTCTTTTTTTTAGTGAAAATGAAAAACCGACTAATATAGAAGGGAAGTGCTCTGAGTTTAAAGGTTCTTTGGAGTATTCCGTTCCTGTAGATTTTAAAGGAGATTTTGCAAGAGCTTGTTTTTATATGTCGGTTCAATATAGCATTTCGTTACCCGACGATTGGGAAGACGTTATGAGAATGTGGCACGTAATAGACCCTCCGAGTATACCGGAGATGGATAGGAATACTTATATAGAAGAGATTCAAAAAAATAGAAACCCTTTTATAGATTATCCTGAATTGGCGGAAAGAGTTGTAAACTTTTAAAGTTCTACGATTGGGAAGAACCAGTTTGCTTGTATTCAGACGGAAAATATCTTTGCTCGCCTAAATCTAAAGATGCAGTCCATAGATCGTACATTTTGCTGGTAACCCCAAATCCATAAAGGGTGTTTTTCATCATAAAACGATTAATGTCGTCGTCTATCCCCAAAACGTGAACAAATTTCTTCCTGGACAAATGTCCGGGGCTATTTGGATCTTTTGGATGAAACATAAATTCCTCAAATCGTTTTGACGTTCCTCTATTAGTATAAATCGAATGGATAAGAATAAAAAAGTAGAATATTAAAGCTCTGGAGGTTCAAAAATATTATTTTCGACTTGGTGGGCGCCGGGCGGAAGCGGCTGAACAACGAATGTTTCCCCATACAATTCTACTTGATGGGATAACCATTCTTTAAAGTTTTCAGAGTTTGTTTCCTGTAATTTGATATTAGCTAGAAAGGGGAATTGTCTAAATAAGAAAGGTCGGCATTCTTTCATAGCATCGGCGACCTCATGAGGATCTAGGTTATCTGCCGTCATGTAATTTAGTAAGTCGAAAAATTCTTTTGGATTGCCCGTTGGACAAACCATTGCTCCTGTTGTCACGCTAAGCAGCGTTCCTAGATGAAATTCTCTAGCCATTCTTTATTCTAAGTTGGAAAAATAGTAACCTCAAAGCTATTTTTTGCATTTATTGACAATAGCCCAAGTCTCGCTTAAATTAATAAAAATATTTGGGAGATTTGTCTTGGAAAAAATAATTACAGAATGTTCGGTTTGTAAAAAAGTAAAAGAAGAAGGAACGTCTGAGGAATTGTGGGTTAACAGGAGGATTTTAGCTCGCGATTTGAATGACCCAAATGTTCAGGTTTCTCATGGCTATTGCCCAGAGTGCAGAGACAAGCTCAAAAAAAATATCCAAAGTAAAAAGAAAGAACCTTTACAAACCTCAGATTCCACGAGAGTAGAGACAACGATTTCTCTTACCCCAGAAGTTGAAGGGTTATTAAATGCCTTAACTAAAAAGGGATTGATTGATAGAGAAGATGCTTTAGAAGAAATTCGGAAATTGTTGCCTTCGGATGATTAAGCGAAACATTACCTACTAATTGTTTAAATGCCTGCCTTAATTTTTTATTTTCCTGAAGTTTGAGTTTTTTATCATAAAGTAATAGAGGATATTGCTGATATGGGAATGGGAGCAAGAATTTTAGTAGTAGACGACCATTTGACCACTCAGATGATTTTAAAACGTTTATTTGGAAAGCTGGGTTATAAAAATATTGTATTAGCCGAAGACGGGGAGGCCGCTCTTTACGAACTCAAAAAAAAGCGATTTGATCTTATAATGTCCGATTGGAATATGCCTCACCTAAATGGCCTTGAGTTTCTGGAAAAAGTACGAGCGCATAAACCTCATAAAGATGTTCCCTTTGTTATGTTAACAAGCGAAGGCACTAAGGAAAAAGTCTTAGAAGCTCTAAAAGCCGGTGTCGGTCATTATATGGTTAAGCCGGTAGGTATTGAAAATCTAAAGAAAAAGCTCGAGGAGTTATTAGGATAATTTTAAATTCTTGTTTTTATTTTGATAAGGATTGCGGGAATAGGAAATAACGTTTTTAAAACTGAAAGGGCATAAATTCCAATTCTTTGATTGAATTGCTAAGAGGCAATTTGTTTGTCGTTTTTTCCTAAAACCTAAACTTTTCTAGGCTTTTTATCTTTGGAGAGTCAGTCAACGCGCACATCCCATCAATTTTTAAATTGTTTCTCCGCAAATCCAAACGCTTGAGCGATTTAAGATTTTCAGACGATACAATTGAAGATAGACCGTCGTTGGTAATCAAATTGCCATTAGCCAAGAGTTCTTCGAGGTTTGATAGGTTTTTTGATTTTGCCAAAGCCTGGATTCCTGGATCGCCCATAAAAACATCCGCTACCCAGAGGCTTTTTAAATGGGCAAAGTTTTTGGAGTTTGCTAGATGTTTAATTCCCTTTTCTGTTAAATCATTACGCGTGACGTTTAAACTGTTTAAGTTAGTTAAAGTTTTAGACTGAGCAATAGCGAGAACCCCTGTTGAGGAAATTTTTGCGCCTTCAAGATTTAATTTTTCTAATCTTCCAAGGCAAGAGGATTCAGCTAAAGCGGCGGCTCCCAAATCTCCGATTTCGTTGCTCATCAGATTTAAATTTTTTAGGCCATTTAAATTTGGAGATTCAGACAAAGCGATGATGCCCCGGCAGCCAATGCTATTGTTCCGCAAGCTCAAAGTTTCTATTTGGGATAGAGCCTCAGAACGCGCAAGCGCCGCCAACCCCTTATCGCCAAGTCCTTTGCCATTTAGATTAAGAGATTTTTTATCTTCTGATAAACCTTTGTTGAAGAGAGTTCTAATCCGGAGGTCTAAAAGCGCCGCTTCGGTCTTGCGAGAGAATTTGTTGTCGTAGAAATAAAAATCGTCTAAACCTTCCAAATGAGGAGAATTAGCTATAGCGATAGAACCTTCGTCGCGTATGTAATTAGAGTTCAGAAACAATTGCTTTAGTTGATTGACTGAAGCTGCTGAAGCAATCGCCTTTGCTCCTATATCGCCAATCATATTCCATCCAAGGTTTAAGGAATGTAATGGCGTAAAAGCTCCGGTTTGAATCCAGCTTTTTAAAGTGTCATCGTTAATTTTGTTTCGTTTTAAGTTTAAACGTCTAAGGTTTAAATTAGCTGTTCCGTCAGGAAAATGGGTAATACCTTTTTTGCCGACTAGATTTAACTCCAATTCTAAAATCTCTAGTTGTTTTAGCGAAGAAGATTTAATGAGTTCCAAAGCTCCTTCGTCGCTAATAATATTTTTGACCAAACTTAGAAGATTTAGAGATGGGAAATTGTTTGAATCCGCCAGATCCTTACAACCTGAATTGCCAATTTTATTAGCGTCCAGGTTTAATTTTTTCAGGTTAGGGGCTTTCGCATTTTTAGAGAAAACGGATAACCCCGCGCTAGTGATTTCGTTCCATCCAAGATTCAAACCAATTACATGGAATAGGTCTTGTTTAGATAAGAAAACTAGTCCTGGGTCGCCTATGCGCTCATAGCTGAGGTCAATAAAGGCATCTCCATACTCAAGCCGTTCTTTTATTAAGCTAATAATATATTCGTCTCGTTCTTTTGCTTTCATATAATTAATCGTTCGGAATTTTTAAGTCGATATCTAAGGTTTCGAGTTTTTGAAGATTTTTTGAATCGCGCAGTAATTCGAGGCCTTGAGGTTCAAGTTTGTTATAAGTCAGGTGCAATTTTTTTAGGCTTTTAAGGTGAGTTGTTTCGGCAAAAGCCTTCATCCCGGCAAGCCCGATTTTATTAGAATCAAGTCTCAAGTCTTTAAGCTTACTAAGATATGGGGAGTTCGCTAAAGCAATAGCTCCTTCATCTCCAACTCGATTAAACGATAAATCAAGGACCTCCAGGTTAGATAGAGATTCGGAGTTTGCTAAAGCTTCTGCGCCCTCTGGCCCGATTTTGTTGGTATAGAGGCTTAAGTATTTTAGTTCCGTTAATTTTGAGGAATCCGCTAAAACTTCTGCGCCTGCATTCCTTATACGATTATCGAAAAGCCATAATTCTTTTAAGGAAGAAAAAAACTCTGAATCTGCCATTTCTTCAAGACAAATGTCTTTTAATTGGCAATTATGCATGAAAAGGATTTCCAACCCTTCCAATTCGATATTTTCGGCAAAATCAATCGCTTCCTTTTCGCCGATTTTTTTATTGGAAAAGTCGAGCGTTTTACCGTCTTTGCTCAACCCTTTTTTTATCCAGCGTCGAATGTAAGTGATATCTTCAGCGGCGTTTTTGGCCATGTTACGTCCTAAAAAAAGCTCCTTAATTCCCATTGCCTTGGAAAAGGGATGACCTAGCCAAAAATAGGAGTTATTTCAGGAGCTTGTTAAAACCAACTATTGTATGGAAGAGACAGAAAAAGTAAAGGATTAGTTTAATAATTTGCAAACTAAGCGCATAAAAAACAGGTTTTTTAACAGGTAATAAAGTTAAAAGTTACCCCGGGAGGGATCGGAGAGAAAGTATTTAATATCTGAAAGTAAGGCCCACGGTGGCCCCATCTCTTTCGCTATCTAAATCATTTAGAGGAAATACGCTAGCGCCTGTGGTTCCGCGTACTTCAATATCCCCGTCGCTTTCAATTTTCCAAAATTGGTAGCCGGCGGATAGAAAGAGGTTTGGAAGAACTTCATAGTTAGCGGAAATTTCAAAATTATAGCCTATGCCAGTTCCATCCATAACAAAACTGGGTTGCGCAAGGTCGGTTCGTAAATGGTGAATATCTTCGTTGTGCATATCAGAATAAGGTATGAAAACCGCCGAGGCCTCGATTCCCAATTTTTTCCAAAGCGTTGTTCTTCCTTCAAGCCCTAGTTTGACAGAATCCCATTCTACTTTGTTTGATATGACGGTTTCTCCTTCAGATAGAGTAGAACCGGCAGGTAAACAAATTCCTAATAACGCGCCGCCAACCGTACAGACATTATAGGTGATGCCTTTGGCGGCGTATTCTTCTTCCCAATGTTGGTAGCCAATAAAAGCGCGGATCATGGATTTTCCATTATAGGCGTCTTTCCAAATCGTATAACCAACATCGAGGTCAAAATACCATAAACCATCGTCGTCAATATCGCTAAAAGTCCGCGAGGCTAAAAAGTCTCCGGTAGTGGAAGTTGTTAGAAAATCGTCGTCAATCAACCTACCGTCGTCAAAACTACCAAATCCAACGTCGCCTCTAATAAAAAACCGATTTGGCATATTAAATTCTGCGGTCAGTTCAATAACGTTACTGTCAACATCTTCGTAAGTAAGCTCAGAAGAAGGATTGCCTAATAGTGAGGAAGATGAAGAGGCGTCATGGTTCCAATCGGTTTGTCCTGAACTAAACCAACCAGAAATCCCAACCGAAAAGTTGTAACCATTATAAAGTTCTTGCTGAGCGTTAGCGATTGAAAGAAAAGAAAATAGGAACAGTACAGAAATCGCTAACTTTACAAAAAGCTTTGAGAATGTGTGGTTATTCATTTAATCTTCCTTGATTATTTACTATTTGGCTTTTTATCGGAACTTAAATTTCTACGATAAAACATTTCTCTCTCAGATCCAAGTAAAACATTGAAAAAACTAAATTTATTTACGGTTTGAGGGTTGGGAAGGCTGATCTTTTAAACTTAGATGTTTTAATAGCGGAAAGATGCGCCTAGCGTGAAACCTTGACGCTCAATTTCAAGATTACCAATAGGGAAGGAGTCGGGAATACCCTCAACATTATCATTTGCTTCCATTCTCCAAAATTGATATCCAACGCTTAAAAATAATAAGGGCAAAATTTCATAATCTGCAACTATTTTAAAGTTATAACCGGTTCCGGATCCATCTCGACCAAATTCAGATTTTTGTGTTGTATTAGTCGTTATATTATTAGCTTCTCCTATTTCTTCATATTCTATGTCTGAGTAAGGTATGTACGAGGCTGTTCCTCTTATTAGGAAAAAAGAATTGAAAGCTATTTTTCCTTCTACCCCTAATTTTATTGAGTTGAAGAGTAATTTATTAGATATAAAGTTCTCAAAATTACAGAATTGAATAAACGTATCTCCACTTAAACAGCTAGTAACAGTATTTAGTCTTAGGATATATTCTTCTTCCCATCTTTGAAATCCGGTAAAAGCTCGTATATTACTTTTCCCTTTCTTAGAGCTTGACCAAAGCGTTAAACCAAAATCTAAATCAAAATAATATAAATTGTCACCCTTGATATCTTGGTTAAGATTTAATTCCGTAGTTGAGTTAATTAGACCTGATTCTGAGTTATTGTTAATTTGAATGAGTGTATCGGAGTTTGTGTTTTCGGTTGGAGTCAGTGTTTGCTGGATTGTTGATTGAATATTGGATATTAACGTTGTGTCTTCAATATCTCCTAAACCAAATCGTCCTCGAATAAAGAACCATTCTGGCATCATTAGCTCCCCTGCAATTTCTAAAACGTTACTTTCTATGTTGTCATAGGTTGTTTTAGTAAATTGGCTTGAAGTGGTTTCTAATGTACCTGTTTCGTTACCAACAGTTATCCCTTGAAGACTACTAGTTTCGGTTGCAAATTGATCCCAACTAGTTTTCCCAGAGCTGAACCATTGCGATACCCCAAGGATAAAATTTTCTCCTTCATAATAGATAGGTTCTTTGGCATAAGAAATTCCAAAAAATCCAAATAGAAAATAGATAGAGATAATTATATTCGTCAAGGCGCGTGATCGTATTCGATAGAGCATGAGAGCAGCGGTCGTAAATTGAGAATGAATGTTTTTTATCGGAAAAACGTCCGCATACCTTAATTGATTTTTGTTCTTCCAACAATAAAATATTTTTTATTTACTTTTATATTTCCCCATTTTTCAAAACGTTTAAAAAAAATTAAAATAGCCGACTAAAGTTAGTTCACTTTCTGCCGATAACCGGGTTAAGCCCAGGTTTGTTCAAAATACTTTTGTTTGTTTAGGGCTTAGGTCCTTTAAAAAAGGAAAATGGTATGGCAGAAGTTTCTGGCGGGATTTCAAATAATACCCCTGTAATTAGAGGTATTGAAGCTCTTAAACGGCAAGAAAACTTAGCCGGAACTGAATCTCCAGGACTTTCTTTTGACCGTCAGCTTTTAGATTCTCAAGATCGCGAAGACCGAGTGCAAATAGGCGATGAAGCTCGTCGGTTAAACGATAACCAACAAAGAAGCCAGGAACTTCAGGAATCTCAGAGCGAAAGCCAACAAATATCAGAAAACCGCCTTGAACAAACCGTCCAAAATCAAGCCGTAGTGAACCCAGCCTCATTGCCAGAGCAAAACTTGAGTCCGTTCCGTTCCGAACCATCCCCAAACCGAGTTACCGAAAAATTTAGAGAGTCCTCATCCAGCCAGGATAATAGCTCCCAAAAAGGTCTTAACATAGACGTCCAGATTTAATTAGCCTGGATATATAAGGACTTTGATTTGAGGGAAAAGTAGTTGTGACAACTTCTCTTATATGCCACTATGGTTTTGATATTTTTGCTTATTTTAAAAGTTCGAAATATCTTCCTTATAAAATTTATTTTTAGTTGTTCTAAGTTCTCTTCCCACTAGAATTTTTTCCTCGGCATTTTCTGATCATCGATGGATAAAAAACAGATTTTCCCATTATCTGTGGCGTTAGTTTCAGCGTGGCTGTTTTTTAAGTTGTTTACTCATACTTCGCCTTCCCCTTTTGTTTTTGATAGATACTCATTGGCGTATTTGGCTGTTCTGTGTTTAACAGTCCCTTTTATTTTATTGGTCAATTTTTTGGTATTTCGTTACCAATTTAGGGCGGTAAGAATCCTTCTAAAAAATGCGGTTGTGATATTTGGGATTTTGATCATTATCGAAATTTCAGGTCAAGTTTATGCCTGGTTCCATCCCTCATACGACGTTTTGACTTTAGAGCCAAATAACAAACTAGGTTGGACATTGCCGCCAAACTTGGAATTCAATTACACTGGAAACGAATGGTATGCCCGGGAATATAGCGCTCTAAATCGAATTAACTCTCTTGGCTTTCGCGATTTAGAAAGAACCGAAAAGAAAGAAGAGGGCGTTATTCGAGTGGGCGTTCTTGGCGCTTCGATGATAACGAGTAAAGAAAACTCTTTTGAAGACACCATTACGCAAATTTTAGAAAAGAAACTTAACGATTATTTCAAACAAAAAGACGGCAAGCGTTTCGAAGTTTTAAATTTCGGAGGCGACGCCTATGGTATGGGGCAGCCTCTCATTGTTTATAGCGAAATCGCTCGAAAGTTTAATTTAGACTATGTAGTTTTTTATATTGCAGACGAACTCCATTTCTGGAAAACGGTAGGGGCGGGGGTTTGTTGGGCGTTGAATGATGTGGTCGGGCAGGTTCTTAAAGTTGAAGGTAAAGAAAGAAAAGTTTGCTATGACGTGAGGCCGGTTTTTTATCTTCCAGAAAATTCTTTCGCAGAGTTAAACGCTATTTTTTCTCTAAAAGCTTTTCAAAATTTTATGGTCGAAATAGCGAGTTGGAAAAAAGACTCTAGTTTCTTTACCTGGGAAAAATATGACCAAGTAATAAAAGATCAAACTCAAGCTATTAAATTAGAGGATATTCAGAAGGCCGTTGAAAAAATGAAGGGAGTAGGGCTTGATTTATACGCTCCAAAAGATTTCGGACAGTTTCAGAAAGATAGAAACGAAGTAATCAAGAATCTTTATGGAGGGAAAAAAGTAGCTAGAAGAGAAACGGGACTTTTCTTAAAAACCAAGATTTCAGAAATAAAAACCGCTTTTAAGGTTGCCCAAAACCAATTTCAAAAACCAGAAATGATTGTTGAAGGATTATTAACTAAATACGCTCCCGATAACCCGCTTATGCCCGGACTAGGAAATAAAAATTATCCAAAATTCGAAAACGTCATTTTTACGAACTTAAAAATATTGAGTCTCATTAAAGACTTGGTTGAGGCAGATAATGCGAGGTTCGGAATTGCAGACGCGGTTCCTTTTTTAACCGATGGGCGTTTATTAAAATTACCTGGCTTGATTGTTTCCGATATTCTCCAAAAGCTTTCGAAGGCATATAATGTGGGATATATGCCAGTTGGAAACGCTTTGAACGAGAGAAAAAAGGCTGGCGAAGTTTTGCAATGGAAATACGACCCTCACTTAAATAGAAACGCTAACGCGATTATTGCTGAGGGAATGTTCCAATGGGTTAAAAACGAGATCAAAGGAAAAAGAGATGATTAAGGTTTTTAAAAAGTTTAAAAATTTTTTAAATAAAAAGGAGCTTTGGTTTGTTTTGCCTTTTTTATTTATTTTGTTAATTCTATTCATTATCGTAGCCATTGCCCAATCAGGCGGAGATAATTTACCTTTTATTTATGCCGGGTTTTAATTTTGTTTAACGCTTAGACGAACTCCCACTTTATATTAATTTACCAATAAACTCAATTTGTGCAGACCCCATTGCGTGTCATCTTGAGGCGAACCTTTAGGTTCGGCGAAAGATCTCGCCTCGATTTAATAAAATTAATTCCTTTGTATAATGCTAGTTAATTTGTTCGGATTTGCTTTAAAAAAGTTTCGAATTCCATTCGCAATAATGCGGTTTCCAAGAGCATTTGGATGAGAATCTTCTCTAGAAACCCAAACCAACTCCTCCCTTTCCGCTTCTCTTTTAAAAGTTGGCAATAGGTTGATAGTGTCTATATTGGATTTTTTTAAGAAACCAAGTATTTTTTGATGAA
>CAYFMN010000030.1:31389-61413 GCA_964344185.1 uncultured Nitrospinota bacterium
AAAAATACGCAATTCTGGACACACCGCTACAATGAAAGGACTTTTTTGAGTTTTTGCTAAATCTCGTATTTTTAGTATAGAGTTTTTTGAGTTTTCCCAGCTTTCGCTTCCATCTTTGTATAAATCCGAATAATAATTTAAAATTCCTTTTTTCTTGCTAAACCGTGCCCAAATTTTGTTTAGCTGAGACCACATAAAAACGACAAAAATAGACTTTTCCATTAATACTGAATCTTTATAATTTGGCGTTGGTTCGGCGTCGTTAATGAAATAAAGAAGCATGACCATATCTGAATTATATTTAACGCCTTCATTTTTGTAGTATGTATATTCTTGCTCGGAATTGTAATTTCCTACTCCTGTATTAATGACTTCTGTTTGAACTCCATCTATACCCGTCAAATCTTTTTCTAAAAGCTTTGAGAAAATAGATTCAAATGGGACCCCCCATCCTAATGTTAAAGAATCTCCTAAAAACAAAATTCTTCTAACTCCAGCCGTTCTTGGATAGTCGATTTCTCGGTCTCGTAGCCCTTTTGAGTTAATAGAAATGTGAGCTCCATAAAGGTCCGCGCTTTTTCCAGGAATATGCTCATGCGACATGCCGGGATCGGCTGCTCTTCTTTTAAGCTTTGTCCAGTAGCGCCACATAGCGACATCGTAATAAGGACGTATTTTCATCAAGCCATAGGTTCCTACTTCCAATATAAAGAAAGTTGCGAGGATATAACTAACGACGAATAAGACTTTTTTCATGCTTTACTTAAAATTAAAATGCGAATAATCAATTGATTTTAAATGCACTATAACTTTAGAGAGAAGTTTTTAGAGCTTTAGGGAAGTTTTTAATAAATATTTGATTATTAGTCAGAAATAAAATCTAGGCATTATATCTTAAATATTTGAAGTTACACGTAGTTCTGGTTAAAAATTGAATAATAAAAATGTAATATTTTTCATGGATGCAGTTATTATCAAATCCAATAAGGTTGTTTATGAGATATGAGAGATGAGGATGAACTTTCGATTCAAAATCTTGAAAAAGCCCTTTCTCGTTTGAAGGAAGCGGTAAATGATCCTGGAGGAGAAATAGCGCGCGACGCTTCTATAATACGTTTTGAGATTATGGCAGAGCTTTTTTGGAAAACTCTTAAAATCGTTTTAGCTAAAGAAGGAATTATATGCTCAACGCCAAGAAGTTGCATTAAAGAAGGGGCGCGTAGGGAAATATTAGATCCGGCGGAGATTTTTTTAGAAATCTTGGAAGATAGAAATAAAACGTTTCATATCTATAAAGAAGAAATAGCCATCCAGGCTTTTAATAATATTAAATCCAAATATTTAAGCGCCTTTGAAACTCATATCCCACGCCTAAAAATCTGCTTGAGAGACTCCTTTTAATTAAGTTCTCTAATCAACATCTAATATAGGTGCATTCTTTGATTGACACTCCAATAGGGGCTATTTATAATCGCCCTTTCATGCATTATTATTTAAGCTTGTTTTTGGCTGTGTTAAAATACAAAAGCCGTTATTTCATAAATAAATAGGGGGATTGGGGAAACATGACCGAGTATATTTTCGTGGCGGTTTTTTGTATTGTCGCAATCACGATTGTTTGCGCGATCCTGTTTTTGTCCACCATCCTGGGGCCAAAAAAGCCTTCTCAAACCAAGGTTTTACCCTATGAATGTGGAATGGTCCCTTCGGAGGAAGCGAAGGGGAGATATCCTGTCCGGTTTGCTACCATAGCCATGCTTTTCATTATATTCGATATTGAAGTTGTATTTATGTATCCCTGGGCAGTGGCTTTAGATGAATTGAAATTATTCGGCTTTTTTGAAATGTTACTGTTTATAATTATTTTAGGAATCGCTTACGTCTACGTTTGGGGACGGGGAGGTTTAGAATGGGATTAATCGATCAAGCGGTCGACGCATTAGAAACAGAGATAGGGAATTTAAAGTTAAATGCCCAAGACGCCTTAGATCAAATGGACGCCGATCTTTCCGGCGCTGTTTACGACACTATTTTGACCACTAAGTTAGGAAAAGTGATTGGTTGGGCGCAGAAGAACGCTTTATGGCCAGCTACTTTTGGATTAGCCTGTTGCGCTATTGAAATGATGGCGATGGCCAATTCTCGTTGGGATGCCGCAAGGTTTGGCGCGGAAGTTTTTAGAGCGTCTCCCAGGCAGGCAGATTTGATGATCGTTTCGGGTAGGGTTTCCCAAAAAATGGCTCCCGTATTGACAAGGATATATGAGCAAATGCCAGAACCAAAGTGGGTAATTGCTATGGGCGCTTGTTCTTCTTGTGGCGGTATTTTTAATAATTACGCTATCGTTCAAGGCGTGGACCGATGGGTTCCTGTTGATGTTTATGTTCCAGGGTGTCCTCCAGGACCGGAAGCTTTGATTTATGGAGTTATTAAGCTTCAAGAAAAGATTCTTAATGAAGCTGGTAGCGATAAGGCAAAAATGCGGGCGGCATGAACAGCGAAGAAATTATAGAAAAAATTAAATCCGCTAAAGGGGATAAGGTTAAAGACACCGAGATAACCCTCGGCGACGCTATCGTTCATTTGGAACCCGGTTCCCTTCACGAAGTGGCCGAGTTTTTAAAAAGCGATCCCGATTTGCATTTTGACTATTTGTCTTGCATTTCAGGCGTTGACTACTTGGATATGGAGAGGGAGCCTCGATTCGAATGCGTTTACGAACTCCACTCCATGGAAAAAAATCATTCGATCCGATTACGGGTAGGCGTTCCTGAAGAAGAACCGACAGTGCCTACTGTTACAGACCTTTGGCCTGCGGCTATTTATCCGGAGAGAGAAATTTACGATATGTTTGGTCTGACTATTGAGGGTCACGCTGAACAAAAAAGATTGCTGATGCCAGAAGAGTGGGAAGGGCATCCTTTACGCAGAGATTATGACTTAACCAGAGAAAAAGTGGCCTTTTCTCACAATATAGATTTTAAAGAAGAACTGGTGAAGGAAAAAGTTCCTATCCGGTATAAACCGAATCAAGTTTAAGAGAATAGAATGAGCGTAACTGACCAGGGACTCCTCGAACGTAATAAAGATACTATGACCCTTAACATGGGTCCGCAGCATCCGAGTACCCATGGGGTTTTTCGAGTGGTATTGGAAATGGACGGCGAGTTAGTGAAGTCTGCCGATCCTGATATTGGTTATTTGCATACCGGTATCGAAAAAACAGGAGAAAGTAAGTTATACGCCCATTGTATTCCTATGACGGACCGGTTGGATTACCTCAATCCTCCTGGCAACAATTTGGCCTTCTGCCTTTCCGCGGAAAAATTACTTCAAACTGAAATTCCAGCGCGCGCAGACTATCTCCGCGTAATCATGTGTGAGCTAACCAGAGTGGCTAGTCATTTGCTTTGGTTGGGAACGCATGCCCTGGACATTGGAGCAATGACGGTTTTTCTCTATTGCTGGCGCGAAAGGGAAATGATTCTCGATTTAAACGAGATGATTTCTGGCGTGCGAATGATGACTAGTTATATTCGCGTTGGCGGCGTGATGAAGGACGCCACTCCAGAATGGATTGCCGGGGTTAAACATTTGATCGATATCTTGCCTGAAAAAGTGGACGAATATGAATCCTTGTTGACGAAAAATCCAATTTGGATGGATCGTACAATTGGCGCTGGAGTAATGACTAAGGAAGAGGCCATTCAATGGAGTATGAGCGGGCCTTGTTTAAGAGCTTCTGGAGTTAATTTTGATTTCCGCAAACAACGGCCTTACAGTCGATATCGAGATTTTAAATTCGACGTTCCAGTGCTCACAAACGGCGATGTTTATGATCGCTACCGAGTTCGAGTGGCGGAAATTAGGCAAAGCCGCGAAATCATTAAACAAGCAATTGAGAATTTACCCGAAGGCCCATATAAAGTTGAAGATAACAAAATCTCTTTGCCAGATCGCGATAAATTGAAAACGAGTATGGAAGCCCTGATTCACCATTTTAAATTAGTGTCGGAGGGCGTAAAAGTTCCCGCAGGCGAAACATATGTGCCTACGGAAGGGCCTCGTGGCGAAGTGGGATTTTATATTGTAAGCGACGGTTCGAGCATACCTTATCGAATGAAATTAAGGGCTCCGTCTTTTATGGCTATTCCTGGAATGTGCGCCATGATGAAAGGTTCTTATATCGCCGATGTTGTTGCCATTATTGGTAGCGTTGATATTGTGATGGGGGAGGTTGATCGTTAATGTTTGCGTTTACTAAGGAATCGGAGAAAAAAATCGAAACCATATTGGCAAAATATCCCGAAGAAAGAAAGATGTCCGCTCTGTTGCCATTTTTGACTTTGGTTCAACGTCAGGAAGGTTGGGTTTCTCCGGAAGCAATGATAGAAATCGGTAAAAGATTAGACGTTTCTCCGGCTTACGTTCAATCGGTTTGTTCCTTTTATACGATGTATTTCCAATATCCAGCGGGGAAATATATCATTCGCTTTTGCCATAATATTAGTTGTTACTTAAACGGTAGCGATTCCCTATTGGAGTATTTGTCTGAAAAGTTAAATCTCAAGGTTGGCGAAACTAGTGAAGATAAAAGGTTTACTTTGATTAAAGAAGAATGTTTGGCGGAATGTAGCGCCGCTCCTGTAATGCGGGTTAACGACGATTATCATGTCAATCTAACTAAAGAATCGATCGATAAAATAATCGATTCCTTAAAATAAAATACGCTTATGACTCAGATTCTTTTAAAAGATATCGATGTTGAAGGGTTAACCACCCTGAAGGTCTACGAAAAGCTAGGCGGTTACAGCTCTTTGAAAAAAGCTTTTTCCATGAAGCCTGAAGAAGTATTAAATGAGGTTAAGAATTCAGGGCTCAGAGGTCGCGGAGGAGCGGGATTCCCAACAGGGCTCAAATGGAGTTTTTTAGCCAAAGATTCATTCCCTAGATACTTTGCCTGTAATGCCGACGAAAGCGAACCTGGAACTTGTAAAGATCGACTTCTGTTGGAAAAAAATCCTCATCTATTAATAGAAGGGTTGATCGTATCTTCATATGCTTGCTTGATTGAAACCGGTTATATTTATTTCCGTGGTGAATTCCAGGATGTCGCCGATCTTATGGATGAGGCGATTGCCGAAGCATACAAAAAAGGATATTTAGGAAAAAATATTTTAGGCTCTGGTTTTAATTTTGATTTATACACGCATTTAGGAGCGGGAGCTTATATTTGCGGCGAGGAATCGGCGTTATTGAATTCCTTAACCGGTATGCGCGGAGAGCCTAGAAGTAAGCCGCCATTTCCAGCGGTTCAAGGATTATATGATAAACCCACCGTCATTAATAATGTTGAGACGGTTTGTTGTGTGCCCTGGATTGTTAATGAAGGTTCGGAGGCTTATAAAGGTTTAGGAACCGAAAAAAGCACGGGCACCAAGCTTGTTAGCGTTTCCGGCCATGTCAATAAACCCGCAAATGTGGAAGTTGAGTTAGGCACCCCCGTTAGTAAAATTATTGAAATGTGCGGCGGGATGCGCGATGGGAATAAATTAAAAGCTTTTATACCGGGAGGATCTTCCGTTCCTATGTTGGGTGTTGAGCATATAGACGTTCCTTATGACTACGAATCTTTAAAAGAAGCGGGTTCGATGTTGGGCTCTGGAGCGTTAATTATTATGGATGAAACTACCAATATTGTAGAAGCCACAATGCGGTTAGCCTATTTCTATATGCACGAGTCTTGCGGAAAATGCACTCCTTGTAGGGAAGGAACTCGTTGGCTTTATCAAATGTTAGGCGAAGTGCTAAATCGTCGGGGAAACGCCGAAACGGTAAAAACGTTGCAAGACGCTTGCGACAATATGGCCATGAAAACCTTTTGTCCGCTAGCGGACGCAGCCGTAGCGCCTGTTGTGAGTAGTATTGAATTGTTTCCAGAAGATTACGAATCCTTTTTTGCGGAAGCGGTTGCAACCGCTGGTTAAATAAAATGGAAAAAGAAACGGTAACATTAACGATAGACGGAAAAACTGCAACGGTTCCTAAGGGAACTAACGTCGTTGACGCCGCTAAATCTGTTGGCATTGAAATACCTATATTTTGCTACCACGAAAAAATGGTTCGGCTTGGGTGTTGTCGAATGTGTTTAGTGGAAGTCGAAAAGATGCCTAAGTTGATGACCGCTTGCACCATTGACGCCTCTGAAGGAATGGTGGTCAAAAACGATACTCCAAAGGTAGTTAAAGCCAGGCAGGGAGTTTTAGAGTTTACTTTGCTTAATCACCCCCTGGATTGTCCTGTTTGTGACAAGGGAGGCGAATGCCCTTTACAGGATAATACGTTTAATTATGGCGCGGGCGATACTCGGATGGAGTTTAAGCGGTTTAATAATGTTAAGAAAAAAGAGTTAAGCCCTGTTATTACTTTAGATCGTGAACGTTGTATCGCTTGCCAGCGTTGCACAACATTCAGCGAAGTGATTGAACGGGATCAAGCTCTTGTGATGCATAATCGAGGTTTCCACAACGATATAGGCACTTTTAACGATCAGCCTTACGATACACGTTTCTCCGGTAACGTGATCGATATCTGTCCAGTCGGCGCGTTGACTAATTCTATTTTTCGCTTCCAGGCAAGAACCTGGGATTTAGATAATTCTAAAACCCTCTGCGCTCATTGCGCTTGCAATTGCAATATTGAATTTGGCGCTCGCGAAAATGAATTGATGCGTATCGTTAGCAGGCCAAACGATGCGGTAGACGACGGTTGGATTTGTGACAAGGGCCGCTTTGGTTATGAGTTTGTCGCCAGTCAAAATCGAATTTTAGAACCTGGAATCCGTAAGGACGGCGAAATGCATGTGGCTTCTCTAGATGAAGCTTGCGACGAAACGGTTTCGAAACTTAAATCCATCGTTCAAGAACATGGGCCGAAAAGCGTAGGTTTTATAGGTTCTCCTTTTGCTTCCAACGAAGAGTTGTATTTATATCAAAAACTGATGCGAATGGGAGTAGGAACCAACAATATCGATTATAAAGCGTATTCGGACACTCCTGGGTTGCCGGTTGCGCATTATGATTTTACCGATATCGAATCTTCCGATTTAATTGTGTTAATAGCAAGCGATCCTACGGAAGAACTTCCAATATTAGATCTTAGGCTTAAAAAAGCCGTTATACGTTTAGGAAGAAAATTAATCGTATTAAACGACCAAAAAACTTTAATGGATAAATACGCTTCTCTTTCTTTGAGGTACGACGTTGGCTCTGATGAAGTCGCTTTAGGCGGTTTGGCAAAAGCCGTTGCAGAAGGCTTGAAGCAGGAAGGGGCTCCTAAAGTTGATAATCTAAAAAGAGCGAGCGGCATTAAAGTCGATGAGATGAGAGACTTTGCCGGCAAAATGATTTCGGGTAAAAAAGTTTGCGTTATTTACAATCCTGCAGCATTGTCTGGAAATTCAGTTGCGATTGTTAAAAATCTTTTAAGCATATTAGACAAGAATCCTGAAGCGGAATGTGGGGCAATTCCAGCGGCTCCTTCAACAAACGCTTTAGGCGCTATGGATATGGGGATTTTACCTGACTTTTATCCAGGTGGAATATCTTTGAACGACGATTCGAAGATAAAAGAGATTTGGGGAGAATCGGCTCCAACTCAAAAAGGATTTACGAGCTGTGAAATGTTTGAGAAAGCCGCTTCTGGAGATCTTAAAGCTCTGGTGGTTTTTCGTTCAAACCCACTCGTTGATTTTCCTGGCGGAGACAAAATTGAAGAAGCGTTAAAGAAAGTAGATTTCGTAGTCGTTCACGATATGCTGCATACGGAGACCACCGCTTTGGCGCATGTGGTTATTCCTTCGATTGGTCCAGGATTTGACGAAGGAACAACGACAAATATCGGCGGTCGTGTGCAATATAGGAGAAAAGGTTTAAAAGCCGAATCTTTTCCAGATTGGCGCATTTTAGCAAAACTACTTTCCGGGTTTGAAATCGAAGCGAAGTATTTAGACTCGTTTACCGTTACCGCCGAGATTGCTAAAAAAGTCCCAGGCTCTGAAGAAATTAGAAGAGGCTCGATTCAAAAAGAAGGTAAAAATCGTCCAGTTCAAGCTTCGGTAAATGGCAAAACTCCAGAGGTTAATTCAACTAAATCTTCCGGGGATGGTTTTAAGTTGCGAGTGGCGGAAAAACTTTTCTCTAAAAATAAGATTTTAGAGTCTGATTCTGCGTTAGCTCATCACTTTAGCGAGCCAAAAGCTATTTTAAATTCTGTGGACGCTGAAAAGTTGGGAATAAAACCTGGAGATCGAGTAAAAGTTTCTGCGGGCGACCGCAATATTTCGGCAGAAGCGACAGTAGAAGATAACTGTAATCCAGGGGCTGTCATTGTTTCGAATGCTGGCGATGAATATAGAGTGTTAGCATTGGTGCAAGACCATAATGCAACGGTTCAGGTTTCAAAAGAATAGGGTCTCATGGTGTGTCATCCAGAGTCCTTCGACAGGCTCAGGATAAGCTCCGCCGAGAAATCTTGTTTTTTAATCAGGTTATTTTGAAAGTTTGTTAGGAGAATGGTTTGATCGATTGGATTTTTGATTTTATTTCTAATTATTCAAGCGTCATTATTGGGTGCATCAAAGCGGTGATAGTCGCTATAGTTCTTCTGCAATGCGTTCCGTTCCTCGTTTGGTTGGAAAGACGTTTGATGGGCCGTTTTCAAGTTAGATTAGGTCCGAATAGAGTGGGACCGTTTGGATTGATTCAGCCGATTGCCGATTCAATCAAACTCCTTTTTAAAGAATCCATTATTACAAGTTCCGCAGATAAATTTTTATTCCATCTGGCTCCAGCCATCGTAGTTTTTACGGCTATTGTTTCTTTTTCCGCTATTCCATTTGGAGAGCCAATTACTATTTTTGGCGAAACCATTGGATTGTGGGTAGCCAATTTGGATATTGGTTTGTTGTTTATTTTTGCCATTTCTTCTATGGGAGTTTATGGCATGGTTTTAGGCGGTTTGGCTTCAAACAACAAATACTCGTTGATGGGAGGTTTGCGTTCTTCCGCCCAAATGATTAGTTATGAATTGACTTTAGGGTTGTCGGCTTTGGGAGTAATTATTATAAGCGGTTCTTTGAATTTATCGGATATGGTTAAGGCGCAGGAAACGATTCCAAATATTATTATTCAACCGCTTGCCTTTCTCTTGTTTTTCATAGCGGGCGTTGCGGAAACCAATCGCGCTCCTTTTGATTTACCTGAAGCCGAGCAAGAACTAGTCGCTGGATTTCATACGGAATACTCTGGAATGAAATTCGCCATGTTTTTCATGGGCGAATACATCAATATGATAACCATGAGCGCATTGGTGACTATTTTATTTTTGGGCGGTTGGAACTCCTATGGATTGCCATTGTTCCCGATTTTAGCGTTTGCCGGTAAAGTGTTTGTTTTACTTTGCGTTTTCATTTGGCTAAGATCAACGTTTCCACGCATAAGGTATGATCGATTAATGACATTTGGCTGGAAAGTTTTATTGCCATTGTCTTTATTTAATTTGCTGGTCACCGGGTTTTTTAAGGCCCTCTGAGCCGAGGAATAGATCTATGTTTACTTCCGCGATTGAAGGAATCAAAAACTTATTAGTTGGTTTGGGCGTTACGTTCAAAAATATGACCACGGAGCCGACAACCTTCCAATATCCTGAAGTTAAAAGAGACATGCCTTCTAGATACAGAGGCCGACATTTTTTGAATCGGGATGAAAATGGATTAGAGAAATGTGTTGGATGCAGTTTATGTTCTATCAATTGTCCTGTTGGTTGTATCCATGTTGTCGCGGCGGAAAATACGGAAGAGAATCGAGTGTCTGCAGGCGAGCGTTATGCCGCAGTTTATGAGATAAATATATTGAGATGTATTTACTGTGGTTATTGCGAAGAAGCATGCCCCGTTGATGCGGTTGTTTTAAGAGATCATTACGAATTAGCGGATTACAAAAGAGATACGTTTGTGTTAGAGAAAGAAGATCTTCTGAAATATCCAGAACCCAATCAATTTCGAGTTAGTTATTTAGGTAATACGTCTAAAGTTTAAAAATATAAAGTTTCTTTATAAAGGTTTTTGTAAGATTACTGCGGGCCATATCCGTAAGGGAGTTTCGCCTTTTTATTTTGGATTATGTTAGGTGGAATCGCTTTTTAAAGTTCGGTCCGGTTTTTTTGTGATTTGAGGACGATTTGGAAATAGTAAACGATTTTGTATATCAAGCGGCAATAATAATCATCGGTCTCACCGCTGTATGCGCGAGTCTTGGAGTTATTCTTTGTTCGTCTCCTATATATAGCGCGTTATACCTGATTGGGAACATGGTTTGTTTAGCCATGCTCTATCTTTTGTATCATGCAGAATTCATTGCGGCTGTTCAAATGATCGTATATGCAGGCGCGGTAATGATCTTATTTTTATTTATTATTGCGTTATTAGGCGGGAAAAAAGAATTGCAGGAAAACTCGCTACAGAGAACTATAGCCTTTGGGTTTGCCGGACTGTTATTTGGGGAGCTATTGTTAGCCGCCACTGTTGGAGTGACTAAACCTATTGAAGGAATTTTTGATCCGATTAATTTAAAGGTTATTGGCGGCGCTAAAGCCATTGGGTTGACATTATATTCTAAGCATTTAGTTCCTTTTGAATTAGCCTCCATATTATTGTTGGCGGCTACGGTTGGAGTTATTTGTTTAGCTAAATTCCCGCTGAAGCAAACAAAGAAAAGCTTGAATTCTTAAACAAGAGGAAGAGAAATGGGTAATCAGTTTGTTTTAATTGTTAGCGCATCCATTTTTTGTATTGGCGCAACGGGTTTTCTCATCAGGAAAAATCCTCTGGTTATGTTTATGTCCCTTGAGCTGATGTTAAATGCGGTCAACTTCCTCTTGATAGGTTACTCGCACTTTTTAAAATCTCTTGATGGTCAGATTTTTGCTCTTGTTGTCATGACGGTAGCGGCAGCCGAAGTTGTGGTTGGGTTAGGGATTATTTTAACGATCTTCCGAACCAGGCACGAGCTTAATGTTGACGAGATTGACGCTTTGAAAGGATGATCGTTTGTTTTATACGTGGTTAATTTTAATTCTTCCTTTGTTGGGCTTTGCCGGCTTGAGCTGGTATGGCGATCGAATTCCTAAAAAATTGGTTGGACCAGTCGGTTGCGCGACGGTGGCTGGTTCTTTCTTTTTTACTTTGGTCGCTTTGGTTCATTTGTTAGCTATGGAACCGGGAGAACGCGTCGGCAATGTGCAGACCCTTTATCATTGGATTCATTCGGGGAGTTTTAAACTAGACCTTGCTATTTTGATCGATCCACTTTCGGTTTTCATGCTCCTTGTGATTACCGGAGTTGGGTTGTTGATCCACGTCTATTCAATAGGCTATATGGAGAAAGATCCCAATATTGACACTTTCTTCGCTTATTTGAATCTATTTATTTTTTCCATGTCGCTTCTGGTTTTGGCCGCAGACTTTTTCTTTTTAATAGTCGGTTGGGCGTTCGTGGGATTAGCCTCTTATTTGTTAATTGGTTTTTGGACTGAAAAGACCAGCGCTGTATTTGCCGCTCGTAAAGCGTTTGTAATGAACGTGATCGGCGATGTCGGGATGGTGATTGCAGCTTTTATGATATTTGAGCATTTTGGCTCCATTGCTTATATGGATGTCTTTGCCCAAGCGCCAGAAAAGTTTTTGCCAAACGACGATACCATGTTGTTAATTACTTTATTTCTGTTGGTTGGAGCGTTCGCTAAATCCGCGCAAATTCCATTACATACCTGGCTTCCAGACGCTATGGAAGGACCAACCCCAGTTAGCGCTCTTATTCATGCCGCGACGATGGTAACCGCTGGAGTTTATTTAGTCGCTCGTTGTCATGTTTTATATGACTTGGCTCCTTACACTATGATGTTGGTTGCCGCTGTTGGAGTTGTTACGGCGTTATTTGCAGGCTCAATGGGTATGGTCCAATATGACATCAAACGCGTAATTGCTTACTCGACTATGAGTCAGTTGGGATATATGTTTTTGGCCGTTGGAATTGGAGTTTATTCCGTAGGCATGTTTCATTTGATGACTCACGCATTCTTTAAAGCTCTATTATTTTTAGGAGCGGGAAGCGTCATTCATTCTATGAACGACGAACAAGATATTCGTAAAATGGGCGGGCTAAAAGAGTCAATGCCTATTACTTACTATACTTTTTTAATAGGAACTCTAGCTTTATGTGGTTTTCCTTTGACCGCAGGATACTTTAGTAAAGAAGAAATCATAATGAGTTCTTGGTATGCCCCCGGTAGTAATCCAGTTTTTTGGGCTTTAGCTGTAGCCGGGGCGGGTATGACTGGTTTTTATGCGTTTCGCGTGTTTTTCTACTCCTTCTTTGGGACGTGTCGAACAGCCGATGCGCACCCTCACGAATCGCCAACTATCATGACTTATCCATTATTGATTCTAGCTTTTTTCGCAATTTTTGCGGGCTTCGGAGCTCCATTGGCTCACTCGTTTTTAGCGCCGGTATTTGGCGGCGTTGTTCCAGAACATCATGCTAATGGATTTTTAGAAATTGTAGCCGTTGGCGTCGCTCTAAGCGGAATTATTGTTGCCGCTATATTTTATGCGGAAGGTGGAGAAGCTGAAGGCAAATCCGATGGTCTTAAAGAATTGCTGGCTCCTATTCATGATGTTTTGTTCCGAAAATACTACATCGACGAATTGTACGACGTTTTGATAGTTCAACCGGTTAAGAAAACCGGCGAATTTATTTGGAGTACGGGAGAAAAAAAGGGTATTGATTTTGTGGTCGATCAAGTAGGCGAACAGGTAAAAGAAGCCAGTTACAACCTGAGTGTTTGGCAGTCTGGAAAAGTCAGGGTTTACGCTTTGAATATGGTAGCCGGCGTTGTATTCGTGCTTATTTGCGTGGTGTTCCTATAACGACGAATTTTAAATTTCTAGTTTATAACTTATTTTTATATGCTTGCTCTAATTATTGCCATACCTCTGATTGCCGCGATAGCGTTATTTAGAATTCCTTCAGAAAACAAAGAATTGGTAAGGAATGTTACGCTTGGAGCGTCTGGATTAGTTTTACTTTTGGCTTTTGGAGTCTTTTTAGGTTTTGACTCGACAAACCCAGTAATGCAGTTTGTCCATGAATGTTCTTGGGTAAGCGTTTTAAACATCCAATTCAAGCTTGGAGTGGATGGAGTTAGCGTGTTGATGGTTTTGTTAACCGCTCTCTTGGCATGCGCTTCTTTCTTTTACTATTTAAATGATAAAGATGTTTCGATTGCTTTCCTCGCTTTAATGTTAGTGTTGGAAGCTGGAATCTTAGGCGTTTTCATGGCCCTTGATACGGTTTTGTTTTATGTATTTTGGGAAGTGATGTTGATTCCAGCCTATTTCCTAATAGGATTATGGGGTGAGGGAGATAGAGTCTATGCGACTACTAAATTTGTAATTTATACGTTGGTCGGAAGTCTTTTAATGTTAGTCGCCATTATTGGCGTTACGATAGCTCATTATGAAGCGACTCACATTCTTACCTTCGATATTCAAACGTTGATTCATACTGAGATTCCAAAAAGCGATCAGATATGGATGTTTGTATGTTTCTTCATGGCGTTTGCCATCAAAGTGCCGATCTTCCCGTTTCATAGTTGGTTGCCTCATACATACGGAGCGTCTCCAATTCCTGTATTGGTTTTATTAACGGGGGCGATGTCAAAAACAGGCGCTTACGGCTTTATTCGTTTTTGCTTGCCGTTGTTTCCTGAAGCGGCGGAAATGATGGGATTTGTTATCGCCGGTATGGCTGCGACAGGTATGATTTATGGAGCTTGGATTGCAATAGCGCAAAAAGATATCAAGTCCTTAGTGGCTTATTCCAGCGTGAGCCATCTTGGTTTTATTGTATTGGGAATTTTTGCGTTAAACGATCAAGGTCTTGATGGCAGCGTATTGCAGATGTTTAATCATGGAATTATTGCGGCTGCATTATTTTTTGTTGTAGGTATCCTTGAAAAAAAAGTGGGCTCCAGGGATTTGACTCAAATGCGTGGCTTAAAGGGAAAAATGCCAATTTTATACGGTATTTTTATGTTGATTACCATGGCTGCCTTAGGACTTCCCGGTTTGAATGGTTTTGTTGGCGAATTTTTAATATTAGCGGGAGTTTGGACTTCCTCTGCAATGTCAGGTTTGGAAGTAATATACGTTTTCATGGGAGGCCTAACAATTACGTTTGCCGCCATTTATATGTTGTGTTTCTTCCAAGGGGCAATGTAGGAAAAAAATGAAACACTACCCACGGATTTGACCGATATCGATAAACAACAAACTTATATGTTGTTGCCCGCTTGCGTTTTAATTGTGTTTATTGGTTTATTTCCAAAACCCTTTGTAGACACAATCTCTCCTTCAACCAAGCGCATTTTATCCATAGAAAAAACAGTTAAAACTTCAAAAGGTTCTGATTCTGGCGAGCATCATTGATCTTGTCTATATCTCCCACCGTCTCAATTTTAATTTAATATGAAACTGGGCGACCGTATTGAAAGCGGCGAGTTTCTGGAAAGACCCAATCGCTATCTTGCCAGAGTCAAGATAAATGGCGAGGAGTTTCAAGCTCATGTTCCCGACCCAGGTCGGTTGCCCGGTTTGATGATTCCTGGCAGAGAAGCGCGTCTTATTTATAATCCAGGACCTAAGAGAAAAACTTCATACACCTTGGCGTTAATACGCCATGGTAATATTTGGGTTAGCGTATATCCTGTTTTTGCCAATAAAATAGTTGGACAAGCCTTGGCCGAAAAACGAATCGATTGCTTTAACTCATATAAAGACTTTCGGGCGGAAGCGAAAAAAGGAAAAAGTCGGTTTGATTTTAAATTAGAATTTGTCGACGATTCTGTAGGCTTTGTCGAGGTAAAATCCGTTAGTTTAGTGGAAGAGGGGATCGGGAAATTTCCAGACGCCCCTACTGAGAGAGGGCGTAAGCATCTTCGAGAATTGATAGCGCTAAAAAAGGAAGGTTATCGATCTTCAGTATTGTTTGTTTCCCAACGATCCGATACGCGCAAAATAATACCCAATGCGGAGATAGATCCAGAATTTGCGGAAACTTTGAAGGAGGCTGAAGAATGTGGAGTCGAATTATACGGCTACAATTGTCGTGTTACTAAAGATTCTGTTTCCTTGAACAAAAGGATTGAGGCGACCTCAGATATTTAGAAAAAAGGTTTAAAGTCTGGAATTACATACCAGTTGCTTTGATCCAGCACCCATTTTTGCTCGACTGAAATTGTTTTTACTCGATTACTGGGTAAAACCACGACTTTATATTCATGGGTAATAACCGCTTCGTCGAACGCTTCTTCTGGGTTAGGAAAAGATTGTTTAACGGGTATACCCTTACGATAAAAAGTTGCGCCGATTAGCGCGGAATCGCTAATAGTGACTCTTTTTTGGAATTCTCCCATCTTCAAAAGGCAGTCTTCTCTTAGGGGAGAAAGGACTAACAAAGTACAGGCGTTTCTACTTTTGCTTTCGAAATCGTTGTTAAAAACTCGAATGCTGTCCCAAAGTTTGTTTCTCTGCGTTAAATAGAGGTCGTCCATTGTTGCGCAAGATGAGACGCACAAAACAATTATTATTCCGCAAAGAGTTGCTCGTGCTTTTTTTGAAAGGCTCCAAAATCGGTTTTGCATAAGCGTATTTAAGAGTATTCTATGGGACAGTTTTTATTAATTGATTATATAAGATTTGATCTATTGTCGACAACCGTTAGTCCTTGGATTGGTCAAGCAATTGCGAAAAAAAAATGTTGGTTTCAAACCCAATACAAATAAAATAAAGCGCTCTAACTCCAGGAATAAAAAAGGCGATGCAAAGCAGGCCGCTTGGGATCAAGTTGCGGCTTGGTATGACGCTTTAGTGGGAGATTCGGGTAGCGATTACCATCGCAAAGTAGTCATGCCCGGCGTCTATAAATTATTAAACTTGCCTGAAAAAAGTAAAGTTTTGGATCTTGCATGTGGACAAGGAGTGTTTTGCCGTTATCTTTCGAAAAAAGGTTTTTCCGTTCATGGAGTCGACGTTTCAAAAGAATTGCTTGAATGCGCGCGTTCCCGATCAGACAAGTTAATTAAATATACCTTAGCGGATGCGGCGGAAGAAGAGCTTTTGAATGAGAGTTCTTTTGACGCGGTTGTGTGTTTATTGGCGTTACAAAATATAGAAAAACTAGAATCAGTTTTTATTAACGTTTCGCGACGCTTAAATCCCGGGGGGAAATTTGTGGCGGTTGTGACTCATCCCTGTTTTAGAATTCCAAGGCAAACTCACTGGGGATGGGATGAAAATAAAAAAATACAATATCGTCGCGTTGACCATTATAAAACGGAGATTGAAATTCCAATAATAGCTCCGCCATTTTCAGATCCAAATAGATTTACGGTCACTTATCATCGGCCTCTTCAGTCATATATTGACGCTTTATCGAAGGCGAATTTGTGGGTAGACGCGTTAGAAGAATGGTCTTCTAATAAGGTTAGCGAGCCGGGCAAAAGATCTCGGGCCGAAAATAGAGCGCGTAAGGAAATTCCTTTATTTATGGCTTTTCGCGCTCGCCTGTCAACATAGATGGCTTATATTTATTCCAAGGGTTTAATCGGCTGGTCTTGTTGAATCGCTTCTCTGACCGAGCGCATCCAGTCTTGGTAAAATGCAATATTATGAATTGAGTTGAGTCTCATTGCGAGTATTTCGTTTGCCATAAATAGATGGCGAATGTAAGCTCGAGAATAATTTTTGCATGCGTAGCAAGCGCAACCAGGGTCGATCGGCAAATCGTCTTTTAGATATTGTGCGTTCCTGATATTTAGTTTTCCGTTTCGAGTAAAGAGGCTGCCGTTGCGCGCGTTACGGGTTGGCATAACGCAATCGAATAAATCGATGCCCATCGAAGAACAATCCGCTAAATCTTCCGGGGTTCCAACCCCCATTAAATAACGGGGAGATTCTTTAGGCAATAAGTAGGCGGTGAATTCCGCGATTTCAAGCATATCTTCTTTTTCTTCGCCGACGCTCAAACCTCCAATTGCATGGCCTTTGAATCCTATATCTACAATTTGATTTACGCTTTCCCGTCTCAAGTCTTTATCCATTCCTCCTTGTACAATTCCGAAAAGCGTTTGTTTGTCGTCGGTATGAGTTTGTCTACACCTTTTTGCCCAACGAGTAGAAAGCTCCAAAGATGACTTTATACGCGATTTTTCTGTAGGTAGAGGAAGAAGTTCGTCTAAAGCCATTATGATATCTGATCCCAAAGACTGTTGAATTTCCATAGCCTTTTCTGGAGTCAGCAAATGCTTTGATCCGTCAATATGAGATTGGAATTGAACGCCTTCTTCCGTTACTTTGGCTAGTTTAGCCAAGCTAAAAATTTGAAAACCGCCGCTGTCGGTAAGGATGGGTTTTTTCCAATTCATAAAATTATGAAGGCCGCCAAGTTTTTCGATAATTTTATGACCGGGCCGTAAAAATAGATGATATGTGTTGCCCAAAATTATTTGAGCGCCGCATTCCTCCAAATCTTCTGGAGACATTGCTTTAACGGATCCTTGGGTGCCGACAGGCATAAAAGCGGGAGTTTCGATGACGCCGCGAGAGGTTGTTATTCTCCCCAATCTAGCTTTGGAATGGCTATGCTCTTTGATGATTTCAAAATGAAACATTTGAAGTACACGCTAATAAAAAGAGGCAGACTAGTGGACGCTGCCCGGTTCACTATTTTAAGAGAGTATCTAAGATAGCTTTTTGGACGTGGAGTCGGTTTTCGGCCTGATCGAAAATAATCGATTGAGGTCCGTCTAAAACATCCGACGCTATTTCTTCATCGCGATGCGCAGGAAGACAATGCATAACCAAAGCGTTTGGTTTTGCTACTTTTAGAATGTCTTGATTGATTTGGTAGTTTTTTAAACGATCTTTTTTTTGATCGCCATCTTTATCGCCCATACTCACCCAAACATCGGTATAGAGTACGTCGGCGTCTTCGGCGGCCTTTTGAGGGTCTTCAAATAACTCAAACTGGCCAGATCCATTCAAGTTTTCCGGGATTTGGGGTTTTAAATCGGTAGGCGAAGCGATTGCCAGTTGCATATTCATCAAGTTCGCGCCTAAAATCCAGGAATATGCCACGTTATTTCCGTCGCCTATATAGGCTACTTTTACCTGTTCGATCTGATTCAACTTTTCTTTTATCGTAAAAATATCAGTCAATATTTGAACGGGATGATTTAGATTGGTTAATCCATTAATAACAGGAATAGTCGCATGTTTAGCGAATTCTTCTAAAAACTGATGTTCATGAGTTCGAATGAGGACTCCGTGTAAATATCTCGATAGAACCTTGGCCGAATCTGCCGCAGTTTCCTCGCGTTTAATTTGGAGCTGGTCCGAGCTTAAGAAAATTGCTTGCCCTCCTAATTCATACATCCCCACTTCAAACGAAATCCGAGTGCGAGTAGACTCTTTGGAAAAAATCATTCCCAGGGATTTGCCTTCTAAACTTTTATGAGGCTCGCCTTGCTCGCGTTTTTTCTTAAGAAGCGTTGCTTTTTCAAAAAGCGCTAGAACTTCTTCTTTGGTTATATCGTTTAAAGTAATTAAATCTTTTTTCATGGCATTACTTATCGTGACTTTTTAGAGGAAAAAGCCTCAAAGTTTTTTAAAGCTTTGAGAAAGAGTTTTAATAAGCCCATCGATTTCCCTTTTAGTAATGATTAACGGCGGTATGAATCTTAACGTGTTTTGTTGAACGCAATTAATCAAATATCCTTTATCCATACAATCCATGATAATAGGAGACGCCGGTTGATTGAGGGTTACGGCTAGCATCATGCCTCGGGACCTGACGTCGGTTATTACCGGAAATTTGGTTTTTAATTCGTCCAAACGAGATTTGAAATAAGCGCTGGTTTCTTTTGCATTTTCTAGGAAACCTTGTCTTGTCAAAACTTTTAGCGAGGTCAATGCCGCCGCGCATGAAAGGGGATTGCCGCCAAAAGTAGCCGCATGCGTTCCGGGAACAAAGTGTTTCATGATTTTATTTGAAGCTCCTATGGCCCCAATTGGAACGCCTCCTCCAAGAGCTTTTGCTAAAGTGATGACGTCTGGTTTGACTCCAAAAGTTTGATAGGCGAAAAGGTTTCCAGTCCTTCCAAAGCCCGTTTGCACCTCGTCAAAAATTAAAAGCAAATCGTTGTCGGCGCAAACCTTTTTTAAGTCTTTTAAATAGTTTTTATTTGAAATGTTGACGCCTCCTTCGCCTTGGATAGGTTCGACTAAAATCGCGCATGTTTTTGTGGTGATCGCTTTTTTAGCCGCTTCAGCGTCGTTGAAAGCAACATGCTTAAATCCAGACGGAAGGGGAGAAAAACCGTAATGAATTTTCTTTTGTCCCGTCGCAGCCATGCTGCCCAAAGTTCGTCCATGAAAAGAATTTTTCATGGAGATAATTTCGCTTCGATTTTTATATCCTTTGTCAAAAGAAACGCGTCGCGCTAATTTAATAGCCGCCTCGTTTGCTTCGGCGCCGCTGTTACAGAAAAAGAACTTATCTGCGAAAGAATGTTTGCAAAGCTCCTCGGCTAGCAGTGATTGAGGTTCTATATGATAAAGGTTAGATACATGAATTAATTTTCCGGCCTGGTCTTTAATAGCTTTTACAACTTCAGGGTGACAGTGGCCCAAATTATCAACGGCCAAACCGGCGACAAAATCGATATATCTTTTTCCGGATCGGTCCCAAACTTTGGTCCCCTTGCCTTTGGTTAAAACAATGGGAAAGCGGCCATAGGTTTGAGCTACGTACTTTGCCGTCAGTTTGATAATTTCGTCGTTTGTTTGAGTAGATTTAATTTTGGACAAGTCCGTTTCCTTAGATTTTGTTTTAGGAATAATTTCCAGCTAAACTATTATGGATTGGGAAATGGGAAATTTACCATAAAACGAAAGAGCTGGCAATCTTGGAAACCCGATGAATTCTTTGAGAAAAGCTATTAAATTAAATATAAGCGGCAAGTTAGGTTGGCCTTCTCAAATTTTTAGGGAAAAGTTTCTTTCGAAAGCGTTAGATTTCTTTTTCCCTCAACCTTGCGCCTACTGCGAAACGAAAAAAATTTCAGGAGGTCCTTACCTCTGTGGAATGTGCCAGGACTCGATTCAATTTATTTCCTCCTCATATTGTTATGTTTGCGGTATTCCCTCTAATCTTTCCTATGAAGACTCCAGAGAAAATTTCCTATGCGGCCCTTGCAGAACGAAGCCTCCTGTGTTCGATAAAGCCCGGTCTTTAGGCATTCATCAAGGAGCGCTTAGGAAACTGATTCACGAATTAAAATATGGAATGCGTCCAGGAGTGATGAAAGAAATTGATCCGTTACTGGAAATTTATTTTGCGAGTCGAAGATTGAGCGATTTTTATGTAACTCCTATTCCTCTTCATATTAAGAAATTAGAACAAAGAGAATTTGATCAAGCGTATTTAATTGGTCGGAAGATTGCTAAAATTCTTAACCTTAATTTTTTGCCGGAGATTTTAGAAAGGGTTATCGAGACTCTACCTCAAGCGTCCCTTACGAAGGCGAACCGATTAAAAAATGTTCGAGGAGCCTTTCGGTTTTTAAATGAAGAGAAAATTAAAGGACGGGATATCTTGTTGGTAGACGATGTTTTTACTACCGGCGCTACATTGAACGAAGCGGCAAAAGTCCTAAAGCGCGCTAAGGCCAATCGCGTTTATGCTTTTTCTTTAGCTCGCGCAAATTAAAAACGGCTATCTCCAATGAGATAGCCGCAGATTAATTATTTTAAACCGGTCAAACTCTAAGGCCGCCTGTGACAAACCACCAGCAAAGTATGCTGCTAGCATAACCTAAAGCGATAACAGGAGCCCATTTGAGATGACTCATAAAGGTATAATTTTCGCTTTCCACTCCCATAACGGCGACCCCAGCCGCAGAGCCGATCGATAATAAGCTTCCTCCAACGCCGCAAGTCAAGGTTATTAACAACCACTGATCCAGCCCCATTGTAGGGTCCATTTTCAGGACCGCAAACATGATAGGGATGTTGTCGACAATAGCCGATAAGACTCCCACCAGGATGTTGGAATAAGTTGGTCCTAAGGTTCCGTAAAGACCTTCGCTCACCATCGCCAAATAACCAATGTATTGCAGTGCGCCCACTGCGGACAATATCCCGAAGAAAAACAAGAGAGTGTCAAACTCAACTCTTTCGATTTGCTTGAATAGATCAAACCTTGGAGCTTTTCTCCTTTCCTCGGTGAGCCCGATTTTGATTAAATATTTCATTTCGCCCCAGCGATCTAAGTAATATCCCTTTACCATTAAAAATCCCAAACCAAACATCATGCCCAGAAATGGAGGCAAGTGTAAAAACTGATGAAAGGAAACGGCAGTTGCAACCGTGCAAATGCCCAGAAAAATTATGGTGCGCGATCCTGTTTTCATTTTTACCTCTTCTTTGTCGGAAGTGGGTCGCTCGTTAGGAACAAAGAAGAACATAATTGTCGCGGGAACCGCCCAATTAATAATTGATGGGATTACTAAATAAGAAAACTCCATCGTGCCGACTTTCCCGGCGGTCCAAACCATTAGAGTTGTAATGTCTCCAAAAGGACTCCATGCGCCGCCGGCATTTGCGGCGACTACAATGTTAACAAATGCCGGGACAATAAACCTTCCGTTACCGGAACTCACAGCCAGCGCAACGGTGGACATGAGCAATGCGCTGGTCAAGTTGTCAGCTAAAGGAGATAATAGAAAAGTGATTCCTCCCGTTGCCCAGTAAAGTTGGCGAAACCCAAGGCCCTTATTTAACAGCCAGGACCGTAAGCATCTAAAAACGTTTCGCTCTTCCAATGTATTGATATAGGTCATGGCTACTAATAGAAAAAAGAAGAGTTCCCCAATTTCCGCAATCAGATGTTTTAAGAAATCATGCGCATGACTTTCATGCCCCATTTCATAAATGCCAATGATAAACCACATAAAACAGCCAATAAGCACGACTGGCTTTGATTTTTTTAAGTGAATTTTTTCTTCTAATATGACAAGGGTGTACGCGCCTACAAATGCAAATAGAGATAAATAACCAGCCCAAGTGTTAGTAAGCGATGCCATATTGAGGCCCTTTCAAAGTTAAGGGAATTATCGGAGGACCCTACCCATGAAGGAAGGTCTTTTTTGAACAAGAGTAATAAGTTTAATAGCGCTATTGGGACAATTAACCGGACAATATAAAGTTGTCTATACCCTATAGACTTAAGCTATTACAAATTCATTAGATTTTGCCGTCAAGCTCAGCCTCTATAACAATTAGATTCCATCGTATTGTATAAGTTATATGCTAATTCATAATGATCTAAAATACAACGGCTTATTATCTCTATAAGGTATTTTTTGTAGGACATTATAAGAGGTTTTTTTAATTCCGAAAAAATAAACGTAAAAAAATGATTTTTTATTGCAAAATCATTCAAAAGATTAGACTTAGCTTTTGCCGGCCAATGGCAGGAATAAAGTTGACTGTTCCCCAAATTGTGATACCATTCCAGTGTTGATATTTGGTATTGATTTATTGAGTTTTATTTTAATCGGCTAAATTTGGGTCGTATAAATTTTGACCATAGAAAATTTTCTTTCTAACGGCAAACAATTTGTCGACGAAGGATTAAACCGATTATTGCCAAAAGAAGGAACGTATCCTGAAAGTATTCACCAGTCGATGCGTTACAGCGTACTTGCTGGCGGTAAAAGGTTACGTCCATTGCTTGTTATTGCGGCTGCGGAAGCGGTGGGAGGAAGTCGCAAAACTGTTCTTCCCTTTGCGGTCGCCGCGGAGTTGATTCATACCTATACGCTTATTCACGACGACCTTCCCGCGTTAGACGATGATAACCTGCGGCGGGGCAAACCGACGAATCACAAAGTATTTGGTGAAGCTATAGCGATACTCGCCGGGGACGCTCTTCTAACTCATGCGTTTTCCATAATGACGAATGCCGCCTTAATGGAATCAATACCTGAAAAAAACGTTTTAAAAGCAGCCAACGAAATGGCCAAGGCCATGGGGTCTATGGGAGTAATTGGAGGTCAAGTAGTTGATATTGAATCTGAAGGATCTCCCATAAACGCTGAAACGTTGGAATACATTCATATATATAAAACGGGTTTTTTGATTCGAGCTTGCATTCAGTGCGGTGCGGTTTTAAGTCAAGCCACTCCAACTCAATTCAACTCGCTATCCCGTTATGGAGCTCATATCGGACTTGCTTTTCAAATTGTCGACGATATTCTTGATATTACCAGCGAAAAGGATGTTTTGGGAAAAGATGTCGGAAGCGATTTAGAAAGGGAAAAGGCGACCTATCCGGCTTTGTTTGGATTAGAAGAATCCAAGAAAAAAGCGGAATGGTTGATCGATGAAGCGATTGCTAGTTTAGATAGTTTTGATGAGCGAGCGGAACCTCTTAGAGGCATCGCCCGGTTTTTTGTAGAACGAACCTTTTAATTTGATATAACCATGGCCAAATTCCTAGACAAAGTCAACAGCCCCAGCGATCTGAAAAAAATTAAGAGGGAGGACTTACCGTCAGTCGCGGAAGAGATCCGTCAACTGCTGTTAGAGACGATTTCTAAGACTGGAGGACATTTAGCGTCAAATATGGGAGTCGTAGAGTTAACTCTGGCTATGCATTACGTTTTTGACAATCCAACGGATAAATTTGTGTGGGACGTTGGACATCAATCTTATGTACATAAATTACTGACTGGGCGTAGGGATCGATTTGATTCTTTGAGAAAGTATGACGGATTGAGCGGTTTTACTAAAAGAGAAGAAAGCGAGTACGATCATTGGAACTGCGGACACGGAGGAACCTCCATTTCTGCGGCCCTGGCGTTTGCGATGGCACGCGATTTGAAAAAAGAAAAAAATAAAGTGCTTGCCGTTATTGGCGACGGTTCATTGACCGCTGGCATGGCTTTGGAAGGGTTGAATCATACGGGGCATGTGAAAAACGATATGATTGTCGTTTTGAACGATAATGAAATGGCGATAGCTCCAAATGTTGGCGGTATGTCCGCACATTTAAGTCAGATAATGACCGGCCAGGTGATGACTAAAATTAAGCGGCAAGTAGATGAAATGTTGCTTTCCATTCCTGGAATTGGGAAAGATATATCTCATTACGCGCATCGGCTAGACGAAGCTATAAAAGGCGTTTTCATTCCTGGACGATTATTTGAAGATCTTGGGTTTCGCTATATCGGTCCGGTAGCAGGGCACGATGTTGAAGCGTTGATTGAGACGTTTAATTCGATCAAAGATTTGAGAGGACCGACGCTGCTTCACGTTATTACTCAAAAAGGCAAAGGATATAAAGTTGCCGAAGAGAACGCCTATGTTTGGCATGGAGCAAAACCTTTTGATATCGAAACTGGAGAGTTTCATAAAAAACCTGCTAACCCGGCTTACACTGCGGTTTTTGCCGAAGCTTTAATAGAGCTGGCAGAACAAGACGAAAAGATAATTGGCATTACGGCAGCCATGCCGGATGGCACTGGAATCAATAAGTTTGAAAAAGTGTTTCCAGATAGGACTGTCGATGTTGGGATGGCGGAACAACATGGCGTTGGGTTTGCCGGCGCTCTTTCGATTGAAGGATTTCGACCGGTTGCGGCGATTTATTCCACCTTTCTCCAAAGAGCCTACGATCAAGTCGTTCACGATATTTGTTTGATGAATTTGCCGATTACTTTTGCTATGGACCGCGCTGGAATCGTTGGAGAAGACGGCCCGACTCATCAAGGCATGTATGACATAGCTTATCTGAGAACGTTGCCCAACATGGTGGTGATGGCTCCGAAGGATGAAAATGAATTAAGGAACATGTTAAAAACATGTATTTATCATGAAGGCCCTGCCGCTGTTCGTTATCCAAGAGGATCTGGTTTAGGCGTAGCAATGGATAAAGAAATGAAATCCCTTGAGATTGGCAAAGCGGAATTATTGCAAGATGGAAAAGACGTGGCCCTGTTTGCATATGGAAATATGGTCCAGCCTAGCGTAGAAGCCGCCGCTAATCTGGAGAAAGAAGGGTTAAGCGTAGCCGTGATCAATGCGCGTTTTGCAAAACCAATCGATAAAGATATGTTATTGAAATACGCTCAATCGGTTGGCCAAATCGTGACCCTGGAGGAACATGCCTTGGATGGAGGTTTTGGCAGCGCGATAATAGAGGCTTTAGAACAAATGGATGTACTGCCGAATGTTAGGGTAAAAAGAATTGGGGTACCCGATATTCTTGTTGAGCATGGAGCTCCTAAAATAATCCGTAAAAACTTGAAACTGGACGTTGAAGGGATAACCGAAACCGTTTTGGAATTTATTCAAAAAGGTAAAGTCGCCTTAGCCCAGCCAAAAAATGGGAAAAAGGGATTTAGTAAAAACGGCAAAAAAGGATACTCTGCTAACGGAAAAGGCCAGTCTCAAAATGGCAAAAAGAATTCGTTAAAAGTAAAGCAAACCGTCAATGGGTAGAACGGCCGAGGTCGAGCGGTCGACAGGGGAAACGCAAATTAAAATTTCCGTCAACTTGGACGGAACGGGCCACTCTGAAATTGATACCCCCATCCCATTCCTTTCCCATATGCTCGATCAAGTATCCCGTCATGGATATTTTGATTTGAATGTCCAGGCAAAAGGCGATACCGAAATTGATGGGCATCACACAGTTGAAGACGTTGGCATCGCTCTTGGAATGGCTTTCCAAAAAGCGTTGGGAGATAAGAAAGGCATCAAGCGTTTTTCGGATATTCGTGTTCCGTTGAACGAGGCGTTAGCCGAATGCGTCGTCGATATTAGCGGACGCGCTTTTTTTGTTTTCAATGCCGATTTGCCAAAAACTAAAATTGGCGATTTCGACGTTGAGCTGGTTGCAGAATTCTTCCAAGCGTTTTCAGCGAATAGCGGAACAACCCTCCATATTGGTTGCCCATATTACCAGAACTTACACCACGCGGTTGAGGCGATGTTTAAAGCGTTTGCCCGCGCTCTTGACGCGGCTGTGGCGATTGATTCCAGATCTGATAGAGTGCCTTCGACAAAAGGAACATTGTAAGTGATCGCCGTTGTCGATTATGGAATGGGCAACCTTCGATCTGTTGAGAATGGCCTTAAGAATGTTGGAGTCGAAGGCAGAGCCACTAGCGACCCGCAAGATATTTTAGACGCAAAAGCGGTAATATTGCCTGGTGTTGGCGCGTTTAAAGATTGTATGGCCAATCTTGAAAAGTTTGATTTAATTGATTGCGTTCAAAAAGCGGCCCAAAGCGGAAAACCATTTTTAGGTATTTGTTTGGGCTTGCAATTGCTTTTTACCGAAAGCGAAGAATTTGGTTCTCATCCAGGATTGAATCTTATTCCAGGTAGAGTTAGAAAGTTTCAATTCCCAGAGCAAAACCGCGATTTAAAAATTCCTCACATGGGATGGAACCGCGTAAAGTTCCAGACGCAATCTATTTTGTTTGAAGGCGTTCCGGATAACTCCTATTTTTATTTTGTTCATTCCTATTATGTTGATCCGGAAGACAAGAGTGTTGTCGCCGCAACCGCTGACTACGGCGGTAATTTTGTTTGCGGAATTCGTAAAGACAATGTTTATGCCTTTCAATTTCATCCGGAAAAAAGTCAAAAGTTGGGCCTCATGCTCCTAAAAAACTTTTCCGACCTTGCGCGTTAAAAAGAGCGGCAAAAACTTTAATGTTTCGGCTCCGCACTAAAACTCCAACCGCTTCAAGTTAATATGAGCGAATCCAGGGCGAACTATCTAAAAGGAATTTCCTTTGGAATGGTTACCTGCGGACTTTGGGGCATATTGCCGGTTATGCTCAAGATCGCTCTGGAAGATTTTTCCAGGTCCACCATTGTTTGGTTCCGGTTCGCTTTTTCATTTTTCGTTTTATTTGCTTACCTTACTTGGAAAAATAAAAAACCGTTGGCCATAGTTGTTCGTCCACCAGCGCTTGGATTATTAGCCGGAATATGTCTTGCGGCTAATTATTACTATTTTATGATAGGACTGGATTTAAGCGGTCCTTCCAATACGGCGGTTGTGATACAAATTGCTCCTTTGTTAGTGGTGATTGCGGGAGTATTTCTTTATAAAGAACGTTTTGATAAAGGAAAACAGCTGGGATTAGCGGCAGCCATCATAGGTTTTATAGGATTTTACTTAGATCAAAAAAACCATTCGGGAAACCCCGATCAATATTTTACCGCTAATGGGAATATAGTTTTTGCGGCGGTCGTTTGGGCGGTTTATGCAGTCGCAATGAAACGACTCACGGGTAATTACGAAGCTCAAAATTTGAACTTCTTGGTCTATGGATTGGCCGCCGCCATTTTAATGCCGGGAACGGAATGGACAGAACTTGTAAAAGCGGATTGGTTAGGATGGGTTCTCATTATTTCGCTGGGGTTAAACACGGTTTTGGCCTATGGCAGTTTATTGGAAGCTTTAAAATATATTCCCCTCAGTCATATCAGTATGATTACCGCCCTCAATCCTTTTGTCACCATGACAACCATGGCCATTGTAAGTTGGATCGGCTATGCGGAACCTGAACAAATTACATTTTTAGGATATGCCGGAGCCGCGCTTGCTATATCGGGCGTCGCTTGGGTTGTCGGTAAATAAAATTAACCGTTAGCTAGCTTTTATTCCGGTGACGACTCCCGTTGGAATCGCTGTCACCCGAAAATGTCGAACCTCTTTAATTCCATTTTCTTCTAACCAGCGAATTTTTTCGCTAACAGGGTGGGCGTTGCCCCCGTCGGTCAGCAATCCAATATTTAGACTAAAGATTACGTCTTCAATGGGACCTGTTGAAGTTTCGTCTATGCAAAACCCATGGACAACAATTCTTCCTCCAGGTTGTAAAGCGTCGATTGCTTTCTTAATTGTTGCCAGTGCCCAATCAGCGTTGTACATATGTAAAATATTAGCGAGTAAAATTAGGTCGTAACCTTCGCCAAGCGAATCTTTTTCTATATCCCCAGGTCGAGTTGTTACCCGATCCTCAAGCCCATACTTCTTAATATATTTCTTAGTGATTTCTAAAACCGGCGGAATATCCATAACCGTCGCTTTTAAATCAGGATGCTTTTTTGCCCACTCAAGAGCGTAAGTGCCTGGTCCGCCGCCAACGTCCAGCATAGAGTTCGCTTTTTCTAAAGGCAGTTCTTTGGCCAGCATTTGGGTCGCTTTAACGGCTTTATCGTGCATGGCATCGGTAAAGTTTTCCATCCGTTCGGGATCGGAGCCCAAAATATCCATTATTCTTTTAATCATTTTTCCATTTTGAATGAAACCCGGTAACTGGTTCCAAATGGGAAGCAAATCAGACGATAGTTGCATCCATTGGTTCATTGAGTGATCGCCTGAGGATGTCAGATAGGATGCCATATTAGCGGGTAATTGATATAAACGTCCCCTTTTTTGAAGAAGTTCCAGTCCGCAAAGAGCGTTTAACAAGCGTTCAGCGCCATTAGGGGAAAGTTTCAAATCGTTTGAAATATCCTCAACTGTGCAAGGATTTCCGTCCAAATGATCAAAAATTTTGTGCTGATTAGCGGTCAAAACAATGATTGCTTTTTGATAACCGCTTATTAACTCGTTGATATATTTGCCTGTGTCCATATTTTTTCTCAATAAGGGTTGAAAATTTTAAAAATAAGCCCATATTGTCTGTATAGGAAAATTCCTATCTAGACGGTGAAGTTTTTTTAAAGATTAACAGATAAGGAAGAGAAATTTTTAAAAAGATAGAGAATTAAAAAGCCAAAGAGGTTGCCATGAGTAAACGCGTGGTATCAGGATTTGTTTTTTGGATCGTTGTTGGCATTTTAGGATTTCAGGGAATTGCCTTTGCGTTGTCGGACGAAGCTAGACAGCAAGTTACGTTGGTTGCTTTTAAAGCTCCAGATTTCGACGGACATAAAAACTGGATCAACTCTCCTGGATACAAATCCATGGAAGAACTACGCGGCAAAGTCGTCTTGATAAATTTATGGACCTCTTCCTGCATTTCGTGCGTCCACGCGTTTTCCCATGTTCAAGGATGGCATGAAGCCTATAAAGAAAAAGGATTGACTGTAATTGGCGTCCACCCCCCAGAATTTGGCGCCGCGAGAAATATGGAAGATTTAATTTGGACGGCTAAAGAGCAAGGGTTAACGTTCCCGATTGTTCAAGATAATGGATTTAAGCTCTGGAGAAAGTATGGCAACCGAGTTTGGCCCGCTATTTTTTTAATCGATAAAACGGGCGAAGTTCGTTATTCACAATTAGGCAAAGGCAACTATCAAAAAACCGAATCCGTCATCCAAAAACTCTTGAGTGAGTGATTAAAATATTGTTACAGTGAGTCTCGAACTGAGACTACCTTTTTTAAAGTTACTAGGTCATCTCTCCGTCATCCTGGAGTCCTTCCGAAGGAAGGGCGAAGCTTGCTATATTGCAGAAAGTATTTGAAGCTATAAAAAAAGGCTATAAACTTTCTAGATCAAAACCAGTTAGCGGCTGGTAAATGTTTCAATCTAAAGAAAGGAATATAGCCTTGGACTCTATTATATCATCTAAAATCAGTTTAAAGAACCGTAAACGAATTAATGAGAAAACGTTAATTGTGACAGTAGATATAGGGATGAAGCTGAACACGGGATATTGCCGTGGTCGTGGCGGTTGTGATTTTAAGGTTATCGAGTTTTCCAATAGTTGGAGTGGTTTTGGTCAGTTTTGGGATTATGTATGTGTCTCGAAGAAGGAGTGATCTTCCCCGGAATAAGTGGACAGGTAGTTAAGCGGCATTTTGCATCTCCCT
>CAYFMN010000031.1:0-60655 GCA_964344185.1 uncultured Nitrospinota bacterium
TTCTTCAAAAAGAAAACTTTACTAACTGTTGCACTTAAGACTTGAATCCGCCTTTGTTTAATTTTAAATATTTGTAAAAAAAAAGCCGGCCCTTAAAGGACCGGCCAAAAATATTATCAAGTTAAGTTAAGAAATACGGCTATCTTTTTCCTTATTAGTAACCCAATTTTCCGCTTGAAGATTATAATGCTCATCAGACCCACCATCTTCGAAAGATTTTATAAAACCCACCACCCAACCGAACGCATGGGTTTTATCTCCATACTGATAAAAATACATGTAGCGGCCCTCTGAGTCCTGTCTCCAAAATAATGGGTCTTCTCCAGGAATTTCATCAGCCTTTTCCCAGATAATTTGCAGTACAACAGTCGAATAATTCATTTTTTACCTCAATTTAAATGTCAAATAAATTGACATCGAGACCGAATCCAGCTATATAATAAATAAGGCTTTTACTGGACTTCGGTTCCGTGTCGCACATTTGCCCGATATTTGTTCCCCAAGAACTAATATCGGGCTTTTTATTAGGCCCAATATATTGTGCCCACCATCCAAAATAGACACAATTTATAGGTTTGTCAATGACTTTTTCCACAGCCCAAGCCTACATCAAAGCCTTTTTTTTAAATGATTTAACGCTATTCGCTTAAAATCTAATCATTTAGTCTATTTTTTGTTCATTAGATATTTTAGAGTTTCAGTTTGTTAGTTATTTCAAGTATTTTTGTCAAACTCTAGGTTTATTTAGTATAAAACGTGGAAGTTTTCTAAACTTGTTATCGCCCCCCTTTGGACCGTTAACGCTTTTAATATATTTTCTCCTCTATACTTATCCTCCTTTCACTTTTTAAAAAATTTTTGGACTTACACCCCTATTAATAGTCCTAATAAGAGAGCGAAAATTGTTACGTTTATTAGCCAAACCTCTTAAAAACTATGAATGTAAATATTTTTTAGGCTAGCATACGAATAAAATTTCGCAAAATTTATTTTGCATATAAAACTTTTAAAAACCTTTATTTTATACGTTACCAGGAATACTTTCCCACCTAATTTCCTGAGGTAATTATCTAAGAGTCCATCACATACCTACCCCCCAAAACACTCGGATTATTAGAACTTCCTATCCAGCACACTTCCAAATCCAATAACCTATTGATTTTAAAGGCTTAAGAGAATAGAATAGTACTGTATGAAAATAGAAAAAGACATCATAATAGTCGGCAGCGGTATTGCCGGACTCACTTTTGCCCTCAAAATGGCGGAATATGGCTCTGTCGGAATTGTCACAAAAGACGATTTAGAAGAATCGGCAACACGATACGCTCAGGGAGGAATCGCTTCCGTAATGGCCGAGGACGATTCTTACGATCTACACGTCCAAGACACTATCGAAGCCGGTCGCGGGCTTTGTCGTGAAGATGTGGTTCGGGCTATCGTCCGGCAGGGACCATCCCAAGTCCGAGAACTCATAGCTCTGGGAGCAAAGTTTACTCAAAATAGAGGGAAGGAATACGATTTAAGTCGCGAGGGGGGACATTCCAAAAGACGAATCTTACACGCGGACGATTTTACAGGCCGAGAGATAGAACGAACTCTCGCCGAAGCGGCCAGGCAACATCCGAATATTGAAATATATCAACACCATATGGTGATCGATTTGATTACCCACGCTCGATTAAACCCATCAATCAAACCGGCAGGCCCTTTAGACGAAGCTTTAGGTATTTACGTTCTTGATTCATTACAAAATCGAATTAAAACTTTTGTCGGCAAAGTAATCCTTTTGGCTTCTGGCGGAGCAGGTAAAGTCTACCTTTATACTTCAAACCCAGATACCGCAACGGGCGATGGAATTGCTATGGCTTATCGTGCTGGCGCAAAGGTAGCCAATATGGAGTTCTTCCAATTCCATCCAACGTGCCTTTATCACCCTGAAGCAAAATCATTTTTAATCTCAGAAACGGTTCGCGGCGAAGGCGGAATCCTAAGAAAAAAGAACGGGGAGCCGTTCATGCAAAACCACCATAAATTAGGTTGTCTAGCGCCTCGCGATGTTGTCGCCAGGGCGATTGACTTTGAAATGAAAAAGAGCGGCGACGATTGCGTCTATCTCGATATTTCACATTTAGAGGGTTACAGAATTCGCGAACGATTTCCTAATATTTATAAGCAGTGCTTAAACTTTGGTTTTGATATAACCAAAGAATCTATCCCTGTTGTCCCAGCAGCGCATTACATGTGCGGCGGGATTATGGTAGACGCTAACGGCCAAACAAATATCAAAAGGCTCTTTGCCTCTGGCGAGGCATGTTATTCGGGCTTGCATGGAGCTAACCGGCTTGCCAGCAATTCCCTGTTAGAAGGTTTGGTTCTCTCTCATAGAGCTTCCAGCAAAGCTATCGATCTCTTAAAAAAACAGCGGGAGTTGCCCCTAGCCTCCTCCAATATTCCTCATTGGGATAGTGGAGACGCCGTCGATAGCGACGAGTCTGTGGTGGTTTCGCATAATTGGGACGAACTACGCCGGTTAATGTGGAATTATGTCGGAATTGTTCGTTCTAACAAACGTCTTCTAAGGGCTAAGAAAAGGATAAATCATCTTTTAGAGGAAATTCACGAATACTATTGGGATTTCCACATCACTAAAGATTTACTGGAATTAAGAAACATTGCAATTACGGCTCAGTTAATTGTCCAAGGAGCGATGGAAAGAAAAGAGAGTCGAGGACTGCATTACACGATCGATTATCCAAACACTGACGATAAAAATTGGAAACGGGAAACCGTACTCCAAGAAACTTCCCCTGGTTTAATTAACCGCTTGAATATGGAACCGCAAACCAATGAATGAAAAATCTATTTTTAATTTAACGCGCGATTTTTGCGGCATTGTCGTTTTAGGCGCCGCTTTATTTTCAGTAGCCGCACTAGCGTCTCATCATTCCCAAGACCCTTCATACAATAGTTTTGGATCTGCAGTAACTACCCAAACAATTAATAAAGGGGGTATTGTCGGCGCTTATCTTTCTGATTTTTTAGTCCAATTATTTGGGGGGGGTTCTTTTTTCTTTCCTTTGATTGCATTTTACGCGGCGTGGACCTTAATTAGGGGAAACTCATTTTCTAGATTGCCAATTATAATCTGCGCCGGTTCGTTCTTTTTAATCAATCTGTGCGCATTCTTCCATATACATTTTCCTTACGATCCTTACTTCGGAAAAGGCGTGAACTCCGGCGGTATGGTTGGATCGTTTTTAGGAGAGATTTTTATCAGGTGGCTAAATACGCCGGGAGCTTACCTGACAGTCATTACATTTAGCGTTATTTCTGTATTGGCTCTTACCGGTATTTCAGCAAATAGAATCGTGGATTGGTTTATTAAAATTGTTAAAGACGCTTCGTCTTTTTTCATCGCTATTTGCAAATTAACTTATAGAGCATGCTTTAACAGCGACAAACCCGAGCTTAACGAAGAAAACTGTCAAAATGAAAACGCCGCAGAAGCGACAGAAAAACCTGATCCGAAATACAAAGAAACAGGAAAGAAAAAAGAAAAAGAACCTATCATTGTTTCACTAGCTCCAGAGGTTGTTCCAGAAGTCGCTCCTAAAAAATCAAAAGAACCAAAGACGCTATTTTCTGCTAAAACGCCAAACGAAAATGAAGGCGAAAATTATGTGGTTCCGTCATTGGATATATTAGACGACATCCCCCCGCCCAAAGACCCGGAAAGTTCTCGGGAAGAAATCTTAGCGCGTTCCAAAACCCTTGAAAAAAAATTAGCCGATTTTGGAATCGAAGGGCGAGTTGTTCAAGTATTGCCCGGTCCAGTTATCACTCTTTATGAATATGAACCGGCTCCGGGAATCAAAGTCAGTCGGATAGTTTCTCTAACGGACGATCTTGCGCTTGCTATGCGAGCCCCAAGCGTTCGCATCCTTGCGCCGGTTCCCGGTAAACCGGTTGTTGGCATTGAAATTCCTAATCCTAGTCGTGAAATTGTATATTTTAAAGAAATCATTTCTTCAGATGTTTTTACTACAAGCCCTTCAAAACTAACTATGGCTCTTGGAAAAGATAACGTTGGAAATCCTGTAGCGGTTGATTTAGCGCAAGTGCCTCACTTGTTAATTGCAGGCGCAACGGGCTCTGGGAAAAGCGTGGGAATTAACGCGCTAGTTTGCAGCATTTTGCTTAACGCTAGTCCCGAAGAAGTTCAAATGATAATGATTGATCCAAAAATGCTTGAGTTTTCTATGTACGACGGCATTCCACATCTTATAGCGCCAGTTGTAACTAATCCCAAAAAAGCGACTGCGGCTTTGCAATGGGCGGTTACCGAAATGGAACGACGCTACAAACTTATGTCGGAAAAAGGAGTGCGTAATATTACCGGCTACAATGATTTAGTCGAAAGAGAAAACGCTGAATTACAAAAGAAAAAAGATTCTAAGAAAAAAAACAAAAACGAAGACGAAGAAGACGAAGTCCAACCACAACAGAAGTTTTCTTATGTAGTCATAGTAATCGACGAATTGGCCGATTTGATGATGGTTGCCTCCAAAGGGGTCGAAGAAGCGCTTATGCGGTTAGCGCAGATGGCAAGGGCCGCCGGAATCCATTTGATTATAGCAACGCAACGCCCATCGGTAGACGTACTTACCGGAGTCATTAAGGCAAACTTCCCCGCTAGAATTTCTTTCCAGGTAACTTCGAGAGTCGATTCGAGAACTATTCTAGATAGTATTGGAGCCGAAAAGCTTCTTGGCAAAGGCGACATGCTTTTTCTACCTCCAAGTTCTTCTAGAATCGTAAGAATCCATGGCGTGATGGTAAAGGATATCGAGATAAATAGAATTATAAAATTCATAAAAGACCAAAAACGCGCTGATTATCAGGAGGATATTTTTGTCGCCGCAAAAACCGAGGAGTCGACTCCAAACGAAGAAGAAGAGTTTGATGAAAAATACGACGAGGCCGTCGCTTTGGTCGCCCGCGAACAGCAAGCTTCTATTTCCATGGTTCAAAGAAAATTGAGAGTGGGTTATAATCGAGCCGCCAGGATGATTGAAGTTATGGAAAAAGAAGGAGTCGTCGGTCGGTCGGACGGTATCAAACCTCGTGAAGTTTATATTAAAGAAATTCCCGCTTGATAAAGCCTTATTTAAATCGGCGATTTACTTTATTATTTTAATTTTATTTCCTCTTATTCATTGGGAAAATAGTCAAGCCACTCTATATAAATGGAAAGATGAACAAGGAAATATACATTTTTCGAGCGATCCGGATACAATCCCCGAGCAATATAAAACACAAAGTAAAGAATTAAATCCTGGTCCCGCTCCCGAGTTTTCTCCCCCACCCTTAACAGCTCCGGAATCTCCTCCCGCCCCCAATTTGGACATAGTTGTTCCAATGAGGCAAAATGGAAACCAATTTTTTGTCAAAACAATTTTGAACGGTCGCCTGGAAGCCAATCTTCTTCTGGACACCGGCGCTTCTGTGATAGTGGTTTCAGAGGAAATCGCAAAAAGCTTAGGTTTTAGCAGACTAGATAATATGCCTCAAATTCAAGCTGATACGGCTGGAGGAAAAATTTGGACGCCGCTGATCTTCTTAGATACCGCTGAAGTGGCGGGAGCAAAGGCTTTTGCAATAGAAGCTGTCATTGATTCTAAACTAGGCAAAATTGACGGTTTACTTGGAATGGAGTTTTTCGAACAATTCAAGATGACCCTGGATCGAAAAAAATCTCGATTAATACTTCGATCAAATATTTCAGAAAATGAAACGCTTTATGAAGATCGACCTGTTAGCTGGTGGATAAAAAAAATTAAACATTTCCGATCTAATAAAGTTTACTTTGAACGTCTTTCAGAAAAGCTTGCGATGGAAAACCATGAAAAAGCTTACAACGTTGAAAAAACAGCAAAACATTATGGTGAACTTTTAAATAGAGTAAGATCTTCAGCCCAAGCTCTTCAAGTCCCTTTAGATTAAAACTCAAAAATGAACGCCAAACCCGCTAAAGAAAAAACCCATTTGATTCTATTGGGAGCCAGTAATCTTGCCAGGGCGCGTTTTGGCCTTAACCGCTATTTTGAAACATCGTTGCCCAATTTGGTTTCCATTTCAATTGCTTCAGGTCCAGGTAGAGCTTATTGCGTTTCTGGAGGTATTTTTACCGTAAATTATCCGCCGTTAAAGACCAGCCCAATCCTTAATTTGAGCCAAGAGGAAAGTACGAAGTATCGGCAAACGGCCGCCCTGATTTGCGACATTGGAAACGACATCATGTATGGGGTCCCAGTTCAAAAACTAATTAAGGACTTAGAAAAATCAATTCAAAACTTATTTGATTTTTGTTCCCATGTCTTCGCACTCCCAATTCCATGCATAAAAATTGAAGAACTGAGCCATTGGCAAATTAATATCTTAAAAAGATTTCTATTCCCAAAATGCGGATTAAGCCCCGAAAAAATTATCGCCTCCATTCAAGCAGTTAACCAATTTTTATCCGAAATAAACGCTCCTAAATTTACTTTATTAAAGGCTATGGACGATTGCATTGGTTTTGATCGAGCTCATTACGACATTTCTAAAATGCATATCGCATGGAATCAAATTATCGATCAAATGATGCGAGAACTTTTCATAAAAACAGATAAAAGAATTAACCGCTCGTTGATGTTCAGATCTTTCATCGATTATTGGAAAATCCTTGTTTTTCAAGAGATATTCCCTTTAATCGCTAATGACCGGCAAATTTATTAATTAAAAAGGACCTCTAGTAATTGGTATTTTTACTGGCTCCCTAAACAAGCTAATAACTTTAATTTATTTTCCTATTAACGTTTTTTTAATAGAATAACAAGCGCCTTGAATATTTAGTTACTCAGACAATTTATCTTCCTGTCTTGTAAAGGTATCCACTTATCCAACGCTCATAACTTTCCAATCAATTAAACTTAGTTTGGATTACTCAAACTTGAAAACGATCAGAATAATATATCGACTTACTTATTTATTGGCGACAAACTTTTTATTTTCCCTAATCGGATTTACGTTGAATCTTTTTTTTAAAAACAACCCTAAAAAACTTCAGCGATATATTTCTAAATTTGCAAAAAAATGGGCTCGACAGGTATGCGCATCTTTAAATATCGAAATTACCGTTCATGGAGAAATACCCGAACCAAACAACGCCCTAGTTGTAGCCAACCATGTTGGGAGTCCGGATATCTTTGTCCTAGGCTCTTGCTTCCAGGTCATTTTTGTATCTAAGGAAGAAGTAAGAGATTGGCCGCTAATAGGTTTTTTGGCAAACTTAGGACACACTATTTTTGTCAATCGCACAAAAAAACAGCAAGTTAGAGAAACAATTTCGATAATTAAAGACCGATTAGACTCGGGGTTTTCCGTTTTATTATTTCCCGAGGCCAGGGTGACAGACGGAAATGACGTCTATCCATTTAAGTCTGCTCACTTTGAGGCCGCAATATTATCTGGCAAACCTATATTGCCGGTAATGATTCATTACGAAAACTCAATGAACCCAAAAATCGCGAAATGGGGAAATCAAAATTTTGTTTCTCATATAATGGCTTTGCTAAAAAATACAGAGCTAAAAGCAACCGTTACCGTTTTTCCTCTCATCCCATCATCTTCCGATAGGAAAAACCTATCTATAAAAAGCCATGAACTGATTCAAAAGTCCTATAATGAAATAATCAATAAAGGACTTAATAGTTAACTCATTAATAAAAATGTTGGTTTATTACTACTGTCCGGTTAAAAATAGAACAATTGCCCTAAAGCCATATTATTCCTAGTAAAGAGGCTGTTATTCTGCTTTTGTATTTAAATTTTGATTGCGGGTTTCAAAAAAAGCAGTGGAGAAAATAATTAAACTTTTTTGCAACCTGATAAGGTGTTTATTTTATTGAATCGAGGCGAGATCTTTCACCGATACTTCGTATCGCTTCAAGATGACACGCGGAGGGAGCCGTGAGATTCAGGTTTTCACGATTGCTAGATTCTCAAGATAAACCTCCATAAGCTTTTTACCGAACAGTAGTGTTGGTTTATAATTTTTAAATAAATTAAGCGGATCTCTAATAATTGGCATTTTTACCGGTTTACTATTGCCTAGCCCTTGAGTTTAAGAGCCAGGCTCCTGGCCTTAATTTTTAGAGGTCTCCTTAAAAGAACATCTAATCATTAAATTTTTATAGGCCTTTTAAAGATCATTTTTCACGGAGATATTGTGATTCATCCTTATCTTGAAAAAACCCCTGTAATACACCCGTCAGTTTTTACGGCGGAAGGTTCGCAAATCATAGGCGACGTTGAAATCGGAGAACAAAGCAGCGTCTGGTTCAACGCTGTGATTAGAGGAGATGTCAATTACATTCGAATTGGAGCTAGAACAAACATTCAAGATGGTTGCGTCTTACATGTTTCTAGAAAAAAATATCCGCTAATTGTTGGCGACGACGTTACGGTTGGGCATAACGTCACGCTTCACGCCTGTAATATAAGTTTTCGCTGCCTTATTGGCATGGGAGCTATTGTTATGGACGGAACAGAGGTTGGGGAAGACTCTATCATCGGAGCCGGCGCTCTCGTAACCGCTAAAACTATCATTCCTCCTCGTAGCCTGGTTTTGGGGTCGCCTGCAAAAGTAAAAAGAGAATTATCTGATGAAGAAGTTCGAGGAATTAAAGAGTCTGCCAACCATTATCTTGACGACGTCAAAAACTACTCGATAACGGAGTATAAATAGTGGGTCCGGAAAAACTAGCTGTCATAGGGGGAAGCGGCGCTTATAATTTATTGCAAACAAATGCGTTCGGAAAAGAATTAAGTTGCGACACGATCTCAACTCCATTTGGTTTGAGCGCGCCAATTCATCGGTTTTGCATCGACGATAAAACTTTTCTTTTTTTATCCCGTCATGGCGAAAGTGATTATTCCCTTACAGCGTCTTTTGTCAATTACAGAGCGAATATTTATGCCTTAAAAAAATGCGGCGTTCAAACTATCGTTTCATGGTCCGGACCAGGAATTATAAATCGAGCCTTTCGACCAGGAGATTTCATCCTTCCTCACGATTTGATTGACGAAACTAAAAATCGGGAATCAACTTTTTTTAAAAACCGTGGATATGGTTTCATTCGACAGAGCGATCCATTCTGCCCTGAAATACGGGAAACATTGCATCAAAACTTTCATAATATGGGCATTCCTCACCACGATCAGGCGGTATATGTTTGTACAGAAGGTCCTCGCTTAGAAACCCCTGCCGAAATCAGGAAGTTTCGAGTAGTTGGAGCAGATTTAGTAGGCATGACTCTTATCCCAGAAACATTTTTAGCGAGAGAATTAGAAATTTGTTACGCGCCTATTTGCTATTTAACAAACTTTGCGGAAGGAACTGTAAATAGAAAATATCAGGAAGGTCAACTTTTTGAAGGAATGCTTTCCGACTCTGAAAAAAAAGGGGTCGATAACGCAATCCAGTTTTTTCCTGAAATTCTCAAGCATACTTTAAACAATTTAAAGACCATGCCAAGAAATTGTAATTGTAAAAACTCAATGCTGCGATATAAAAATAAAGAAATGATTAAAGACGACTGGACAACCTGGATCGGAGATATTTAAACAGCCGCCATTTATTTCACGAATATATGACTTCCAAGCAATCTAACGAAGACACTCTTCGCGGTAAAGCGATATCGCTTCATATGGAAGGTAATTTAAACGAAGCCGAAATCCATTACCGCGCTTTTTTAAAAGCAAACCTTGAGGATTCTGAATGCCTTCATCTATTTGGAGTTCTATGTTGTCAAAAAGGCCATTTTGAAGAAGGCGCATCCTGGATAAAAAAAGCTATTAAGCTCACTCCTAACTTTCCTGAGGCTCATTTTAATTTAGGAAAAGCCTACAAAGAACTTGAAGACAACAACAATTCAATAAAATCTTTCCAAAACGCCGTTGACACGAACCCTAAATATTACGAAGCGCATAATAATCTAGGAATTATTTGGTCTGAGATGGGAAACACTTCTGCGGCAATCGATTCATTTTCTGAAGCAATCAAAATCAATCCATCATTTTCTGAAGGGCATTTTAACTTAGCAAATTCTTTTGAAAAAATTGAACGAACACCGGAAGCGATTCAACATTACAAAAAAGCCGTTGAATTAGATCCAGAGTTTTCGGAAGCTTATTACAATCTTGCAAAAACACTTGAAAATAACGACCATGAAACAGAAGCCATAGACGCTTATAAACTATCCATTAAGGTAAAGCCTGATTTCGCCCTAGCTTTTAACGACTTGGCTATTTTATATAAAAAGTTGGGATACGTAGACCTAGCAATAACAAATTACAAAAAATCGTTAGAAATAGATCCTAAAAACTTTTTGTCCTTAAATAACCTTGGCAACGTTTTTAGAGATCAGGGAAACTTTAAAGACGCGTTTGAAGCGTATGATAAAGCTTTAAAAATTAACCCTGAATATGCAGATGGTTTCTATAATCTCGGCGTCGCTTTGATCGACGACTGCCAACAGGAAAAGGCGATTGACGCATTTCGACAGGCAACAAACATCGATCCTAACCATATTGACGCTTTTTCTAACCTGGCTACCATTTTTAGTCGAATGGGAAGAAGGAACGAAGCAATTGCCGCTTGTAAAAAAATAATTGAATTATCTCCAAACAACCCAACGGCGCTTCACATGTTATCCGCTTTAGAAAAACGTAAACCAGATTCAGCTCCACCGGAATTCGTTGAAGAGCTTTTTGATAAATACGCCGACCGGTTTGAAAATCACCTTGTCAACAAGTTGGAATATAAAACCCCAAAAAAACTTCGCGACCGATGGAATTCATTAAAAAAACCAGCTTTTAAAAATCTTCTTGACCTAGGTTGCGGAACGGGTTTATCAGGGATGGAATTCCATGATATTTGCGAGAAAATGACCGGCGTTGACCTTTCCCATGCGATGTTAGAAAAAGCCAAGGAAAAATCAATTTATTTTAGATTAGAAAAATCAGAGATAAATAAATTCTTATCCACCGACAGGGAAAAATACGACGGCTTCATAGCCGCAGATACCCTGATCTATTTTGGCAACCTCGATCAAATTTTCGCTGGAGTTCAATCTAGAGCAAAAGCAGAAGCCTACTTCATTCTATCAATAGAAACTTCTGACAAAGAGGATTTTGTATTAAGACTTAATGGAAGGTTTTCCCACTCGGATAGCTATATCCAAAGTTTGGCTCAAAAATATCAATTTACAATCTTGTTAAATCACCACACAACTTTACGTAAAGAATTTAAGGAAAACGTATCAGGAAGAGTTTATGTTTTGAAAATCAATAAAACCAGCGAGTAGTTTTTTCAAGATAAGTAGAAATATGACCTTCTTTTTTGTATCATTAGATTTATCAAATATCACTTTCTTTAACTCCGCTAATTCTAATTCATATAGGCTAAAAAATGGAAAAATCTGAAATTGTAGAGTTAATGAATCAAATTACATTTTTTGACGATTTTAGACAGCAGGATAAAGAAAAATTAGCGGCTTTAGAAGAAGGTATGGTGGAATACAATCCTGGCGATACTATCATTCGACAAGGCGACCTGGATCAAACTATTTTTGTATTAATAAAAGGCAAGGTATCTATTAATAAAAACGAGGCTCCAAACTCCGAGCTTAATTGCCTTGAACCCGGAGCGGTATTTGGGGAAGTTCCTTTAATCACTGGAGCGCCAAGATCCACTAACGCCATAGCAAAGACTTATGTTTTCGCCCTTAAGCTCGATGGCCATTTGTTTCACGAACTAGACCCGGCAATCCTTAATAAGTTTAAAGACCACCTTCTCAAACTTTTAATTCGAAGATTAAATGAAATGAACGCGGCTCTTGGACGAATAAAAAGAGATTTTCAAGACCAAAAAGACTCTTTTAATAAAGTTAAGGATGAAATAGATAAAATCTTAATCGCATCTCAAAATATTAAAGCTAACAAAGAAATGTTTACCGGTTTTCTGGACGATATCAGAGGATAAAGTAATTTAAGGAAACCTCTAATAATTAGCATTTATTACTAGTTTGCTGAGCCTAGCCCTTTGTTTTAGGACTAGGCTCTTGGCAAACCTAAATTTTTGAGCCCCCCTCAAGAGTAAAACGAAGATTCACGATACCTGATAACTCCACGCTTTAAGAGAACCTGCGCCACAGCGGCGACAGGAACCCCCAGTATAGCTCCTAACAAACCAAAAAATTCAACCCCTATCAAAACCGCGATCATTATTACAACAGGGTGCAGCCCTATTTGTTCGCCCACAACTCGCGGGGTAATGATCATACCTTCCAAGGCTTGAACCGCTCCAAAGACAAAGGCAACGCCCAAGAGAGGCGCCAGTTCTTGATGATGCAACAAAGTTAAAATAAATGCAGGCACAAAACCGAATATCGCGCCAGCGTATGGAATTAAATTTGCGTAGCCCGCCAAAATTCCTATAAATAAACTTAATGGAGTGCCTATTATAAATAAACCTAAACTGTAAAGTCCCGCCATTAAGCTTGCTACCATCAACTGACCTCGAACAAACTTGGACAACACTTCATTAATTTCAAGAGCGGTTTCTTTTATTAATTTTTGATTTTTTGGCGGAACTAATTCAAAAACTTTGGCAACAATCAAATCAAAATCCCGCAACAAATAAAACATTGCAACAGGGATAATAATCAAGTTAACAGCCATTATTAGAATATTTAAAACCCCTGAAAATGATTCCCACAAAATAGAGGTCGCGGAAGAAAATACTTTCATCGGGATATTGCCAAGCTTCTTCAAACTATCTTGAATTATTTCCCTTGCCCTATCGGAATCGATGGAAGAAATTTTTTCCACTATTGGGTTAATCCAACTTTGAATTGCCCCAATATAATCAGGTAAATTTTGCGTCAGCTTTTCTACTTGAATTTGCATTAACGGCATAAGCAATGCGCAACTGAGTATCAGAACCCCAAAGAAACTCGTCAACAACAATATCGTCGCGGTCGTTCGACCCAATTTCCGCTCTTGTAACTTGTCCACTAAAGGATCCAGCAAATAAGCCAATCCAAACGCTACAAAAAATGGAGTAACAACCCTCCTAGTCAGGTAAAGTAAAATCCCAATTAAAAAAAACATTCCAATAAAAATCCACACGCCCGTTTGTTTTTGTTTATCACTCATGCCTAAAGATCTCCAAACATTGAAGGCACATCCGTAGGCCGAGCCTGCGAACCCGGTTTTGAGGCGGGGCTATGATTTTGCGCTTTACCTGAAGAATCTCCCGCTACAGCAGACTTATTTAATTTTGGCTCCCAAAACTGACGAACAGAAGCAACCAGAAATTCACTAATCTTTGAAGTCGCCCGACCAAAAGCGGATAACTCACCTCGTATAGGATCTTCCTCCAAAGCCGAGGCAAATTCGCTTCTAGCGGCGATCAATGTTCCCCTTGAAGCGGAAATGGCTTTTAAAGTAACGCTGACTTGAATCTCATCATTATCTTGCTGCTTTGAAGATATAGCCTTACCAACGATAACCACATCCGCTCCAGTCCGATATCCTACATCTACAGCGGAAGCAATATCTCCTTCAGCGGCTTTTATTGCAGTTTCTTCAGAAATTAAATCCCTTATCGAATTCCTGTTAATAGCTTGAATACCGGCCTCTTGAAAATCTTGGACTAACGCCGATTCAGACATAGGATTAGTTTCCCAAAAGGATTTATCTAAAGAGGATATTCCTGTTTCCATTATTAGAATGGCAACGGTCCTATCTTCAGCCGGCGTTTGCAATACACCGATAGAACGTAAACTTTGTTTTAATTCTTGGATATAAATTTCTACTTCTAAGCGAACTTCGGCTCGCATCAACGTCGTATTATCAAAAGAACTCAGGAAACGATAGCTTTTTACGTATCTATCTGGCCGCGATAAAAAACTCCTTAAATTTTTTTGATTCGATAAAGTAGACTCTTCTCCAAGGATATTTTCAATCGCTTCTTGAACCGCAGTTTTCATTGCTGATTTAACCGCCTTTTTTCTTGCGGAAACAAAATTATTTCCAACGGTTTCCGCCTCGGCGGTAACCTCATAAAAAAGAGGCAAACGGGAAATGGTTTTACTTTCAAACGAAGAAAGATCCGATTGCGCTACCGCAAACGATGGGCCTAAAAAAATTAACGAAAGGAAAACTCCTAACCCAGGGCTTTGAATTAAGGAAAAGTAATATTTTGTACAGATTTTGATAAGCGAAGAAATCTGAAAACGCCTCATTCGATCCACTATATTATTTGATTGAATCGGAACAATCGCTATTCGGAGCTTTTGCGACAAGACGTCGTAAATTTTCAACCTCTTTTCGCGTTAATCGACGATATTCCCCCGGAGACAAACCATGTAAATTTATGTACGCAAAATGCGTTCTTTTAAGCTTAATTACGGGATGTCTAACAATTTCGCAAATTCTCTTAATATGTCGATTCTTGCCCTCATACAAGGTTAAGTTTAAAAAGCAATTTTTTCCGCTAACTCGCCAAACTTCTGCGTCCAAAGGTAATGTGGAATTCCCATCCAATCGCAAACCAGTTTTCAACCTCTCAATGGTTTTCCGTTCCGGGACTCCTCTAACTTTTGCTCTATAAGTTCGCGGCACCCGATTTTTGGGATCTAGTAGATCCTTTGCCAATTTGCCATCATTTGTCAAAAGCAATATGCCTTGAGTTTTAAAATCTAATCTTCCAATAGGATACACTTTCGCCTGAACTTTTTTAAAATAATCCATAATGGTAGGTCGCTCTCCGTCATCCTTCAGAGTCGTTAAACAGTTTGTTGGCTTAAAAAAGGCAAAGTATATTTTATCGGATTGTGGAGGAATAACTCTTCCGCGAACTTTAACGCAATCAACAGATGGGTCCGCCGAAGCTCCCAACTGGGTTATGGTTCTTCCATTAACCATAACTTTACCTTCGGAAATCCACTTTTCCGCTTCCCTCCGAGAGGCCAAACCGGCGCCAGCAATTAATTTTTGTAATCGGGTTTTCATTTTTCTTTAAACATACAACCAATATTTAATTTATTGAGAATCGGAATTATCCTGCGCGTTATCTTCAGAAACAGGGATTTCTACCGCATCAGGATCAACATGTCCCTCTCCTATTATTTCATCTGTTTCTTCTTTTATTTCCTGGTTCGATATTTCAATTTTTGAGGGGCCTTCAGGTTCTTCCACCGGCAATTCGTTTGGCGCATCAAGAATAGGGTCTTCAAAAATCATACGGGTTTGTTGCTCAGAGCTTTCGCTTTGGTTTCCTAATAGTTCAGCTTCTTTCAAATCGTCCAGGGTAGGTAAATCTCCCAAATCTTTTAATCCAAAATATTCAAGAAACTTTTGAGTCGTTTTATACATCATTGGACGTCCTATGACTTGTTTTCTACCCGCTGGAGCTATGATTTTTTTTTCCAATAATGTTTTCACAACCCCCGACGAATCAATTCCCCTGATTTCCTCAACCTCCGCTCTGGTGATCGGTTGTTTATAAGCAATAATAGAAAGAGTATCCAAGGCAGGTTGAGACAATCTTGCCGTTTTATCTGACTTATAAAATTTTCTAATCCAATCGGAATATTCCTTTCTTGTAGCAAGGAGAAAACCTTCCGCGACCTCGACTATTTGTAAGTTTCGTTCGCTATAATCTTCTTTTAATTCCTCTAAAATAGATTCAAAGTCAGAACTTGGCATCCCGTTGATAACGGTAGCCGCCAACCGCTCTGAAGTAACCGGCTCGTCCGCGGCCAATAAAATATTTTCAACAATTGCCTTAATTTCGCTACGTTCCACGACGATTCACCTTTTATTATTGACTCATTCAAAATAAAATTTTAAATCATTTTACGCAAGAAAAACAAAGAAGACTTTCTAAGAATGATGTACTAATAAGAATACTCAAAAAATAATCTTGAAGCTCTCTTAACTTTTAAAAAATTTACTTAAGGTTAACTTCTGGGAATGGTAGTTCGATTTAATGTCTTTACCGTAAATTTTTCTAGGCTTTTCTATTACTTTCTCAAATTTAAGCCGACAAAAAGTTTGTCCATCTTCTACTAGAAATGGAACATCATGCGGCCTAACTTCCATCACGGCCCGCGTTCCCTGGTTTTTCAACGATTTTCCTCCATGCCAGCCAAAACCAGGATCAAAAAAACCGGCATAATGGGTCCTTAACTCTCCGCTATTAGGTTCATACGCAACCATTTCAGCTAACAAATTGGGCCAGATACAAATTTTTTCTTTTGACATCATTATATAAAAACTTTCCGGCTCTAATATAAGTCGTTTGTTTGCCTGTTTATAAATAGGCTCCCAAAACTCAAAAACATCATAGTGGTGAATTTTGGATAAATCGATAACAGCGCTGTTGGATTTTGCTTTAAACGCTATTGGCTCCTTTCCTTTAGAAGACAAATCAATTCCAATATAAAGTCCGTCGTCTACAATGACATCTTCAAGGGGCAATGGATTTCCTGACGAATTAAATAAAATCGGTTGCTTACGATATTGGATCTTTAAAGACTTGTCCGAAATATCCGGATTTTTTCTAATTAGTCTCAACTGATTTAAAGTTAATCCTTCTCGAACACGCACTGGAAACGAACGGGCAATAACCTCTAAAAATAATTTTCCTTTATATCCAGGGGCAATCTCGTCAAACCTGTGACCATAATCTGTTATCACCCGCGTAAACATATCGAGACGCCCAATAGAGCTTTTTGGGTTTGTCCGACCGTATAAATCCCTAGGCAATTCAAGTTCTTCCATTAAAGGAACGAGGTACATTGCGCCTCTTTCCAAAATACCGCCGTCTCGCAAATCAACCTCATACATTATGAGATCTTTTAATTTAGACTCTACAGTTCCCGTTTCAGGCAAAAAGCTGCTTTGAATTCGGTAAGCTTTTTTCCCCAATCGCAAATCCAGACTGCCTGGTTGGAATTGAGATTCGACTAGCGAGGTTTCAGCATGAATAACGCCTTGGTGATAGGCCAACTCAAGCATTTGGATAGGTAAATACCCCGATCTGCTCTTGATAGCTGTGGCCAGGTCTTGTGATAATAAAGATTTAGCGGCAAGAGGTTTCATTTTCAAGGAAGAATAATGGTAGTAAAACTAAGGAGTTATAAATTTTAAACGGTTTAAAAACCCATTGACAGGCTGTTTTGAGCTATGATTTAATCCTAATAAGCTCAATATTTCAACCTCATAATTTGAAGACCTCAGAAAAATTTCTGGGAAATAGATTATGCCACTTTTTGAATACTATTGTAATCAGTGTAAAAAGGACTTTACCCTTCTTCAATCTGCTAGCGTTAATAAAGAAGAAACAGAGTGCCCCGATTGCGAGACGAAATCTATGGATTATAAATTTTCATCATTTGCGGCAAAATCAACCCAGTCGGCTATGCGAAGAACATCCCCAGTAACTGCGGATGAATTGCCTAAAAAAAGCGTTTTGAACCTTCCTTTACCGAGATTGCGTTCTGAGCTTTAAAGGGGCTCTAAAAACCTTTTTTAATTTTAAATTTAATAATTACAAGATTATTCAGTATTCAAGTTTAACCCATTCCTTAACTCAATATTATTTTTTCTGCAGTGTATTATCGTCGCCTATTTACAAGCCAGTTCTTTGATAACTTTCGAATTTTAGAATTTTTTCCTATTTAAACGACCTTTATTTATTAAGGTTTTGAATAATAAACCGCTCAATTAAGATTAACTCCAAATTATATTTTTACTGTAATGAATTCCAAAAAAAAGTTTATAGCAACACCAAAATTAAATGTCCAACGCTCCCCAAACACATTCTTTTTTCGTTTGCGCCCGATATTAACGGTCATTGCCTTTGTATTCACTGTATCTCTTTTTTCGGGCAATATTGTAGAAGCAAAAAAAACTAGCGGCAATAACCATAATGCCGTTCCTTCTCAATTTTTAGACGCCTCAATTTTAGCAAATCGTGCGGATATTCAAAACAACCCATTTCCCGGAAGTCATTTACCACGAGAAACTTTGGAGTTAATTGCGCAAGGAATGGCCTTAGCGGAGCAAGGTAAATTCAATGCTGCCGATGAAATATTTGGAAAAGCTGCGCAAATTAGCCCGAATTCGGCTGAAGTATTTGCTATTAGAGCGACAGCGGCCCGAATGGCAAGAAACTATCAAAGAGCGGATCAGTTTTTTGCACGCGCCGCCGAGCTAGACCCTTACGACGAGGAGATTGTTTATAATTGGGGTATGTCTAAATTACTAGGAAAAGATCCTGATGGGGCGATTAGATTATTCAAAAAAACCATAGAACTTAATCCCAAAAATATTATGGCCTATAATTCTTTAGGCAAAGCTTATGGCCGCAAAAAGGAGTTTGCTTATGAAGAAGCAAGCTACCGTAAAGCGCTAGAATTAAACCCGCAATTAGCTGTAACTAATTTCAATTTAGGGATTGTGCTTAGTTTACAAAAAAAATTCGATCAAGCAGTTCCATTTTTTCAAAAAGCAATCAAGCTTGATAAAGAATTTGACAAACCTTTTGTTCAACGTTTTTTACAACAATACAGCGCCGTTAAATCTATTCAAAAAGGCCCTAAACTAGTAAATCCCGCAGAAAAACAAAAGCAAGCTAACGCGACTAACGATAAAAAAACAGAGGGCTCCGACCATGAAATGGAAGGTTCGGGAGCAAAAATATTTAAAGAGTACACCGATATATCTGGGGAAATACTGGTTAACGGCAAACCCATAGGACCTAACGCTATAGTTTATCTTGAAACAAAAGACAAATTAAAAGTTCCCGGACAAAAAACTCAATCCATAACAATCTCTCAAAATAATTTACAGTTCTCTCCTCCAAATTCTGCGGTGCAAGTAGGCTCTACGCTCACTTTTGTAAATAACGACCGTGAAGTTCACAATATTTATTCAAAATCCTTAAAAAACCAATTTAATCTTGGGGCAATGGCTTCGGGAACATCTCGCTCAATTTTGGTCAAAGACGCAGGACCTATTGTTCTAAGGTGCAACATGCATAAAGATATGATTGGAACCGTCTTTGTAGCCCCTAATGGCTATTTTACGACTACTAACGAAAAAAGCGAATACCTTATAAGAAAGGTAAAAAGCAAAGAATATATTATGCAGGTTTGGCATCCACGGCTTTACCCTCGGGAAATTGATAAACACACGAAACTAGTTTCTCTAAATGGGAAAGACGAAACTATTGATTTCAAAATTGAGTCCGATTCAAAACCTGGCGAAATCCACGATTTAGTAGACGCAACCGATTATGACCTCATCGTAGATAATATTGAAAAATTACTTTATGAGGCTATCAGTGATTGGAAAAAAGGTAAAAAATACTTACCACGTAAAAAGATTCTGAAAGCGGCAACCTTTCATTTTGAAGGCGAGGGTCTAAAGGGAGCCTTGGCAAAAAGCTTTAGCGAAAAACGAAGCGCTAAACTAGAAAAGGCCATTGACGACATCCGAAAAAAGATATCCGGTTTTTCCAAGGAAAAGGTTACTGAAGAATCTTTAAAAACCGACGCTAAGAGGGTAGTCGCGCAATTACGCAATAACGTTCTTGAGTTAAAAGCGCGTATTAAACCAGGAAAAAACTAACTCAACGCAATCATTTATCTTCGCATTAAAGCTCATTTTACAAAGGCTTATTCTTTTTGCTCTCAGAATCTTTCCATACAAATAGAATAACCACTGCGATAAAAACGCTAGTTAAAAAGCTCATAAAAACCGCGAATACGACCCACCTTGGATATCCCAAAAAGTTTCCGGTTATCGGCCAAAATGGGGTCATTCCTAAAACCAAAACAACCAAGCCTAGCCAGACCCAACTTTTCTTTGCCGGATCTTGAAAACCAGCAGATCCAATTTTTCGGTTTTTATCAGACTTTTTTTTATCTTTCAAAATATCCCTTTATGGATATACGCCTTGCTCCATAACGTTATGCGCAATTTTTTCGACGGCAATCGCCATGGCGGCCACTCGGTAACTTGAGATATTATCGCTCCGCCAATACCTTTCCCTAATAGCTTGAAATGCCATACGCATAGTGTCGTCTAAACCTGATCGAACTAAATCAACTTCATCAGCGCCTTGCATTAGAGATTTTTTTAATTCCTCTGAAACAGGAGCTCCAGAGCTTTCAATAGCTTCTATCAATGCAGAATTTTGTCCCTCTTCATAACGACGTTGCATCCGTCCTAAACGAATATGAGAAAGATTTTTGATCCATTCAAAATAAGAAACTGTAACTCCACCAGCATTTAGGTAAGTGTCTGGGATAATTAAAGTTCCTCTTTGACTCAGGATGGCATCCGCCCCAAAAGTCACAGGCCCATTTGCGGCTTCTCCAATTAATTTTGCTTTGATTCTCGGAGCGTTCTCTTGATTAATAACTCCCTCTAGAGCGGCTGGAATGAGAACATCGCATTCATATTCAAGTAAAGATGAACTGTCTTCAACATAAGTACCTTTAGGATAACCCTTTACTCCGCCATTATTCTTACGATACTCGGCTAAATCTTCAATTTCAATTCCATCTAAGTTTAAAATTCCACCGTCATATTCTAAAACAGCGATAACTTTAGCCCCGTCTTCTTCCTCTAAAATTTTGGCTGCATGATATCCAACGTTGCCCAATCCTTGAACAATCACCTTTTTTCCTTCCAAGGTTCCTTCCATCCCCGCTTTCTTGACATCTTCCGGGTGTCTAAAAAATTCTCGTAATCCAAAAACAACTCCTCGTCCTGTTGCCTCCACGCGACCTCGAATACCGCCTTGCGAAACGGGTTTTCCCGTAACACACGCCAAATGATCTATATCTTCCATTCGATGAGCCTTATAAGTGCTTGCAATCCACGCCATCTCTCTAGGTCCAGTACCCATGTCCGGGGCAGGAACATTTGTCGCCGACCCAATATAATCTTTTCTTATCAATTCAAAGGCAAATCTACGGGTAATTTTTTCTAAAGCTTCCTCATCGTATTTCCTGGGGTTGATCGCCAATCCTCCTTTTGATCCTCCAAAAGGAACGTCTACTAACGCACACTTGTAACTCATCAACGCCGCCAAAGCTTCCACTTCATCCTGAGTGACGTTAGGGGCAAAACGTATTCCCCCCTTAACTGGAAGTTTATGCTCTCCATGAACCGCTCTCCAACCAATAAAGCTTTCGATCTTTCCGTTAATTTTGACGGGAAATCTGACTTGGTAAACGTTGTCAACAGATTCGATGTAATACGCAAGGCCTTCTGGTAGATCGAGAGTCGCCATTGCCATTTCAACTGTTAGATTAACGCTTTTCCTAAAACTTACCTCACTAGCGATGTGTGTTGTCATGTCGGCTCCTTGATGATTATTCGCTTGCGCATTAATAATTGACAATCCGAATCTAGACTAATGAAAATCTGTTTGGAGCAAGATAAACATCTGTTATAACAATAGTGTATTATCTATCGGCGTTTCCGACAAGCTTATATTTTATAACTGTAACCAAATATTTAAAAAAAAATGAAACAAAAAACCTGCACGTTGAACTTTTCAACTGAAGGTAAGAAACTTCATAATATTACAGATGAAGTTTCTAATTGGGTTAAGGGACAAAACCTAGAAACTGGGCTTCTGACAATTTTCATCAAACACACTTCCGCTTCATTGGTGATTCAGGAAAACGCCGATCCGGACGTGCTGATCGATTTAGAAAGTTTTTTTAGTCAAATTGCTCCAGAAAATAAAAACTACCTTCATTCCTCAGAGGGCCCCGACGATATGCCGTCCCATATCCGATCTGCCCTTACGCAAACTCAATTGTCAATTCCATTACTAAACGGAAAACTGGCCTTAGGGACCTGGCAAGGTATTTACCTCTATGAACACCGCGATATTTCATTCAATCGCAAAGTAGTCTTACATCTTATGGGACAATGAAATACTCATTGGAAAACTCTGACAACAATTTCCTTAAAAAACTTAATCTCGACCTTCCTATCGCTTTAATCCTGATTTTGGCCGCGGTGATACGAATAGCTTACTGGGTCCAGTTTCAATCAAGCGATTTCGGCCCCATATTATTAGTTGACGCAGAGGGCTATCACTTAAAAGCGTTAAAACTTTTGGCAAAAGGATGGTTGGGTGATTCAGCGTTTTACCAAGCTCCTCTTTATCCATATTTTTTGGCCGTAATTTATAAAACTTTTGGCCAAAACATACTGGTAGTTCAAGGAATTCAAATTGCGTTGTCAATTGCCACAGTTTGGTTGATTTACAAAATTGGCGAGTCGCTTTTTAATCGTAAAACCGCGATTTTAAGCGCAGGACTATGCGCTATTTATGGACCATTTATTTTCTACTCTGTTCTTATCCTAAAAGTTACGCTTTCTTTATTTTTTTCGTGTCTCTTTATTCTTGTTTTACTAGAATCATGCGAATCGCTTAAAAAAGCCGCCTTATTTTCTGGAGGCATATTACTAGGGATTAATATCGCGTTAAGGGGAAATTATCTTTTATTATATCCCGCTACTATTTTATGGATATTATTTGCGTTTCCAAATATCAAAACCAAACAAAGGATAATAAACCTTTTTATTTTTACCCTGGGAATGACGTTATGTATTTTTCCTATGACATTAAGAAATTACGTCTTATCTGGAGACTTTGTTCTTACCAGCTATCAGGCTGGAGCAAATTTTTATATTGGTAATAACCCAGACGCTCAAGGAAACTACACTATTTTAGGGTTTGTAAGGGCAAATCCCGAGTTTGAAGAAACAGACTTTCGAAAAAGAGCGGAAACTCTTGAAGGACATCCCTTAAAGCCCTCTGAAGTTTCCCGGTTCTGGCTAAAAAAAACCCTGAGCTTTATCACCGAGTTCCCACTTAAATTTATTCGTCTACTCGCCACAAAATCATTTCTATTTTTTAACAATTATGAAATACCCGATAATTACGATTACCAATTTCTTAAAACTTTAATCCCCTCCTTAAACGTCGGCATACTTTCGTTTGGCATTGTATTTTTATTAGCCGCTTTGGGAATAACGCTTTTCCTATGGACCGGTCCCAAATTTTATTTAATATATGGATTCATTATCACCTATGCCGCATCCGTCATTTTATTTTTTGTTACTTCTAGATACCGAATACCAATAGCTCCAGTTTTATTGCCATTTTCCGCAATGTTCATTCTGGAGGGAACAAAACAAATTCAAAATAGCAGCCGCAAACGCTTAACCTTTTTGGGACTATTTTTATTTGCTATCTCCTTAGTCGCATTCAAACCAATTTCACTTGTCGACTTTTCCTTTTCTTATAAAAACATGGGGCTTGCCTATGAAAAATCAGAACATTTTGAAAAGGCCTTAGATTTATACAAACAAGCGGAAAAAATTAAACCTGGAGACGCCAAAGCGATTCACCACATGGGAGTTATTTTTTCTAAGACAGGAAATAACCAAAAAGCCAAAGAAAAGTTTTTAAAATCATTACAACAAAATCCTAAATTAGCCGAAGCCCATTTTTCCTTAGGAGAAATTTACGAAAAAAACGGCCATCTAGAAGACGCCATCGCATCTTATCAAACAGGCCTAAAGATTAATCCCGCCGATCATAACTCACATTTTAACCTAGCCGAATTGTATAGGCGAATTGGACTTATAGACAAGGCAATCAAAGAAAATACTATAGCGATTCGCTTAAAACCAAACTTTACGGAAGCTCATTTTAATTTAGGCGGCTTATATATCATTAAGAAAAACTATGACAAAGCTACATATCATTACAACCATGCAGAAAGGCTTGGGTTTAAAATACCTCAAATTAACCATGATCAGCTTTACTCCCTGAAAAAAAGCAATCCATAGCGCGAAAAAACTATTTTGTATAAAATAATTTACTGCGCGTCTTCGACATATTCAAAATGTTTTGTTAATATTTAATATAATAAAAATAATAAACAGCCTTAAAAGCATTTAATTAACTGATATTTTTGAGCGCAAAGAAAAATTTTTCGTAATCAACCTATTATTTCATCGACTAACAGATAGTAGAATCCATCTAAATTCAACTTTCATTGTTTCGGACTGAACATGAGCGACGAAGAAGATACAGAAGAATCGGGCGAAGAATCTGGAGAGGCTGATGAGGAGCTTGAATTTGAGGAAGAAGGCGGCAAATCAAAAAAGAAATTAATCATCATTGCAGCAGCTATCTTACTTCTAGGTGGAGCGGCAGGTTTTTATTTCACTCAGGGTGGGGACTCTGGAGAAACAGCCGAAGAAGCTCCAGTAGTTAACGAGCAATTTACTCTGGCTAAAAGCTTCATTAAAGAAAAAAAATACGAAGAAGCTAAACCTATTTTAACAACTTTGTTAACGGAAAACCCTGATAATGTTGAATACCTAATTGTAGGCGCCGAATTAGGCTTAGCTCTTGGCCAAGAAAAATTTTCCTTCCCTTTGGCTGAAAAAGCCGTGGAACTCGACCCAGAGTCCGCAAAAGCACATGCTCTTTTTAGCCAGCTTAATTATCTGAAAGGTCGTATGGACACCGCTTTAAACCACGCCAGAAATTCCTTGAAAATAAATCCCAAACTACCCATGCCTTTCCAAGTTATCGGTAATATTTATATGAGAAAGGGTAAAAGAAAAGAAGCCATTAAAGTCCTTAGACAAGCCGCTTTCCTAGATCCTAAAAACGAAACGACAAAAATCACTTTGAGCGGGGCTTACTTAAAGCTAAAAGACTATGATAAAGCCATCAAATACGCTAAAGCATCATTAGATCTTAAGCCTGAACTTCCTGGGGCTCATTTTAATTTAGCAATGTGTTTTTATAACAAAGGAGACGCTTTAAATGCACTACAGCATATTGAATTAGCCGAAAAACAATATACTGCCGTAGAAGATAACCAATGGGCATCTAAATCTCGACGCGTGAAGTCCTTGATTATGAAAAAATTCGATATTGATCCTGACGAAATAAAAAATGACCCACTACCTTAGCTATTATTAAATAGCCGCAGTAATTTCTGGAAAAACAAGATAAAACATCAAATAAGCCATACCAAGGGTAAGAACCAAATTTAGAGATTGACCGCAAACATATAAAATAAGCGGTTTACCTCCTTTGAAATAGCTTTTTAATTCCCGAAAGTCTGTCGATAAGCCGATACTTACAAAAGCCAGACAAAAAAACCACCCACGCCAAATCTTTGTCCATCCCTTTATCACCCCGTGCGTAATAACGGCTTCGCCAAAATCGTGTCCGAGCGTTTCATAGATTAAAGATAAAACAATGGATGCAACTAAAAATCCAATAACAAACTTTGGAAACCGGCGCCAAATTTCCATAGCAGATGGTTTCTGATTGACATTGGAGCCTTGTTCAACTTTTAAAGACCAATAAAGCGCAACACAAAAAGCGACAACTCCAATTAAAATATTTTGAATCATTTTAATAGTAGCCGCCACGTATAACGCTTTATCTCCTAAAAAAGCTCCCGCCGCCGCAACAGCGCCTGTTGCGTCAATAGTACCTCCCATCCATGCTCCGCCCAATATGGGATCCATTCCTATAGCTTTGATAAAATTTGGCATCAAAACCATCATTATTGAGGTAAATATCAAGGAAAGACCTATTGCTAAAGTTAACTCCTCCTTTTTTGCCTTACAAGCCGCAGCAGTGGCAATCGCCGCAGAAACTCCACAAACCGACATATCTGCGCAAATAGTGATATTCAACGACTTAGAAGTTATCTTTAAAACCGTTTGCCCAAACCAAAAAGTTGCCAATAACACCACTGGAGTGACAACCCAAGCCACGAAGATTCCAGGAACTCCAATGCTTAATATCTTACCGAATAAAATTTCAGCTCCCAATAACACCAATCCAGTTTTAATATAATATTCAACTTGAACCGCAGGTTTAACCCATACTGGAGTCCCGATAGTATTGGCAATTGTTAAGCCAAGCGCAATAGCCCATGCGGCATATCCTATCCCTAAAGTTTTAATCTCAACTTGCGATGCAAAAAAGAAGGCTATTATGGACAATAAAAAAACTACTCCAAACCCTTTCAAGAACAACCAAAACTCTCCTTGAATAAATTTCCAACCAATACCAAAAAAAACTCCAATTGCAAGTCCAAGTAAAACTAAATATCCAACCTGATTATAGGGCTTAATTTTTGTTTTCTTTTTTGCGGATTTCGTTTCGCGCAGAGCTTCTCTATATTGATCTATAGCTTTAATAGCGGACTGATTTAAAATATCGTTTTTAAAATTCTTTTCAGAAGCCTTCTGCTCTGCTTTGAGCGCTATTTCTTTTAAGAGACTAGTTTTCTTTTGGAGCTCTAAATAGCGTCTAGTCGCCATTTCACTCTTCTTCTGAGCTTCTTCAGCATTTAATCTAAAAGAAGAAATTGGATTTTCCGACCATTTATGTGGCTTGTGCGTCCATCGCTTAATTGTTTTTGAATAACTCTCTGCCGTCGCCCGCAATTTAGCTTTAGCGTCTAAGGCTTCATACCATCTTATAGTTCTAAACGGAGCTTTCGTTTGCTCTTCTTTTAAAATAAGATTGTATTTTTGAAGTTTTTCATTAAGTTCCTTGGGAGGATTTAGCAAATATATAAATATTCCAACCCCTATAAGGAAACACCCAAGCCATATTGCCCAATAATCTTCTATTTTCCAAAAGTCACGCCATCCATTTCTGCTGGTATTTGAATCTTCCATCTTTATGCCATAAAAAATATTTTAGGATATTTTATTGGATTGATACCCTGAAAGAAATACTGATTCAATCCTCAAAAGCGCTTACGTCAAATAAGCTATTTAAGGTTTACTAAAAAAACCTAGTTATTATAAAAAAGTTAAATTTTGTTTTGAAAAAAAAGCGCTATACAATGAAAAAATGAGATCAGGAACAGCGACAAATTTTCCTATAAAATCAATCACTTTCGGGTTTTTCCTTTTTTTTCAAATAGCTTTTGGATTGGGGTGTACGACTCCCGCAATGTACAATTCCTGGAAGGGCGCCCATATTTCTGAATTGATCGAGGAATGGGGAAAACCTCAAAAAAAAGTGCGTTTGGAAAAAGGCGGGATCTTGTTAATTTATAATAAAATACCGGGCGAAACTCAAACCACCTATTTAGATAACTACTCCCCACCTACAAAGCTTGTTGGCTTTTATGCAAATAAAAAGGGGATCATTTATAAGTGGAAAGAAAAACCACTTGGAAAAAGTTTATTCAAAAAATAGTTTTTTAAAGCTTCTTTTAGTTTTTTTATTTCTTATTGCAACCACGTTAGACAGCTCTGCCCAAAACAAAGGTTCTTTAAGGATTTTTGTAAAAAACTCCCGTATTTCCGCCGAAATTAAAGGAGCTTCCATAATCGAAGTTGTAAAAAAGCTTTCAAAAGAAACCAACATTCGGTTTACCTATAGAAATCTACCCGAATTAAAAGTTTACGCCAAAATATATAACCAACCTTTGGAAAGAGGCATTAAAGACATTTTGCCTTTAAACACCGTCTTTGTACATTCCGATATGCTATCTACCGATTCACCAAAAAACGATAAAACAATTAGATCGGTAATTATTCTTTCTTCCCTAAAAAAGGACCACTCTTTAGGATTATCCTCAAAGAAAAACCTAAATTCCTCTCATAGTTTGCAACCAGAAAAACCAGAGCAAAAGTACCGTCATGACGAATACCAATTGGGAATAAGATCTCTAACCCAAAAAGTCGAGGAAAGCGTTACCGCCTACCATTGGCTCTCACAATTAAAAAATCCAGATTTCCTAATTCGCCTTGAAGCTATAAGAGAACTTGGACAATTAGGCTCCGACACAGCTTTACAAGCTCTTTATTTGGCCTTAGGAGACAAAAATGAAACGGTAAGAAAAGAGGCTCAATCAAGGTTGAAGGAAATCGATAACACCCAATGGTTTAATTCGGTTCAGGAACAATTAACCAACGGCAATCCAACGATTCAAAACTCCGCTTTGGATATTATCAAAACTCAAAAAGGCGATCGTTGGATTAGATTATTAGAAACTTCAGCACAAGACAAAAGTTTGTCTCCTGAGCTTAGAGAAAAAGTAGCGGACGCTCTCTTGAAAATAAAAGAAAAATAAAATTTTTCATAAATGGCTTATTTTTTTAACGCCTTCCTTTCTTCCCTGGTTTTTCAATAAAACGTTTTTTACGACTTGAAGGTTTCTTAGCCTTATCATTCGGTTTAGAAGATATTTTTCGTTTTTGGCTTTTAGAGGTAGCAAGCCGACCACTGGCCCTTTTTTTGCGCTTAAATTTCGAAAAAACCACATCCGAGTGGTAGGGATGGCTTCCAATAATCGTAACGCTCCCATTAATAGCTTTTTCAATCTTCCTTAAGTAGCCACATTCCCCAAAATCACATAAAGAAATAGCAATTCCTGAGGCTCCCGCACGAGCAGTACGTCCAATCCTATGAATATAACTTTCCGGTTCATTTGGAAGCTCATAATTTATTACATGGGAAACATCGTCAACATCAAGCCCACGCGAGGCTACATCCGTGGCCACTAAAAAAATCGATTCTCCAGATTTAAATTTATTTAACGCCTTAAGCCTAGCAGCTTGAGACTGATTACCATGTAAAGCTTCCGCTTTTAAATCACTTTTAACCAATTTCTGCCTGATTCGGTTAGCTCCATGTCTCGTACGAACAAATACAATTCCTTTATAAATTTGCTCATTTTGCAAAACATGTATCAACAGATCGCTCTTATTTTCACGATCCACAAATAGCACCCTTTGTTCTATATTTTTTGCCGCCACTGATTTGGGAGAAACTTTTACGCTAACTGGATCTTTAAGAATATCTCTAGTCAAATCTACGATTTCTTTCGGAAAAGTTGCAGAAAACAACATAGATTGGCGTTTCCGGGGAGTAAGAGAAATTATTTTCTTTATATCCGGCAAAAACCCCATATCCAACATTCTATCCGCCTCATCTAAAACCAAAAGTTTGACTTGCTTTAGTTGAATGCAATCTCTTTCCAAAAGGTCTAATAGCCTACCGGGAGTAGCAACTAAAATATCAACGCCCTGTGATAATGCGTTTATTTGAGACTTATAATGCACACCTCCAAAAACGACTGCTTCCGTAACTTTTAAATACCGTCCATAGATACGGAAACTTTCATAAATTTGAATCGCCAACTCACGAGTAGGAGTCAAGACCAGAGCCAATACTCTTTTCGGATTGGCACTTTTTTCGGATTTCGAAAGCTTTTGTAAAATTGGCCATGCAAAGGCTCCTGTTTTTCCTGTCCCCGTTTGCGCGCATCCGATTAAATCCTTACCTTTTAAAAGATGAGGTACGGCTTGTTTCTGAATTGGAGTAGGCAAAGAGTAGTTTTCTTCACGAATGGCGGAGCAAATTGGCCTAATAAGATTTAGCGCATCAAATTTCATTGCGGCAAGGTTTTTTTTCGTTTTTGACGGCATATTTAAAAAATAAAGAGGGTTTCGTAATTGTCTAAGTTTTAGGTAGGATAAAAAAGGTGGGGAAATATTAGGGAAGCGACTGCAAAGAGCAAAAATAATTATTCGGTAAAATATCTCTTATTAAAAAAGCCGCCTAGTTGATCCAGACGGCTTTCTAAATACAAATTTTTCTTATCTTCTACGACTCCTTCTACCTCTTCTTTTCTTTTCCTTGGCCTTTGGAGCCGCCTTCATAACTATTGGCTCAGTTTCTGGTTCATTAGAAACTTTCCAAACTTTACCGTCCTTGAAATACATACGACGTTGTTCTTCTAAGTTTAATGGATAAGAACCTTTTCGACCAAAAACGCTTACTTGGTTTCCAGTTTCATCAATCGCTCTATCACGGTCCAAACCTTTAGAGAGAGTGTTCGCCATACCACCAACGCTTTTAGTTGCGATTAGCTTTGGTTTTGGTAAAGGACTAAACCCAAAATGAGCGACACCTTTTTCATCATCGCCCGGCGACCTCAACTGAACGACTCTTAACCCATTCACGCCATCCGCAACCATAGCAAACAAACTAGAAGATACTGATCCAACTTTAACTCCTCTAACATCGTTCATTTTTCCACCAGCATCAAACGTTAAAGCAATTTTTGGCTTTTCTGGGTTCTTCACATCCACAATTATTAATCCAGATTTACCTCCGGCAACATAAGCATAAGTTCTGGCCACATAAACATCGTAAGCTTCATCTATAGCTACAGACGCCCCTTCAACTAACCGTGCTTTTTCTGGAAACGTAGCGTCAAAAACTTTTAAACCTTGATCATCAACCACAAAACCATAGCGAAACTGAATAGCAACCCGTCTAGGATTACTCAATCCTTTTATTTCGTTAACTATTCTGGGTTTTAAAGGATCGTTTAAATCTACAACCTTTACAGAATCTTTAACCGAAACGTAAGCGATATGACCCGCTAAAGTAATCGCCTCAGCTCCTGTCAATTGCCCGCCAGGATTAAATGTCACGTCTCTTTTAATGAAGTTATTCCTAGGGTTACCATCAATAAAAGTGGTTACATCGCTTCCTATTAATCCTTCAAACCTATCTGTAAAGAACGCATATCTGTAGATAGGATGCATTGGCCATTCTTCATTTTCGGGTAGCTGTTTTTTATTGGGGTCCACCGTCATATTAGTAGGTAATGCAATATCAGTAGCGAATTTTGAATTCACATAAGGCACTTGACCCAATGGAGATACAGGAGAAGTTACAATCCTTTGCGAGAAACCTTTATTATCAATATTTGCAACATCGTAAACTCGAAAACCATCTTCCCCTTCTGCAGTGAACAAGTACTCGCCTCTTAATTGAAGACTCCTTGTTCCATCTGAACGATGACCATAAGATTCTTTTAATTGCTTGTTGTTTGCGACATGTTCAGCATATTCTTTAGGATAGGCGTATTTATGAACATGAGAACCAATCACAGCTTGGGGCTCTTCGAATTCCGTTACTGAGACAGCTTCCAGTCCCTTGTCCTCTATCCCAACATATACAAACTTGCCAAAGAAGTTTACAAAATTGGTACCATGTAAAAATAATTGCGCCATCCAAGCGTTATTATCATTTTCTTTGGAAATATGACAGTCTTGGCACTGTTTAGTCTCTTCTTTTCGGACATTATGCGGATAGTGAGGATTGAAAGCTTGGCTGCTATAACCCGCGGCAGAAACAGGAGGCTGTTGCAAATAAGTCGTTTCCCTGTCGCCATTTTTCGCGCTTAGTATGAGAGCGCTAGACGATCTGGCTGGCGCAATCTTTCCTTTTTTATTTTTGTCCCATTTCGCCAACATAAAACTTTCATCGCGCAAGACTTGAGGATTATATGTTGTAAACGCTTTGCTATATGTGCCTTCGTAGTGACGCATTTTTTGTTTGTAGTTAAGCTTAAATGGCAAGTGACAGCCGAAACAATTCGTTACAAACCCTGTGTGACAGGTGTAGCAATTGAGCTTATCATTCGAATGCGCTAATTTCTTCTTATCTTTCGGAACGCCTCCCCAAGTTTTTAAATCTTTCTGAACGGTTTTTGCGTATCGGGCTTTTGGATTATAAAACTCTTCGTTCTCTGGATCGATAGTATCGATGACTTGAGGGACTTGCCATTCTTTATCCTTATAAAGCATTGACCTTTGGAAAATAGAACTACCTCTTTTATAGAACCGTTTCTTGCCAAAAGAGGTTTTTCCAGTTCTCAAATCTCCGCCATCTGCCGCTGGCCCTGAAGTTAAAAATCTAGTTTTATAATCAACATCCCCATGGCAATCTACACACTGAATTTCTAGGGCGTCTTTATAAGCTCCATATATTTTGCCATCGCCATGGACATCTAAAGTAAAATGACAATCAACACAATGCATACCTTTTTCCGCGTGAATGTCATTCATATGAACAGCTTTTTCCCAAAGCTTTTCATCGTTAAGATCTATAATTTTTCCTTCTTTATCTAGTAAATTTCCTTCTCTATCTTTCTTAAAAACTCCCCTAAACAACCATCCATGCCCATGATAATCGGCAAATTGAGTATGTTTGAGCTTGGGATTCATTTCGCTGACTTTTGTTAAGAAATCTTCGTTTCGCCAAAGCCCTCGATTAACGGCACCTTCAGGATTTTTTTGGTAACCTTCTGCAAGTTCTTTCGACGTAAGCTTTGGAGTTTCTTTGGGATACATAAACTCAGCGTCCGTTTCGTAATCCCACATTTGATAACCTAAATATGTATTAACGAAAGCGTTAGGTTGATGCATATGACAAACTAAGCATTGACTTGTAGGAATAGCGTTTGTAAAACGATGAATAATAGGGTGTCCTTTTTCGCCTTTTGGGATGGCCTTATCTTTCGTCGCTGTAAGCCCTTTATTTCCAAATTTCGCCCAAGGGCCTGAAGCGATTTCGTTGCGGTTGTTAGCGTATACAACATGACAAGCGCTACAACCGCTTGAACGATAATCTCCGGCATGGTCGTTAGTTCCCAAAAACCACATATTCGGATCGTTTAAACGAGTTTTATGAATATTAAGAGTAGGGGTGTCAATTCTTAATTCGGTTCCCAACCCCCTTTCACCCGTCTTCATATCTGGTTTGCCGGGAGTAGGAATTAAAAAGGTAGTATTGATTAAGCCAGGGTCTCCTATTTCAGAGGCGTTCGCACGGGGCACAATTCCTCCTCGTTCAAACGAACGAAATACGTTACCAGGCTTCGTAATATTCCAGCGAGGAAGTGGATAAATAGTCGGCAAAACGCCTTTTGCCAATTCGCTTTTAAAAGGCTCTCTATATATTGCGGAACCATCGTCTTTGGTAATAGCTACCCCTCTCATCATTTGCGTCTTACCATCGCGCGTGTAACTTTCTCCCAACAAATAGTTCTTTTTATCAAGAATTCCGTTATTGTAGGTTGCTGCTCCCCATAATAACGCTCCAGTAGCCATGATACTTCTTGGAGCATTATGAACTTGGCTAGGGTGACAAAACTGACCTCCGCAAGATTTTTCAGCTACTCGTAAATCTCCAGGATTGATAAACCGTACAAATTCTGGACTTTCTTCTAAAAAATCCACATAGGACCGTTCAGGGTTTGCCGAAGTTGGAAAATTTTCTGGGTGAGTGGGAGGAATATGAGATTTATCTTTAATTTTTTTGTATTCAGCAGATTTTGGGTCTAAATCTTTTGACGCAATATTTTTTGAATTACCACCGTGACAATCGGTACATCCTAGTTTAATTTTAGGATCAGCGTGCATCTTTTCAATACCTTGATGGCACGATTCACAACCTTCACTTTTCTCTTTTACGGCTTCATCTGACTGACTTCGTATGTCAACATTGCCCACAGGCTCCCAAGGTCCAATTACTTTAGCCACCTTAGCTACTTTTTTAGTTTCTCTTCCTGCTTTTTTTGCAGCTTTTTGAGGTTCTTTCTTTTCAGCGATTTTTTTAGGATCATCTGATTTCTTTTTGGGATCGGCAGCCTGAATATTTACGGCCCCCAAAAAAACAAAAAGAATCGAAATAATTGAGATTAAACGAAAAGGATTTAGCTTTGTTAAATTCATAACTTTTCTATCCCTGAAAAGCAATTAGAGGAAACTAATAGGTTAGAATGATTTTTGAAGTTACGGCGTACAACTCGTCGTCAATCAAAAGCTCTTTGAAGCCCAGCTCCGGAATAAAACTTGAAGCTCCAACATCAATAATCACATTATTATTTAACCAAGGCCTCCATTCCATCCCAAAGCTCAGGTCGTAACCGATCTGATCGGAAATTGGACTTTGGTTTTGAATTAGTTCTAACGAAGAAGTTTCGTCAAACTCTAAATAACTTGCATTAATGGTCGTTCTAACTTTAGGCGTCAAATTCATATCTAAACCTACATTGTAGAAATGTATTCCAGGGTTTACAAAGTTAGATTGACCTTGGATCTTGGTGCTCCTAACGCTTGGAAAAACACTGTTCTGGTTAACAAGTTGCACTCCAGTTCCGGCTAACGGAATAGCTTGGCTTATCCAATAACCGTTCCTTCCCCCAACAAAGTTTGGGTTTGGAAATATGGCGTCAAAACCTTCAGCTTCGTCGTCTGCGGCATCATCGTCGCCTGAACCATACAAATAAGAAAATCGATACCGAATCCAATCTTGATCTATAGAAAGTTCTACGCCAGCCGCCATAGCGTCAATATCAACGGGTTGATCAGATATTTGATTAAAGCTATCTTGACCAAAAACGTAGTAGAAAAAATGATTAATATTAAAACGTCCCCAATGGCCATCTCCCGTAAAACCAAAATAATTCGCTTCTACTTCATGCTTGGTAACGGCTCCAACTGGGTCTGGACGAACTAAGAATCTATTTGTATCGAACTTCTGAGAAGGACCATCGTTATTCCAAAGATAGTTTAATTGTGCGGTATAACCTTTGATTAAAAAATCTTGTTTGTAAACATTTGCGACAACTATTTGTTGGTCCCTATCACTGAACGTATTTAATTGACTGTTGGTGTCTTTTTCCAACATGTCAAAATAAACAACATTGTATTGCCAGAAATTATTATCGGCATTTCCTAAAAGCCGAACGCCTAAATTAGCGTCTTCAAATATAATTCCTCTAAAATCTGCATTAAAAATCTGAATACCCGTTTTCAAGGAAACAAAATCATAATACCGACTAATATCAGCTAAATGATATTCAAACGAAGCTTCTTGAAGAGCCAAATGATTATCAGATCGATCAGTTCCATCTCTAGGGTCTACATTAACCACCCCACGCTCTTCGAAATTAACATAATTATAATTAACTTGGGGAACCAAACGGAGTTCCCAGTCTCTGGGCCTAAAAGCGCTTTCACCTTTAAAAAATTCAAATGTAAAACGAAGATCCTGGTTATAAATAAAATTTCTGGAATCTCCAAAAAACTTTTCTTTAGAGGGCTGATCTGTTGCAACCCCGCTGGCTGTAGGTAGAGTTCCAAACCATTGCAAGGTACTAATAGAATCGGCTCTAAAAACAAAAAACTTATCCTGACCAATAACAGGGTAATCGCCTTTTAAGACATTTTGGTTGTATGGATCGACAATATTTCTTTTGTAAAGTAACCGCCAACGATCCTCAAATGCCTCTGCCCCTTTAACAGGTTTAATAGGTTCTTGGGGCTTCTTCTTTTCTACTGGAGATTTTTTATCCTCTGCCTTTTTTTTGCGAGAACTTCTTCTACGTGCTTTTCTCGCGGCAAGTTGATCTCCAAGTTCGCCTTTTCTATAATATTTTTTTGATTTTTTAGTGTTTGAGGAATATTTTGAATAACCGGATTCGCTAGCACGAGATTCAGTATTCCCAAAAATCAGCGTCAAAATACAAAAAACCGCTATCAATAGGCTTACTACACCAAATTTAATCTTCATTATCGTAGCCCAAATACTCCAATAAGTTTAAAACTACCGTGTAGGATTTCTTGGAAATTTTAAGAAAGGCATTCTTACGCCCAGGATCTCAAACTCATCTGATCTAATCTGAGCGGGAGCAGAAAAACCTTCAGCCCCTCCAGCCGTAACAAAATCATCCTGCTCAACACCGTCGCCGCTAACTCCCAGCCCTCCAACCAACACACCATCCTTATACAAAGGCGAGGAGCCAGGGAAAAATACAATTCCGCTTTGATTAGCATTAGTAGCTTGTCTCCCCTGAGAGCATGGATTTTGTGAATCGTTCAAAAAAACGTCTCGATAGGGTCCAGGACCCGTAAAATCTAAACCTGAAGGGAAAAACCTTTGAGAGCCAAAACTAATTGTTCGATTTGAAATCGCGGTTCCATCCGGAAGACCAACCTTGTCGGCTTCATTAACATCTGAGCCGCTAAAGTAAACCACGTTTCTCGATTTGCTTAATGCAACATCCACGCTAAAAACCGTTGCGTCTCGCATTCGGAATAATCCTAGAATGGTTCCATCTAAATCGGAAACAGAAAACACCATCTTAGCGCGCTCGGTAAATGGCAACCTAATCGCAGCCCGAGTTTGGTTTGCAACCTCAACTCCCTTTTCCACAATAGAGCGCACTTCGTCTGCCGTCAAAAGAGAGCCTGCACTAGGCCCAACCAACCAATCAAATGGAACAAGACTCACTGAGCTGTCGCTTGGCCCCTGAGCATAAGCCCCATTTAAGGCGCCAGCTGCAAATCCATCAGGCCGTTGTTGAGTTTCAATGGTAGGCAGCTTAATCCCGTCTACAAAAATCCCTCCTCCCGCACTAAATGTCGGGAGAAAACCAATAGAACCCGAAAAAGCTGCGAATTCAGCGGCATCGTACCCATCTCCTAATTTTCGGAGCCCGCCTTGGGGGTCGTCGCGCAAAGCCGGTCCAACCCCAAAAACGCCTACGCCTCCCACCATTTTGCCATTCTTATATAAAGGAACTCCTCCAGGAATAGTGAGTACTCCCATTCCACATCCGGAGGTATCTGAACTATTACAAGTAGCTCCAGCGCTTGACGTAGCTCTTGGTATCGATTTTCCCGTATTAAAAGTCGTGTTAAAACTGCAACCTCTATTAGTATTTTCGATTCCAAATAAAGCTCCAGCATCCGTAAATGAAATACCTGGAGGAAAATGTTCGCCGCTGATAAACCGAATAGTCCGCGAAGTTAAATTTGCCTGATTATGAGCGAAAAAAGCTGCGGTTCTTGCGAGAGCTATAGCAGCTTGGTCGTCGTTAGCAGAACCGTCTTGTTTCCTGAATACGGCCAGAATATTACCAGCTCGATCAACAACGGCAATGACCATTGTATCGATATTTAACGATTCGGCAGCTTGCGTAACAATAGTATTAACTTCTGAGGAAGTTAATTGCGCATTGGCTTTATTTACAAAACCTAACGCCAAGATTATAGTAGACAGCAAGAAACCGCTTCTTAAAACCGAAACTATTTTTCGCATTTAAATCAGCCTTTCAAATAACAACGAACAATCATTTAACTACCGATTTAACTTTAGCCAAATTTTGGCCAAAAGTTTTAGCATCGTATGGAGGGGGATCTTGAGATGGATCTTCCGCGTATAACCCATAATACAATTCGTCTAACGCTCCCAAGACACCTTCATCCTGCCCATAAGTCGCATACATACCATCAAGAATCATAAAAGCTTGTTCCGCGTCTTTTCTAGTCGGATTTCCAGTTAAATCAGCCGAACCCGAAACCGCTTTCATTATTTTTGGTATTGAGTCTTTAGAATATTTAGCTGCAATTAAGGCGTTAAATAATTTATCGGCAGCCCCTGCGAGCTTAGCCGCGCCTGCATTATTTCCAGCCAAACCTTTCATTCCAGCATCCAATCCACTAGTACTCCCAAAACCGGCGGAAGCGATTGCTTTCAAAATTTTATAATGAGACATGGCCTGATTATAGCCCGCTTCAATATTATTTTTGCCCGATGCGGCCGCTAGTTTTTTGAGAGATTCCCTCAGCGACACAGCTTGACCAGCCGCGGCAATCTTCGCTGAAAATCCCTCGCCTTTATCGGGAGTTTCTACCCAATGGACTGGCATGGTTTTTTGGAAATAGGTCATTTCGAAATTTAAATCAGGATGACCCGCATCTAACATTTTGCTCGAAATCTGATAATGACAAAAAACACAAGTTTCAATTCTAATCTTAGGATTTTTGGCATCCCACATTCCTTGCCCCACTGACTCTTTATGCCTTTTTGCTCTCGCTTCGTCCAACACCTTACCTGTTGCGTCTTTAGGCTCATAAGGCTTGGCGTGAGGTTCTAAATATCCTGAGGAAGGACCATGACAAGCTTCACATGTAACCCCTTCATTAACGTCAAACTTTGCGCCTTTTAAGTCAGGTTTTTTGTCAAGATATATGGAGTGGCAAACCGCACATCTCTCATCTTCCCCCGCCTTGCCTTTAATGCCATATTTTTTTGCAATTTCTTTGGCTTCTTTTTCATATAAGACACTATAGCCAGCAGAGTGAATTTCCGCTTTAATCCAAGTTGTATATTCATTTGCCCTTGGTTTAGTTGCATGACCATGACACTTTTCCTTATTACATGATCCAGCCCCAGCAAATTTATTTCCACCCACTTCCAAAGTTGGGGGCATTTTGCGACCCGCCATGGAAACTTCTCCTGCCAGAACAGAACTAACCTGAAACAAAAAGCAAACTAAGCTGATAGAAAAAACTAAAGTAGAAAAGTTGAATTTTTTTCCCATTACGCTCCCCCCAATAGAGAACTTTATAAAAAACAAGATTAACTAATTACAAGTGTAAATAAAATTGTATATTTTGATGGTCAAATTATTACATAAATCAATGTTTTATGCAAATCAGAGTCATTCTCCTCCAAAAAAAGAACCTCCTACGTTTGGTTCTCGTGTTTTTAAATAACTGTATCCTAATTTTGCAGTTTTATCAGGGGCCAGCAATCCTCGCATAAAATTTCTCTCACCTTCAGGGTGATAGATATGACAAACCACACATCTATCAAGATGAATGCCTTGTTTTTCATGACAAGTTCTACAAGGCTTAATTGAAGGCAGTAAAATATCTGAAGTCAAAATACTTTTTTTTGCATCGCTATGACAATTATCACACTGTAAATACTCGTGCTTTCGATGACTAAAAAAACCTTTATGAAAAAATTGAGACGGGACATTGGTGAACAATGTTTTAGGCAACCTCAACTCAGAATCAATTTCTACTTCATTATTCCCGTCTTCCTGACTTTCCGAGTTAGCGGCAGTCATAATTTGTTCTTTGATCTCTTGAGCCTCGCCATGACGAAAAGTATCTTTTGATTCTGCGCTTAAATTCCATACCATAGCCAGGTTTTCATCAGAGGCTGTAAGAAAGTAATCAGATTTTTCAGCAAACTTTGCCAAACTGACAACATTTTCATGCCCTTTAAATTCTTTTATCAACTTTCCAGTAGATACTTCCCAAAGCCGAACCATTTTATCAGTAGAACCTGTCACAACCTTTCGACCATCCCCACTAAAAGAAATAGATATAAACCTTTGATCTTTTAGATCTTCATCCTTTTTATAAACAACTAATGTAGACAAAACCTTACCAACATTAGCATCCCAAATTTTAGCGGACATATCCCTTGACACTGAAGCTAATTTAGAACCATCAGGACTAAAAACTATAGAGGTAACCTCCAAATTGTGTCCGGTCTTTTTTCCATATGGCCCAAGACCTCCTGTCAGCTTAACCAAACCCTTCTTATCTTCTAGATCATAAATTCGAATAGAACCTTCTGAAAAAGCGGCTGCAATCTTAGAAGGATTAACAGGACTAAATTCAATATCAACAATTTGCTGATTTCTAGTTCTTAAAACCGTTTTTAAATCGCCTGAATCAACTTCCCAAATACTTACATTAAACTTGGCATTTAAAGCGGCCGCAAGCGAACCGTCAGAATTAAACCTAACTTTTTTAACTGGGTCTTTTTGCTCTTGAAGTTTTTGGATGGGTTTTTGAGTGTCAATATCCCAAAGGATAGTAAAACCATCCTCAGAACCAGTCAGAATTTTGTCTTGGTTAGGACTGAAAACAGCGTCGTTAACAGATCCCTTATGCCCTCTAAAAACAAGACTCGATTCTATTAACTCCGGACCTTTAGGCTCTTCTTTGGGGGGTTCAACGTATTCGGTAGATTCTTGTCCATTCTCTACCAAAACTTCGCCCTCGGTATCTATCTCGGCTACACTCTCCCCTGGGACAGACTCCTCTTTTTCAAAAGCTCCCCACACTCGAGCTGTAAAATCTTTAGATGCGGTTACTAATCGAGTTCCATCTGGATTAAACGAAGCGGAATTAATAATATCTTGATGACCTTTAAGAATTGCTTGATTTTTACTATCTTTTGTATTCCATAGCCTTAGGTCATGTTCCCAAAGACTTACGGCAACTAGCGAACCATCTGAATTAATATCTCCTACAGGCTGAGTATTCATATCATGACATTCTATACACCCCCCCTGAGCGGAAAAGAAAATTTCGTTTTCGCTTCCCAACAAACCGCCTCGCTGCTCAATTTTATCAATGTTACCCTTTACCCATTCAAACCTAGGCTTTTGCACTGGAGCTGGAGGGGGACCTTTACTCCTTCTCCCTCTACCCCTGCCGCGACCACCTGAGGCTTTCGGAGCTTCCATTAAATCATCTGGCTTTGAGTCAATATATTCATACAAAAAATCCTTTGGGTCTTTTAAAAAGGTTCTAACTAAATTAGTTTTAACATGAGGAACGCGCAACATATAAGCCGCTCCTCCCATCTTGAGTTTATGACAACTTGCGCAGTATTTATCAAATGTTATGGGGTCCATATACTCCCCATTTTTATCTGGGACATGGCAATCTGAGCACTCCATAAATCGCTTCCCAACGATTTTTGTACTGTCATTTTCATCTTTAATATCTATCGAAACTTCGTGAAGATGATATTTATGATTTAGCTTCAGCTTAGACCTATCAACTTTATTAGTTCTAACTAATTCAAAATCTGGGTGAGTCCGGTTAAAACCATTTATAGCAGGATATTCGGAATCAGAGTTTACCTCTTGAATATTGGCATGACAATGAAGACAAAGGTCAGACTTTGTTAATATCAACGCATCGTCATCAATATGCTCCCTATGGCAACTGCCGCACTTTTCGTTAAATTTCGAATGACTCGTCAAAAACTCAACATGATCTCCCATATCATGGCATTTCTTACAAGACTCATCGGCAACCATTTCAAAGTTTTTTTCATGACAAGATCGACAATTAGTTTGCAGAAACTTATGGGAACTCGTCATAGGCCCGCTCTCCCAAATAGGCTCGTTCAATCCCATAATCGGAGCCGCCAATAAAAAAATTAAAACGGGAATTATAACCGCAAGAGTCCACACATAAATTGAAGGCACTCTCTTAGCAACCGTCAAAAGATCTAATTGTTTTTTGACTTCTTCTTTTGCGTCAAGTTGACCTTCTGAAGAGCGAACTTCAATTAAAGACCAAACTTCAGAATCAAGCTCGACCTTTAAAACAACATCGCCTATTTTTAGCGTATCTCCAGGTACAAGAGAGCCTTTGGACACAGCTTGATTGTTAACAAGGGTAGCGCCGGCACGACCTTCCAGTTCTTCAAAAAAAAGCTTATCGTCGGCAATAGAAACTTTCGCATGATTAAAGGAAACTAATCGACTTGCTAAAAGGATATCGCAGGAACTTCCCCTACCAAGGATAATTTCCTTTTCATCAAAACTCTTCTCAGTTCTGTCCCTCAGCCCTTTTGGACCAATCGTCTCTAAAACGTATTTAATTTTCATTCTTTAAGACTAGGTTAAGAAAACTACCAAAAATAAAAAACGGAATACACATGAACCATCAAGGCAAAAACCAAACCAATAGCTAAAGGAATATGAAAATAAAGCCATATTTTCATTAAAAAACTAACTCCGACTTCTTGCTTCAACGAGAGCATCAACTTTTCTTTGTTCCTAACCAATACAACAGCCTTAATGGCGGGATCATGCTCTTCGGCGGGTAACCCAGAAATAAAATGGGTTATTTTCTCTCCCTCTAAATCAGCTTGAGGACTCGTGCATAAAATCCTCAGGAACCCAGGTTTAAAAGGAATATCTATTAAATTAACCATATTTATAAAACCATCAGACTTACCATGTTCTAAATCTTGCAAACTCTTTGTTGCCTCCTTAAGACTCTCTAAAATATTAGCTACCGATTGACCGCCTCTATGCGAAATGATTTGAGAGGGATATTGAATATAATTATAAGCGCCCCAAACTCCTGTAAGGATAGTGGCTACCATGAAATAATAAGCGATGGAATGAACGTTAAATCCAAATTGAAACCCACAATGGAGAGGAACAATAATAAGCAACGACAACCCAAGCCAAACATGAGCCGAAACCCAACCAACCAAAGGAGTGCGACTTCCTGCATAAGCTCTCTTTCTTCTAGCTAACCACATTAAAATGATTATGCCAGCCGTAGCAATCACTCCAAAAGCATAACCTAGAGGAGTGTCTCCCCGCCTACCGGCAATAGGATCGTCTAAAAAATAAAAGACAATTAAAATTAGAACGAAAAACAGGTTAAACCAAAACCAGCGGAACCCCTTATAACTTATAAAATTCTCTTTCATCTTTTAGCTCTAACGTTATCCCTAAAATCAACCCTTTTGACCCGTTAGCTCCAACATCTTTTCGGGACTCACTCTCATTGCAGCACCTGTTGGACAAGATCGGACGCATGCCGGTCCGCCTTTAAGATTTGTACATAAATCGCATTTAGCCGCTTTTTTCTCCGGTTCCGCTACTTTAGCCTTAAATAGAGAAGTAAAAAACGAAAACACCCCCTTTTGAGGAGCATCATAAACCATTTGTATAACACCATACGGACAAAACTTTTCGCAATTGCCGCATCCTATACAAGTCTCCTTGATAATGATTTCCCCATTGGGCCTTCTAGTTAAAGCGTCGGGAGGACAATCAGTCATACAAAGCGGGTTTTCACAATGCCTACACGAGGTTGGGACCTGAATAGATGAAAAACTTTCTCCACCCTTTCTGTCTAACCGACTAAAACCTCCGTGTGTTCCAGCACACGCTTTTTCGCAATTATCACAACCAACACATAAATCCGAATCGATCAAAAGAACGTTATCAGCGTCCGACAACCCCTTTCCCAACATAAAGTCAAGAAGCTCCCCAGAATCCCTACTCATGCCGAAAGTAACATTTTGAATTCGTCTTTGCTCGGCCACCTTCTTAACCATTTCAGAGGTCTCTGGGTTTTCATCAAGAAATTCCAAGAACTCATTTTTCCCAATAATAATCATCTCGCAACCAACAGCGGCAGTGACAGTAGCGCACCTGGCTCTCCCTTCTTTTTCTAAAATCGACATTTCTCCAACATAATTACCAACAGACAAGTATGTTTGAGTTATATCGACTCCATTCACCAAACGAGATATTTTTACAGATCCCTTGCGTATAACAAATAACGAATCCCCATCATCCCCCTCTTTAAACAAGATATCGCCCTTCTTATATGGCCTTAAACTAGCTTTCGAAACGAGTTTTTTAAGAGACGCAAAAGAGGCGTTTGGGAAGATATCTGACTGCAAAGCCCTCAACATGAAACTTTCATCTAGGGGACGCTTAACAGATTCAACCGAACTAATTAACTTAAGCATCTGTTTACGAGGAACTTCCAACAAAATACCAGCGCCCCCCATCTGAATCGTAGCCGAACGCCTACGACCAGAAAGCAGTCCCATTTCTCCAAAAAAATTATCAGATGGGATTTCGACATAAGAGCCATTTGGGAGCTCAACCTTTACAGAACCTGAAACAATGCTAAAAAAAGTGTCCCCAAAATCGTTTCTCTTAAAAACTATCTTTTCCGCCAAATTTTCATGGACTGTCGACTCAGAAATCATTTCACGAAACTGGGGTTCGCTCAGCTCCTTAAACAAAGACAAGCTCTCACGAATCATTTTTAGATTGTCGTTGGTGTTGCCTTTTAAATGTCCTAATTTCTCTTCAATCAACACTTGGTCGGCAGGCTCAACCTCATTACCCAAAATATGCTCAACAACCTCGTGTCCTTGGTTAATAGCTTGCTTAATTAATGGATAACCAATTAAAGAACCTATCAAGTACAACCCCTTGACATTACTCTCATATCTAGAGTCAACTACAGGAACAGCTGCGGGGCTTGAGGAAGGAAATTCTATACCGCAACTTTCAAGGAATTTTCGAGGCATAATTCCGCCCAAACGAGCAATCAGATGATTACATTTAACGGCGACTTCGCCTTCCGGGGTATTTACAAATGTCTCTTTTTCTTCGACTCGGGATATTGTCGAGTGATAAAAACATCGGATTTGGGAATTATCTATCGCTTCTTTAATCAAAGAAATATTTTCATCTTTTGCTCTGGCAAACTCACCCTTTCTATTGATTAACGAGACACGATTCTTTCCGGCTAACGCTAAAGCGTTTTCAATTGCCGCATCGCCAGCGCCAACAACAATGATATCCATATCCTCAAAAGCGTCTGGGTCCCCTAACCTATAATTCACATGCGGTAAATCTTCGCCCGGGGTTCCCAAGGGTCTAGGTATTCCCATTGCGCCAATAGCCAACACCACCGAATCGGCAGTTACGAAATTTTCTCCATATTGAATTTTAAAACCCGAGTCGATACTTTCTATTTTGCTAACATTAGCTCTTCGACGGGTATCAACTCCCAACTCTTTCATACTTTGATTCCAAGAATCTAATACGGATTCTCTCGATCCTTTTTCAAATTTGATATTGGATCTTATTGGCAACCTATCCGGAGCCGCCATAACATGTTTGCGAAGTTGGTAGTCAAAAATGGTATTTCCCAACTCTCCTTTTTCTAAAAGAACATGGGAAACTTTTTTTATAGCCGCATTAGCAGCGGCGCTCATTCCGCCGGGACCGGCGCCAACAATTGCTATTTCGTAGTGATCCGCCATTTTAATCTCTAGTCAATAAGCAGTTAAAGAATTTTGACACGAGGTCATAATACACAAATTACATAACTGAAACCAGTTAAGAATTTCGATTTTTGTTAAAAATAACCTTCCAAGAAAATCTTGCATAAACCAAAATTTCATTGAACTTTATTAAGCGCACTAACAATACATCGGAGTGTCAATTCAAATTAAGACACCTTTTCAATTTAATTTAACCGCTTGATTTTAAAACATTAAATAGTAAAATAATCTGAATAAAAAGTTAAGCCAACCAATACTATGGCGGAAAATACGATATTTCCAAAAGGGAAAATAATTATTAAACAGGGTAGAAGGGGAACTAGCGCTTTCATTATAGTAAAAGGTAAAGCCCAAGTGATCCTAGAAGACGAGAACGGCAAAAAAAAAGTTCTTGCCGTTCTCAAAGAACAAGATATCTTTGGAGAAATGGGATTAATTGACGGCAGGCCCCGTTCAGCAACTGTTGTCGCCCTAGAAGATTGCGAGTGTTCTGTAATTACGAAAGAAATGTTTAAAAATTTACCCGATTCAAACCCTGGAGTAAAAGCTGTAAAAAAAATAATGGAGAGCAGGTTAAAGAAACTTTAAAACTCACAACCAACTCCAATAAACTTTATAATCATTTAACTTCAAAAAATTAAATAACCAAATATCACAACCGTAAAACTACTTTGATTGCCGCCTTCATCCTCTTCGGTAAAAGTCGATACCCAATTTATCTTATCTAAAATACGACAAATATAAATTAACACAATTATGGAAGACAAATTTGAACCTTTAAAAAAACGTCTTTACGAAATCTGTGATCGTTTAGACGAAGACGAGCAAAGTTACTTTCGCCCCTTAATTGAAAGTTTTTCCGGCTCGACTTCTCAATTCCAAAGAATCATGCGAGATTTGGGGAAATTTGGCGAAAAAATCGGCGAAGGATCTAAATTTGAGATCTACCGCCAAGTTCAACATTTATTTGACGAAGGCAATCGCAAAAAATGAGCTACCTTTGTTGAGTAACTTTTTACAAGTTTTTTTGTTTATGGAAACTTTCGCAGTACTCCTTAAAATTCACGGGCGAGTTCAAGGAGTCTATTATCGAGCTAGCGCCCAATCCAAAGCTCAAAGTTTAAGTTTAATGGGATGGGTGAAAAATTCCATTGACGGAACAGTCGAATGCCATGCGGAAGGCGCTAGAGAAAATTTAGAAAGGTTTATTGATTGGTGCCGCAAAGGTCCTCCAGCAGCCTCTGTTTCTTCACTTGAAACAAATTGGGTCTCTCCTGAAGGACATCAAGATTTTTCCATTAGATAGTTTCGAGCAAAAAGTTTTCTGGCCCTTAACCCACTTAAATCTTTCTTGTGATAAAACTTTCCCACGTAACAAAACTTTATGGATCTGTAAAGGCATTAGACAATTTAAACCTTACTGTCAAACCGGGTGAGCTATTTGGTTTTATTGGCCCTAATGGAGCCGGTAAAACAACAACGATTAAAATCTTAACAGGTTTGATCAAACCCACCTCTGGCATAGCTTCTATTGGAAATTTTGATTTAGATAAGACCCCATTAAAAGCAAAAGCGATAACCGGCTATATTCCCGACCGGCCTGCAATTTATGAGAAACTAACTGGTTGGGAATATCTTATTTTTATTTCTGATTTATACGGCTTAGAAAGACAAAACGCAGAACTAAAAGCCCAAGAGTTTTTGAATTTTTTCAACTTAAACGAATCTGCTAATAAACTGATTGAAAGCTATTCACATGGGATGAAGCAAAAGCTCGTCATCTCAAGCGCCTTAATTCATGAGCCAAAAGCGATAATTGTCGACGAACCTTTAGTAGGCTTAGATCCCAAGGGAGCTCGCCAAGTGAAATCCCTATTCATTGATTTATGTAAACGCGGAGCCACAATCTTTATGTCAACACATTCATTGGGAATTGCCGAAATGATGTGTGACCGAATAGCAGTTATTAACAAAGGCCGTTTAATTGCTCTTGGAAAGGTGAATGATTTAGGTCTACAAGCCGGCAAATCGCGAGCGGATTTAGAAGAAATTTTTTTAGAATTGACGGAAACGAAAAGCGATTTCCCAAACCCGGAAATTTAGAAATATTTCTTATTCTAACAACTCCATCTCTAATATTATTTTAACGCTGTCTCTAATTAATTTGACTTTAACTATATCGCCGGAATTTTTGGCTTGTAAAATTTCTTTTAAATCTTCCACTCCAAAAATTTGTTGTCCTGACATTTCAATCAAAATATCGTCTGCTAATATTCCAGCGCGTTCCGCATTAGTATTCTCCCCGACCGATTTAATTTTTGTCCCTTCTTCAGTTTCCTCAAGAAAAACGCCTAATTTTATTTTTCCTTCTGGTAGAACCTTATAGTCGACCTTCCATGCAAAATCCGCCGAATACAAAGGCACTGAAACGGACTCATAACTCATTTCTCGATCTTTAAGTTCTGGCGGAATTTTCGTAACTGTCGGCAGTACTATCGAATAAGAATGCGGTATTCTACGAAAGGCTCTTTTAGGAATCCCAAAGCCATATTGAACATGAAACCCACCGGCTAAAACTACCAATTTCCAGCCCTGAAACCTTTCTTCCCTTAAAAAATTTGCCACTGTTTCGGCCATAGTCTCTTCCCATAAAAGAAGCATCTTATACGGCTTACTATTTTTTAGGGAATGTTTTTCATGACCTCCAAAGACACTCGCGGAATATGCTTTATGGAAAGGATCGTCGAGGTCCATTTCAGGAAAAGAGCCGTCGTCTGAACGTTCGGGATATCCTCTCTTTCTGAATTCTTTCTGAGTTTCTTTATTAGATTTTAATCCTATTATGGGTAACCTATTTTTTGAAATATAATCAAAGATCATCTTATAAATTCTATAATCTGTCCCCCAATGTTCATAAAATAACGACTTAAACTTTTGATCGGACAACATCCCCGATTGCCATAAATCTAAACTGGGTTGCGCAGAACGGCGGAACATTTCCATACCAACAGCTACGCGTCCAGGAAACTTATTATTTAACGCTTGGATAATTTCTAATTGAACGCGATGCGCTTCTAAATTATCATGCGTTTCTCCGACATAAATTATTCTTGAGTCCGATAAAGTATCAATTAACTGATCAAAGTTAACTTTAACGCCAGTAGGAAGATGGACAATATCGCCTACCTCGGCTTCTTTTAAATTTGCATAAGGGGAGCCAGGGACTTCATCACTATCGGCAAAAGAAGCTATTGAAACACCAAAAGCAAAAAACACTGTAAATAAAGCTTTTTTTAGCAAAAATCTCATAAGTTCCACCCTAACCCTAACTATGACTCAAAAATTTGGGGAGAAGCTTTGTCATCTTGACATACAATCAATTAATATTATATAGTATCAGTTTTTACTGAAGATAGGATATATTCGCCAAGAAGGGGGGTTGTAATTTTTGGAAGTTAACGTATACCAAAACCAGGTAGACAAAGCATTAAAAGTTTTAAAAAGACAAATGACCAAAGAAGGGTTGCTAAAAGAATTAAAACGAAGACGCTTTTACGAAAAACCCTCCGTTAAAAAGAAACGAAAACAAAAAGAAGCCAAAAAGAAAAGAAGAAATGCGTTTTTTCGTTAACGTGTCTTACTGAAAAAAGTCTTAATGCGATAACGGCCAAGAAATTCCTTGGCCGTTTTTTTTTGCCCATTAACCCAAACCAAACTTATTCTTTTCTCCTTTATTATCTAATAAAACATATTATAAATTCAATTTTTTTAAAGTTGCAAAAGGATTGTCCTCATTCATCGAGTCTTTACTTTTACTTTTCCTTGAACTATTTTTTCTCAATTTTTGTTTCCCACTACTTTTCACTTCAGATTCCGTTTTGCAAGATAAAGCCAATCGTTTTCTCTCTAAATCTACCTTAATCGCTCTTGCCTTAATAGTTTGCCCAACCTGCATACATTCCATTGGGTTTTTAACAAATTTATCAGACATCTCAGAAATATGAACTAAACCAGATTCTTTAATCCCAATATCTACAAAAGCCCCAAATTGTGTGATATTTACCACAGAACCGGTATACCAATTTCCAATTTGTACGTCCTCTAAATTTTTTAAATCTTTTTGAAAAGGAATCGGTTTGAATTCTTTGCGAGGATCTTGAGTTGGAGCTTTCAGCGATTGAACAATATCCTTTAAAGTTGTTTCTCCGATCTGATTATAAATCGAATCGTCGCTCTCTAGTTTTTCTACAACTTCAGAGTTATGGACCAAATCTTTCATGTCAATGTTTTGTTTTTTACCCCAGTTTTCTAATAACTCATAACGTTCAGGATGAATAAAAGTGGAATCTAAAGGATTTACCCCTTTATAAATCCTTAAAAAACCAGCGGCTTGTTCAAATATTTTTTCGCTAAAGCGGGGAGCCTTCAATAATTGACGACGATCAACGAATCCGCCCTCAGCCTCCCGAAACTTAACCAGCGTTTCCGCAAGACTTTTTCCAATCCCCGAAACATATGCAAGCGATTGAGCTGAGGCCGTGTTTAGGTCAACTCCAACGTAGTTAACACAATCTTCCACAACGTCCCCCAAAGATTTTTTGAGCTTAACTTGACTAACGTCGTGTTGATATTGTCCGACCCCTATTGACTTTGGATCGATTTTAACCAATTCCGCTAATGGGTCTTGGAACCTTCTTGCGATAGAAACCGCCCCGCGAACGGTCAAATCTTTATTGGGAAACTCTTCTTTTGCAAGAGGAGAAGCGGAATATATCGAAGCTCCCGATTCCGAAATCAAAATTGCAGAAACGATTCCTGTCAAAACGCTTTCGACATTTTCTTGAATAAAAGCCAACGTTTCACGACCATAAGTCCCATTTCCAATTGCGATAAATTCAATTTTGTACTTATTAATCAAACCCTGAATAATCTGGGAAGACCCCGCTATATCATTCTTTGGGGGATGCGGATAAATCACGGTATCGTCTAAAAGTTTTCCTGTTTTATCTATAACCACAACTTTACAACCGGTTCTAATACCGGGATCTATACCCATTACGGTTTTCGCGCCCAAATAAGGAGCTAGCAATAAATCTTTTAAATTCTTGCCAAAAACTTCGATCGACGTCTCATCTGCGGATTTCTTTAACTCAGATTTAATTTCTAAGTCCAGAGAAGGATGAAGATAAGAAGCATAAGCCTTTTCTATACATTCAACCAGCAGATCGGTTTGAGCCGAGTCTCTTCGCTGGGACAAAAATTTACCTCGCATTAAACCCAAGGCTAAATCAGGTTCTACCCAAACTTCAACTTTCAAAACTTTTAAAACGGCTCCTCTACGCATAGCCAAATATCGATGTCCCGCTTTCGCTTCATTTAACGATTTGATTGCTTCACGGTAATCAAAAAAATCTCTAAATTTTGAGTAATCCTTTATCTTTTCAGCCTCAGCTTGCTTCTTTGCCAAAAGCGCTCCTTTTTCCCAGAACAATTTTCGAAGTTCTTCTTTGACTTCTAAATCATGCGAAAATCTATAAATCAAAATATCTCGTGCGCCGTCAACAGCTTCTTTAAAACTAGAAACAGGATCTTCACTCGGACCCAGGAATTCTGACCCTTTTTGAGCTTCTAATTCTTCTAAACTCAAAGACGTTGATAAAAGCAAATCTGCAAGCGGCTCTAAGCCCCTTTCAATAGCTTTCTGAACTTTTGTTTTTCTCTTGGCTTTAAATGGAGCGTAAATATCTTCTAATCTTTGAATCGTTTCGGCCCCTTCTATAAGACGCTTTATCTCATTGTCCAACTTTCCAGCTTTTTCGATAGTTTCTAAAATAAATAACTTACGCTTAATAATTTGGGAATACTCCTCATACAAATTCAATATTTCTCGAATTACGGCTTCGTCTAAATTTCCTGTCTTTTCTTTCCGGTATCGGGCAATAAATGGCACCGTACAATCTTCATTCAACGCAAGTTGTAGAACGGTACGAATTTGCGACGGTAAACTGGACTGCCTTTTTTCAATAAAACTTAGAGATTCTTCAATTAAATTCATCAATTTCCTTTATTTCTAATAAACTATGCGTTTAATAACTAAAGCGCTTTTTATATCTTCACAGCTGCTTTAAGCTTTTGTTTTGCAATTAACGCCTTCTTGCTCTAAAAAAACGTTCTATCTGAGCCCCCAAAAACCCTGCAATAGCTGCGCCTGAACCTGCAGCCATAATTATTACGTCTTTGTTACCCGTTTGCTTACCGATAAAAAAACCCGCCATAGCTCCGGCTAGAATAATCGTCATAAATCTTCGACCTCCCAGCCATCCCACAAAACCGCCAATAATAGAACCTAAAACGGTAGCTATCCCCATTAAAATATAACTATCCCAGAAGTAACCAATTAACGCGCCAGTGGCTCCCATCAAAATTATTCCAAGCGCAATATCTGTTTTATTCTTGCTATCTATCATGATCCAAGTAAAACGCTTATTAAAAGAAACGATTGTTCTGGGCTCATTAACCAAAAACGAAGGAGTTGCCAAGACGAGAAGTAATTATTAACATAATAGCTTTTAGGTTCAAAAAATATCTTCTACCTTTAATTCCTCCAATTCGCCATGATTGACCGTCTACAAAGTTGCGCCGCCATCCTTACGTGGACTTTAGGACTGAATACCGCTGTAGCTTTTCAATTAAGCGGCATGAAAACTCCTGAAAGCATTATCGTAGACCCTAAAACGGGCTATTATTATGTTTCCAACGTTAACGGTCATCCCCTAAAGAAAGATAATAATGGATTTATTTCCAAGATCGGGCCAAACGGAAAACTTATTGACCTTCATTTTATTAGCGGCGGCAAAAAAGAAGTCGCGTTAAACGCTCCGAAAGGTTTGACTTTTTTTGGGGATCACCTTTACGTTACCGACATAACTAAGGTTCGGCGATTTGATAAAACTACGGGAAAATTACTTGGCTCAATAGACTTTTCCTCTCTAAACGCTAAATTTTTAAATGACATCGCAACCGACGGCAACAGAATCTACATCTCCGACACTTTGGGAAACTTTTTATTTTGGATAGAACCAAAAAATAACTATCGAGTGGGTATATTGACCCAAGGACTTGCTTTAGGCCGCCCCAACGGATTGGTTTATGAAACTAAGCGCAATCGGCTATTAGTCGCGACATGGAAAACCGGTAAAATATTATCTGTCGACCCAAAAGGCAATATTCTTCCGGTCTTTAGAAAAAAAGGATTAAAAAACTTAGAAGGTATCGATTTAGATTCAAATGGAGATATTATTTTTTCAAGTTTTTCAGAAGGAATTATCTTTAGATTAAAGAATTACGAACAACTAGAAGTAATAAAAAGCAATATACAAACCCCTGCTGATATTTCAGTAGATAAAATTAAAAAACAACTCTTAGTCCCTTCTTTTGACGGAAATCAAATATTTTCTATTCCCTTATCGCCAACTCAATAGACTATATGATTCCAAATTTAGAGGTATTTAATTAGTTTATTACTAATAGCGTCAATTCTGTCGAGTAAAATATCAATAACCTTGTCTTTAAATTTATTTTGAACTTCAGGTTTCATTTTTTTATAAACCACCCCATCAAGACGTAAAACCATAGTTTCTTCTCTTGCCACAGCATTTGCCGACCTTGGATGACCGCAAATAAAGCTCATTTCTCCTATTATGGCTCCAGGACCCAAATCCGCTAAAACAATGGTAGATTGTTCTTCATAATTAATATCTACCAAACCTTTTAAAATAAAAAAGATCGAACTTTCATTCATTCCTTGTTTAATAATAGTCGATTTAGGCCTATAAGTTAAAATTTGCCCCGAAAACTCTGAAAGGCTTTTTTTCTCTTCCTCGGTAAAGTTCTTAAAAAATTCAATTCCAGCCAGCGTTCTAAAAGTTTGATCGGGATCTAATTTAATCACAAATAGAAACCTCCCTAAAAGCAGGCCGTCTTAGTTCTAAAATCAAATTTTTTTGATATCTATTTTTGCATCTTTGGTCTTTTGGTATTTTATTTAGATGCATAATCGATTACTCTTAAAAAAGTGTTATATTTACTCTAGATCTATATTCAAAATGGGTTTGAAAACACAATTTAAAATTACTGGGAGCAATACAAAATAATAAAAAATACCTCCAAAGTCACCTTCAAATTTACCTATTAATATTCAAAAATAGATGTAAGTTCCATTTTCGAACATTTTGAACGCTAACCTCTTAATTTATTAAATTGTTCTTAATTATTGGACTCATGACTTTTTCCCCATTTAGAATTCAAATTTTTACAGGAGAAGGTTGCAATGACCAACCACTAATTTCCTTATTTGAAAAAGAGGGATTTAAAATCCAAAAATGCGATCTTCAATCGCAAGAAAATAATTGGAAGTACGAGTTCTCGCCAGACATAATTATTTTAACGCTTGGGACAAGCCAAATTTCTGGCTCTGATATTAAATCAATTTCACAATCATTGGACGGCTCAAGTGATTTTCCGTTTATTGTAATTTCGGAAGAATTTAACTTCAAAGAAGCGTCACAATTTTTTAATTTAGGCGCTTTTGACTATATGACTCTGCCTAAAGATTATGAGTACTTACTAACTTTTTTTCGAACAAGGCTCTCAACCGTTCGTAGATTTCAAGAAAAGGATAGACTAATAAATCGACTACTAGAAGCCAACGGCCAATTAGAAATTTTAGCCGCTACAGACGCTTTAACTGGGTTAATAAATCGTAGAAAAATGTTCGATATTATCGAACAAGAAATCGTTCGGTTTCACCGCAATCAAAATCCTTTTTGTATAATGATGTCCGATATAGACGACTTCAAAAAAATAAACGATCAATATGGTCACGCAGCTGGAGATTATATTTTAACTGAGTACTCTAAGATCCATAAAAAAAACTCCCGAAGATTAGACAGAGTTGCGCGTTGGGGAGGCGAGGAATTTCTAACATTGTTACCAGAAACCGATCTGAAAGGAGGGGAAGTTTTAGCTGAAAAGTTACGCCAAAAAATCGAATCTCACCCCTATTACTATAATGGTAAAGAAATAAAAGTTACCGCAAGCTTTGGAATTGCACAGTTTGACGATACTTCAGAAATTGATCGATGTATTCAAACAGCAGACTCCAGACTTTATCGCGCTAAAAACTTCGGGAAAAACAAAGTTGTTACCGAAGCCGATGAAACCATTATAAAAAAATAATTTTTGGTTAAAGTCCTTAAACAACAAAATAAACTCCCTACCATGTTGTTTCAAAAAATCATTCTTGCCGGGGCGCTTTCTATATTGCTGACCGCTCAATTACCAGTTCAGAAAAAAGAAAAAGAGGACGAGCGGTTCAAACCCAATAATTCATTTGGAGCTCCTGTTGTTAAGGTTCTACAAGGCGATTTAATTTCAGTAGAGTTAGACGGCGAACCCATAAGTATTAGATTAGCGGAGATTGACGCCCCCGAGATACGCCAACCGTTTTCGAGACAAGCCCGTAATTTTGTTGAGGAATTAGTTCTCAAAAAACGTGTCACGGTTGTCGTAAAAACGTTCGACTTATTCAAACGAGTTGTTGGGGAAGTTTTTCTAAAAGATGGCAGAAGTCTTAATAGAGAAATTGTTAAATGGGGATTTGCTTGGCACTACAAAGTTAATCCCAAACCCGACAAAATTTTGGCCGCATTAGAATATCAAGCTTGGGAAAAAAAGCTTGGACTTTGGTTAGACAAAAATCCTGTGCCTCCTTGGAAATTTCGCAGCAGCACTGAAATACCAGACCCACCTTCTTCGCCGACTAAAGTGGACTATGACCGAATTTTCGAATATGGCTTGATTGGAGATACTCGCACTCGTATTTATAACTGGCCGTCTTGCACTAATTACAAACTACCGCCCAAAAAGTATTTATTAATATTTGCCAGCAAGTTAGAAGCGGAAAGCTTGGGATATAGACTAGGTAGGAGTTGCCCTAAAAAATAAGGCTTTTAACTTTAGAAAAATGCCGGGATGAAATCATCCCAGCAATTCTCTAACAAAATTATTACTTAAAACATCCTGTTGTCTGGACATTTCGAATCGGGCCGGGAGCTTGAATCCATTCTTCAGCAGAGAGTCCTGCAACATCTTCGTCTAAAGCTTTAAAGTCTCCCTCTTTCAATCCATTTTCATAACGCAATGTATTAGCTGCCCAACAATCTACTCTATTCCAATCGTCTTTATTTATTTTATTAGCGATTGTCATGCCCAAAACATGGCGTCCGCATTCCCTATATTGGAAAAAGAGCCGCGTATTAGCCGACTTGTCGCCCAAAGCGCTAGGATTATAAACAATAACCGGATTTCCATTAAAAGTATAAGTCGCATCGGCTACTTTTGCCACCGCCGAAGAAGCGACCCATGTAACCATAACCCCACGATAATCCAAACAAGTTTTACCCGATGGATTAGCAAACAAATAGTTGGGCGTAAACGCTAACGCAACAACTAAAATAAGAAGCAATTTTTTCATCCCCATCTCCTAATTAAATAATGAAAAACCAATCAATTCTAAATATATCAATAATAGATAATCCGAATAAACAAAAAAAATCACAAGCAAATCTGAAAAATTAATTGTATTATAAGCTGATAATATTCCTCAGCTCAAAGAAACGCGTTTTTTTAACATGATATATTCTTTTTTAGTAGGATTTTTACCTTAATTTTTTGATTTGAGCAATGAAAGATTTAGTATTTCTTTAAAAAATTTGGGTTTAAAGACTAAATTATCCTTTTTAAAGACAACAATTTAATGCTTTACCCACTACATTGACTATGGTCTTAACCAAAAACAGAAAAATTGAGGCCTCCAGTAAAAACCATCTATCAAGCTATTTTGGACCTCGTTTTTTAAACTCCATTATGAGAACCATTCCCATAGAAAAATGACCAGGAACTTAATCTTTATTGTCGATAAAAATCCCCTCTTCCGGAACCAAATAACCGAATGGATGACTGGAATAAACTATCAGGTTATGAGTTTTGATAATGGAGAAGAGTGCTTACGAATGCTGGATTTATCGCCAACTGTCATCTGTATGGACTTGATGGAACCTGGAGAAGAGGGTATTCAAACGCTTCAACGAATTTGTCTGGCAAATCGAGACATACCCGTTATTGTAGCAAGTCAAAATGAAAATATGGATATTGCCATCCAAGCTATGAAAATTGGCGCTTTCGATTACATGCGAAAACCAATCGATAAGGAACGCTTTTGCGCAAATATTGAAAAAGCTAAAGAAATGCACTCCTTGATTGACCAAATTCAATATCTTAAAGGAGACTCCCACAAAAAACCCATCTATAAAAATTTGGTAGGGAAAAGCGAAGGTATGAAACACACCTTTTCTCAAATTGAAAAGGTTAAAGATATAAACATAAACGTTTTTATTAATGGCGAAAGCGGAACAGGAAAAGAGCTGGCTGCAAGAGCAATTCATTTCAACAGTAGCTATCGAAACGGTAAATTTGTCGATATTAACTGCGGCGCTATACCAGAAGAGCTTCAAGAAAGCGAGTTTTTTGGACATGAAAAAGGAGCTTTTACCGGAGCCGAATTGGCTCGCGTCGGAAAACTTGAAATTGCCGATGGAGGAACTTTATTTTTGGACGAGCTGGCGGAATTAAGCCCAAAGGCCCAAGTTAAGCTTTTGCGGTTCTTACAAGATAAAAGCTTTGAACGAGTGGGGGGCAATAAAAAGATTAAAGTTGACCTTCGCATTATCTCCGCTACCAATAAAGATTTGGAAAAGGCTGTTTCAAATGGAGAATTTCGAGAAGACTTATATTTTCGTCTCGTTGTATACCCTATATTCATTCCTCCATTACGAGACAGAAGAGAAGATATTCAGCCCCTGGTTAACCATTTCATTAAAAAATATAGGAATGAAATGCCAAACTCGGCCACCGCTCCAAAACCAGAAGTAATTCAAGCATTGAAAAAATATCATTGGCCAGGAAATGTTCGTCAACTAGAAAATATCGTTTTTAGATCAATGGTTTTAGCAAATGGAAACGCTATTGATTTAGAGCATTTACCTAAAGAAATTTTAAATCCTGTAGCGCCTATATCCCTCAACGCTTCTAAGTCCCAGCAATCTACGGAAGCTTTTCAAGAAATATCTTCCCCTCAAGACAGCGTCCCTCTATCTTTTGAGCTTATTGAGAAAAAAGCTATTTTCGACGCTTTAGACCAAAGTTCTGGAAATGTTCCAACCGCCGCAAAAACGTTAGGAATTAGTCGGGCCACCCTATACAGACGTTTGAAAAAATATCGAGCTCAATAGTCTCAATCTGAAATTTCATTTTGAAACAATTGATACAATTGGACTTATTTAATTTTGGCCGTTTTTAGATAGACTTCCCGAAAACCTTTATAAAGTCAAATCTTGCTCTAACAAAATCTCCATGCTAATTCATTTGGCATAAAAAGTGCTTACTTAAGTTTAGGTAAACTTTGCGAATCTTTTCATGGAGTTAATAATGAGCGCAACTAAAAGCAAAACAGGCAATAAAAAAATTCTAAAAAGTACCAGCTCTGGAAAGTTTGACGGATACGACCCCAAAAACCGCCCTCCAAAAGCTGAACCTTTTAAAACTAAAATAGGTCTCAAGAAAAAACCACAACCTCAATCTTCCAAAGGCTTTTATATTTTTGCAGTGGCATTTGTGGGAATTTTGTTTTTCTTACTTTTTTCGAGCAACGACCAAACTATTAAACTAGGGAAATCGTCCTCTGGAAAATCATTCTCAGGCTTTTCAAATAGTCTTCCTAAACGCTAATTTTAAAATCCAATTTTTTAGTATTTACCAACTTTATTGCCAAAAAACGATAAACCTTCAAAAACCCCCAACGCTTTTTCCCAATATTAATTAATCAATTTATTTATTAAATCCTTCCATTAGATTATAATGGTTTCAATGTAAATTTGTTTGTCTGAATAATGAAGAAAATATACGTAAAAAAGGGAAAAAGCATTTTCATGGAGGGCGCTCCCGGTGAGTGCGCTTACATTATTGAATCCGGAAGCGTTGAGGTTTCAAAAATGAAGGCAAGCGGCGAAAGGATTTCATTAGGAACTTTGTATGAAAAAGACATTTTTGGCGAATTAGGACTGATAGATGGGTTGCCAAGAACAGCTACAGTAACCGCATTAGAGGATTGCACTGTATCCATATTAACCCAAGAAGCTTTTAACTCGTTGGCCAGGCGCAATCCTCAATCTCTTATCCCAATATTAAAGATCCTCGCTAAACGACTTCGTTCAGCCTTAGCTGTTGTCGAAACATTAAATAAAAGACCAAAACCAATTTCACAAGATTGACCCAATCAAAAACTCTTCGCAAAAAGCTTTACATTTCAAATAGCGGTTGCAATTTTCTTCAGTCTATTCTAATTTTTTAACAGTCTAAGACTACTTTCTTTCCCATTAGTATCTCCTTCCCCATCTTTAAAAGGACCCACAATCTAAATGCCTGACTTGGAGAACTCTTCCAATATCGCCAGAAAACGCCTCTTCGAAATATTGGAACCGGCTCCAGAAAAAGATCTTTCCAGCAAAGCATTAGATATCGCACTGCTAGTCTTGATATTACTCAATATAATCGCCGTAATACTCGAAACCATTCCTGGGTGGAGAAAAGCTTATGGAACTTACTGCGACGTTTTTGAAATTTTTTCTCTGGTCATTTTTTCTATCGAATACTTGTTGAGATTATGGACATGTGTCGAATCGGAAGAATATTCTCATCCAACTAAAGGACGAATTAAATTCGCCTTGTCACCACTAGCTCTAATCGATTTGTTGGCAATTTTGCCATTCATTTTATATTTTTTATTTCCAGTCGACTTGAGGGTGTTGAGAATCTTACGATTTGTGAGAATTTTCCGCATTTTCAAACTTTATAGATACTCAAAGACTCTGCAAATTCTTACTAAAGTTTGCGGAGAAAAAAAAGAAGATCTGCTTCTCACATTAATCTTTGGTTTTTTCTTCCTCATAATCGCTTCGAGCGTGATGTTTTTACTTGAGCGTGAGGCTCAACCGGAAGCTTTTTCAAGCATTCCCGCCGCCATGTGGTGGGGAGTGGCAACATTAACCACCGTCGGATATGGTGATATTTATCCGGTAACTCCTTTCGGGAAAGCGCTGGGTTCCATCATTGCAATCATTGGAATTGGGATGTTTGCTTTGCCTGCGGGTATTCTCGCTTCTGGTTTTTCGGAAGCTATGGAAGCTCGAAAAAAAGAAACTTCCATTTGCCCACATTGCGGAAAAGATATCAATCAGTAAACGCCTAGCTTTTCCTTCCATGTTATAATCAAGACCATCTATTAATTTTTTGAGAAAAAAATGATCAAACCAGAACTTTTGTCGCCAGCGGGTAGCCCGCAAAAAATGCGATACGCATACGCCTATGGAGCGGATGCCATATACGCTGGCGTTCCTAAATTTTCGCTTCGCGCTAAAGAAAACCCATTCACCACCGCTTCGTTAATAGAAGCGGTGGAATACGCGCATGGGCTTAATAAAAAAATATATTTAACCGCAAATATTCTTCCGCCCAATCGAAAAATTGAGTCGTTCAAAAAATCTCTGACGCAATTAGCCGAGTGCAAACCGGACGCTTTTATTATGTCAGATCCCGGTTTGATTCAATATGTGTTGCAAAATTTTCCGTGGGTAGACGTCCACCTTTCTGTACAAACTAATACTATCAATTGGCCGTCTGCTAAGTTTTGGTACGACCTAGGCGTTAAACGCATCATCTTATCTCGCGAATTATCTCTGCCCGAAATCAGCGAAATCCACGAAAAAGTTCCAGGCATGGAATTAGAATCATTCGTGCACGGCGCCATCTGTATTGCCTATTCTGGCCGATGTCTGCTTTCGAACTATTTCAATCATCGCGACGCCAACCAAGGCACATGCACTAATAGTTGCCGTTGGGAATACGACGTACTGGAAGCAAAGCCAACCGATGGCGGAGGCTGCTCCGGCAATAGCAGCGTTAGAGCGCAAGAAGGAAATTTTTATATTGAGGAAAGTAACCGTCCTGGCGAACTCATGCCGATGGAGGAAGACGAACACGGCACCTACATCATGAACTCCAAAGATCTTCGCGCCCTTGAATACTTAAAAGAAATGCGGGAAGCGGGAGTGATATCTTTTAAAATCGAAGGCCGAACAAAGTCAGAATACTATCTAAGTCTGGCCACAAAAACTTATCGCAGAGCCATTGACGATTTAGCTTCCGGGCAAGAATTTAATCCAGCGTTACTTGGGGAATTGGATAAAACCTCCAATCGTGGATTTACCTCAGCGTTTTTAGCGCCGAATTCCGGTTCTAAAACAGAGCGATTTGATTCGCCACAGGAAACGGATTTACCACAAATTTACGCCGGAATGATTAAGGAAACGCGGGATGGAAACTGGATAGAAGTGGACGTTAAAAATCGAATTGAGTTAGGCGATGAGTTGGAATACATTTCCCCAAAAAACCAATATCGCTTTGAAATTTCGGCGATGGAAAACAAAAACGGTAAAGCTATTGAAGTTGCCCACGGAGGAAATGGAACTATTTGGATGCAATGCAACGGCCCCGTCGAACCTTATGCACTGGTTAGCCTCATCCAAAAAACTCACGTTGAAGCGACCAAATAAAATTAGTCGTATTTCGCCCTTCTTAGCGATCCTGGCGGCAATAAAACGGTCGCACTTAGCCAGGCTCCTAAAGAACTAAAATAAGGAGGTCACATTTCGAGAGCCTCCTAAGGACAAGGAATTCATTTTACCGGATCGAGGCGAGATCCTGGTTTATTGTAGTCAAGAATTTAATTAATTATTTTTT
>CAYFMN010000032.1:0-767 GCA_964344185.1 uncultured Nitrospinota bacterium
CCACGTCTGTTGTAAAAGAAGAAGTACTGTCAACTGTCAACGCTCCGCTTTGCGTGATAGTCCCGCCAGAGGTGGCGGTCAAGGTTCCTCGAATTGTATTGGCGGCAAAGATTAAATTGGTGGTTCCATTATCAATCGTGACGTTAGAAGCGGTACTGCCAGCGACGCTATTAAAAGTGACGGCGCCGGTTATAGCGTTGGCGGAATCTAACGTGATCGCTTGATCGGCGACATCTGTTGTGAAACTTGCAGTTCCCGAAACGGTTGTGGTTCCTGTATCAGTGATGGTACCGCCGGTGGTGATGGACAAGTTACCGGTGATACTGGAAGTGCCCATGATCACGCCAGTTGTATTGTTATCAAAAGTGACGTTCGATCCTGCACCGGCGGTAGTGAAAGAAACCGCGCCTTGAATAGCGTTTGAGGCGTTGGTTAAGGTTATGGTGTCGCTGGCAGAACCGGTCGTAAAACTTGCGGTACCCGTTATCGTTAACGCTCCAGTTTGAGTGATGGTTCCGCTGGACGCTTCCATTCCGCCAATATTGCCTGTGGTGGTTACCCCGGCAATGACGAGATTACCCGCCCCACTTTTTACAAAGGTTACATTTCCACCGCCCCCGGTTGTTACGGTTAAAGTTGTCGCCGTTGCTCCATTGTCTCGGAGAGTTACGTTGTTGCCGCCAGTCGAAGTTACGTTTACCGAAGTAACGTCGATATTCAAGCCTTGTCCACTCGATCCGATTATCCCGCTGGAGGTTAGCGCCAGC
>CAYFMN010000032.1:777-35690 GCA_964344185.1 uncultured Nitrospinota bacterium
TATGTGGGCTCCTGCGTCGCTGGCGTCGTCGATCGTGCCGCTGGTTTGCAAGGTGACGTTTTTTGGACCGAAGTCGGCCGTATCTGCCGTGATAGCGCTGGCTAAAGATACGTCGCCAATGGTTAGGGTTCCGGTTGTGGTGATCGCGCCGATTTCCGTATCGTCGACGTCGAACGTTCCAGTTGTAGTACCCACGCTGACAGTCGTGGCTGTCGATTGCAATAACGCAATATTACCCGACCCTGTATTGAGTGTGGACGTTCCTGTACTGAGCGTAAAAACAGCGGCAGTGATACTCATATCGCTATTACTGGTAGCGACGGCGGTAGCGGTCGCAACGCTAAATGTCCCACCCGCGTCGTTGTCGCTGTCCGCGTCAAAAGTAAGCGTTCCGGTGTCGGTTGAAAGACCGATGTTGACGTTGATACCGTTTTCAGTGTTAACGGTCAGAGCATTAAATACCGAAGCTCCAGTCTCAAAGGTGACGGTTCCTCCCGCCGCAGTTGCGTTTAAGGTAACCGTTCCCGATACGTTATTGCTGTTCGCCGCAGAGATACCGTCCACCGTGATATTGCCGTTGTTGGCGTCGCCTATGGTCAGGCCTGTGGACGCTATGTTTTGCAACTCGGCTCCGCTTAAGGTCCAGTTTCCTGCGGTAGCTCCCAGGTTCATCGTTCCCGAATCGGATACCAGCAATGTGGTAGAGGCCCCGCCCGAGTTGAGGGCTCCGGTGCCCGTTAGAGTTATGTCGTTCGACGTGATGGTTAAGGTGTTGTTGCTGGAGTTCAACGTTTTCGTGGTGGCGACGGTGAAATCACCAGTTCCGTTGTTGTCGGAATCGGCGTCGATAGTAACTACGCCGCTCGCAGTGATGCTTTCATTTATAGTAACGCCGTCAATGGCGTTGACCGTGAAAGTTCCGGTAGTTCCAGTCCCATTGAATTGAAAAGAACCGGAGCTGGAGTTTAGAAGAGCAAAACTTCCTACTCCAGTGTTAAATGCGCCGACATTCGAACCGCTGTCTTCCGTGATAAAAACATTGCCATTGCTGGTCGAGGAGATAACTAAAGTTCCTACATCCATATTGAGCGTATCAGCTACGCTGGTCCCGATGGCCCCGACGCTGGTTAAAGTTACCGTTGCCGAGGCCGCGTTGATATCAATCGAGGTGCTGTCAGCATCGGCATCAAGAATGGCACCCGTGGACGTGATGGCGTTAGTTCCGGTCAGGGTCATGGCGCCGCCACGGATGGTAATCGGATCGTTGAACGTTGCGGTATCGATATTTACCGCGCCTGTGCCGCCGCTGGCACCGATGGTGATGGAACTGAACCCGTTGGTTATCAAGGCAATTTCTACATCGGAAAGATTGAAATTCCCGGTCCCGCCTCCAAGCCCTATGGTTTCTACGGTGTCGTTAGGTTGCAGGGTGAGAGTTCCAGTGCCAGAAATTGCGGCGGTAATATCTAATCGGTCCGCCGCTAGGGTAATAGCCGAGGCGCCGCCGGTAATGACTCCAGTAACATCCAGCGTGGCGTCCACTTCGGTGATGGTGTAATTCAACGCCAAGTCGGAGTTATTAAGTACCGCTGTCAGGTTATTCTTAGTTTTTCCGTCGGTACTGATGATGGAATCGCCGCCTGCCAAATCCAAATTAACCGCGCTGTTGGCGTCTGCGAGGGATATCGTGACCGTATTGAATGGATCGTCTGAATTATGAAGGAGAACAAAGGCCGAACCAGTAATTCCCGTGACGTTGACGGTCAGGGTGTTGGCCGCTCCTGCAGTGAATGAGCTTGCAATATCGATGGCATTGGTGGTGGTTCCCGATCCAATATTATTACCCTGTAAGGTTACGCTACCGTTGCTGAAAATTTCCTGGTTCGCAGAGTTGGCGCCGGTGATGTTTGTGGCGGCGTTAAGGGTTAATAAACCTGTGATATTAGAGGTGGCTTGGTCCTGAGATTTGATTGAGATCCCATTTGTTCCAGCAGTGTCCAGATCAATAACTCCGGATGTGGAAGTGAGCGTTATGGTTCCTGTTCCTTGTTGTTCAACAGAGTAAAGTGTTCCATTGGGAGTTAGGCTGATGCTGGTACCTTGGATAGAGAGAGAATCTGCGCCCCCGTCGTCGTTGGCCAACACTTGCGCCCCTGACGCCACAGTAACCGCCCCGCCACTGGTAATGCTGACGCCGTTAAGAGAACTGGCCGTAACGTTTACCGCAACCGCGCCTGTTGTGTTAACGCTCAGGTTCCCTGAAAAACTGGAGGTGGTGGTTTGAAAGGTTACGGTGCTGGTGGATGATATGGCGAAATTACTTGCGGTGGTATTGCTGATTCCCTGTACTGTAACAACCCCGGCGTCCAAAGTGACCGCCGAGGTTCCAAATCCATCCGATCCAGCGGTGGTGGCTTGACCAACAGTCAATGTGCCCGTGGTGGTTATGGTGTCGAAAAAGGTGTCGTTGAAGTCGGTAACGCCAACGCCGGTAGCGGCGTTATCAATTGATAAAGCGATGTTGATATTTCCACTGCCGGAATTGGTGGTGCTTCCTGAAAAAGCGCCGGCGGCCATGATTAAATTTATCTGCTGATTTGCGGTCGTAAGCGATTGACCCGATGCCAGCGTCAAAGTTCCGGTTCCGTCTGCGGCTCCGGCAAGGGTATGCCCGGAATCGGCCTCAAAGTGCAAGGTTCCCGTTCCGCTCGCGGCAATAGAGGAATTTAAAGTGACATTTCTTCCCGCTTGTATTACCAAGCTTCCGTTGGTTGCCAGGGTGATATTGTTTGAAGCGTTTAAAATGACGTCCTGAGAGGCTTCTAATGCTGTGGTTCCGATTGTATTTAGGTTACCGGATATCGTCAAATCGCCTGCGGTATTCTGAACCACCAGGCTGGCGGCGCTGGTGGTTCCTCCAGTGGTGATACCCGTGACTTCAAGAGAACCCCCGGCAGTATTCTCGGCAACATTGATGACTCCCGACGTCGTGTTGGTGAGATTGATTTTTGCCAGGTTTGTATCGACCTCGCCTCCCGCTCCAGCTATCCCAATTCCGGTCGCCGCGCTCAAAACCGCCCCGCCAGCGGAGGCGTTTAATTCAACCGCGCTGGAACCGTCCGTGATGTTGCCCGCCGTCGAAGTGATGGTGAGGGCGGAATCGCTTGTGCTTGTTGTTGTTAATTGAGGAAGACTGATATTTCCTTCGGAGCTCAAGACAATAACCGCATTTCCCGCATCCAGAACAATGGTACTTGAACCTACAGTAATATCGCCGGTACCCTCGTCGGTTCCCGAGCCCGTTGAAGTGGCTCCGGCCGCGTTAGCGGTTATGGATATGGTTCCATTATTGGTAGTGATATTGGCGTTTAGGGCAACATCGTCGCCGGCTTCCAGAGTAAGGCCGCCGCCTGTCGATCCGCCGGAGCCGTCAATTGCTTCGCTAATAGTAATATCGTTATGGGCTTGTAGCGTTACTGTGGTGCCAGCCTGCAATATGGTATTGATCACGCCTGCGTCAATAGTAACGTCTGAACTTGCATCTTCGGCGAATGAGTAAATATTGGCGTTACCGTCGTCGCCCGTGTTACCAACTAGGTCCGATTCCGAACCGCCATTTACAACGGTAATATTTCGGGGATCTAAGAGCAGTGTTCCGTTTGAGCCTACGGCCGCTGTCAAATCGGCATAACCGTTAAAGTCCAAAAACTTCAAACCGGAAACTTCTGCGAATCCGCCGTCGCCCCCGGAGGAGCCTCCAGTGGCAGATATAGAACCATAGAAACGAGTCGTGTCGTCGGCCCAGACGATGACCTTGCCGCCGTTGCCTGTGGTTGTTGCATCGGCCTTGATTACCGCATCAGAGGATACGTAGGTACGGTAGGCGTTTTGAATATCGTTGTTTTTACCCTGGTAATCGCCGCCAATGAGGATGATCCCGCCTCCCGCGTCGCCGGATGCGTCGAGTTGCGCGTTGTCAAAGATGCCGACCTTATAACCTAATACATGGATCGATCCGCCGGATTGGTTAGCGGCTACGTTTGCGGCGTTTAGGATACCGGATACGCTGACGATTGATTCATCGCTTCCTTCAATTACTATGTTGCCGCCGGGAGTTGTGATCGTTGCTGTTGAAGCGACAGTCGCCGCAGAACCGTTAATGGTAAAATCGCCTCCGTTGGTATTGATAGAAGCATTTTGGACTGTCACGTTGGCGGTAGCGTGTTTTTCTTTGGTATAAGTTCCGCCGCCTATTAAAGAGTGTTGTTTGGTTTTAAATTGCCCGAGGCTGACGTTGCCGCCGTTGGTTGTTATGTCGGCGTTAACCTGGATTTCCGGTAAGGTAACCGCCGCCCCGCAGATTCGCGCCGCCGGCGTGTAAGATCCCGAAATGTTCGCCGGTAGATTAGTCGATCCAGCGTTTGCCAATAAATTGCCGCCGTTGGTGGCGATAGCGGCGTTGATTAATATGTCTGCGCCTGCAATTAGGTTAACGTCTAAGGTTCCGTTAGTCGATGTGATCGTTTGGTTGACGATGATATCGCCATGGGCTGTTAACGTTAAAGAAGTGTCGCCTCCGGAAGATTTTAAAATGACGGTTGATACAATGATGTTTCCTTCTTCCAACCCTTGACCGCTTGTAATGATATGAACGCTGGTTCCGGCATTGAGCGCGGTTTCGATTGTCGTAACGGATATTTGCGAACCGTCGCCATTACCCGGTCCGCTGACTATTTCGATATTGGTCGGATCCAGTAACCAGGTACCGGCCTGTCCTTTTGGCGCGGAAACGTCCGCCGCTTTGGTGACGTCTAAAAACTTTTTACCGGAAGTTTCAACGAATCCGCCATTGCCTCCATTAGCGCCGCCTTTCGCAGAGATTGCCGCGTAAACCTTGGTAGAATTTTCAGACCAGACGATTACCTTACCGCCGTCGCCTTTGTTAGTGGCGTCGGCTTTAATGATTGCCGATTCGCCAATAGTTGTGTTGGTTGCATGTTGAATACTCTCGTTCCGGCCCTGCCGGTCGCCGCCAATTAGGATTGTGCCGCCTCCTGCATCTCCCGAAGCGTCGATGGTTCCGCTAGAGACCTCGACTTCATTACCTAAAATATGAACGGTACCGCCTTTTTGTCCGGTATTAACGCCAGCAACGTTTATATCTCCTGAATTTTTAACGCGGTCGCCCATTAAGAAAACGCGGCCGCCTTTTTTAACAACACTTTTTGCTTCGACAATTCCGCTGTTATTGACGACGCTTCTTACCATGCCGCGGGCTTGATGCGCTGATAGAATTACATTGCCGCCGTGCGCTTTGACAAATCCGGAGTTAACCACTCCGCTTTCCACGACGTTGCCATTGGCGTCTTTGACTTCGCCGGTTACGGGTTCGGTGATTTGGAAATTGATGAGTCCGCTCCCGTCAAAATCCATAATAGCGGCTTCGCCCGAAGACAAAGCGGCGTTTCCCAAGCTGGCGACTATGGTTCCCTGGTTTTCGACCCTGGGAGCGAGCAATCCCACTTGGCCAGCTTCAATTATTCCTTGGTTGAGAATAGCGGCGAGCGGTTTGGATTTGTCTTGCTTGAAGTGGTAATTCCGATTGAGAAAATCTTCGTTGGAGATGCCTAACGTTGTCGCCATCAAGCCGCCAACATTGACGCGAGAATTTTTTCCAAAAATGACGCCTGAAGGATTGCTCAAAAAAACCTGACCGTTTGCGGACAATCGACCCATGATGGCGCTTGGGTTTTGGCCGACAACTCGATTGAGGGCCGTTGAATCTACAGACGGTTGATTAAATTGAACATGTTCGGATTGACCTATACTGAAACTGTTCCAATTCGTTATCAATTGATTAGAACTTTGATCGATAACCATTTGGTTGGGAGTGGGTTGACCTATGGTTCCTTGTCCCGAAACAATTTGACCGTCTTGCGGCAATGCGAATACTAAAGTCGGAAACCCGCCGATCATGTAAATTAAGAAAACCGCTAAAATTTCACTAAAGCGATTTTTCAAAAAACGGCTTATGGACAAATTATTCGGTGAGTGTCGCAAAAGGCTTCCTCGGTAATTGATAGCTCGTCTCAATTTGAGAAAAATACATTAATGTAATACTTGATTGTACGGCTTTTTAAGTTAAAAAGTAAGGAGATACGTCACATTTACAGAGATTTTTTTCTTGAGGAAATTCAACCGTTTTTTGTGAAATATCTCTTCAAATTTTTTGGAGGGAATTTGGTAATTTTTTGATTTTATTTTTTGAGATTTTTTTTAGGGGGAGTTTCTGAAGTATTTTTATCGGGAGAAGATATTTTTAACTCTATAGTTTTATTAATTTCGGGTTGGGAAAGAGGTTTTGAAGGGGGTTCGTCTTCTCGAATGATTAGAACTTCCGGCTGAGGTTGGGGAGGGGGTTCCCAACGTCCGGGTTGAGATTTTTTAAGCATTTTGAGAGCAAGTCCTGATTCTGCGGCAGGAGGTAATTTCGTTTGCGCAGAAGCAAAATTTGGAGCCAAAAAGACTGAAAAAATGATAATTAAGGCGGATTTTTTTAACATGTGCAATATTTTAGCGCTATTGGGCTTTAACCGGAACAGGAACTTAGCGCGGCGGGCGAAAATGGATTGTTTACAGGGGCAAAATCTCCTCCGCCACCGCCGGCAGCGCTTCCGGCAGCGCTAAAACTCTCGGCAAAGCCACCGCCGCTATCGCCGCCGCCTGAACTTCCTCCAGAATCACCGCCTCCAGAATCTCCTCCTCCGGAATCGCCTCCACCAGAGTCTGCGCTATCGCCCCCGGAATCGTCTCCTCCAGAACCTCCGCTGTCGTCTCCGCCTTCTCCATCAGACTTTTCGCCGTTGCCTTCTTCACCGGAGTCGCTTTTGCCTCCGCCTTTATCATCTTTTTTGGATTCTTTAGGTTTTTGTTTTTGAACAGGGGCTGTTTGAGTCAAGTCTTGAATTATAGGGTTGTTAGGATTGACCCCTATTGGCCCCATAACAACGTTTCTAACGGCGCTTAGTTCGTTATTCGATAAATTGGTCGGAGGGGTCGGAGGTTGTCCTCTAGGAATAGAGTTTTTTCTCATGGCTCCAACCAGTTGATTCCCCTTAACATTTGGATCGCTGTTGGAGGTGTCCATCGCCCCTGCCTGGTTTGCCAGATAAGTGATTTTATCTGAAGAGCTGACATATCCCTGGGTGCCGCGAGCTGCCAAGTTTGCCGTGGGAGAAACCAATTGAAAATTGGATTGTTTATTTTTTTGGCTTTTGTTGACGATATACATCGATAATCCATAAGAAATTTTCATCACTCCCTGGCGAAGTTTCTTTTTTTTATCGTAATAATATTTGTCCACTTGCATTTTTGAGTTGGGGCCAAGGGCCATCAAGCTGTTGTCGTTAAACTTTATTTTTAGTCGGCTGCGTTTTGAGGTTTTGAATTCGTCCTTAGAATATACAGGCTGCTTAAACTTAACCTTTTCCCAGGGAGAAAAAGAAACAAGTTTTGTATCGCCGGGTTTTTCCTTGCCCGCGATTGGAGTATCTGGAGCGTCGGTCGCGGACCTATAAAGAATTTCTCCAATTACGCCAATAATTTGTCCGACTGGTTTTTCTTCCGCTTTTGCTTCAACTAGCCAGCTTAGCGAGAGGACCAGCATCCAAAAAGAAAGTAAGGTCCACTTCTTATATTTATTCGAATTTAAAATTCGCAAAATATCCGAAAACATAATTTGCACTGAAAAATTTTATTATTCCCTAATTCTAATATACGACAAGAAGGTTATATAAGAAAAGGAGATAGGTCACATTTTTTCAAAAGCAAAGGAAAGGATGGGATTATAAAAAGGGGGATTATGGATAAGCCTGTGGGGGATTTAAATTTTAGGAACCCGGGCTTTTTCTATTTCTTCTTCGAGGGCTTTTTGATTGAGAATCACTATTTTTTTTCTGCTGACGTTTAAAATTTCTCTAAAATGAAATTCTTGTAAAATCCGGGTTAGGGTTTCTCGACTTAAACCCATCATATTAGCCAAATCTTGGCGGGTTAGGGTTAGGTCTATCGCAGTGTACTTCCCCTCTTGCCGTCCTGTTTTTTCCGCCAGATCCATTATGGTGGAGCTTACTTTTCGGAAAGCGTCGAAAAAAGTAAGACTAACGATTTTTTTATCGCTTGTTTTTAAACGATGTATAAAAACTTTCAGCATTTCGAGGGCGATTCCTGGGAACTGGTGAATCAATCTCATAAATTCGTTTCTATAAATGAGAAGGGCTTGCGAATCTTCCACAGCGGTAACGGTGGCCGAGCGAAAGTAATCGTCCAATAGGGACATCTCGCCAAAAAAGTCGTTTTTATAAAGCATTTTTAAAATCATTTCTTTACCGGATTGGTCGAAAAGAGACAATTTAACGGTACCGTATGTGAGTATGAACAAGACATTACCCCGGTCGCCTTTATTAAAAATAACTTTATTTTTTTTGAATTTTTTTTCTATAGTGATTGAGATGATTTCTTCAAGGTGGGTATCGCTCATTCCCGAAAAAATAGAAACGTTTTTAAGGCATTCCAATTTTTTCGACATCATAAGCTCCAGAGAATTAAGGCCTTTTAAGACTTGTGGAGTTTCTTAGGTTATTGTAGTCAAACGGATGAATCGAGAGTCCGGCTTAAGGCTTTTAGCCATAAAGCCGGATAATTAATTTTATAAAATTTCGTCGATTGCTTTAGTGATATCGCCTTTGGGTTTAACGCCCACCATTTGTTGTACTACTTTTCCTTCTTTAAAAAGCAAAAGGGTAGGAATACCGCGAATACCAAATTTGGTAGCGGTTTGTGGATTATCGTCTACGTTGACTTTTGCGACTCTAACTTTATCGGCATATTCGCCTGCTATTTCTTCCACAGTTGGGGCTAGCATTTTACAAGGTTGACACCACTCCGCCCAGAAATCTACTAAAGCGGGTTTATCGCTTTGAATAATTGACGATTCAAATTCGGCGTCAGAAACTTCAACTACATTGCCGGCCATGGTTTTACTCCTTTCCTGGTAACTTAAATTTTATTAAAAAAGGCTTTTTAATCCTTTATAAACGCAAATATAAAAAGATTTGATCGCGTTATTTTGCTAATATAGCATCCTAACACAGATTAAAATAACCTCGTAATTTTTTGTCTTTTTAATTACTTTACTACTTTTATAGAGTTCAGAATGTCAAATATTGTCCGTGTATTTATTTATGATGATTTGATCAACGAAAAGATTTATAAAGAGCATGGTTTTTCCTATACAACTAAATATTCCGTAACTCTTTCTGCGTGGAAGCGTGTTTTTAATAAAATTCCCGTAGATAATGGAGGCGTAGAAGGACTTGGTCACGCTAACATTGAACCCACAGATGACAATTTGGGAATGATGATTGGGATGGTTTATGAAATGGAAGAAGCCAAACTCGCCGAATTGGACCGCTATTATCAATATCCAGAAGAATATGATCGAAAAATTCTGGAATTAACGCGCCATGACTTTTCCCAGACGAAAGGTTATGTTTATATTGCTCAGAAAGATAAAGTCAAGGAAGGCCTTAAGCCATCCAAAGAAATGATGAAAAAATACCGTGGAGCCAAGAAAAACTTTGATATGTTAAATTTCTCCCGGCTTATGAATACCCCCACTATCGATTAGGTTACTGTAACGCTTAATGAGGGGTATTCATGAAACGTTCTATAGCTTTAGTTCGCGAACCCACCCCGGATTTTTCAAACGCTATTTCCAACCATCCCCAAAGCGATTGCATAGATTATGGTAAAGCTATTAGTCAGCACAAGCAATATACCGCCGCTTTAACAAGCGCCGGTCTTTCGGTAATTCATTTAGATCCTGAGGAAAATTTTCCAGATTCTCCATTTGTTGAAGACCCCATCGTAATATTGGAAAACAGGGCGATCCTTTGCTCTATGAAAGCCGAGACTCGACGTGGCGAAGGCGAATCTATTGCTGCCGAACTGGAGCTCTATATGACAGTAGTTCCTATGCTGCCTCCTGCCACACTGGACGGCGGCGACGTATTGCAAACTGAAGATGAAATTTTTGTAGGGAAATCGGCGCGTACTAACATGGAAGGAATCGAGGTTTTAAAAGCTTTTACTAAAAAGCCTGTCACTATCGTTCCAGTTTTAGAAGGACTTCATTTAAAAAGCGCGGCGACTTATCTTGGCAATGAAAAAGTTATTTTGGACGTTGCCAAAGTGGACGCAACGGCGTTTAAAAAGTTTGGAATTGTTGAAGTGTCTCCACAGGAAAGTTATTCCGCTAATTGTTTGGTTGTAGGCGACTATGTGATCGCCCCGCAGGGGTATCCAAAACTAGCCGCAAAGATTCGTGATTTCGGTTTTAAAGTTATTCAGATTCCAATGAGCGAATTTGAAAAAGCCGACGGCGGCGTTACCTGTCTCTCGTTGATTTTTTGATCGAAGGAACTAAAAGAAAAAATGCCAGATTGTGCTCACGAAATGCGACCTCCTTGTTTTAGTTCTTTTGGAGATTCTCGAAGCGCGGTTTTTTTAAAGTCCGCCGGTTATTTCGAGAGTCGTTCCCGTTATGTATGCAGTTTCCTTAGACGCTAGAAATAACACCGCATTGGCGACTTCTTCAGGTTTGCCAAAACGTTTGAGAGGAACTAACGCTTGATAACCTTCCCGTTGTTTATCGGATAAGTCGGATATGAAATCCGTTTCAATAAAACCTGGCGAAACGCAATTGGCGGTGATTCCGCGACTGGCGACTTCTTTTGACAACGATTGGGTGAAAGCGACTTGCGCGGCCTTGGAAGCCGCATAATTAGACTGTCCGGCAAAACCCATGCGACCTATAGGCGAAGTGATGGTGATAATACGCCCGTATTTTTGGCGCATGAGATGGTGAACGGCCAATTTACTCATCAAAAAAGTTCCGGTTAAATTTGCGTTGATAACGTCTCGCCAGTCTTCTTCTTTCATCATTCCGACAACGGAATCCTTACGAATTCCAGAATTATTGACCAAAATTTGAAATGGTCTATTTTGTTCTTCTATGAGTTTATAAAATCCTTCGACTCCATCGCTATCGGAGACGTCAAAGGACGCAAGTTGTATTTGGGAACGATATTGCGAATTGTCTTCGCAAAAAGATTCGGCGGCTTCGTGATTGCTTTTATAGGTCGCTATGACTTTAGCTCCCGCTTTCAAAAACGCTTCTGAAACGCTTCTACCAATGCCTCGAGTTCCGCCGGTTACGATGGCGGTTTGGTTGGAAAAATCAAATTGCATAAATAGCTATAAGGAAGGAAAAAAGTTTCTATACTAAACGAAGTTTTTTACCGCGCTTTTAGACGCTTACTGTTTCTAATCTTTCCGATTTTATTTTTCTTAGAAAGCGGTCTACTTCGTTTGAAACAATGACTCCATAGTTCGCGGCGCCCAGCCAGCCCGACATGATAATGCCTACCGAACCGGCATGAAATAATCCGGCAATTTGCTCGGGTAGCTCTTTACTAATTTTAAGTCCTTCAAATTTAGTTCCAAATGAAGATCCACGCGTGTGCATTGTATAACGTTTAAATGTTTTAGGCGTTGAAGCTTCTAGGTGATCGACTTTTTTTCGAATGTCGGGAACATATTTTTCGAGAGCGTTCAATGTGTCCTCGATCAGTCTATCTTTTTCAACTTGATACTCTTCTTCAGTTAGATTTGCCCAGTCTTCGAAATTAGCGTTGGTAGAAGAAACGATCGAGTACTGGTCAGAACCGGGTCTGATTTCTGGGTAGTAAAAGGAGAAGGTTCTGCTGGTCACTTTTTTGTCGCATAAAGACTTTGCGTTGAACTCGTCCTCAACGGAGGTGAATAACAAGTCGCCGGCATAATCGATTTTTTCGCCTTTTTTTATGCCGATGTAAACCTGACAGCTGCTGTTATTCATTCTAACTTTCCTTGCTTCTTCTAAAAATTCTGGCGAGAAATGTTCGTCTCCGGTTAGCTTGTGAATAGTGGCCGGTAAACTGGAATTCGACAGCACAACGTCTGATTCAATTTCTTGACCATTAACGCGAACGCCTCGGGTTCTTTTATCTTCGACTAAAATTTTGTCCACTAGGCAATGATTTCTAATATCCACTCCATTTTTTTGCATTTCCTTTTTCATTTTTTTTACAAGCGCGTCGGTGCCGCCTTTAAAGGTATAAACACCTTTGTCCATGAAGTTGGAAAAGACAATACCATAGGTAACGGCGGGATCGTCTAAAGTAGAACCATTCGCGTAAGAGATTGGTTCCATTAAAAGCCTGTGGATATCGGTTCTTCCGGGGAAAAATTTTTCGAACAAATCCCGGGTGGTCATGGAAATGTTGTCATAGAAATTCATTTGGCGCGCTGTTACAAAAAAATCGTCAATCACTTCTTTTAATACGCCAAATCTTTCGCGCATAATGCGCGTGAAATCCATTTTGTCAAAGGTTGTGGAAAAGGAGAATTGAGGGTTGTCGAAACGAACTCCTTTAAGCCTGATGATAGAATCGGCGATTTCTTTGCTCCAGTATTTTCGGCAAGTTTTTATCATCCCAATTGGGAACCCGTGGAGTGAAATATCTAGAATATGTCCACCTTTTCGTTTAAACCAGGTTGCTAGTCCGCCAAAGTTGTAATGTTGTTCCAACAGCAAAACGGAATGACCAGCTTTTGCAAGCATGTTTGCGGCGGTCATTCCCGCCAGGCCGCTGCCTATTACCACGCTATCGTAACGATTTTTTGCTCCTTTTAACCAATTCCTTGCCATAATTTTTCCAACAGTAAGTTTTTAAAAACTAATTTAGAAAGCCTTTAATTATTTTTTAACGGTTTTTTTTTAACCACTCTTTAATAAGAGGCTTTAAGTCCGTAAATATTCGCAACCGTGACGCCGCTTAAAGTGGCCCCAATAATACCCAAAAAACCTTGGTCAGTGCCACAAATAAATAGGTTTTTTAATGGAGTTTTTCCATCTCGGGTTTTAACGGGCGATCCGTAAACGGCTCCATTGGCGTGTCCGGTAAATTTTTTAATAGTTTTTGGGGTGAAAGTATCTAAAAATACCACAGAATCGCTAAAATCGGGCAAAAAACCGACTACCGCTTCCAAAGTTTTTTTCTGCCAGTAAGATTTTGCTTCTTTATATTCTTCCCGAGAAAGCCCAAACCATAAATCTGGATTAGCCAAAAATGTGAATCGAATCAAACCTTCTTTTTCTTCTGGATAATCAAAATTATTGGCGCAGCAGACGATTCCCGAAGATAAATCTACCATTTCTTTAGGCTTACGATAACTAAATTCGTCTTTAGTATTAAAGAAAACGATACTTTTATCGTATCCAATTTCAGAAGGTTGGACGTTTAAAACATATTGAGATTCTACAAAAGAAATTTCTCCATCTTGCATTGAATCTTCAGGAAAACTTTCAGGAGTGCAAAGCCGCATGGTTTCAGCGTAACCGATTGACGAGATGACAGTTTCCGCCTGAAGTTCTTCGCCTTTAGCTAAAGTTAGGGATTTAACTTCTTTGTTTGCCAGATTTAAAGATTTTACGGCCCTTCCCAGCCTTAATTCACCTCCATAGCTTTTATATTTGTCGGCTAGGAGTTTAAGAATATGCCGCATTCCGCCTAAAGGCTTGGCAAAACCTTCAAGAAATATGGCTTTAAACATGATGGTGAATTGGGTGAAATCCATATCGTCTTCTTGAGGGTTACCGTAAAACATTAGAGGACAAAACAGCATTTCGATAAGTTTGGGTTCAGTAAGGAATTTAGCCAAAACGGACCGGGATGATAGAAAACCGCTTTTAAGCGATAAGTCGTCGTGTTCTCGAATTCTTTGAGTTAATTTGTCAAAGCCATCGATTTGGTTAGAAAACTTTTCAGATACTTCCTGTCTTAAAAGCTCGAAATCGTTGGAAAATCTTAAAGAGACCCCCGGGAAGTTAATTTCGGATTCTTTTTGTTGACATAACTGAAAGTCATCATGTTTAAAACGAAGTTGTTTTAAAAGTTTTCCCAAAGGCGAGGAACGAACGCCCTTTGGCGTGTAGTTTGTCATTGCATGAAGGCCGACGTCAAACCACCGGTTTTCCATTTTATAGAAGGAATTCAACCCGCCAATTTCAACATGTTTTTCTACGATACATACCTTTTTATCGTAACAGGCTAGTCGAATTCCAGCTGCCAAGCCAGATAGCCCAGCGCCTAAAATAATGACGTCGTATTTCATATTTTTATATGAGCTTTCAGTGAGAATTTTGTAAGGAGGGGAAAAAGCACGGCTGGATATTAGATTTTTTGAGGCGAGGCTGCTCTAATAGGGGGAAAGAACAGCCGAAGATTGAGCTTTTTAACTAGCCATTTGCTGGTTTTTTAAAAGAGGTTGTAAATAATCGATACAGCTTGTCATGGTGACTAGGCGCTCGTAATCGGCTTCTGGAACTTCTATATTATATCGTTTCCTCAATTCCATAACGATATCTAGAAAATCCATCGAATCCAAGTCAAACTGATCTCTTAATTTCTCTTCGTCATTTAATCCATCAAAATCTTCGTCCGGCGCAATATCGGTCAAGATTCTAATGACCGCATTTCTAACGTCGTCTCTCGTCATTATTTAGACTCCTCTACTATTTCCTTGCTCAAGTTTACCGCTTATTATATTTCAAACTGTTTCACGATTAAAGCGGAATTGATACCGAGCATACCAAATGAGTTATTTAATATGTAATTTACACGCTCAACATGTTTTGGTTGGTTAACCACCAAGTTGTTTAAAGCGCATTCTGGGTCCAGCTCATCTACATTAATAGTGGGATGGACAATTTTATCTTCAAACGCAGGTAGATTTCCCGCTAATTCTAAGGCTCCAGCAGCCCCCATGGCATGCCCTATATAACTTTTTGTGTTATTAACCCATACATTCTTGCTTTTGCCAAAAACGTTGCGAATAGCTATGCATTCTTGAATATCGCCCTGTGGGGTCGAAGTTGCGTGGGTATTAACAATATCTATATCGTCCGCCTTTAAACCCGCATTATTTAAGGCCATATTTAAACAATCAGTTTGGCCTTTGGGTTGGGGCAATACAAAATCAAAAGCGTCGGAGTTAACGCCGTATCCTACAATTTCTCCGTAAATTTTAGCTCCCCTTTTTTGAGCGTCGGATAGTCTTTCTAATGTATATAAACAACCTCCCTCGGAGCAAACAATGCCGTTTCGCTTTAAATCAAAAGGGCGACTGGCTTTTTCTGGGTTATCATGCCACGCCAAAGCTCCTTGGCTTTTGAAACTGGCAAAAATACCGAACGTGTGAATGCTTTCTGAAATTCCTCCCGCTAAAGCGAAATCGACCTCTTTTAGCCTTAGCATTTGGCATCCCTGGATCACTCCTAAATTACCGGCTGCGCAAGCGGCCCCTATTGAATAATGAGGACCGGTAACTTTTAAATTAAGAGAAATTTCCCCCGCTGGATTATTGGCTACCGTTCGCGGGTTGTGATGGTGCGACCAATATTTAACGTCGTAATCGTATTGGCTTATATTGAAAACTTCGTTTTCAGTTTCAACATTGCCATGTTCTGTGACGCCGCAGTAAATGCCTATTTTTGATTTATCGAACGACTCAAATTCTATTCCGCAATCGGAAATAGCCTCGTGGGCGCAATAAATCCCAACTGAACCTGCGCGAGTTCCTCTTCTTCGTTCTTTCTTTTTCTGGTATTTGAATTCGTCGAAATTACAAACTCCGGCTAAAACTTCTCCCATGTAGCGGATATTTATTTTTTCAATACCCGATTTTCCTAGGAGTAAATTCTCTCGATACTCCGCTAGGTTATTGCCGTTAGGAGAGGTTAGCCCAACACCCGTGATGACAATCCGCCAGTCTGGGTTTTTTTGGTCAACCATTCAGTTTCGAGGTAAAAATGCCAAACTTCCCATTAGGAACCAGACGAAAATTATTACAAACCTGGAACCCACTATAAAATATGGATAAAGAGGGAGAAATTAGCATATTGAAAGGGTCTTTTTCAAGCCATTTCTTTAATTTCGCTTTAAATTGAAGGATTTAGATGAAAATTTTTTGAAATGGCCGTTGCCTGTATTCACTAAATTAAGAAAAACAAATTGAAAACTTGTTGAAAAAATCTATTGAAATGTGACTTGTTTCTTTAATTTTTAGAGAAAATGGTATCATTAATGTATTAAAAAAATAAGTGTAGTTTATCCGGAAATTATAAGTTTGATTTTTTTGTTTAAATTTACAATAATTTGATTAAATAAAAATTCATTTTCGAAACCATTTTAAAATTGAGGGAGCAAAATGGCGGGTTCTGCAAATTTTTCGAGTCCGAATTTTAGTCTTGGTATTTTTAAGCTGGCAATTTTTGCCTGGGTTTTTCTAATTTTTTGCACACCTGTTTCGGCGGTTGAAGAAAAACCGATCGGGACAATTATTGGAATTATTGGAACAGTGCAAATGAGAGCGGCAGGAAGTTCGAAACCTGTGGCAAAGGCTAATCCGGGTAAATTACAAATTAAACCCGTTTCTTTTGATCCCGACGCTGTTTGGCAAACCGCTAAATTCAAACAAGAGGTTTATGCGTCTGACGAATTTCGAACTAAACGTGGCAGTCGATTAAAAATAAAATTTGACGACAATAGCCTTTTGGCTTTGGGGCCAAATTCTCTCATGTCGATAGGTTCTTATAGAATGAATAAAGCCCAAAAGCTGCGGCAGGGAGTGATTAATGTAGCTAAGGGCCTCTCCATGTATATCATTAATAAAAGCCAAAAAAATAAGCAATCAAGTTTTAAAGTTATTACCCCAACAGCAAACTTATCGTCTCGAGGCACCTTTGGATTTATAAGTTCTTCTGCGAATAAAACGATTGTAGCGAACAAGACCGGGGCCATGAGCGCTTCCAACATTGACCCCAATATTGCGGGCAGTCAATTGGTAGGAGCCAATAGCGTGAGCACCATTCCGCAGGGGCAACCTCCCACAGTTCCTCAAACGATGTCGAATAGCAATTTTAATGCGATTAGTAGCGTTGTGCTTGGACGTATTGGAACTAGCTTGCCATCCTCTATGTTTAATCAGGACTCAGACACCGGCCAGCAAACGACTTCCCAGTCCGACGACAGTTCTGACAGTGGAGATTCCAGTTCGAATACTGATACCAGTACTTCCGATAGTGGTGATTCTTCACAATCACAAGATTCGCAACCAGGAAATACGCCAGATGGTCAACCAGGTTCTAATGTTGGTGGAGGAGATTCTATTGTTTCTGATTTTGTGAGCGTAGCGGGGCCAGATATCGGCGTGGCTATTGCTACGCCGGTTAATGTGCCTTTTAGCGTAACTGGAATGCAAGGGTGTTCTGGTTAGTCCGATGATTTTTAGAATTGGAGCTAAATTTTTTAAGCCCTTTTGGGTAGGATTTCTGGTTTTTTTGATGGGGTATTTTCCGGCTTTGTTGTTTGCGTTGCCGCAAGACGGCCAGATAGTGGCTGGAAACGGCAATATCCAACAACCGAATGGCCAAAACATGGTGATCAATCAATCGTCGAACCAGATGATTACCAATTGGCAGGGATTTAATATTGGCCAAACCGAAACGGTGCAATTCAATCAACCTAACTCTGACGCGGTTGCTTTAAATAGGGTGATTGGGCAAGATCCAACGGCGATTTTAGGAAAACTCAACGCCAACGGAAAAATATTTATAACCAATCCATCTGGTGTGTTTTTTGGTCCGAACTCGATTATCAATGTCGGTAGTTTGATGGCGACGTCGTTACAAATTTCCGATCAGGATTTTTTGAATCGTAATTATCGTTTTAAGCAAGATCCGTCTAAACCTTTAGCTTCTGTAATTAATGAAGGAAAAATAAATGCTTCTGATTACATCGGATTATTAGGACCAAGAGCTGAGAACCGAGGAATGTTGATGGCTAATTTAGGATCGATTGCTTTAGGTTCTGGCAAAGCGGCGACGATGGATTTTTCCGGCGATGGATTGATTAACTTTGCAATCACTCAACCTGTTGACGGTTCATTTGTGGATAAAGATGGCAATACGATAGAGAATGGAGCTTTTAATTCAGGAACTATGCGGGCGGATGGCGGCAAAGTTTTGTTAACCGCGCATACGGCGCAGAAGATGGTTCGTTCGGTTGTCAACAACACGGGGATTATACGGGCGCAATCGGTATCCAAGAGAAACGGCGCAATTTATTTAGAAGGGGGACCAAACGGTACCGCGACTAATGAAGGAACATTAGACGCTTCTGGAAGAGATGCAGGAGAGATTGGCGGTAGCGTTCGTATTTTAGGTCATAAGGTAGGTCAATTGGGCCAGGCTATGGTCGATGTTTCAGGAGACCAGGGCGGCGGCGAGGTATTGATTGGCGGCGACTATCAAGGTAAGGGATCAGTTCAAAACGCTTTGGTTACTTATGGCGGTTACGAAACGATCGTAAAAGCGAACGCGATAACCGATGGCGATGGCGGCAAAGTGATTTATTGGGCCGACGATACCACTCGATTTTTTGGAGCGATTGAAGCAAAAGGTGGAGCTGATTCGGGCGATGGCGGGTTTGTGGAAGTATCGGGTAAACAATTTTTGGATTTTAATGGCGAGGTTATAACCACTGCCGCTAATGGTCAAACAGGAACGTTACTTTTAGATCCTAATATTATCAATATTGTGGATCAACTATCATCGGATGATGATCCTGAAATTTCTGGAGATCATGTGATCCTTTTTGCAGATGGGGGAACGGGAACTTTTACTATTTCTGTAGCTGCTTTAGAGTCCTTAAACGCCACTAACGATATTATTTTACAAGCTAATAATACGATCACTTTTGGAGATTTAGCCGACAATATCTATGATTTACAAACAACTTCGAATAATTCGGTTACGTTTAAAACAACAAATGGGGCTATTACTTTTAGCGATACCAACGATTTGCTTCGGACCCAGGGAGGAGCGATTAATTTTATAGCTGGAGGTTCTCTAACGCTAGGAGCGCTTGAATCTAATGGCGGCGATATTAATTTAAGAGCAGGATCTTCTATTGATATTTACGGTATCAATTCGAAGGGCGGCTTTGTTGATGTCTCTGCTCACTCTGGAATAAACGTCAAAGGAAACATTTTAACAGGAGGCGCGGCATTTGCCGCTAATGCCGATTTTGACGCTGATGGTAGCGGAACCTACAAGCAGGATGAGCCGATGTTTATAAAAACTAACGGAGGTTCGGTTACATTATTAGCTTCGGGTTTTGAGTTTCTCAATGGTTCTGATGGAAAAGATGATATTTTTGGGATTCCTTCTTCCATTATTACTTATTCAAATTCGTTAAATACGGAAGTTGAAGCTGACGATAGTATTCTTATCGCCCCATCGGTTATTGGGGGTTCAATTTGCGTGGGAACGACACCCTGTGATATCGAATTAAATCAAAGTGAAATAACTTCTTTAAGAACTAGCAAATTAACAATTGGCGATCTTTTTTCAGGAACAATTACATTTGGTGAGATTGATTTAGGGTATAAGGAAACTAGTTTTATTTCTGCGTTTGATATTGAAGGTACGGGTTCAAATATTATATTTCGCGATGACGTTAGCTTTGCCGCAGCGCAAAATATCAGTTTTACTTCTGGATCAAATATCGAAGCCCATATTTCAGGTTTTAGTAAATCTCTTGAATTTAATAGCGCAAACTTTACTTTGGATTCTAATAGTTCCATCACGACACTTGGCGGTGATGTAACTATAGGCGCTACTAATAGAGATTTATCTGGTCAAATTAATCTGAATGGAGGCGAATTAAAGCTTACAGCGGCCGAATCTATTTTAGAAGAAATTCTTGAGGATTTTGGTTTTCCTGAGGATGACTTCCCTGGCCCTGATGATTTTCCTGGTCTTCCAGACGATCTACCTGATGAATTTCTAGGCGATCCAGATGCAGAATTTATCTTTGGAATTCTCCCAGGCTTAACCGGAGAAGAGCTTGTAGAAATTATTAAGGATAATAACGAGGCGAAACAAGTTTCTGTTCTAGCTGATTTCCTAGATAACGGGAGCCCTAAACCAGGGTGTTAAATAATAAAAATTTTAAACCTTTGAGCTTTTGGCCATGAAAATTAAAACTGATTTTAAATTGATCAAACCGTTGCCTTATTATTTGGTTCCTTTTTGGATAGGGTTTCTGATTTTTTTGATGGGTTTTTTCCCTGCGTTGTTGTTTGCGTTGCCGCAAGATGGGCAAATCGTAGCGGGAAATGGAAATATCCAACAACCGAATAGCCAAAATATGGTGATCAATCAATCTTCTAATCAGATGATTACCAATTGGCAGGGTTTTAATATTGGCCAGTCCGAATCGGTGCAATTCAATCAACCTAACGCTGATGCGGTTGCTTTGAATCGGGTTATTGGGCAAGACCCAACGTCGATTTTAGGAAAACTCAACGCCAACGGAAAAATATTTATAACCAATCCATCGGGAGTATTTTTTGGTCCGAACTCAATTATCAATGTCGGTAGTTTGATGGCGACTTCGTTGCAGATCTCCGATCAGGATTTTTTGAATCGTAATTATCGTTTTACTCAAGATCCATCAAAACCTTTAGCTTCGGTAATTAATGAAGGAAAGATAAGCGCTTCTGACTATATCGGGTTGTTAGGAGCAAGAGCTGAGAACCGAGGAATGTTGATGGCAAATTTAGGATTGATTGCTTTAGGTTCCGGTAAAGCGGCAACGATGGACTTTTCCGGCGATGGATTGATTAACTTTGCAATTACGCAACCCGTGGACGGTTTGTTTGTGGACCGTGACGGTAATACTATCGAAAATGGTGCATTCAATTCCGGAACAATCCAAGTGGATGGCGGCAAAGTTTTGTTAACCGCGCATACAGCGCAAAAGATGGTACGTTCTGTCGTCAACAACACAGGTATTATCCGGGCGCAATCGGTTTCCAAAAGGAATGGAGCGATTTATTTAGAAGCGGGAACTAACGGTACCGCGACTAATGAAGGAACTTTAGACGCATCGGGAACCGACCCGGGAGAAGCAGGCGGTACTGTTCATATACTTGGTGACAAGGTTGGCCAATTCGGAACTGCAATGGTCGATGTGTCTGGCGACCAGGGCGGTGGCGAGGTTTTAATTGGCGGCGATTATCAAGGGAAAGGGGTAGTCCAAAACGCGACTAAAACTGCGGCGGCCTCTGGGACCACAGTTAAAGCTAACGCGATTACCAGTGGTAATGGCGGTAAAGTTATTTTTTGGTCTGACGACACCACTCGCTTTTTTGGAGCGATTGAAGCCAAAGGCGGCGCCAAGTCTGGCGATGGTGGATTCGTAGAAGTATCGGGTAAAAAATTCCTGGATTTCAATGGCGATGTTCTAACGACTGCCGCTAACGGTAAGGTAGGTACCTTATTATTAGATCCTGACGATATTATTATTAAAGACGGGTCTTCGGCGTCTGATGACGGCCAAATTTCGGGCGACCATGTGGTTCTCTTTGCGGATGGATCAGGAACTTTTAATATTTCCGAAGCGGCATTGGAAGCTTTGAATGCAGTTAATAACATTGTTTTAGAGGCGAATAACACAATCACTATCCAAAACTTGAGCGACAACGTATTAGACTTACAAACGACCTCAAACAATTCAGTAAGATTTCAAACGACGAATGGAGCTATTACTTTTAACGATACCGATGATTTAATTAGAACGCAGGGAGGCGCGATAACATTTAAAGCGGGAGGCAGCCTGACTCTTGGAAAACTAAACTCAAATGGAGGTAATATTGATTTAACATCCACCGGTTCTTCGGTTTCTGCGTTGAAGGATATTAATTCAGGAGGAGGGACTATTGGAATTAATGGATTTACCGGCGTTTTTGTAGGGTCGATTCAATCTAAAGGAGGAAATGTTAGTTTGTCCGCTACTTCCACAAACATTAGCGGCTCTTCTATGCATTTGACAGGTAACGTTTCAACTGGTGGAGGAACCTACTCTGCAAGCGCCGCTTCCGGAAGGTATGAGCAAGATCCAAACATTATCGTCGCTACTGCTGGGGGAGACGCTTCAGTAATAGCCAATGATATTGATTTATTAAAAGGTTTTGTGGCTTCTAGCGATGGCGATATTTTTGGATTGCCATCCTCAATAGTGACCGATACGTTTTCTTTTATTAGCGGTCCGAGCTCCGGAAAGATTTCAATAGCTCCATTCACTGCAGGAAGGACAATATGTATAGCTACAACCGGATGTAATATTGTTATTACCACAAATGAGATAGCTTCTTTACGAACCGATATATTAAATATAGGAGCTACCAATCCGAATGCTAATTCAAAGACTGGCGTTATTAAGTTTGGCGACGTTGATTTGGGAAATAAAAAAATCAATATTATATCAGGAAACGATATAACGGGGACGGGCGCAAATATTGTTTTTCAAGATAATATTTTATTAAAAGCAAAAAATAGTATTAATTTTATTTCAGGTTCAAGTTTTGAAGCTCATGTTTCTGGATTTGGCAAGACCTTTACCGCAGAAGCCGACTCAGACCGAGTTAACGGCGGTGGATTTAATTTAAGCGCTAATAGTTCAATTACTACCAGAAAAGGAAATATAACATTAATCGGAAATACAGTTTTTCCACAAAAAAATCAGGGAAACATTCCAAATAATATTAGACCCAATGGCGGCGTCTTCACTACTCTGGTTCGTACAACAACTTTTGATAGCAGCGCACCTGGGCCTTCGTCTCCATTAGGCAATTCGGTATCGAAAGGTCTAGGCACGCAAGGTCTAGTTACTCAAAATTTTGTAAATAATGCGATTTTGAACCAGCCTAAAGCTAGATTTGTTCTTCAGGTATTTAAAGACAAAACGGAAGAGGAATTAGAAGAAATAGTTGAAGATCTAGACGATGCAACCCAATCTACCGTTTTGGGAGATTTCCTGGATAACGGCGGTTTTAAAAAGGGCTGTTGATTGAGTACAGATTAAAATCTCAAATTTTACTTTTTTCCAATGATCGAATTTGGTTTAAGATCGATTGAACGTCTTTATTTTCGGGTTGGATTCGTTGGGCTTGTAAGAACATTTTTTTAGCCTCTTGTAAGTTATTTAATTTTGAATAAGCTAGTCCAGCTAAATAGTAAATATGAAAATGATTAGGATATTGAATTAAAATTTTCTTATATTGTTCAATCGCTTTTTCAAAATATCCGTTGTCGAAATACAGATTGCCTAAGTTAATGGCGTAAAAAGAGTTTTGTTTAGCCGCTTTTATCAGGTATTTTTCTGATTCTACAAAATTCCCAAGATTTCTATAGCAAAGTCCTATTGCGTTAATAACTTGAGCGTTAGGGTTTCCAACGTTTTTAGCTTTGAAAAGAACTTTCAGGGCTTTTTTGTACATTTTTAATTTAAAATATCTTTCCCCCAGCGCTTGAAGGAAAAATTGTTTTTTTGAATGTTCCACATTGTTAAAGTGGATTAAAGCTTTTTTTGTATTTCCCTTTTCTAAATACAATTCTCCTAGTTTGTAGCTAATTCCGATATTTTCCTCTAGCTCTAGAAATTGTTCTAGGTTTTTTATCGCTTCTTCTATTCGGTTATTATTTTTGGCAATCAATCCGTTCTGGTAATACTTTGATTTTGGAATATCGATATAGGGACTAACGCGTTTGTTAGAGTTTTTGATTTGACTAATTATTTTGGGATTTTTTAGATCGAATTTTGTTTTATTCGATAAATCATTTTTTGGAATTAGTTTATTTTCCAAGAGGAAGTTATATGTTAAAAGGGCCGCTAAATGATGACCGGCTGGGCTCCAATGTGGGTCCATGGGAAGCGTCATTGTAAACTGGTTTTTAGCTAAAAAACTTCTTATAGGGTCTAAAAGATCGAATTGAAAATATTTTTCACTTTTTGGAAATTTTCTAGAAGTGGTGGCGCTAGGTTCGCCAAAAATTTCTTCGTCGTCAGGCATATCAAGGACCGCTAATTTGGCTCCAATTTCATCTACTGTTTTAGATAGTATTTCAACTATTTTGGGAAAAAGGGCTGCAGTTACCACTTCAGATCTGACGTGTGACGAATAAACTTGCTTGCTTCCTAGAATCCATTTGATTTGAAAACTTTTTGCCGTTTCGTTATTTTTTAAAACGTTTTTTGCTTTTAAAAGAGCGCCAAGATCGTCTAATTGATTTTTTCTCTTTTCCTGGGAGGATAGTAAATTTAAATTCAATCGAACAAAATTGAGATAGTGAGAAATTTTAGATAGTTCAAAGTAAAAAGGAATTTGGTTAAGTCCTAGCATTAACGAGTTTAAAAAAGGTTTTGGAATGTCGATGTGTGGACCGGAAAGTTCGATTTGTATTTTTTTAGAGTTTATTTTTTTTGCTGTAATGTCTTCGAATTTTATATAGTCAAAATCACCTGGACCAAAGTCGTAATTTGACCACGGTAATAAAATAAGATCCGGAGAATATTTATAGCCTTCGTTTTTCAAAAACAAAATATAGTCTAATAAGTTTGCCCCGTCCAAATCTGCGTTGACGACTTCATATTTTATTTGAGAAGATGGACTATTCAGGGCTTGATCTAGATAGAATGCAAAAATTTCATTGGCTTCCAACCCAGGTCCTTTAAACATAGAATCGCCGAGCGATAAGATTCGGAAAGTACTCTGAGGTTTTTTATATGAGATCTTTTTAAAATTCCTTAGATTATGTTCGTCTATGATTAAATGATAAGGAATTCCGTTGTAAGATAACTTTTCTCGAATATTCGCCTTGTGTTGGTTGACGATAGTTCCGAATTTAGAAACAAAAATATTGGGTTGAATATTTTGGGGGAAAAATAGTCGAATAAATATTTCTAAAATTAAAATACCAAACAAAAAACCGCATATGATAAATTTCAAGAATTGGAATATTTTTTTTGGATTTAACATGTTCAGATGTTAGTTGAAGTCCAACTAGGAATTCCCCGTGGTTTGCTGCACAATCAACATATGATGGGAAGAGTTTGAGAAACCATGGTTTTCCAAACTTTTCCCTGAAATACCCTGCTACAAGTAACCGGAATTATTTATTTAGTAGGATATTTAGAGAATTTTTGGTAGTGTCCTAATTTGATTTCGATTCTACTTACTATCTCTAAAATCTTTTATTATGGAAGCTCGAACAGCTTTTTCTGGGGAATCGACAGGCGGGATATGCAGGACGGCATAAAACTTTCGTTTACTCGACCCTTCTATTGGAGATGACCAAGCGTAACATCTATTCGCCTCAGAGTGGCCTGATAAATCAAAAATGTGAACTAGCCCATCCCAAACGATCCTGCCTTCAAATACCTCCTCTACTGGGACAACTTCGCGGGGGGTGGCTGAACAGGAATGTAATTTTTCAATGGCTCTTTGAAGTTCTAAAGCAGTTTCATTCACTCAGTATCATCTTTGCCTTGTGATGCATTCTTATTTTTGGGCTTCACCAGTTTTGGTTTCATGGTAGTTAAAACTCCCATCATATAAGTCCAGTCTTCATCTGTCATAGGGAATTGGGCTGTTAGTGATGGCCATATACCTTCTAACATAGGAATTTGAATTGTTTGCACATTTCCTCCTTCCCCCTGTTGATTTTTGGGGGATATTTGTTGAGGGGCGGGGGTATGAGCCGCGCCGTCCTCGCCTTGCTCTTGACCCTCGCTACCTGAATTTGAGGAAATTTTATCAGATTTAATGGTTTCTATAAAGGCTAAAGTTCGTCGATACTGCGAAATAAGCTCACGAGCACCACTTTCTGTAAATTTAAAATCGGATATAAGCTCAAAAATCAAATCACCATCAGGTAATAAACTGTATTCGTACTTATCAAAAAGTTTTTCATGTATCTTAGGCTTTAATGCAGCTTCAATGATTAGCTTATTACGTTCATCAGGGTTTGACCGGTTGTCAATAATTATTCGTTCCGCTAAATCTGTCAAACAAACCTTCCGGTCTTTTCCGCTACCCGACTCTTCAAGAAACCCATATTTTTTTAATGACGCGAGGGTAAGGTTGGATGCGCCAGAACCAAACGTATACCCCCAGTGACTAACAGCCACAACCACGTTAGATTGATGCCTTTTTATTTTCGCGTATAAATCCCGGGCACGCTGTAAAGCGGCTTCGATATCAAGCCCTGGATAACTTGGGCTGCGACCTTTCTTAACTGGCGTCTTTTTAGTATCATTCATTTGATTATCTCCTTTCAAGCAAATGTTACCGCCTAGATCACATTATGTCAAGACTAATTTAATCTTTTTTAATCTTTTAGTCTCGAGACTAGTTGACAAGATACGGGATTTGGCGTATTATTCTTATAGTTTTAATTGCGGATTAGGAGAATAGCCTATGAGAAGAGTCTAAAGCCCCACTCCAGAACCTGTCATAGAGTGGGGCGAGAACGTGGCCGTTAGTCAGTTAAGGTTGAGCGCCGATCTGACTAGCGGTAAGACGGGTAAAACTGGGACGCGGAGAGGTTCCCTTGGAGGCCCTTACAACCATCCTTGTGGGGTTCAAGTCCCCAGCGTTCCAAACTTTAGCCACTTATTATATCTAATCGGTAGAAATAAATCCATGAATAAGCTATCAATCGAAAAACAAGAATCCGCTATATTGGCTCTCCTTGAAGGTTGTTCTATCCGTTCGACAGAGCGATTAACCGGAATTCACCGCGATTCTATTATGAGATTGCTAGTACGGGTCGGAAACGGCTGCGAGAAAATCATGGATGAAACAATGCGTGATCTTCCCTGTCGTTATGTGCAAGTTGATGAAATTTGGGCGTATGTTGGGAAAAAACAAAAGCATATAGTAGAAACCGATGACAGTTCTCAAGTTGGTGATATGTGGACCTACGTTGCTCTCGATCCTGAAAGTAAAATCGTCCCTAACTTTTTTATAGGCAAGCGAAATGCTAGTAATACCCAACAATTTATTTCTGATTTATCTTCTCGCCTAAAAAACAGGGTTCAACTTTCATCTGATGCTCTTAAGTATTATATTGAGGCCTCAGAAAAGGCATTTGGAGCAGATGTTGATTATGGGCAAATTGTAAAGTCGTTCGAGGCAGAAACTGTTGGACAGACCCGATATAGCCCATCACCAATTGTTAGAGCGGATAAAAAACGAATGGTAGGAAGCCCTGATTTTTCTAAAATCTCAACAAGCCGTGTTGAACGACAGAATTTAACAATGCGAATGTCTATGCGACGATTTACGAGGTTAACAAATGCATTTAGCAAAAAGTTAGAAAACCTAAAAGCCGCCGTCGCTTTGCATTTTGCCAATTATAATTTTGTACGTATCCATAAGAGCCTACGAGTTACACCGGCAATGGAAATTGGCTTAGCTAGTCGAATTTGGAAAGTAAGAGACCTAATAGAATTTTCTGAATAAAAATTAGAGAGCAATCCGGTATTAATAACCTCAATCATCGGTCCACCGGTAGAGAGGAGGTGATCGTTATGGCAAAAACTATTTGCAGGCCCCAGAGGACTGGGAAGAAACCTGGGCCTAAAACTGTTCGAGTTCGACCTCATAAAAGGTCAACGCCAAAACCACTTAAACCCTGTTAAGGGATAAGTCGTAACCGGATTGTTCTCTATCTATTTATAAATCCAATAAAAAATAAAATCAAGTTCTGAAATTTTCAAATTAGGACACTACCGAATTTTTTAAGCAGTTGAAAAAAAAGAAAATATTAATTACTATTTTGAGAAATTATAAATTAATTTTTTGGAAGAAATCATTTAGTATTTTTATTTTTTTAGAAGTTGAAGTTGTTTAGTGTGATTTTTTAAGTTTTGTAAGTATTTGAATTGCCGAAGTGGCGGAATTGGTAGACGCGCATGATTCAGGTTCATGTGGGAGCAATCCTGTGGAGGTTCGAGTCCTCTCTTCGGCACCAAAATTGGCCGTGGGGGCTTCCATTCCCCTGTTTTGAAATTTCCTCAAAAATTTGTGATAGATTCTGATTGGTTTAGTTAGCTTTAAGGGCTGTTTTTAGTTTTGTTACTATATCCATTGCCATGGGATTTTGAGGGTCTAGTCTTAAAACATTTTCCATACTTTGTAGCGATTCCCGCAATTTGTTTAATCGTATATAAGCTAATCCTGAGAGAAGCCAAATTTTAGATTGATTAGGATTTAATTTTAGAGAATGTTGAAATTGAATTAAGGCAGGTTCAAGTTGCGCTAAATCAAAGTAAAAACTTCCTAATCGGTTTATGTATGGAGTGTAGTTGGGCTTAAGCTCGACGGATTTCAAATAGTAACCTTGCGCTTTGGTATAGTTTTTCTTTTGAAAATGGATCAAACCTAAAAAATGATGAACGTTATGATCATCGGGATATTGGGTTTTGTAATTTTTAAAATGAATGAGAGCTTGGTTCCATTTATTCAATTTAAAATAGGTTTTACCCAATAAATAAAAAAAACTGGGATCTGGATTTTTCTCGAAATCTAGAATTGGCGTTAGATAATTTAAAGCGTCTGAGGCGTTTCCTTCCTCCAATAAAATAACCGCTAACTGTAATCTTGCTTCAAAGTTATTTGGAAATTTTTCCAAAAAACTTTGAAACGTTTTTTGGGCTTCCGCAGGTTTATTATTATTTTTTTGAAGAACCCCTTTTAAAAAAAGGGCATAACCCATACGATCTAGAAATGGCTTAATTCTTGAATTGGATGAAGCGATTTGATCGATCCATTTTGCGTCTAAGAAATCGATTTTAATTTTGTTAGGATTACCTTCAAACGGAATTAAATTTTTTTCAATTAAAGCATTAAATGCCAGGAATGAAGCTAAGCGATGGCCAGCAGGCGTCCAATGAATATGGTTCGGAAAATTTAGAGGAATAGCTTGGGAGCTTTGAAATTGGGTCATGGGTTTCAAGAAGTTTAACCAAGCGCTATTTTTTCTTTCTTTTAAAGAAGTTAAACTTGCGCTTTTGCTTCCTTTATTCAATTTCAAAATTTCTTCTCTGGCCGCTACTCTTAAAAAAAGCGTTTTAGAATTTAATTTTTCAGCTAAATTTATAAATTGATCAAGGGCTAAGCTATAGACATCCCATTTTATATTTTTAGGAGGTGAATTTTTTATATCGCCATTAGAAGAGACCCAATGGATCCTACTGTTTTTAGAAATGTCGAGATCCGATAATAGGGCGGAAATATTCATTTTTTTAGATGCATTATCAGAACTGAGTTCAAGATTGTTTAACCTTTCTCGGTGGAATTTTTCGAACCATCGTAAACTATGAGATAGATCAAATAGATAATTATAAAACGGTAAGCTGTGTATTAATTTAAGAGTAAAAACGGCAACGCGATTTAGGTAAAAGTTGAACTGAAAGTCTTTCACTGAAATACGAATGGAATTTTTTGATATTGTTTCGACTTTTAATTCTTCCGCTTCGTATTTTTTCAAATCCATAGTTGAGAATTCCCCGCGATGCTCATATATGACGACAAGATCTGGTTTGTATTTATAGCCTTCATTTTTTAAGTAAGTGTAGAACTCGGGTAGTTCCCATAAGTTTTTTCCTGCATTGATGACTTCAAATTTTTGTTTGGGAATGCGATCACGTAAAACCTTATTTAGGTAGGATGCAAAAGTTTCATTGTTGTTAACTCCCGAGGCCGCAAAAATAGAGCCTCCAATGCATAGAATGCGGAAAGTGTCGGGTGGTTTTTGATATTCAACTTTTAGGAAAGATCTGAGTTTATGTGAATCGGTAGTAATTTTGAAAGGGAAACTATCAAAATCGGCGTTGATATCTAAGTTTTTTTGAAATGCCGTTGGCAGACCGAAGGCGACCGTTGTGTGGTTATCAAAAATTGGTTGAGGTAAAAATATTCTAAGAAAAATTTCTACAAGTAACGTAATTCCAAATAAAATTAATAACCCGCGAAAGAATATTTTTTTTAACCAGCTCATCTAAAATTTTGACTCCATTAGACGAATTGAGATATGAGTTTTCAATAACTGAATTCTGCGATGGTTTAGGAAGTTTAATTTTTATTGACTGCACGTCGTTTCAATCAAGACTTCAGCGATATTGCTATGAAGGCCAACCTTAACAATGTATGAGGAGCTTAAAATCGATAAGATAAATTAAACGAACCGAAGTCGTCTTCTTCTTGTTGTAGGTCAAATTCTTTGGTTCTAAATATATTTGTATAACCGAAACGAAAATTACCATAGGAAAGGACAATCCCAGTCTGTAAGTCGCCGACCAAGTTTTCCTTTTCAACGCTATGGCTATCTGTAAAGGTATTTCCATCAAGAAAAATGTTTCTTCCAACCACCCTCCCTTCCGCTCCCGCGAACAAGTACCAACTGAAACCTTTTGGAGCTTGGAAAAAGTCGGAACCCTGCAATCCGGGTCGAATGCGGGGCGGCCCATAATCGGTTCGCAAGTTTTGTCCAATACGGAGGGTGGCCCCGGTCACCAAATTTGTGTAAACATTGCCTAAAGAGACCCCAAGATTTGGAGTAAAATCATATTCGATTTTAGAATTTAGTTCGGGAACTAATCGCCATTTTCGCTCATAACTTATAACCAGACCCGGTTCATTTTTAAGTTGTCGGTTCCAGCCATTAGGGTTTTGGAGTCCGAATAGTTGATGCCATTCGGTTTGCGTTTCTTCTGCAAACGACCAAGGCCCGACGATACCAATATTTACTTCGAAGTTATCTAAAGTAGCTTTTTTGGCAAATATAGTTTTAAGAAAACTCCATTCAATATTTTTTTCCTCGCTATCGCTAATAAATCCAAAACCAAGATAAAGCCATCCTGCATAGGGACGATCATTTTCAATCAAATCTTCTTCGGCAATATTTTCCGGGGTGAATATGTTCAATCCTCCAGATATGGAAATTTTCGTATTGAAACCCATAAAATCTGGATTAACTTTTTTAATAACCGGTTCTACTTTTTGTTCAATCCAGGTTCCGGCAGAGCGAAATAAGCCCTCTACTTTGGCTGTATTTTCTCGAACACAAGGTCCTTCGGTATCGGAAACAAAGGCCAAGCGTTGACCATGGGTGTAATGGCGATCAGAACCGCCAAACATATCGTTTTCTACTTGGAGATTTATTACAAAAGGCCTGTATTCGCACTTTTCATTAGGATCGGATTTATTAGAATCTTCCGCCCATGCATAGGAAAAGCCGATCAACTTGAAAATAAAAATAATGAATAGAAGTTGTTTCATTGCCATTTAATAAATAACGGCGTTTTGCCCTCTGTGATCTTCTCCCTCAAGTTCTACTAGATCGCACATTTCTAGTAATCGGGAATAAATTCTTGGTCCGACTCTGTCGCTCAAAGTTTCTTCTGTTAACATGTCTCGGTAACTGCGCACAGAAGTGTCTACTTTAGACCCTGATTTTCTATTTTCGTTTTTGGCGGGAGGACGAAAATTAGTCGTTATGATAGTGACTTTATTAGCGTCGTTATAACGGCACGAGATAAATTGATCAAGAACGTTTAATTCCCATTCCGTATTTCGACCTTTAGCCAACTCGTCGATGACTAAAACTTTAGCGTTTATATAAGGATCGATCATTTCTCTATCGGACCGCTCTTCGGAATATCCATGGCGAACGTCTGACAACAATTGGAAAAAGTCTACGAACTTACAATCGATACCTTTTCGTAAAATTAATTCCTTAACGATAGATATTGCGAGGTGAGTTTTTCCTAAACCAGGATTTCCATAAAATAACAATCCTTTATTAGTTTTTCCAAAGTCTTTGACAAAATCTTCGGCTACGGCTTTTGCGAATACAGAGGCGTTTTTTCGATTGCCCGTCTCGAAAGTCGAAAAAGTAGCGTCTATAAATTTACCGGGAATTCCGGCTGCATTTAATATTTCCAACCGTTTTTGATTTTGAAGGCATTCGCAAACGTTTACGAAAGATCTTCCTTTGTCATCAATTCGATATATGCGGCCTTCCCCTCCGCACAGGTTGCAAGCGTCTTTTTTAGCAAGTTTTCCTTGTACAACGCCGCGAACGTTTTTTAGCAAAAAGGGTTGGCCTTCGTTATTCTGATTTTCATTTATTGTCATCGAGAACTCAACTCCTCCTCGATAAATTCTTTTAAGTAGGATAGAGATATTCTTCCAAATTTGGAAGATTTATAGTATTGGCGAATTCCTTTTTCAATTGCTAGGCAAAGAGTTTCAACCGGTATTCCTCTATCTTCCCAGTCGGATATTAAATGATAATCGACAGCAGAAAGCGAAAGTCCTGAATTTTTTAATGAAAGAAAAAACTGTTCGACTTGGGTTAAATAATTTAAATGGTTTTCTTCAATGAAACTCATCGCTTGAATTAAATTTAAAGATTTTAGAATTAGTGGCGGTTTGCTGTTAAATAATAAATGGAAAATTCTATTGAGGGAAGACTTTAATTGACTGAACTTTAAATAGTAGGAACTCGAGCAAATAAAGAGAAGAAAGTTTTTATCGACTAAGCTTTTATGTCGAGGATGGAACCTGTGGTTTCGTCGATTGCTTTAATTACTTGCGCGTTGGCTTTGAAAGCGGCGACATCGGCAATTTGTCCAACGACTTCGCTGGCGATGTCGACGTTGGATTCTTCTAAAAATCCCGATAATACATTTCCAAATTCTCCAGTCCCAGGATTGCCAGTAATCGGAGCCCCGGAACTTGCGGATTCGCCAAATAAACCGTTGCCTTCGGCTGTCAATCCAGCGGGGTTTGAAAAAGAAGCTAATTGAATTTGGCCCAAGTTTTGGGTTTGGCCGCCTACTTGCGCGGAAACTTCCCCTGTCTGAGAAATTGAAACGTTAGTTGCATTTCCTGGAATTTGGATTTCCGGAGTTAACGGTTCTCCATTACTTGTCGTTAATCTTCCGTTGCCATCTGTTTTGAAACTTCCTCCTCTAGTAAAAGAAGTTCCGCCTCCAGAATTAACTATTTGGAATAGTCCATTTCCAGAAATAGCCAAGTCCAAAGGATTGGAGGTGGGAATCACCGGTCCTTGAGTGTTGGAACGGGAAATGGAGGAAACTTTAGAACCGCCGGATTCTATTGAAACAGCGTCTGCGCGGGATGCTTTAAATCCTGGGGTTCGAACATTAGCTATATTGTTAGAGCTATTAGCTAATTTTCTTGAGGCAGTCCTCAGTCCTGATAAAGCGTTGGATAAGCCGTTGATCATGTCGATGATTAATTTTTAGAATATTAATACTATTATTTTAACGCTTTAAAGGCAAATTGCACTATTTTTTTGGGAACAATGGTTTTTCACGAGGTAAAACAGTTGAGTTTAGCGGTTTTAGTCCACTAATAGTTTTCGTATGAAATGAAAACTGACATGGCAAACTAATAAGCTACCGGCTTCTCGGCATGTCCAGTAGGTCCAACAGGAACAAAAGGCGCAACTTCTACAGGAGTCAGTTCTCTAATCAATGCGATTTCGTCGCAGTCATATCGTTTAGAGCAACCCATGCAATCTTCCCAAACTTTTAGAGGCAATGCGCTTTTATTGGTGATTTGAAATCCTAATTTTTCGAAAAAAGGGCTAACGTAAGTTAGCACAAAAATCTTCTCCATTTTGGCGACTTTCGCTTCTTCAATGCAACCAGCCACCAATTGCATTCCTATTTGTTTTCGATATTTGTCTGATCGAACCGCTAAAGATCGTATTTCCGCCAAAAGATCCCAACCAAATTTAAGAGCGGCTGTTCCGACAACTTCACCCGCTTCTTCAAAAACAAAAAACTCGTTAATATTTTCTCGAATATCTAAACGAGATCTGGGCAGCATTAACGTTTGTTGAGCATACTGATCGATTAGGTCAAAAACCGCCTCGATATCTTTTTCGTTCGCTTTTCGAAACATCTTAATTTGATTTAAATATGAGTCTCAGAAACGATTTTACCCTTAAAAAATCGAGAATAGGCAATCGCTTGATTTCCGCCATTTTCATTGGCTTTCGTTAACCCTTTGAGGGCGTTTTGGATTAGATCTTTCCAGCATTTTACTGCTGCGTTTGGGAATGAGGAGATCCCTAAACTTGCTGTTACAGATTCTAATCCCGGTATCTCCAGGTTTGCATTTTCAATATGATTTCTTATTCGCTCGGCTATTTGATTTCCGCTTTCTAACGACGCTTCCGGAAATATGAAAAAGAATTTCCGTTCGTCGTAGTGCAAAACTATATCCATGGATCGGCACGATTCGCTTAAAATCGGAGTTAGTTCCTCAAATACCTGCCTGGAGATTTCTTCAGTATTATCGAGATTGTCGAAATAGTCAATGCACATAATGGCGCATGTTAAAAAGTTTCTATAACGCTTGCTGCGTTCGAATTCTCTAGAAAGGGCTATTTCTAAATAAGTTCTGTCGTAAAAGCCAGTTACGGGATTTTTATAGGATAATTCTTTTAATCGATCCCATAAAAAGATGTTTTCAAGAGCTATAGCAAGTTTACCGGCCATTTTTGTTAAAAAACCTGAATCCAGTTCTTCATAAAAATGAAATGGATTTTCGCTACCGAGGGCCAAAAAACCGGATAATTCATCGCGGATAATAATTGGAATAAGAGCTTCAGAGTGAATTTTTTCTAGATCTCTGGATGAATAAAATCCTCTAGAGTCTCCTCCAATTTCGCTTCGTAACTGAGGCTCGAAATCGTCTCCAAACCATGCTTCGAGAATATCTCTATCAACGAACCGGAAACTACCATCAATAGGTTCAGGATATCTATCTTCGACGCCTAAATTTGAGGAATCACCTAAATC
>CAYFMN010000032.1:35700-58372 GCA_964344185.1 uncultured Nitrospinota bacterium
TGAATATCAAATCGCTCGGTAATTTCCTTTTTTAGCTGAGTCAGCATTGTGGGAAGGTCTGAATTAGATAAGGCCAGTTTTTCGATATCGTATAAATGGTTATGAATAACTTCGTTTTTATTCGCAATTTCAAGGAACCATTCAAGTTTGCCTTTGTAATGTTCGCGGTCGTCGCGAACAGTTTGAATTATCTTATTGGCAACGCTCATCGAATGAGCTGGGGCCAATGGAAGATCGTCAACCTCAATAGATTTGATTTTCTTCAGAAGATCGGGGTAAAAATTGAAAAACTCTGGATGATCATTCAAAAATATAGCGACTTTTTCTTTAAAATACTTGGGTTCCATAGCCTGGGAATAATTTGGATGGATCGAAATTGAAGGAAAATCTCAAAAACTTGAATTTTTTAAACTCCATAACGTGGTAATGCTAAAACACAAATTTTGAGACGTCTATTAAATCTGGGTAGAAAAACTCTGGTTGTGAAGAACTTTTAGAGTTTGCAACCGATTAAATATATCATTAAAAATCAACAATTTAAATATAAATTTAGCCCTGCGAGTCGCTTTTTAAAAATTTTTCTGGTTGAGGCTATTTGGCAAGAATATTGAGACTTAACGCTTCTTCTGGAGGTCTTGGAGGAGCTTTTTTTCCGCAGCCTAAATTAATTGTTAAGATGCAGAACAAAAGAGTAAAAACTAGGTATTTTTGAATTTTCATTTTCTTTTTTCTTCCTTTAAAATTTTTTGCCATCGACGGATTTGTTTTTTAATTTGATTCCTAGCGGTGCCGCCATGTACGTTTTTTCTATCTACTGAATTTTCTAAGGAAATATATTCAAAAACCTTTGAATCAAATTCTGAAGAAATTTTTGAAAGTTCTTTCAGCGTAAGTTCTTCTAAGTTTTTTCCTTTTTCTAAACAATAAGCTACGGTTTTGCCAGTTATTTCATGGGCGTCACGAAAAGGAATATCGCGGAGTACCAGGTAATCGGCTAAATCTGTGGCGGTTAAAAACCCTGAAGATTTAATGTCTTGGTCGGGAATCTTAATAAACTTGGCTGTTTTGATCATACCGCAAAAAACATCCAAACAAATTTTTACCGTATCTACGGTATCGAAAAGCGGTTCTTTATCTTCCTGAAGATCCTTGTTATATGCCATAGGTAGAGATTTCATTAGAGTCAGTAATGCTATTAAATTGCCGTAAATCCTTCCTGATTTACCTCGGATTAATTCCGCAGCATCGGGATTTTTTTTCTGAGGCATAATGCTACTGCCAGTTGAAAATGCGTCCGAAAGTTCTATGAAACCAAATTCGCTGGAAGACCAGAGAACAATTTCCTCGCAAAAACGACTCAGATGCATCATCAAAATTGACGCGGCAGAACAAAACTCGATCATAAAATCGCGATCAGCGACGGAGTCCATGCTGTTGTTTGAAACAGCGGCGAAACCCAAAAGTTTGGCGACATAATTTCTATCTATAGGAAAATTTGTTCCCGCTAACGCAGCGGAGCCTAAAGGCATGATGTCGACGCGTTTTAAATTATCGGAAATACGATCTTTATCTCGATGAAACATCTCAAGATACGCTAACAAATGATGAGATAAAGAAATAGGTTGCGCGCGTTGCAAATGAGTATAGCCAGGCATAATGAAATCTACAGTTTCTTTGGCTACTGAAAGTAACGTTTCTTCGAGAGTGGATAAACGGCTTAATATTTCTTTTATTTCGGCGCGTAAATAAAGGCGAACGTCTAAACATACTTGGTCATTTCGGCTTCTAGCCGTGTGAAGTTTTCCCCCTACGGGACCGACTAAATCTAATAGTCGTCGTTCCACGTTCATATGGATATCTTCTAAAGCTTCGCTGCATTGAAACTTTCCAGAATCAAACTCTTCTAATATTTGTTGCAAACCGGAAATTATTTTTTTTGATTCCGCTAAAGAAATTATCTTGCAACGAGCCAACATTTTGCAGTGGGCGATACTTCCTTCAATGTCGTAAGCGTATAGTTTTTTATCAAAGCCGATAGAGGCGTTGAACCGTTCCATTAATTGGTCGGTTGACTCTTTAAATCTTCCGCCCCAGGGCTTTTTCATTTAGCAGTCCTTTCAAATTTTATAAGATCAAAATTGAGAGAATCCAGGATTATAAAGCTTTAACGAAGTTTTTAAAAATTTTTCGAGAGTTTTTACGAAAAACTTTACTGAAGACTGGAATAGCTAACTTTGTGCGTATAAAGCTATCGGGAGTTATGCGGCTGAGGCAGGATTGCTTCCATTAGCCCATTTATCTTTAAAAACTATATTTACGGGAGTTCCAATGGGCACGACTTCCGCAAGAAAATTTAAATTCCAATCTTGAATATTGGGGCAACCGGCGCTTCCATTTCGCCAATCGAAGTTCTTTTTATAAAATTCATTAACTTTAGTAACGTTAACGCCATGAATTCCGTAGCTCCCTGGGACAGGATCGCCTGTTCGCTTTAAACCCAACCACCAATAGCCGATTTCATGTTCCGGGTGGCCAAAGGGAATCGCTCTAACTCGGGTTTTGCCTTCTTTTATCTCTTTTTTATACCATGTTGGTTTATAAACTCTATTTTTGATTTTGTATTCCCCTAATGGGGTTTCCTCGCCCTTGCGTCCAAAAATGGTTCGAAACTCCAAAATTTCCTCGTCGTTATAATACAGGCGAGTTACGCCGGTTTCGACAATTCCTAAAATGTACCAAAGATTGGGATTTCGTTTATATTTAGCGATAGGTTTGCCATTGAAGTTTAAGGTAACCTCTTTTTTATTTTTTATATATTTTGCTCTAGGATCTTCGTAGATTTGTTTGACAATGTATTTGAGGTTTTCAGTAACTTTATTATTCGCTATCATTCTTTCGATAGTTTGGCTTAACTCTTCCGATTGTTTTTTTGCTTTTTCTAATTCGGAAAATGTTAAATCCAAATCGGCTCTAATTTGCTCAAAGTCCTCTTTTGAAACTAAACCTACATTATTCAATCCTTGATAAAATGCGACTTCAACTTTTTGTCGAGTGGCGTCGCCTAAAAGAAATTGGTATATAAATCCTGCGGTCAGGATGAGCGCCCCAAGGCTTGCGCCGATTATTTTTAGCGTTTGCTTGAAATTATTGGAAATTCGATATCGTGCGATTTCAATTTTTACTTTTTTTTCTTTTTCGCCCAGGGCTTCGAACTGAGCGTTTCTGAATTTGTAGAAAATTTTATTTTCAAGAGGGGAAAGGTTTGAAACATTTTGATGTAATTTTTCGATCACCCAATAAAGATTCTCTCGGGTTTTTCGATCATAACTGCCGTTGGGGTCCTTTGTGGCCAGTAAATTGTATTCGGTGACGTTTAATACTTCGAGCTTGCTTCGTTCCATAACCGATTTTTATCAACCCGCTAAAAAGAACAGCCTTTTTCTTTTTGGGGGAGTGTTATTCAATTTTTCGATATTAATTGGCATATGGCATTTTCCTTTGAACAAAGCTCCCTGTTCTATGTAAAGAGAAGGTGATTTTACGTCGCCTATTAAACGGCCGGTTTTTAAAATTTCTACTTTTTCGAGACCTATAACGTCTCCGACTATTGAACCATGGCAAATAACATTTTCTGCCGTAATTTTTGCCTCAATAGTCGCTTCAGTTCCGACAATCAAAACACGAGGACCTCGAATTTCGCCTCGAAATCTACCTTCAATTTGCAATACTGATTCAAAGTTGAGAACGCCTTCCGATTCCGAATCTTTAGGCATCAAAAAACCGAAATCGGCTTTTTTGAATTTTTTAAGGATTTTTTTTTCGATACTGGATTTACGGCCCGAATCTTTTTCCAACTTAGCAATAATCCAGTATAGTTTTTCCCGGGTTTCCCGGTCATAAATACCGAAAGGATCTTTATCTTCCAGAAAATTATATTCGCTCAAAGTGAGGTTTTTTAGTTTTTTCTCTACCATTTGACGTATCGTTAGCTACAATTTTTGAAAGCCAGTTTATTTTTTTTGAAATTCCTGAACGTCCATTTTTATTTAAATAACGTAAAATTTCCTGGTTTCTCCAAGATAATGTAGGACAAGATTTATTTTTTGAAAGGATATTTCGCGAGATCATATCCATTTTTCCCGAAAGATCTCGATCTTTTTCATAGAATATCACGCCGCGATTGTTTGTGATATTAATAATTTTGCAAAAAGGAACCATACCCATAATATGGATTCTATCTTTATATTCGTCTAGTTTATCGAGGATATCGAGATATTCCCTCATCTGAGTAATGCAAGAGACGATTTCTTCTTCGCCTTGAAAACGGTTAAAAACGATTCCAAATTTTTTATTACGAAGAGAATCTATTACGGCTTTTTCTCCCCGTTCCGCTACCAATTTATCGGCGAAAGCTTTATCGAGTCCTTTCAATCGACCATTGGAAAAATCGTCTAGGAAATCTTCATAATAATCAATAAAAGAATGTAACGCGTCGATACTTCCGTTAATAGCGATTTGGTTGCTTAAATCGAAAACGAACAGAACTTCGTCTATGGAATTCATAACCGACGATAAATGATTAACGCCGCCAGCAGGAGTATCCAAAATAACGTTGTCAAAACGTTCGACGATTTCTTGTAGAAAATCTAAAAATAAAAGAAGAAATTCTGGTTCGTTAATTCGTTTACGATGTTGTCTTTTGCCCAAAATTGGGACTTCTCCTCCAATAATGGAAAGTCCGTATTCTTCGATGTAGTTTATATAATCTTCCGGCAAAGGCCTGGAGTTTCCCTCGCATTCTTTTAAGACTTTGCGTATGGAGCGCGCGTCTAATCCCATCACCAAATCTTTTTGAGATTTAATATCTTTAGGCAAAATGATTTTACCTCTGTTTAATATCAACTCGTAAAGGACGTCGCCGAAATCAAAATCCGAAAACCGAAAATAATCGGTGTTGATGTTCTTAAATATGGAAAAGGATTTTGCCAAATTTTTATCCGTTTCTTTAATATCCTTATTTAGATATGCCTGAAACCAAGTGACGATTTGATAAAAATTTCTTAGCGTATCGATTTGGTAAGTTTTATTTTCTAGCGTTTCAAAAAGATCGAAAAACGTTTTTGGTGGATGACTGTCTAATAGACTGGAGATGGTGGGCAGTCGCAAATCCAGATCTACCAAACAAACCTGGTTGGCGTTCAAATTAGAGTCTAAGGCTTTTGTCAACGCAGAAGCGGCGTTGATGGACAGCGTGGTTTTTCCAATTCCCCCTTTGGGGCCGATTACGGATATTACCGCCATGAAACTTTCCTAGTTAAATATGATAGAAGTTTTCAATTAATACTATTTAGGTCGGCCGGCTACAACCAAGGTGACCTCCCCTTTCCATGTTTTGTTTTCCGTTCGGCTTGCAATTTCAGATAATTTTCCGCGAATGGTTTCTTCATGCATCTTTGTTAACTCTCTCGCTACGGTTATATCACGGTCGCCAAAAACTTCTAACAAATCTTTGAGCGTTTTATTAAGACGCTTTGGAGATTCAAATAAAATAACGGTTCTGGGGTCTTCGGCTAAATCTTTAAGGGTTTGAGTTCTTCTTTTCTTTCTTGGTAAAAAGCCTTCGAATGAAAAACGATCCATTGGCAGACCGGAAACAACTAAAGCGGCCAATGTAGCCGAGGGACCGGGAATGGTTTGAATTGAAACTTCTTCTTCAATGGCTCCTCTTACTAGATGGTACAGAGGATCGGAAATTCCCGGCATTCCAGCATCGGAGACCAGGGCGATTTCATGACCTTGTTTCATCAGTTCTAGCAATTCTCGGCCTTTTTTCTCCTTATTATAACTATTGTAACTCGTAAGCGGCGTTTTGATGTCGTAATGGTTAAGTAGAATTCGAGTGCGGCGGGTATCTTCTGCCGCTATTAGATAGGCTCCTCCCAGGGTTTCCGCGGCCCGAAACGTAAAATCTCTCAGGTTGCCAATGGGAGTGCCAACAATTGATAGCTTTCCCACGTTTCCGCTTTCCCTGCTGTTTATTTTAAACGGCGCCATTCTTATTTACAACGAAAATCCTCGAAAAATAGGAGTTTAAGCTAAAAAAATCAACTTGCTGTTTCGGTTTCTTGATCTTCTTCATTTTGGACCAAATGAAGTCCTTTTTCTTCATTTCCGGTCATATCGCAATTTCCGTCAAAAACCGCTCCAACTTCTACAAAAAACGACGGGGTTCTTATGTTGCCCGTTAAGCGGCTTTTTGAATGAATTTCAATTCTTTTGGAAGCTTGTATAGTTCCCTCGATTCTTCCTTTATTTATAACCGTTCCGGCATTTATTTCGGCGATTAATTGGCCTGTTTCTCCGACAATCAGAGTATCATTGGTTAGTACTTTGCCTTCGAATTTGCCATCAATTCGAACCACTCCTTCGAAATTGAGAGTTCCTTGAAAGGCAGCGTCTTCCCCAAGATAGGCTTTTAAGTCGCCTCCTTGTTTTTTCATGGGTCCCGCTTTCTAAATAAAAAGGTGAATCTTGACCTTAGGTCTTAGAAAAAAAACATTCCTGTAGTCGTTCCAAATCTTCATTAGAATAATAAGAAATGACTACTTTTCCTCCCTTTTTACCAGGGAGAATTTCCACTTTTGTTCCAAATTGCCGTTCCAGGCTTTCTTCCATAGTTTTCAAAAAAACATTTTTTGATTTGGAAGACGAGCCAGGTTTTGAAGCTTTGGCGTTTTTTTTATTTTCAGTTTGTTTGACAAGGTTTTCAGTTTGGCGAACGTTTAGTCCTTCTTTCAGTATTTTTTGACGTAAAGCCTCGATTTCTTTTTCTCTTTCAAGTCCCAATAAAGCCCGCGCATGTCCCATTGAGAGCTTTCCGGTTACGATATCTTCTTGTACTGGACGGGATAGTTTTAGTAATCGCATATAATTAGCGACTGAAGCCCGGTTTTTACCCACCCTTTTTGCAATTTGTTCTTGTTTCATTCCAAAATCCACCGCCAAACGGGAATATGCCATTCCTTCTTCTATTGGATTTAAATCATGACGATGAATATTTTCAATAATAGCTAATTCTAAAGATTCAGTATCTGTTGTTTCTTTAATAACTGCGGGTATTTTCTTTAGGCCGGCTTTTTTTGAGGCCCGCCAGCGCCGTTCGCCAACGATGATTTCATATCCGTCCTCGCCCTTTTGCACCACAATAGGCTGTAAAACGCCTTTTTCTTTAATCGAATCGACGAGTTCCTGGAGTTTGGAGTCGTCAAATAGTTTTCTGGGCTGATTTTTATTTGGAACGATTTCATCCAGCAGCAATTCGCGCATACTTTCGTTAGAATTAACTTCTGGAACCCCCATTTCAAAGTCGGGTATTAATGCGCTCAATCCTTTTCCGCCCAACCCTTTTTTTGCCATATTAATTGATCTCTTATTTACTTATTTTTAATCGGGTTTTAGGAACTAAATAACTTGTCGGTTAGTAACCCTTTAAAACTTAACCGATTATGAGTTTAATTTTTTTCAATAATTTCTTTGGCTAACTCGGCGTAACAATCAGCGCCTTTGCACTTATCTGCATATAAAAAAACCGGTTTGCCGTGGCTAGGCGCCTCGCTTAGACGTACGTTTCTTGGGATAACGGTTTCTAGCAAATAATCTTTAAAGTATTTTAAAATTTGATCTTTTACCTGTGCCGTCAGCAACGTTCTACCATCATACATTGTCAATAAAATCCCTTCAACTGTTAATGCAGGATTAAGGGAGTGTTTTACAAGTTTTAAAGTCTTTAAGAGGTGACGCAGGCCTTGCAAAGCGTAATACTCACATTGCATTGGAATGAGTACTGAATCTGCTACTGTTAATGCGTTGAGGGTTAAAAGTCCTAAAGAGGGTGGGCAATCAATAATAATGAAGTCGTAAACCTCAGATGCCCCATTAAGAACAGGTTGTAATCTTTTTTCACGGTTTTCTAAAGTAACCAGTTCTATTTCAGCGCCAGCAAGATCCGGAGCCGCAGGTAAAACCGATAAGCCTTCGATTTCAGTTTGCTTTATTACATTTTCAATAGATTCTTCACCTAATAAAACATCGTAAACGGAAGGGTTTTCATCTTGGATAGTTACTCCAACTCCGGATGAGGCGTTACTTTGCGGGTCAAGATCAATCAATAATACCTTTTTCTTATGGATCCAGGCTAATCCTGCCGCTAAATTGACCGATGTGGTGGTTTTTCCCACCCCACCTTTTTGATTTGCCACGGCTATAATTTTTGGCATTTTTTTATTCTTAGTAATTACGTGAAATATTAATTTTGTTGTATTGTATAGAAAAAAAACAATGGGGCCAACCGTTTATCATTGCCAGATGAAAATAAATGTTCCACGTGGAACAAATATCGGAACTAAATGTTTAAGGTGGGCTTTAAAGTTTATAATTACCAAGAGCTTAATCTTGATTTTAATAATCAGTCAATAGCAAACTGATATAAATGCCATTATTGAGGGTCAATTAAAGTGTTTCACGTGGAACTTTTTTCAAAGACCATTAATTTCGATTTTCTTTCGTCGTTTGTTTCAAAAGAGAGTTCTTCAGATAAAATCATTGGATCAAGCCTTTGAAATTGAATATCTAGCTCTTTTTTTATTAAAATTCTTCCTTTTTTTTTCAAAAAAGGTTCGCCAAGTATTAAACATTTTTCTAACGAAGCAACAGAGCGAAAAGTTGCCGTATTGAATGACTGTTCATATTGTTTTTTTGCGCTAATCTCCTCGGCGCGTCCAAATGCCACTTCACAATTTTTTAGATTCATTTTTCTTATAACAGATTCCAAAAATCCGGCGCGTTTTCTTTGGCTTTCAATAAGGACGATATTTAAGTCTGGAAAACCTATTTTTAAGGGGATTCCAGGGAACCCAGCACCGCTTCCTATGTCTACCAACCGAGTAGTATCTTTAAAGCCTTTAGAATATTGCAAAGATTCGGCAAAATGTTTTTCCAGTATATGCCCTTGGTCGCCTTTGGAAATTAAGCTGATTTTAGAGCTCCATTTATCCAATTCTTCTAAGAATACAAGGGTTTTTTGTATGGCCGAGTTTTTCGTTTCGTCTTTTTTAAGAGAGAGACCCGCATTCTGAAATATTTTTTGAATTTTTTCTTCCACAAATTGGCCGTTTGTGCTTTTTAATGAAGGCTGGGTTGTTTAGTCAGAAGCTTAGGACTCCAAGAGATTGCGAAACTCTTCAGTGAGGAGAGGTAAAATTTCCAAAGCATCGCCAACAATTCCATAGTCTGCTATAGAAAAAATCGGAGCATAAGGATCTTTATTAATTGCGACAATACATTTGGACGAAGACATACCCGCTATATGTTGAACGGCTCCAGAAATTCCGCAAGCGATGTATAAATCAGGAGAAACTGTTCTACCTGTTTGCCCGACTTGGTTGGAGTAAGGTCTCCAACCTTCGTCTACGACATTTCGGCTTGCTCCAACGGCAGCGTCCAAAACTTCTGCCAGATCTTCTATCAACTTAAAGTTTCCTGGTTCGCCAAGCCCCATTCCGCCAGAAACGACTATACGCGCTTCGGTAATATCTTTTTTAGCCCCGCTTTTAGAAACTTCCAAGATCTTTTCCACTAAATCATTTGTCGGTGAAACTTCTTGGATTTCAGGTTTGCCGCTACGGTTTGTATCAGGTTCTTCAGGTCGAAAGACATTAGTCCGCAAAGTGCAAATTTTATGTTTATTGCTTTCCAGGGTTAAAGATGAATATGCTTTTCCAGCATATATAGGCCTACTAGCGGTTAAAGATCCGTCTTCGCTAGATTCCAACGCAATACAATCTGAGGCAAGTCCAGCTTCTAAAATTGCGGATAAACTCGCTGCCAGTTCTTTTCCATGAATGGTCGCCCCCATCAGGATGGTTGAGTTGGGTTCGATAACCGATTCTAAAGTCTTAGTCATTGCCCATCGGTTGTATGTTTGGAAACCAGGATGGACAAGCAATAAAACTTTTTCCGCTCCATATTGAAATAGTTCTGCGCAATCTAGATTTTTATTATCGGTAAATGCAACAGCAGTCACTGGACCTGAATCTGTATTTGAAAGTTTTTTTGCCGCGTGGATGGTTTCAAAAGTCGAGTATTTAAAGCCATCGGAGTCAAGCTCGGCAACTGCGATTAAATTAGATCCTGTTCCCATAAGTTTTTACCACTTATATAATGTATAGTTAGTTTGAAAAAGCTTTTGATCAACCGACTTCTTTTTGAGCTATGAGGCTGGATAGACCAGTTAATTGTGTAGAAAGATTTTCCAGAATACCGTTCAGAGCATTTTTTTTGGTAGAGTCGGAACCAATCGGAGCCAGTAAATCGCTGGAGATGATTCTTGGCAGCTCTGCCTCCAAGCGCTTTACCTCATCTTTAAAGCCAGCCAATTGCTCGGGAGTCAGTTGGGAGTTTTCTAATAAAGTCGTTCCTGGATTCGTCACCTGGTTTAATAAAGCTTGTGTTGGATCGATTGCCGAAACTCCATCGGAAACCGGCTCTAAAATAAAATTAGCTATGATCGATGACAAATTATTGCGCAAAGTTTCGGCTTGCTTTTTAACCAGATCGACAGCATCCGAAGACAAGCTAACGTTATCGTTGTTGTTCGCCGGAGAATTTTGGGAATTCGAAGTCGATTTAGCTTTCGACGGTTGAGAAACTGAATTTAAAATTTTGCTAAGGCTTCCAATGTTATCCAACATGGTCAATACCGTATAAGAAATCTTTTAAGAATATTATACACAATAGCAAGGAGAGCTAGAAACAAATTTAAGAGTGAAGCGCAATAAAATATTACCTTGCGGAATTATGGAATTCGGATAATTTGCCCACGCGTTTTACGTCTTAGTTTTATATCCGAATAAGGAATTTCTAAGGTTTTCGGTTGGTTAAACAAGCCTGCTCTTTTTTTTGTTCAATAATTTATGATATTCTCCAATGGCAGGAGCGCTAGTTTATACAAAAAAGAACTAATCCTATTTTAACTATCGGGCTGAGGCTTTCGAAGCCTGGACTGCCAGCTAAAGAATTTAGTTATTTGGGAATTTTTCGAATATTCAGGTTAGTTTCAGTTGAGGAATCTCACTTTTGGTTTTATGGAGTTTTTAGAATGATCAAAAATATGAAATGGGTTCTTGCTTCTATTTTGGCTGTTTTATTTTTTGCCAATTGCGCTAATTTTTACGAATACAAATATTTAAAAAACACGAACCGCAATAAAAAGACCGCTTCTTTTAAAAGAGATAAGGAAGAGTGCAACGTGATTGCTAAAAAACGCGCCGGGACTTTTAATAATTTAACCTACACTGGAACCACTCCCGGCGACAAAGAAACCCGCCATTACGAAAAATGCATGTATCGTAAAGGATGGCGTAAAAAGTAAGCTCATCTCCTTCCCTATTAGAGAGTCAGGTTTAAAGGGTGAAGGAAAATGATTGATCTCGAATATTCTCTAGTTATCGAAGCTACAGAAGATCCTAATTTTTTGGATTTTATTCTGAAGATTTAGAAAGTTTTTCAGGCGTTGGGCGCTTAATAGAGGACTGCCTTTATAAAGCTAAATGGGGTTAGATTGTATATATTTCAGTTCGTTCGCTATGCGAGTTCTTCCGTCGCTTCGCGATATTTTTTCACTCCCTTTCGAGAGATTTTCATAGCTTTTTCGAATTGAGGATTGTATGGAGTGATCATCCAGCCATGCAGCGTTTCAACCATGAAAAGTTCGTCTCCTTCTTTAATTTCGAAACGTTTTAAAAATTCTTTTGGAAATGTTGTCCCTAAAGAATTTCCTATTTTTCGAATATTTAGTTTTGTCGCCATGTCATGCGTCGTTTCTTTAAGTAGCAATTGCAATTAGTATAAATAATAATATGTGTAATAACATTTTTTAATTGTAAGGAAGCAAAAAATTATTAAAGAGCGGTTTTTACTAAAATAATTTCAGTAGATTGTGAGTGAGGGATATGATAATTTGTCTCTAATTCAATCGACTGACTGATTTGGCAGTTTTGTTGGGCCTCGCGCGGCGAGACCTTTGTGAACCCCGTCAGGTCCGGAAGGAAGCAGCGGCAGCAATCCGTTTTGTGCGCTGTGAGATTCCCCAGCAATTCTGCCTTTAGTTTGTATAAGTCTAAATATTTCCTATAGTTTATCCCTTCAATTATTTTCTTTTCCTATTATGGATTTTCAGGTTTCCGCTCTTAAATGGCGACCTCAAAAGTTCGCCCAAATGGTCGGACAGGAACCGATTATCCGAACTCTACAAAACGCAATTAAATCTGACCGGGTAGCGCATGCCTACTTATTCTCTGGCGCGCGTGGCGTGGGCAAAACCACCACCGCTCGGGTTTTTGCAAAAGCGTTAAATTGTGAAAATGGTCCGGCTACAGAACCCTGCGATAATTGCGTCAACTGCGAAGAGATCAAAATGGGACGCAGTATGGATGTCACGGAAATCGACGGGGCATCCAACAACGGCGTCGCCGAAGTTCGGGAGCTAATTGAAAAAGTAAAATACTCGGCCACTTCTTGCCGGTATAAAGTTTATGTAATCGACGAAGTTCACATGCTTTCCAAAAGCGCTTTCAATGCTCTTTTGAAAACTCTCGAAGAACCTCCCCCGAAGGTGGTTTTTATTTTTGCCACTACCGAATTGATAAAAATTCCAGAAACGATTCTTTCCCGGTGCCAATGTTTCGAATATAAATCCTTGTCCCGAGAACAAGTCGTTGAGCAGCTGGCTTTGATTTGTAAGGAAGAAGGCATATCGGTCGATCCTTCCAGTTTGCGTCAAATAGCCAAAAGCGGCGGCGGCAGTATGCGCGACTCGCAGAGTTTTTTGGATCAGGCTATTGCGTTTTGCGGATCGGAAATCAATTCCGAAGCGGTCGAAACGGTTTTGGGAGCGGTTTCCCAGGACGTTTTAGAAGGTTTTTGCCGAAACTTAGCCGATGGCAACGCTCCTGGTTTAATTGAGCAAATTCAAGAAATCGTTCGGTCGGGGAAGGATCTGAACATTTTTTGTCGTGATTTGATGGAATTTATACGGGATCTGATTTTGGTTCAATCCGGCGCTAAATCGGAAATATTGTCCAACGCTTCGGGACTCGACACTTCTGAGATTAAAACGCTTGCGGAGAAATTAGAAACAGACCGGCTCAGGCAATCGTTTTCCGTTTTGGCCAAGGCAGAAGAGGATATGAGGCGGAGTCCGTTGCCGCAACTGATATTTGAAATGGCGGCAATCCGTTTAACGGACATTCGGCCTTATCGAGATATTGGCGCGATGATTGAGCAAATTAATCAAATGGAAGATGATTTGCCCGCTCCTTCTCTAAGGACTCAGGCTGCGCCAACATTCAGTCCGTCTGTGGAATTGGCGCCGAGTCGACCAAATCCGGAACCAACGATTGTTCAATCCCAATCCTCGCCTGATAGAGTCGAAGAACCTACAGAAATGCTTAAGTCACCGCCAAATATTGATGATTGGGAGTCGAGGTGGCGTGAGGCGATTGCCGATGTTTGCAAAAAGAAACCAAACTTTAAGCTTTATTTAGGTTCTTGCCGAGCCGAATTCGAATCCCCTGCCAAACTTATTATAAATATTGGCGATTCGATGACCTTTCAGCGTATAAAAGATCCTTCTAATTTTGATACAATTAAAGAATCCGTGGAAAAGTTTTTTGGATCTTCTATTCAACTTGAGCTGGTTGAAAAAAAAACTCTAAAAGCTAAAGAACAAATAGACAATCAAAATATTGATAGGGACAACGGCGAATTAAAGGAATATAATGGAAGTAGCTACCAAGACGATATTCAGATCATTCAAGACGCTCTGGATATCTTTGGCGGTAAGGTTATTCAATAAATAGAAAATTGATATTGGATTTAAGATGTTAAATAAAGGTTTGGGCGGTATTTTCAAGCAAGCTCAAGAGATGCAAGCGAAAATGGCCGAAGTGCAAAACGAACTCGGTCAAAAAAAAGTAGAAGCTTCTGTCGGCGGCGGTATGGTTACCGTTACGGCTAACGGTCTGAATGAAATTTTGTCGGTTAAGATTGACGACGAGTTAATCAACATGCAAGACCGCGAAGTATTGGAGGATTTGATCATTGGCGCCGTCAATGAAGCGAATAGAAAAGTAAAAGAATTATCTCAAGCCGAGATGACTAAACTAACCGGCGGCATAAAAATCCCTGGATTATTCAGTTAAGTTTTTCAGCGGTTCAATAATCCCTTTTTCCTTCCCACCTAATTTGTGAAACGCCCAGAATCAGTTTCCGAACTCATCACTGAACTCAAAAAGTTGCCTGGAATTGGCCAAAAAACGGCTGAGAGATTATCGTTTTTTTTGATGAGGCAATCGAAAGATCAGACGGAGCGTTTGGCCAAATCCATAATGAACGTCAAAGAAAAGATCATTCTTTGCGCTATCTGCCACGGAATATCGGAGCATGAGACGTGTAATATTTGTTCAGACCCTTCCCGAGTTTCAGATTCCATATGTGTTGTGGAAGAGCCTTACGATGTTTTTGTGTTAGAGAATGTTGGAGAATATAGAGGTTCCTATCATGTATTGATGGGAGCAATTTCTCCTTTAGACGGAATTGGTCCGGACGATCTCACAATTGACGCTTTGAAAGAGAGAATCCAGGCAGGAGACATTAAAGAAGTCATTGTAGCCACCAATCCGAATATGGAAGGAGAATCGACTGCGGTTTATCTTGCCCGGATATTAAAACCAATGGGAGTGAAGGTTACTCGCATTGCGCGAGGTTTGCCAGTGGGGGCAGATTTGGAGTACGCCGATCCTGTTACTTTATTAAAATCTCTTGAGGGTCGCAGGGAGATGGAATAGTTTTAGAAAAAGTTTAAAATTCATTTTTTTCCAACAGCGCAATTGCGTGCGCCGAGATACCTTCTTCGTTTCCTTCAAAACCTAATTTTTCCGTTGTTGTCGCTTTTACGTTAACCCGTTCTTCTTCCAGGCCCAATGCCGTTCTGATATTTTGTTTCATCGATTGCATGTGAGGCGATAATTTAGGTTTTTGAGCGACGATAATGGAGTCGATATTAGAAATTCGGAATCCCTTCTGATGGCAGATATCTCCAACCTTTTCCAGAAGAAGAATGCTGGAAACGCCCTTCCATTGCGGGTCTGTGTCGGGAAAGTATTGGCCGATGTCCCCCGCTCCACAAGCTCCTAACAAGGCGTCGCAAATAGCATGAAGCAATACGTCGGCGTCGGAATGGCCGTCCAGCCCCATTGAATAGGGAATATCGACTCCTCCGATAATTAGTTTTCGTCCAGAAACTAATCGGTGAACGTCGTATCCGTTGCCAATTCTAAACATGAACTAATCGATTAATGGGGCACCGCTAAAAGTTTGGTCGCCTCTTCGCGCGCCCATCGGTCGGCTTCCAGAACGTCTTTGATGTTATTGACAGGTTTGCATTCGTGGCAGTCCATTGTGGACTTAATGATTTCTGGGATTTCTTTGAAGGCGATTCGCTCGTCCAAGAATCCCTGAACCGCAATTTCATTTGCAGCGTTTAAGATAGCGGGCATGGTGTGGCCAGTTTCCAATGCGCGAAAAGCTAGTTTAAGACAGGGAAATTTTTTAAAATCAGGAGCCTCAAAATCTAACCGGGATAGCTTGGCAAAATTTAACGACGGAAGATCGGCTTCCATGCGATCTGGATATGACAGAGCGTAAGCTATTGGCACCCGCATATCCGGTATTCCCAATTGCGCCATAATCGATGTGTCGGTAAATTCGACCATAGAATGGATAATGCTCTGAGGATGTACTACTATCTCAACCGGTGTTTCCAGACCAAACAGCCATTTTGCTTCAATATATTCCAAACCTTTATTCATCATCGTTGCGGAATCGATGGTAATTTTTGATCCCATAGACCAATTGGGGTGCTTGAGAGCTTGGCTTACAGTGATTTCTTCCATTTGTTCCTGGGTATATGTGCGAAACGGTCCTCCTGAGGCGGTCAATATAATTTTTTTAATGCGTTTTTGATTTTCTCCGTTTAGAGCTTGAAGAATTGCACTGTGCTCGCTATCGACGGGAATAATTTTGCATTTTCCTTTAGCCGCTTTTAATACAAATTCCCCCGCAATTACCAGTGTTTCTTTATTTGCCAAAGCGATGTCTTTTCCGTTTTGAATCGCGGCAAAAGTTGGAGCCAAACCGGCTCCTCCAACAATTGCGGAAACAACCATATCAACTTCCTGTATCGACGCCACCGCGACGGCCCCCTCTTCTCCTGATAAAATTTCCGGAGAATTTCCGTTGATTGCTTTTTTAAGAGAATCGATATTTTCTGGATTTAGGACGGATACAAGCTTAGGTTTGAATTTATTTATTTGATTGGCTAAGACGTCAATATTGTTGCCGCCGGCTAGAGCTATTATTTTAAATTGATCGGGGTTTCTTTCTGCGACATCCAGAGTATTTACCCCTATCGACCCAGTAGAGCCGAGGACGGAAATCTTTTTCATAGCGAGTTTCCGGTTTCTTGGAAATGATTATCGCCGGCTTTTATAGGGAAAGCCAACGGTTATAGGGAGGTTAACCGACTATATACGTGTAGTAATAGTAGAAGAAAGGTCCGCCAAACATCAATCCATCCACACGATCCAAAATTCCACCGTGACCCGGTATTATCTGACCGGAATCTTTTACTCCAGCGTTTCGCTTCATCATAGATTCGGTTAAATCCCCGAATTGTCCGATCATACCGCAAAATAACGCCATAATCAAACAATGGTTTAGGGGAATATCAATGGCAAATACTAATTTAGCCAAGAACCCGGCCAGAAGACTTCCCAGAAGGCCAAAAAGGGAACCTTCCACTGTTTTTTTGGGGCTGACTATATAGGCTAAAGGTCTTTTGCCAAATGCTCTTCCTCCGTAGTAAGCGGCAGTATCGCCAGCCCAAACGATAGCGATGCTAAAAAAAATGAGAGTTCTACCCGCTTCTAAATTTCTTATTAAAATAAAATGCCCGAGCAGCCCTGCGACAAATATTATTCCAAATAAGGTGTAGGCAATTTGATCTGCCGCTACTTTAATATTTTTTTCTGTAATGAGCCAGGTTAGGCAGGCTGCAAGAAGCGACAAACAAATTATGGGAAGGGCGAGACCGGGATCGAAGTAAAAACCAAGGCACAATAGAAAAGACATGACCATGCCGGTTTTATGAAATCCATGAATTCCCATATTGGAAGCCATTTGAAAAAACTCATAGCAACCAATAACACAAGCGGTAGCGGCCAATAGAAAAAAAGCATAGGGAGGAGCCCAATAAACGATAGCAAAAAAAATCGGGAGAAAAACCACCCCGCTTAAAACGCGTTTCAAAAGCTCAACCTCGCAACAGCCTCATAAAAACGATAAACGCAACGTAAACGGTTTTGCAAGACAACCTTAAATTTAATAGAGTTGTCTTACAGGTTTCAGCGGTTATGCGTTCGCCGATTTTATCAAGGAACTTTCTTTTAATATTTGTTCTTGGGTTTTACCGAACCGTCTTTCGCGGCCTTGATATTCAATCAAAGCTTTTAAAAAATCATTTTCGCTGAAGTCTGGCCAAAAAACGTCGGTGTAATGAAGTTCGGTATATGCAATTTGATAGAGAAGGAAATTACTGATTCGTCTTTCACCGCTAGTTCGAATGAGTAAATCTGGATTCGGTAGGTCGCGGGTATATAAAAAGCTTTCAAAAATGTCCGAATCGATATCTTCGGGACGTAAACTACCTTCGCTAACTTTAAACGCTATTTTTCTAACGGTATCTAAAATTTCTTGTTGAGCGCCATAACTTAAGGCTAATGTAAGGACTAACCCGGTATTTTCTTTGGTTTTATGTTTTACGTCCGCTATCAATTCCTGAATTGCAACAGGAAACTCTTCAATGCGGCCAATGGTGTTAAAGCGAATATTTTCTTTTTGCATTCGCTCTAACTCTTTTTTTAAATATTGGTCTAGTATTTTAAGAAGAGCTTTTATTTCCGCTTCGGGACGGTTCCAGTTTTCGTCGGAGAAAGAATAAAGGGTGAGGGCCTCTAAATTTAACTTGCAACTGAGGGTAACAATTCGGTCGACGGTTTTTACGCCCTCTCGGTGTCCTTGTACCCGGGCTAACAGGTTCTTTTTTGCCCAACGACCATTACCATCCATAATAATGGCCACATGTCTGGGCAACCGTGCCCGATCAATTTTTTCAAGTAATTCGGGTTGGTTAGAGGACATTTAGTCTTTGGGATTATTGGTTATTTATTGAAGATATGATTCGCGTCAATTAACCCAATTATATAATGATTTTTAAAATCCAGGGGAGCCTTTTATAATTGGGATTTATAATCTAAAAATATTAGTTAAAATTTGTTAGGGCTGAATTTTATTAAACATCTAGAATATCTTTTTCTTTTGCCGCTCCAAGTTTTTCCATTTCAGCTATTATTTTATCAGTTTTTTCTTGTAATTTATCTTGACCCTTTTTGCAATCGTCTTTTGAATAACTTTCTTTTTCTAAGCCTTTGATTTTGTCATTATAATCTCGCCTGATATTCCTGGCGGCCACTTTACTTTCCTCCACTGTTTTCTTGACAATTTTTACCAATTGTTGGCGTCTTTCACCAGTAAGAGGAGGAATATTTAATCTTATAAGTTTGCCGTCGTTATTAGGGGTTAACCCTAAGTCGGAAGCCTGGATACATTTCTCAATATCTTTGAGAACGGAAGCGTCCCAAGGTTGAATTGTAATTGTTTGACTGTCCGGAACCCCAAGAGTCCCAACCTGAGATACCGGAGTTGGAGTCCCATAATAATCTACTTTTAAGTCTTCAACGAGCGCTAAAGAAGCTTGTCCTGTTCTCAATTTTCCCAGTTCTTTTTGAAGATGGGAGATTGATTGCTTCATTTTAGTTGAGGCTTCTTCGATATATTCGTCGATCATAAATTATACTCCCACAACAGTGCCAATTTTTTCGCCAAGCAATACTTTTTTGATGCTTCCTTTTTGGCGGACGTTAAAAACGACAAGCGGCATTTTATTATCCATGCAAAGGGAAACAGACGTAGAGTCCATTACCTGCAATCCCTTTTGTAAAACTTCAATATAAGACAAGGAATCGTATTTAATCGCGTTTGCGTCTTTCATTGGGTCCGCTGAATAGACTCCATCGACTTTTGTCGCTTTAAAAATAACTTCTGCCTCAACTTCAACAGCGCGTAAAGAAGCGGCAGTGTCTGTAGTAAAATAGGGATTTCCCGTACCGGCGGCAAATATAACGACTCTCCCTTTTTGAAGGTGCCGAACTGCGCGTCGTCGGATATAAGGTTCCGCTAATTTGTGAATTTCTAAAGCTGTTTGAACACGGGTTGAAATACCTGCGCTTTCCAAAGCGTGTTGTAAGGCCAGTGCGTTTATAACTGTCGCCAGCATTCCCATGTGGTCGGCGGTTACGCGTTCCATTCCCAAAGCGCTAAAGGTGGCTCCTCTTAGAATATTGCCTCCGCCAATCACAATGGCAATTTCAACTCCCAAGTTTTTAGCTTCAATAATTTCAGAGGCAATTCCTTCCAGCGCTCCTTGGTCAATACCGAAAGCTCCGTCTTGTTCGGCAAGAATTTCTCCGCTGAGTTTTAAGAGGACTCTGCGGTATTTTGCCTTTTGGGCATTCGTTTCTTTATCAACCACCAATTTCGAATCGGGTAAAGTCTCCAACGATGATATTTTCCCCCAGTTTAGCGATTTTTTGTTTAATAATGTCTTGTACCGAGCTTTCAGGGTCTTTTACAAAGGCTTGGTCTAGCAGACAGTTTTCTTCGTAAAACTTTTCCATTTTGCCGCTAACAATTTTGTCAATAATTTTCTCTGGTTTTCCTGACTCTCTGGCTTGATGGGCAAAAATTTCTTTTTCCTTTTCCAAGATTTCTTCTGTGACTTGTTCTCTGGAAACGAATCTAGGTTTAGATGCGGCAATGTGCATTCCAAGGTCTTTAATCAGATCCTTAAAGTCTTGGGTGTTGGCGACAAAATCTGTTTCACAATGCAGTTTAACCATTACGCCAACCTTTGCGCCAGCATGTATATAAGTTCCTATTGCTCCTTCCGAAGCCTCCCTGCCGCCTTTCTTATCTGCTTTGGCTAATCCTTTTTTTCTTAAAAAAGTGATTGCCCCTTCTATATCTCCTTCGTTTTCTTTTAGGGCCTGCTTACATTCCATAATGCCGGCTCCAGATTTATCTCGAAGTTCTTTAACCATTGTTGCGGTGATTTCCATCAGATTCCTCTTTTTTACTGTTCAGCCGAATTGTTCGGCGTTGGTTTTTTAGCTTTTTTTAATTTAAATTTCGATTTAATTAAGAGGTAGAACTTGGTAAGCGATATTTTCCCAGCGAATTGCAAAATTTAAGAAAATAGAGTGGAACCTTAAATCATCTAAAATGGGTTTAACTTTTTAGTTGGTTTAAGGGCATTCCAAGTTTCAAATTTTTCGATTTAGCGAGCTTCGTTCCACTTTTTAATTTTAAAACGAAGCTCAGCGTCTTAAATTTGAAGTTCTCTTAATTGGCTACCGGTTCAGCGTTTTCTTCCGAAGGAATAGCTGTGTCAGATTCTTCGCTTTCAGCCATTGGGTCCGGTAAGTTCTGGCCTTTTAACAACAACTCTGCGATTCTTTCTGTAAATAGTCGGATAGAACGAATAGCGTCGTCATTGCCTGGAATTGGGAAGTCGATTCCAGTGGGGTCGCAATTGGTATCCACTAGAGCAATTACTTTAATTCCTAATTTTTTTGCTTCGGCTAAAGCGATTTTTTCTTTTCGGGTATCGATAATGAAGATAGCATCGGGTAACCGAGTCATTTTTTTAATGCCAGCGAGAAACTTGTTGAGCTTTTGGATTTCTTTTCGTTTTTGAACCGCTTCTTTTTTATGAAGCAATTCAAACTTATTTTCCACTTCCATTTGCTCAAGCTCTTTTAGTCGATCAATACTTTTCTTAATGGTCGAAAAATTCGTTAAGGTGCCTCCCAACCATCTTTGGTTGACGTAGTACATTCCGCATCGTTCCGCTTGATTTGCGATTAAATCTTGAGCTTGTCTCTTTGTGGCTACAAAAAGGATTTTTTTCCCATCTTCCGCTAATCCTTTGATGTATTCTTCCGCTTCCCGGAATTTTTTTAAAGTTTTTTGGAGATCTACGATATAAATCCCATTTCGGGCGCCGTAAATATATTTTTTCATTATTGGGTTCCAACGATTGGTTTGATGACCAAAATGGACTCCCGACTCCAAAAGTTTTTTCATTGTAATTTCAGGCATTAACTAGAATCTCCATACAAAATTTGGGTTTGCCTCCGTTTCCATCTTCCCAAAACTGGAACCTAAAAGGCCACCCCAGGTTAGTCCGGAAACGTGCGAATTAATTAAACAACAATTTGAATACAAACATGCGTTCCGGAATTTTAGCATATTTGGATAATTCGTATCAAGGAGATTTACTTGGATTTGTTTTTCTAAATCAAACGCTTAAATTTAGGATGGTTTCTCCTAATCATTAACTTGTCAGAAGTCTGGAAGACTTACATTGAATATCCGATTTTCATAATTAGGTTTTCTTGTGGCCTGTGGTTAAGTCATTTCTGTTTTTTGTGTCAGGCAATTTTCTTAAACTTTTCCAGTCAATAGAAATTTTAACGGTCATAAAGGCTACTGATAACTTCAAAATGTTTGTCTGATATCGGAGTTCAGCGTTCAGATATTTCTGCGTCGTGGATAGGATTTTATCCTAATATATATAGTCTTTATCTTATATTTTTTTCTTGGTTTGTTTTTCTTGCCGGTTTTTAATAATAGGATTATTCCTTTAGTTATATTGGTGTTTAGATTGTATATAATAGGAATATTCTTATTAATATCTCGATTTAGGTTGATTTAAGGCCTTTTTCCCGCCGTTTATTCGTTATTTTTTATATCCGTATTTTTATGTCGAGTAATTTATTGCTTGTTCGAAATTCTTGACAGCCTTTTAACCTTTAGATAAAGTGCTTTCGCTCCAAAATGGTTATAAACGTATAAGCGCACAAAAAGAGGATCATTCGGTATATAGGCTTAGCGATTTCGAATTTTTAAGCTTCTTGCTTTGAGGTTTATGGATACGCTTGCGTTTCAAAGTTTTCACAGAGCTGTGGACTTGCCCTCCCTCCCCGTCGTATGGCGGGGGGCTCTGTTAAAGTTTTGAAGCGTCTTGATGACCCGCTTAACTAAGGTTTCCGTTGCCGTAGGTTTTTTCTGTGGTTTTCGAGATGTTGTTCGTTGTTCTTTGAAAAGTTGTTTGGCAAATTAAACATTTTGCTTGTGTTTTTTTGCTTTGTTTTTTGTTGTTTGATTTCAAATATCGCTGTTCGGTTATTTGAAAAAAAATGCTCCGTCTCTTTAATGAGTCGGGCTTACATGTTGGTTAGGGGTTAACCTAATTAATCATGGGCTTGTTTTTTTGGTCCATTAACCAAGGAGGTTCATTTTATGAGGTTGAACCGAAGAAAATTCTTGCAAGTGAGCGCTGGTGTAGCTACGGCTATGGCGTTGTCCAGCAAGAAAG
>CAYFMN010000033.1:0-56278 GCA_964344185.1 uncultured Nitrospinota bacterium
TATTCTTCAAAAAGAAAACTTTACTAACTGTTGCACTTAAGACTTGAATCCGCCCCCCATAGTCATTTGTTTTTTCTTTAAAATTGCAGAACCAAATGGGGGAATTTCAACACGTCGACCATGTTTTATGCCAAACATTACTATTTCGATCATGGCCAAATAATCTTTTCTTCTTTCATTAAAAAATTTGATTGGAGGGGTAGAAATCGTTCTCGCTTCTTTAATTTTCATAACCGTTTTACGGTGAAGGTCTATCAGTTGTTTTTCCTTATCCTGCAATACGCTAAGGTTTGGTCCTAATTGATTTCGCGTATCGTCGATAAACTTTCTAAAAGTTCGTAAAGGTTCCAACTCGTCAAAAACTGGATTACTCTCTCCTTCAAGAGCCTCATCCATTCTCTGTTTTTTAAAAAGAGCCGAAATCTCTTCGGAGTTTAGTCTCATTTAAACCAAAGTATTTTCTAAATGGATAACAGAAAAATTTAAAACGAATTAGACTAAAAAAACGATCAAAAACAACTAATTAGAAATGATATCCGCTATCAAATCAAGATTCTTTTTTTAATTAAACCTATTTCTAGGAATAGCGTAAAGGCGGGAAGTTAAAATAAGTTTTGATGAAAACGATATTAAAAAGGCACTTCTTCATCCTCTTCCATTATATCAGGCGGTATATCGTCCTCTGACAAGTTTTCGAACCTTGTAAACTCTTTTATAAAGGCAAGATTGGCCTCGCCAATAGGACCATTTCTTTGCTTACGAATCAGAATCTCTGCTCTACCCTCCTCAGCGTTTTCATTGTAAACTTCATCTCTATATATAAACATGACAACATCAGCGTCTTGCTCAATAGAACCAGATTCTCTCAAGTCAGATAAAAGAGGCTTTTTATCCGTTCTGTTTTCGACAGCTCTACTCAACTGGGATAGCGCAACTATCGGTACATTTAACTCCTTAGCAAGGGCTTTAATTCCTCTAGAAATTTCTGAGATTTCCAATTGTCGGCTTTCAGAATGTTTCGCGGAATGCATGAGCTGCAAGTAATCAATAATGATCAATCCAATTTTGTGTTCGGAATACAAACGCCTCGCCTTTGCTCTTACGTCCAAAGTAGAAACAGCTGCAGTATCATCAATAAAAATAGGAGCTTCCGCTAGTCTACTTCCAGCTTGCGTTAATTTAGGCCAGTCATTTTTTCCTAAAAAGCCTGTTCTAACCTTTGAAGAGTCGACTCTGGCTTCTGAGCAAAGCATGCGAAGGCCTAATTGTTCTTTGGACATCTCTAAGCTAAATATGGCTGTTGGGATGTTTCTATTTACCGCCGCAAATCGTGCTATATCCAATGCGAAGCTCGTTTTACCCATACTCGGCCTTGCCGCTATAATAATCAAGTCGGAGGGTTGAAATCCCGAAGTCATTCTATCTAAATCGACAAAACCCGTTTCAACGCCAGTCACCAACCCTGGACGCTCAAAAAGCTTTTCAATAGCTTCAATGCTTTTATTGAGAACTTCTTTTATAGAAAAAAAGGTTCTCTTGGATTTTTTTTCAGATATTTGAAATATGGAGGTTTCAGCTTTATCTAAAAGAACCTCTACCTCTTCGCTATCGTCATAACCTTGGTTAACGATATCGGTCGCGCTGTTTATCAAATCTCTTAATACGCGTTTATCTCGAACAATTTTGGCATGATGAGCGAGAGCCCCAGAAGTTGGAGCTAAATCGTCGAGATGATCAAGGAAATCCATACCGCCAACAGCGTCAAGATCGCCATTCTTACGAAGCCTTTCAGCAAGGGTAAGAATATCGATTTCCTCACTAGCTTCGAATAAATCGCTCATAGCGGCAAAGATTTTTTTACTGCTATTCTTATAAAAATCTTCGCCTTCTAATATTTCTAAAGCTTTCGCAAAAACATCTTTGGATTTCAAACAAGCGCCTAGTACATACCTCTCGGCCTCAACGTTATGAGGCAATAGCTTTTTTAATCCAATTTCATTTAAAGCATCAGCCATAGTTTTTGCGTTACGCTAAAATTTTGATCTGCGAACTATTATTTTTCGTCGGCTGGTTTTTCTTCAGTTTTTTCTGGAGTTTCCTCTTTGACTTCTTCTTTGGTTACCTTAATTTTAATTTCTGCCGTCACTTCCGGGTGAACCTTATAAGAAGCCGTGTGTTCTCCTAAAGCCTTGATGGGTTCTTTAAGCTGAACTTTCCTTTTATCAATATCAACTCCCTGTTTTCCAAGAGCGTCGGCAATGTCTTGACTAGTTACCGAACCAAACAACTTTCCAGTATCTCCAACTTTTTTAACAAATTCGCACGAAATGCCGCTAATCTTGGCGGCAACTTCTTCCGCCGCGTTTTTAAACTTTCGATACTTTGCTTGAACTACGCTTTTTTGATGATTAAACGCTTTTAAGTTACGAGGGGTAGCTAAAATAGCTTTACCAGAAGGTATTAAAAAATTTCTTCCAAAACCATCTTTAACTTCGACTTCATCGCCAACAGAACCTACGTTTTCAACATCTTCTTTTAATAAAAGTTTCATGAATCTACAGACTCCAAAAATAAAAATTCAACATTTTCAATTTTAATCTTTATCAAGATCTTGCTGCGGCGCCTCAACCACTTTTAATTTTCTAAAGTCGGCCCACAAATCAAAAATTCCCAAACCAATGAGCAAACCAATTAAAATAGGTTGAGTAAAAATAAACGCGACCAACAAAACCCACAAAAAACTGGGTACGGATTTGGATTCAAGGAAATGAAAAGCTATCGCCAACCCTTGCAATATATAAACAGCCAAACAAACTATTAAACCGTTAATTCCAAGCCCAAACAAATTACCTTCCGGAGCAAACCAAACAATTGCTGCCGACGCTATAAATATCCAAATAAAGTTTTCTTGCAATACCCAGGAATTGAACTTCTCCTCAAAAAAAGGATATGCATTAGCCTGTCTTCTCCAAATAAACCGTGCAAGAGAATAATTTACTAAGGCGCCAAACAAAGATCCCACAAATATGAATGAAGGATACGCTGTAGCTAATAACCCCGCAATCCGATTAAGGGTCTTCTCAAAAGCGGCTTGATCTCCAGGGTCATTTCCCATTGCTTTAAAGGTTTCTGCGGATTGTTTGACATGAACCGCCACCTGCTCCTGGATAAATTCTTCCAAGTTTGCTTCTTCCGTCGAAAAAGCAAACGACAAAACCGCAGCAGACATGAGCGCCGAACCCAAAGCCGTGAAACCAACGCAATGTTCAAAAGGCAGACGAAACCGAACCGTCTCTCCTAAAACAAAAGCCATCACGCCATATTCAGCCATAAAAAACAGGGCGTGCCTAGCTCCAAAAGCAATTAAAATAATCCCACACGCAATGGCTAAACAAATTAAGCCTATCTGTTTCCCACCCCTTAGGTAACTCCAAACGAGAGGGACAGGAGAAAAAACTCCCACTACAATTCCCAAAGGAGGAAAAAGTAACGACGTAAAAAAAATTGCAAGCGTTAACGCAACAGGTAAAAATATCTCTTTGATCGGAATATTATCCGTCAAAACCTAACGCTCTACAGAAAATGGCAACAATGCGATATTTCTTGCTCTTTTAATCGCTAAGGTCAACATTCGTTGATGTCTAGCACAGTTTCCCGAAATTCTGGAAGGAACAATTTTGCCTCTTTCTGAAATTAAAGGCTTTAAAGTTTTTATGTCGAAAAAATCGATGTATTCTAATTTTTCAACGCAGAAACGACACACTTTTTGCGAAACAAAAGATCGTCTTCTTCCGCGTGATTTTCCTTTTAATGCCATGTCAAAAAAACTCCTAAATAAATTATCCTAGAAGGGAATATCTCCTTTAGGGGCCATGTCCTCAAAACCGTCTCCCCCTTGTCCCATATCTCTATTGGACGATCCCTTTGGTAAAAATTGAACGGTATTAGCTACAACTTCCAACTTATTTCTTTTTTCGCCTGAGTCTGTTTCCCACGAGTTCAAACGTAAGTAACCTTCAATAAAAGCGCCGCTTCCTTTATTTAAATATTGAGCGCAATTTTCCGCCTGTTTTCCCCAAACGGTTATATCAACGAAACAGACATCCTCTTTCCAATCATCTCCCTGTTTATACTTTCTATTAATAGCCAATCCAAACCCAGCGACAGCCGAGCCATTTGCAGTAAACCGCAATTCTGGGTCGCGAGTTAGGTTGCCCATTAATAAAACTTTATTAAAGCTAGCCATTAGTTGAGCTCCTCAACAGTTTCGTCTTCCAACTCAACCCGCTCTTCACTTCCATTTTCTTCTGAATTTGCTTTCTTTTCCGAATCATCAAAAACAGATTGTTGCCCACAAACCCTTTCAAATTCGTCAGCTTCTAGTCGGATGACTAGAAACTTAAGAATTATTTCGTCAAGTCGAAACTCCTTTTCCAAAGGATCAACTTGGTTTCCTTCTAATTTGTGACAAATATTTAAATAAATTCCAAAACGATTCTTTTTAATTCGGTAGGCAAGGCGCTTTTTCCCCCAATTGTCCATGCGAACAATCTCGCCATTAAATTTAGCGATGTAGCCTTTGATTTTTTCGGAAATTTCTTTGGTCTGAGCGTCGTCCAGATCAGGACGTAAAATAACGATGGTTTGATAAAACCGCATTTTTTCTCCTCATGAGTTAAAGCTTCATTTTTTAATGAAGCGAGGTCTTATTTTCTTAAAGTATTGTAAAAATAATTGAATATGCCACAGGATTTTTAGTAAATCAAGATGATTTACCCTTTTATTTCAAATATAAAATAACTACGCTAGCGTTTGATTTCATAACTCTCACAAACTAACTACCTAGCTTGCTTCAAAGTGTTAAGAGCCTCAATAAACACCTTAAAAACTGTATATAAACTTTTTGACGAGCAATTTTCAAGAGTATCGCTCTCTTTATGCCAATGAGGATATAAAAGATCTATTATCAAAACAGAAGGGATATTTCTCATAATAAATGGATAATGATCGTCTAAAATAGAAAAGCGTCCTTCGTTTATGAAGCCATCTCCTCCCTGGACTCTTGCAGCAGCGTTAAAAATAGAATCAACTAACCAGTTTGCGCTTTTCATGGAATATTTTTCTCGATAAATTCCTAAATTTTTATCGGCAACCATGTCAAATACCGCTACCCATGCCGGCCAATTCGAACCATTCTCTTTGAGATTTTTGGCGTAGTATTTTGAACCTAGCATGTAATATGGAGAACCTTTTTTGCCAAAATCTTCACCGTCAAAAAAAACGATATGAATCGGCCTAAAATATCTATTCTCAGAAAAGTAATGGGCTAACCCCAATAATAGGGCAGTTCCTGAGCCTCCATCATTAGCTCCAAGTATTGGTTTTATCGACTTTTCTGGGTTTTCTTCTTCGTCCGCAAAAGGTCGAGTATCATAATGTGCTCCTAAAAGGATGGGGCTTTGTCCTTTAACTTTACCCTCAAAACGAAACTCAATATTTGCCATGGAAACTGGCAAACCGTTTTGTGGCCTATGAAAAAAATTTTGCGTACTAACAGAATCAGCTAACCTTCTCCCCTCCTCTATTAAAAAGTTTTGAAGTCGCAAACTCCCTTCGCTTCCAGAATATCTAGGCCCAAACGAATACACCTTTTCTAAATATTGCCATAGAATTTTTTCATAGTTTTTAGATTCAGAAACCGCCTCTCCTATGCCTCCCAAAAAAGCTATACAGAAAAATAGCAGTAATATTTTTTCAAAAGTCTTCAAGTTAAATCAATGCTTTCAATAAATTATATTAGGAACCCAAACGGGGTTTTTAGAACAAGCATGAAAATAATCTTTTAAAATTTGAAGATGATCAAAAACTAAGTTCTTTGGTAAATTATTTTCTCCAAAAACACCTATATTCTTAGCGTCGTCTTGCGCCTTAGGAACGCCAGACGCTTTCGCTACAAATACTGTTGAAAGAGTATGAAAACGTGGGTCTCTTTTGGGGTTTGAATAAGTATGAAACTGTCCAATTAATTTTACTTCTAAAGCTGTCTCTTCTAAAGCTTCTCTAATTGCAGCTTTTTCAAGGGACTCCCCATAATCTACAAAACCGCCTGGCATGGCCCAACCATAAGGTGGGTTCGCTCTTTCAATTAAAATAATCCCCTTTTGCTCAAATTCTATGATAATATCTACAGTAGGAATGGGGTTTTTGTATCTTTTTTTCATTATTCCGAATTAAGTTAGTGTTTTTAATGGTTTAACGAATCAAATAAGTCATGAAAATTCAATATTTTTAAGTAAACCCCTCACTGTCCTCAATGCTTGGAAACGCTTTATTTTAATTATATTTTGGCCTTTTTTTAAAAAAAATTTTAATGTAAATTTAATTGATTTTTCGCTTAAGTAATTCTCTGTAGCTCCGATAAGAAATACAAAGAGTAAAACTAATAAGTTTTTACTCCACAAAGCAAAATTTTTAAAAGAGGCATTTAGCCATTTTCCAGTAACAGAGGGAAAGGCAAGGTGAATTCCATGGAAATTCCAGGAAACGACTTCACAGCAAAAAATAAAATCGCTCAAGAGAAAATAAGCAAAAGCCAAGCGACCAAAAACAGCGCCACTCAAAGCAGAAGTTCTAATACGACTTCTGGGCAAACTTCTACTTCGGAACAAATTGTATTATCTTCTAAAGCTAAAGGTATTCAGCAAGCTCAAGAAGTAGTAAAAAATTCCCCAGACGTAAGAACTGAAAAGGTTAATCGGATCAAAAAGGAAATCGCCGAGGGCCGTTTCAATGTCGATAGCGATGCATTAGCTGAAAAAATATTAAAAGATATAATTACCGAAAGCGCTTTTCTTAAGTAAAACGTTCCCGCAGTAATTGCTTCGCTTTTTTGATTCTTTCCTTTACGGTTTTTCAAATCAAACTGGACTTCGGACCTAGACTAATCCCCAAGAATAAACCCATATCATTTTATCCGAATAACTACATACATTCTAAGACTTGAACTAAGCTTTTGGAATTAAATTGGCAACAGTGGGGGTATTGCCATTGATGTGCTTTTGGACTTGAGATATCAAAGTATTTACGTCCATACCATGCATCAAAGCTCCATTTTCAAGAGTATCAAAATGGACCGCAAAACATCCCGAACAGCTCATGTTAAGTTCGCGGAAAAGATCAATGGTATTGGGGTAATTCTGGATTATCTCGTTGATTTTGGAGTCTTTTTTAATCAGCATAACAAAATTACCTTGCCGCTTATTTGATCCTATGTTAGCATCTATTATAAAAGTTTACAATAATATGTTATTAGGAGTTTTTGATGTCCAAGCGTTGTGATGTATGTGGCAAAGGCCCTCTTTTTGGTAATAATGTGAGCCATGCTAATAATAAAACCCGGAGAAGATGGAACCCCAATCTTCAAAAACTACGGGTTATTGTAAATGGAGCAATTAAAGCTTTAAAAGTTTGTTCTCGTTGTTTAAAGGCAGACAAGGTTCAAAAAGCCTTCTAAAATCGTATAGCCTCAATACGTCTTTCTTTTCAGATAAAAATTAATATTAAAGCGCGTTTGAAAGCTTTTGATCTGGATTAGTTTCATCTAAATCTATATTCTTCAAACTCTTTTTGGAAGCTTTTCTTTGATATTCTTTTATCCTTTCAACATAAACAACACCGTCTACTTTTTTGACTTCTCCCAATATCTTGTTAAGTTGTTCTAAGTTTGAAACCTCAATTGAAAGATCGAAATAGGCTCGATTATTAGGACCTTGGTTAACGCTAGCCCTTGTGATATTGATTTCCAATGTTGCTAAAACAGAACTAATCGTAGCTAACATTCCAGGTTTGTCCATAGTAACAATTTGTACATGAACAATTGAAGGTGTTTTGGAAACTTCATTCCAACCTACTTCTAATATCCTATCCTTTTCACTTTTAAAAGCGCTAACGCTAGGACAATCTTCCGTGTGAACCGAAATCCCCCGCCCTCTTGTGATATAACCTATAATATCGTCTCCAGGAACAGGGTTGCAACATTTTCCCATTCGTATTAACAAAGTTCCGCTACCGTCAAACCCTTTAACCCAAATCCCAGACTTAACTCTCTTTGTAATCTCGTCGGACTTACTTGATTTACCTTCCGCTTTTTTCTTATCTAACCTATCACGTGGAACAAGCTTTTCCGCAAAGTGGCGAGGGTTTAGCTTACCCAAGCCTACGGCCACAATTAAAGTATCCAATGAGTTAAAACCACAAGATTGAATCGCGCCATCTAATTCTTTTAAACTCTCAATTTTATCAAAATTCAAATCTAATCTTTTTAACTCTACGTTTAGTCGTTCTTTACCTACTTCCAAATTGCGCGTTTTTTCTTTTCCATTAAGAAAATTTAAAATTTTGCCGCGAGCTCTCGAAGTTTTTACAAAATTAAGCCAATCTCTTGTAGGTTCTTTTTGAGGAGAGGTAAAAACTTCCACATGGTCTCCATTTCTTAGTTTGTAGCGTAAAGGCACAATTCTTCCGTTGACCTTAGCTCCCAAGCAATGGTATCCGACATCGGTATGGACTTGGAAAGCAAAATCTACGGCAGTCGCTCCTTGGGGCAGAGCGACAACCTCTCCCATCGGGGTGAAGACGTATACTTCGTATGGATACAAGTTAACTTTAAACTCACTCAAAAACTCTTTAGGGTTCTTGATCCCTTTGTTTTCTTCTAAAAAATGCCTTACCCAAACAAGCTGCTCGTCGATCTGTTTTAGTTTTCTTCCGTCTCCTTCTTTATAATGCCAGTGTGCGGCAATTCCTTGTTCGGATACACGGTGCATCTCTTCAGTTCTAATTTGCACTTCAACTCTCTGACCTTCATAACCAACAACCGTCGTATGTAGCGATTGATACATATTAGGCTTTGGCATAGCAATATAATCTTTAAATTTACCCGGTATAGGCTTCCAAAGCGAATGGATCATTCCCAAAACAGCGTAACAATCCTTAATCGATTCGGTTAAAACGCGAACTCCAATTAAATCGTAAATCTCGTCGAAATCCAGATTTTGTCCTTGCATCTTAGAGTAGATACTATAATTATTTTTTGGTCTGCCCATAATGCGTCCCTTGATTTCGGCGCTAGCTAACTCAGCAGAAACAATCTCGCAAACAGTATCGACATATTTTTGCCTCTGGTCCTGTTTACTTTGAAGCTTCTCTTCGATGAATTGATATTCTTTGGGATGAAGATATTTAAAAGCTTCATTTTCTAATTCTGATTTAACCCAACCTATTCCTAAACGATGCGCAAGGGGAGCAAAAATTTCTATAGTTTCTCTAGCGATACGTTTTTGGGAAGCTTCCTTCATTGAATCTAATGTTTTAATATTATGGACTCGGTCGGCTAGCTTAATCAAAATCACGCGAATATCCTTTGACATTGCCAATATCATTTTTCGAAAATTCTCCGCTTGTTTCTCTTCCCTACTGGCAAATTCTATTTGGCTTATTTTTGTTAGCCCTTCCACCAATTGATAAACTTCCTCCCCAAAAGCGTCTACGATTTCCTCTTGGGTTGTCATCGTGTCTTCTAGCGTATCGTGCAATAAGCCAACAGCGACAGACATTTCATCCATCTTCAATTTCGTAACGTTATAAGCGACTTCTAAAGGATGCGATAAATAAGCTTCGCCAGAACGGCGACTTTGTCCTCGGTGAGCCTTAGCGGTAAACACATAAGCATTTAATATAATGTCTATATCCGCATTTGGATGATAAGCCAAAATCGCGTCCGTAATGTCGTCTAGTTTCAACATATTTTTCAACTGGTTATCAAAGGCGCCCTCTCTTCCATAAAGGCGTATTTCTCTATTATTAACAGAAATACCGGAGAATGCATATCTATGTCAACAATCTTTTTAGGCTTCGAAATATCGGCACAACTTTTTAAATTAAGAAAAAAATTTTTAATTGTCTCCGAAAATTTTATAATAGAGTTCCGCTTGATCCCCTTAGGAAACCACATATGGGAAAAGAAACGCGCCGAGAAAAACCCCTTTCTTTAGAAGATCCGCTTCAATTTATCAAAGGAGTTGGTCCCAAAAAAGCGGAAGCTTTAAAGAAACGAAACCTTGAATCCGCTAAAGACTGCCTTTTCTATATTCCTTTTAGATATGAAGATCGTTCTAGAACAGGAACTATTTCAACATTAATCGCAGGCGAACACATAAGTTTCACAGCAGAAGTAACTGCCGCAGGTTCTTATTATATCGGCAGAAGAAGAAAAGTTTTCGAAGTAGTCCTTCAAGACAAAACTGGAGTCACAAGAGCAAAGTACTACCAATTTAACGCATCTTATATGAAAGATAAATTTAAAATCGGAGCGCAAGTAAATGTTTCCGGAAAACCTCAGCCAAATCGCCGTGCGGGGTCTCGCTTGGAATTGGTTCATCCAAATATTGAAATCGACGACGGCTCCCAAAATGAAAGCGTTGAAGCTGGGCGTATCGTCCCTGTTTATCAAACGACCGAAGGTCTGCATCTCAAATCATTACGATCTATCATCCATAATGTTATAGAAAACTACTCAGACTTAGCGGAAGATTTTATGCCGCAAGATATCATTGAAAGAAATGGTTACCCTCCTCTCTCGCAAGCGATTCAAGAAACCCATTTCCCAAAAGAAGACAGTTCACTAGATACTTTAAATAGATTCAAAACTCCCAGTCAGGAAAGAATCGTTTTCGACGAATTGTTTCTTATTCAATTAGCTTTATTTTATAAGCGTAAACAAACTAAAAATATTCCAAAAGGATTCAAGTTAAAAACCCGAGGACCTTTGATAAAAAAGTTCATGCAAAATTTGGCTTTTGAATTAACCAACGCGCAAACAAAAGTCTTGTCTAATATTATGGAAGACCTGGAAAAAACCATTCCTATGAACCGACTTATTCAAGGAGATGTAGGAAGCGGGAAAACTGTCGTCGCATTGCTTACTTTGCTAACTGCAGTCGACAATGGATACCAGGGAGCATTAATGGCTCCGACAGAGATATTAGCGGAACAGCATTTTCATAGTTTATCCAACGACTGCGCCAAACTTGGCATTACCATAGAATTGGTTACAAGCTCTCTTTCAACAAAAGAAAAGAAACAGGCTTTAGAAAGAATCCGCGAAGGTATCTCTCATATTATTGTTGGCACTCATGCATTAATCCAAAAAGAAATTCAGTTTGACCGCTTAGGAATCGCCGTCATAGATGAACAACATCGGTTTGGCGTATTGCAAAGAGAAGCGCTCAATAAAAAGGGAACTTCACCTCATATCCTGGTTATGACAGCCACTCCAATTCCCAGGTCGCTGGCTCTCACAATTTATGGAGACCTTGATGTCTCCCTCATAGACGAATTACCTCCCGGTCGCAAGCCTATTCAAACTAGCGTTTACTCAGAAAACAAACGCGACATCGTATACGATTTTGTCGCAAAAGAAATCTCCAAAGGTAGGCAGGCATATATTGTATGCCCACTGATTGAAGAAACCGAAAAAATGGACCTGAAAACAGCAACTGAAACTTATGAGTACCTTAAAGAACGGTTTCCAGAAATCAATGTGAGCTTAGTGCATGGAAAAATCAAACCGGCTGAACGACGGCGCATTATGGCCCAGTTTAAAGAAGGAACAATCCACGCTTTAGTCGCAACGACAGTCATTGAAGTTGGAGTGCATGTACCCAATGCTACTTTAATGATCGTAGAACACGCCGAACGATTTGGATTATCGCAATTGCATCAACTTCGAGGGAGAATTGGCCGGGGGAAATACGTCTCTCATTGCCTGCTCGTCGCCTATTATCCATTAAGTAACGAGGGAAAAGCAAGATTGGAAGCGATGCAAGAGTCGCAAGACGGATTTTATATTGCCGAAAAGGACCTAGAAATTCGAGGCCCAGGCGACTTTTTGGGAACCCGCCAATCGGGAATGCCTAACCTTAAAGTGGCTAATCTGGTTAGAGACATTAAAGTTTTAGAAATTGCCCGTAAAGAAGCGCAAGATCTTCTACAAACCCACCCCAATCTCAACGCGCCGGAACTATTGAAACTAAAAGATGAACTCTTATCTCAAATGGGCCGCCGCATGAATCTTATGGATATCATTTAATTAACGGCCTCTTATTTATTTTTTTGTTCCTTATAATTTTTAGATTTTTTTGCCGATTTCTTAATAATAGAAGAATGCACCCACCGACCTTCCCTAAGGTCCACTGGTTCTGAAGACCATCCTAACTTTTTAGCTGTTTTTTCGATCGGTTTTTGAATTCCCAGTTCATCGGAAATATTTTGAGTAGACTCAAATTCATGCGCAACTTCCAATAGTTTTTCTTTAGAGCCGGAATTGACCACTTCTTGTAAAGGCTTAGCTATCTTTTGTAAATCTTTACTGAGTTTCTCGGCCTTCTCAGCTCTTCTTCTTAAAGTTTGCTCATCCCATGGGTCGCTTAAATCTATATCCGACCAGGGGTTTTCATGCTCGTCGTCAAAATCATCAGGCACAGGAGGAGAATCATTTGGAGGAGGATTCGGAATAAATCGATCTCCCTTTGCGCCAATCGCAACTTCATTTTCTCCAAGTTTCCCAATAACGATTCGAATGCCGCTCCCTTCGCTAGTCACCCTCCATCGATACGCTTTTTTTTCAGCAAAGGTCTGGGGATCTCCCATACTTTCCCAAAAAGCGGTGCGATTAACCGTTTCGGCAAGGTAACGCCCTTGCCCTAGTTGGTATCGCCACCAACTGCCCCAAGAATAATAAACGGAAATAATCACCTCTCGGAATTGTTGCAAGGTTATGCTCGGATAAGTTCTGACATATCGGGTAAAATCGAATTTTCTAGTGGCGACTCCTCCTTCGAGTTCTCCTGTTTTTACTCCGCCGTTAGGAGCCCAATCTCTAGGATCTTCTCCCTCCAAAGGAACCCATATTACGTCGCCAAATTCAACCTCTATTCTTGCGTGCCAATCTTCTGGATCAGGATGAAAAACTGGGAAATTGTAATACAACGTCCAGGCGGAGCTAACAATATCTTTGATATAATTAGCCCAATCCGGATTATTTTCGGTAACGTCGTTTGTAGGACCCGGGGGCGCAGGTTGCGGTGGGCTCATTGACCAATCAGGCATAGCATTTACTCCTTTTTCAGGACAAATTCTCTCAATAAAAACCAACAACAATTAGAATTTTGCTATAAGTTTTACTCTTAAAAAAAATTTTTATATACAAAAATAATTACACAAGACTTTATTCCGAAAAAAAACTGAATATATAACCAAAATTTCTTCTATAACTTCTACAAAATGGATGTGAATTTTAATAGGAAAATAATTTAACAACGTTTGATTCAGAATCTTCAACTCAATAACCAAAAACTTATTATGAATTCTCCTTTTTTGAAAGTGAAAACAATTGTTATACGGGAACTAATTTTTCCTCTTAAATTTAACGCTACGGCTAGAATTAATTTCCATTAAAATGGATGTAAGGGTTTCGAATACATGTCGACGAATAGATAAGTAATCTGGTTAACTAAATTAAATAAACAATTAAAATCTAAGATATGCCTTAAAGATCCAAAAGATCTTTTTAGAGGAGAAAACAATGAATAAACCTTATACGACATATATCGCTTTTCTATTTTCTTTACTATTCGGCCTTTCTTGGGCAATGACAAGTTTTAGCGCGTCCAGCTCCAAAAACTCGATGAATAAAATGAATTCGAAAAATCCTCCTACTCATACAGAAATTGCCACTTTTGCAGGCGGTTGTTTTTGGTGTACCGAGTCTTCCTTTGAAGAAGTGGAAGGCGTAATCGACGCCGTTTCAGGTTATACAGGCGGATTTAAGAAGAACCCGACATACAAAGAAGTTTCGCGTGGGAGTACCGGTCATGTAGAAGCAATCCAAGTTCATTACGATCCAACTAAAGTTTCCTACGCAGACCTTTTAGAAAACTTATGGAGAATGATTGATCCTACCGATGGTGGCGGCCAGTTTGTGGATCGAGGAACGCAATACGCTTCCGCTATTTTCTATCATAATGAAGAGCAAAAAAGGTTAGCGGAAAAATCCAAAGAAGCGTTATCAAAAAGCGGCAAATTTAAAAAACCAATCGTTACGCCTATTAGAAAAGCTGGCGTATTCTATCCAGCCGAAGAATATCATCAAGATTTCTATAAAAAGAATTCCACCCGCTATCATATGTATCGTTTCGGATCAGGCCGCGATCAATTTATCGATAGAGTTTGGGGAGACGATAAAGTCTACAAACCCAAAAAAATCGCCCAATCAGAAAAGGAATATTCCAAACCGTCCCAAACTGAACTTAAAAAGAGATTAACCAGCCTGCAATACAACGTGACGCAAAAGAATGCGACGGAAAGACCCTTTAGCAACGCCTATTGGGATAATAAAAAAGCTGGGATTTATGTAGACATCGTTTCAGGCGAACCGCTTTTCAGTTCGCAAGATAAATTCAAATCTGGAACCGGCTGGCCTTCGTTCACCAAACCTTTAGTTTATGAAAATATCGTTGAGAAAAAAGATATGACATATGGAATGATAAGAACAGAAGTAAGATCCAACTATGGCGACTCCCACTTGGGACACGTATTCAACGATGGTCCAAAACCAACAGGAAAGAGATACTGTATCAACTCTGCCTCATTACGTTTTGTCCCAAAAGAAAAGCTAGAAATTGAGGGTTATGGCGAATTCAAATCATTATTCACCAGCCACTAAACTTTCTATTATTCCCCCGACTTCCTGTCGGGTACTGGGTTAAAAAATTGGGCATAATATTCTACTCGACCATATAAGGGCTTATCATGCATACCTGCGATTAATTTCCCCCTCTTCCCCACACTAATTCTTTCTATAACCAAACTATTTCTAGTTAGTTCAAATCGTCTCATATTGCGTAAAAAATAAATTAATACTTTCTGTTATACTTTGTTAGAAGTATCTAGCTAACCTATTATTAAAACCATTTGCTATAAGACCTACCGAAACAACTAGTCTAAACCTGATTAAAATTAACTTCCTCTAGTTTTATACCCTGAAAGGTTTAATTGTTTTCCGATCTAAAATCTACGCTAGAACCGCCTCTAAAAAACGATTCATTCAGCCTCATAGAAATCTTTAGGCATATTATCGCTTTTTCTTACGTTCTAGTTTTAGGCTACCTTATTCTGCTCCATGAATATTCTGACCGGGCTTTTTTTTATTTTTACTTTATTCCTTATCAACCGCTCTTAACACAATTAAATAGCGTCCTGATAGTACCTCTCAATTTTCTAATAATATTTTTCGTTTTTCTAGGAATCTTTTACTTATCTAAAATTGAAAACAACTTCAAATCTCTTTTTAGAAAACACTTATTATTCAGCCTGATTGTCTATTTTTTCTTTCTTATCCTAACGCTATTCAAAGACACTTCCTTCTACATATCCGTTCATCCCATCGGATATCCTGAAATCTTCTTTAAAGCAATATATGCGCACTTAGCGGCAACACTTTTGTTAGTTTTTGCAAATGTTGCTTTAATCTTGTGCCTACTTCAAGGCAACCAAATATTAGGAAATTTTAAAACGTTCATCATTATTCTTCCAATACAACCATTTATTTTCCAATGGAATGTTGTAAGCTATTTCATCTCAATTTGTTTAGCGGTTTTTATTGTTTTTGCTTTCCAAGAAACAATCACCAAAATTACTAAATCTGGTTATTTCTCAGCGTCAAAAACTCCTTGGTTTTTTTTAAGCGTCATCGTTTTAGTCGCTATAGTGTTTCGCATTTGGACTTTAAACTACGTCATTCAAGAAAATCTGGCCTTAACGATAACCGATGGAGAGGGATATTATGAAAACTCTATAGATCTTTGGAATGGTAAACCCGTGCGGATGCCTACCACGGTTCCCTCCTATTCCTATCTATTAATGTTGTTTTACAAATTGGTTGGGTTCAAACTTGAAAATGTTCTGTATATATCCGCAGTAATTTGTTCTTTAACTCCACTACCCATTTTTTTTATAGGAAAAACTCTTTTCGGAACCACAGCGGGGCTTATTGGGGCAATATGTGTCGCCTTATCGGAACACCACATTCATTATTCAACTATCCTTCATAGAAACGGATTATCCAGTTTTTTCTTGAGCATCGCCATCGCATTCCTTATCAAGCAAAATCAATCCTACAAACTAAGAGATAGTCTTTACTTTGGTTTCTTTATGGGGTGGAGCGTTTTATTAGACGGAATTCTGGCTCCTATATTGGGCCTTGGCATCATTCCCTTCTTAAACTCTAAAAAAATCAAAATCATTTCAAAAAACATCGCCCTTATCATTTTGGGTTTCTTGTTGGCTCAAGCCCCGTTTAATTGGCGTATGTATCAGGATCTTGGCAAAGTATACCCTCTAGGTAGAGATATGGCCGCCGTAAATTCACAATGGAATTACGGCCAACATCCAGAAGGAGAAGTTCTTCGAGCGATGGGATTCGACCCCTTTAAGGATTTAGGGAGAAGTATAGAGGTAATCATAGCAAGTCCTATTAAAACCACGTCGCTATTTCTACAGAAAAGCGCTAAAGAGTTCCAAAACTACTTTTTGGATCGACAAGAAATTTATATTGATCCTGTCTCGCTTAATCGGGAAACTTATTTTTCAAGCTCCATTAGGTTTCTTTATTTCCCCATACTCCTATTTGGAACGCTATTTTTGATATTTTCTAAAACTTTAAAATCGAGTTCAAAATTAATTTTGACCATACCCATTGCCTTTCCAATGATATTCCATTGTCTATTTTCAATGGGTACCAACCGATACAGAATTGTAACGCAGCCTTTGATTTTGGTTTTATTTGCCTTGGGACTTTTCCAAATAATTAAATATTTTTTTAAACCTAATAATGGTGAGATAAGAACAGGAGATCAAAATAAAAATTCACAATGGCTTTCACCAAATAAAAAACTTTTCTCACAAAAAAATTATTTCGCACAAAGGTTTATCCAAATTACTTGCGTTATTGCAATATTTTCAGTTTTGATCTGGAAAGCATACCAATCTCAGAAATTTTTAAAAGATGAAAAGAAAGTTCCAATCAGTTTTACGCAGAGGGATTGGACTGTGGGACAATCTATTTTTAAACCGCAAATCCGAACTCTTAATAAAAAGTTTATCGTACTAAAACCAGGTTATTACAACGCTTTAATTCAAATCGCTTATAATTTTGGAGTTAAAGTTCAGCTTGACTTGCAATTTTATTTAAATGGAAACCTTGTTAAAACATTCCAGGAAAGCGGTTTCCCGGAAAATATTCTCCTGCAAAACATTAAACTTAATAAAGGAATGAATGAAATTTTCATTAAACCTATTAGCCATAGAACTAAAAAAGACTTCGAAAAATCAAAATTGCATGCATTGGGAAAGAATGTTTTAAGCAAAAGTGAGTTTACTTTAAGAAAGCTTCGTTTATTCAAATTGAATAACCAAAATTAAAAGTCTTTGAAAAAATAGCCGCCTCATAGTTTTCCCTTCATCTTTTTCAAACAGTGTTCCAGACTAGCGGCGTCCCTCTAATGATATTCCCATCAATTTGTGCTCTAATATTGAATACATTGAATCAGCCTTAGGAGAAGAAAATGAAAAAAATTATATGTATTATGTTCGCTACCTTTTTTTTCCAGGGACCAGCGTTTGCTCAACAAGATGGACAAGGTAAAAACCTACAAGATGTAAAAAACAAAATCCTGCAACGTATTCAAAAGAAAAAAAGAATGATAAACGCCTTTGAAAACTGCGTCAGTTCCGCTAATTCGCGCGAAGCTCTAAAATCTTGTAGACAACAACATAAAACGGCTATGAAGAATTTTAGAGAAAATGATAGGCAAATGCGCGAAAACTTTAGAGAAAAAAGGCAACAAAGAAGGGAAAAAAGACAAAATCGACGCGATGGATTTTAAGACCTAAAAACAAACAGACTATTTGAAAGCTAATCTCACTTTATGGAAATAGAATATGGATTCTTTATCGCTATTGGTCGGAACGGAAAAAGGGTTGTTTATTCTTAGATCAGATCAAAAACGAAATAGTTGGTCTGTTGAAGGTCCTTTATTAAAGGGATGGAAAATTTTTGATTGTCAATTGGACCAACGAACCGCTCCTACGCTATACGCAGCGGTGGGCCATTTTATATACGGCCCATGTATCCATATTTCTCGCGATCTAGGTAAAACCTGGAACCAGGTTGAAAAAGGACCTCAATACGGCGAAAACTCTCAATTCAAATTGAACGGCATTTGGACCATCGTTCCAAGCTCAGAAAAGCTCCCTGATCGACTCTATGCAGGAGTAGATGAAGGCGGCTTGTTCGTTTCTAACGATAAAGGAAAAAGCTGGCAGGAATTAACCGGACTATCGGGACACGAAACGCGTTCGGAGTGGATGCCGGGAGCGGGCGGCCTTTGTTGTCACTCGATCCTAATAGATTCAGAAAACCCCGAAAGACTTTGGACCGGTATTTCCGCTGTTGGAGTTTTTTGCTCTGAAGACGGCGGCGCCTCATGGACTCCTAAAAACTCCGGAATCGAACAAGTCATTAAAGGCGAAGTTCACAAAAACATTGGTTTTTGCGTCCACTCAATGGTATCAGATCCAAATAACCCCAATAAGCTTTACCAACAAAACCATAAAGGTGTATATAGGTCTTCCAATGGAGGAGATTCCTGGGAAAGAATAGAAAATGGATTACCAGGCACGTTTGGATTTCCTATTGCTATCCATCCCTGCAAACCGGAAACTTTGTTCACTGTCCCACTTGAAAGCGACGAATATAGAATGCCTCCTAATGGCGAACTTAAAGTTTATAAAACTGAAAATTCTGGAGATTCTTGGGAACCGCGCTCGCAGGGATTACCAACACAATGTTTTGCTTCGGTTATGAGACAAGCCTTAACGACTGACAAATTGGATCCGTGCGGAGTTTATTTTGGAACAACCGGAGGACAAGTTTTCTGTTCCAGCGATGAAGGAGATACGTGGAATCAAATCCCCTGTCAATTGCCCAGAATCAATTCAATTTCAGCAATATCTCTTTAAAAAGGATTAACTATTGTCTAATATTAAAGTAATCCTTCCAAGCTTACTCGCTCACTGCACAGAAGGGAAAATTCATTTATCCGTAAAGGGAAGCACATTAAATCAAGCGCTAGAAAATTTATTGCAAGTCTACCCTCTTTTAAAAGTCCATCTCTATGAAGAGAACGGCAAGCAAAGACCTTATGTTCTTATCTATCTAAACGAAGAGAATATTCAGTGGTTTGACGATGGTAACGTAAATCTAAAGGATGGAGACTATATCCAAATTATACAATCTGTAGCGGGAGGATAAGTCAAGCAATCTTAACTAGTTCTTTCTTCAAAGTTTCTTAACGAATTTAAAAATAAACCAAGGCCGCCAACCGCCATTATAAGTATAACGATCAGGTCAAAAGCGGACATTGCTCTAAAACTAAAATGAATGGAAGCGATCACGCCAAAAATCAACGCCGCTAAAGAACCTACGGTCAAAAGCCAACCTAAAAGATTATGCGAATTATAAAAAACGATTCCCACGCCAAACATGAATGGAATCATGATCATGCCGCTAGTAATTCCAAAGTTAGTCCCAAAGGCGCCAAACGCAAAAAGTTTTAATCCCATACCAAAAGAGGTTGTCACAGTGATAGAGTTCAACAACATATAAAAACCACCACACATCATTAGGAACCCTAAAAAGAATTGGCCGATTCCACCGTTTGTTCCACCCGCTCCTCGCATCAATTAGCTCCTTCAAAATCAACTTTCAAATATCATAACCCGATAATGTTAGAAATTAAACTTGGATTATGATAAATCATTATTTCCTATCTGCCTATCGCAATCAGAAATTAAAAAAAACGCTCAATGGTTTGCTAAACTAAACCTTATAAGAACTTCGCATCAAAAATTGAAACTATGACCAATAAGCAATTATATTCTTTTCTCTTATCTAGTCTTTTATTTGTATTTACCTGGTCGCTAATTAATCCGCTAGATTTATTCACTTGGTTTTTAGAAGTTATTCCAGTTATCACCGGCCTTTTTATACTTATATCAATATATCCCAAATTCAAATTTACAAGATTATGTTATTTCTTGATTTGGTGTCACGCCATGATTCTAATGGTTGGCGGCCACTATACCTATGCTGAAGTTCCTTTATTTAATTGGATTAGAAATACGTTTGAATTAAGTCGAAATCATTACGATCGCCTTGGGCACTTTGCTCAGGGCTTTTTCCCCGCGATTGTCGCTAGAGAAATATTAATTCGGAAATCTCCACTAGAATCGGGAAAATGGTTATTCTTTATTGTTGTTTGCGTTTGTCTATCCCTTAGCGCGTTTTACGAACTTATCGAGTGGTGGGTTGCAATTGCAACAGGTACAGCCGCAGATGCGTTTTTAGGAACGCAGGGAGACGTTTGGGATTCCCAATGGGATATGTGCTGGGCTTTAATCGGCTCTCTGGCTTCGCAAACTTTACTTGGAAAAATTCACGATAATGCTTTACAAAAAACCTATCAAAAAAAATAAAATTACATTAAAGGAACAAATAATACGGAACTATTAAACCGACAAGAACTCGCTATGAGGTAGGATGCTGGAGCCCATGAGGTATTCGTCGACTCCACGAGCGGCTTCTCTGCCTTCGGCAATGGCCCAAACGATCAAAGACTGACCGCGCGTCATGTCTCCCGCTACAAAAACTCCTGGAACGCTGGTCATCTTATTTTTATCGCAAGCCACGTTTCCTCGACCATCCAAACCAACGCCCAATTGTTCGATCATACCGCCGCGTATAGGACCAAGAAATCCCATTGCCAATAGAACTAAATCTACTTGGAGTTCAAACTCTGAATTAGGAATTTCCCTGATTTGAGGTCTTCCCGTTTTTGGATCGGGATCGCCAAACTCAATTTTGACTGCATGAACTTTATGTACGCTACCATCTTTTCCGGAAAACTTTTTTGTCATAACACAAAAGTCGCGGACTGCATCTATCGGTTCTTCGTGATAAGAAGAAACCCGGTAAATTTGCGGCCAATTAGGCCAAGGATTGCCAAGAGCCCGACTGGTTGGAGGAGCGGGCAACAATTCAAATTGATAGACTTTTTTCGCCCCTTGCCGTAAAGAAGTTCCCAGGCAATCGGAACCCGTATCACCGCCGCCAATGATTAATACGTTTTTGTCTTTAGCGGTAATCGCCTCCGATTCCGGAATGGTATCGCCTTGCAATCGCTTTGTTTGTTGAGGGAGAAACTCCATTGCAAAGTGAATTCCACTCAAATCCCTGCCTTCAACAGGCAAATCTCTTGGTTGCTGAGCGCCGCCGCACAAAATCACGGCATCGTAATCGTTTTGCAAATCTTCAACTTTTACATTTTCGCCAACATGCGAGTTAGGTCGAAATTCGACGCCTTCTTTTTCCATAATATCGATACGGCGGCGGACTATTTCTTTCTCTAATTTAAAGTTGGGAATCCCATACATTAACAAACCGCCAATACGGTCTTCCTTCTCGAATACGACTGCATTATGCCCCGCTTTATTTAACTGATCTGCGGCGGCCAATCCTGCCGGTCCCGAACCAACGATGGCGACTTTTTTGCCGGTTCTTTTTAGAGGCGGACTAGGCTTTATCAATCCTTTGGCAAAACCTTCTTCGGCTATTTTTTCTTCTATATTCCGAATGGTGACGGCGGGTTCGGTAATACCCAATACACAGGCTCCTTCGCATGGAGCAGGACAAACTCTTCCAGTAAACTCTGGAAAGTTATTGGTCTTAGACATATAAGCAAGGGCGTCTTCCCAGCGGTCTCGGTAAACCATATCGTTCCAATCGGGAATCATATTTCCCAATGGACACCCCGTATTGCTCTGGCAAAAAGGAACGCCGCAATCCATACAGCGAGAACCCTGAACTTTATACTTATTATCAGGCATTTCATGATAGACCTCTTTCCAGTCTTTCAGTCTATCTTTTACTTCTCTGCCCTCGGGAGTTTCCCTCCCATGTTCCATAAATCCTTTTACCGCTCCCATTAAGCAACCTCTTCCAGCGATTCTTCCATTCGCTTTCTCTTCCGTTCTTCCAACACCCTGCGGTATTCGCGAGGATAAACCTTAACAAATTGAGGAAGTACTTCTTCCCATCGATCCAGAACATCTTGCGCAACCGAACTTTTAGTAAATCGCAAATGATCTTGAATCATACTTTTTAATGTTTCAATATCTTCTTCCTCCTCAACTGGCATCAAATCAGCTCGACCTAAGTTACAATTCACTCCAAACTCTTTATTCTTATCCCAAACGTAAGCGATTCCTCCACTCATACCAGCCGCAAAGTTACGACCGGTTCCTCCAAGAACAACAACAACCCCACCCGTCATATATTCGCAACCGTGATCGCCAACTCCTTCCACTACAGCATGCGCGCCGCTATTACGAACGGCAAACCGTTCTCCTACGATACCGCGCATATAAACTTTTCCAGCAGTGGCTCCATAAAGCAAAACGTTACCTGCAATGATATTTTCTTCTGGAACATATGTGGCTTCGATAGGAGGGTAAATGATAATGTTACCGCCAGAAAGCCCTTTACCAACATAATCATTAGCGTCGCCAGAAAGTTCAAAAGTAATACCCGGAGCAAGAAACGCTCCAAAACTTTGCCCGGCAGAACCATTGAACTTGATATAAATAGTATTGTCCTCTAATCCTTCTTCTCCGTATTTTTTGGAGATATGGTAACTGAGCTGAGCTCCAACCGTTCTGTTCGTATTTCCGATAGGAAATTCCAACTGCACTTTTTCTTTATTTTCTAACGCAGGTTTAGCTTTTTCGATAATCTCTTTGTCTAAAACATCTCTAACATCAGAATGATCTTGAAACGTAACGTGACGAATTGCAATTCTCTCACCCACGTCTGGTTTATATAAGATACTTTTATAATCAATTCCCTTCTGTTTCCAATGGTCAACAGCTTCTTCAGCGTCTAATAACTCAACGCGACCGATCAAATCTTCAAATTTACGAATTCCTAATTCGGCCATGATCTCTCGAACTTCTTGCGCAATGAAACGAAACTGGTTAACTACATATTCAGGTTTTCCGCTAAACTTTTTCCTCAACTCAGGGTCTTGAGTCGCTACGCCAACCGAACATGTGTTTAAATGGCATTTCCTCATCAAAATACATCCCATAGAAATTAATGCCGTCGTTGAAAACCCAAATTCATCAGCTCCTAAAATACCGCCAATAACCACATCACGACCCGTTTTCAACTGACCGTCGACTTGAACGCGAATTCTACCGCGCAAATCATTTAACACAAGCACCTGCTGCGTTTCCGCTAAGCCAAGTTCCCAAGGCAATCCGGCATGTTTGATTGAAGTTTGCGGAGAAGCTCCCGTTCCGCCATCGTGCCCGGCAATCAAAACTCCATCGGAATGAGCTTTCGATACGCCTGCCGCAACTGTTCCAACGCCAACCTCGGCAACCAACTTAACGCTAACGTTTGCGGTTGGATTTGCGTTATGCAAATCGTAAATCAATTGCTGCAAGTCTTCGATTGAATAAATATCATGATGCGGAGGCGGCGAAATCAATCCTACGCCAGGAGTAGATTTTCGCAATTTGGCTATATATTCGGTAACCTTATGACCGGGCAATTGACCGCCTTCTCCAGGCTTCGCGCCTTGAGCCACTTTAATTTGCATCTCGTCCGCATTAGCCAGGTAATAACTCGTAACGCCAAAACGCCCCGAAGCAACTTGCTTGATTTTACTTCTTCGAGAATCTCCATTAGCGTCTGGAACGTACCGAACCGAATCCTCGCCACCTTCGCCTGTGTTGCTTCTACCGCCTAGGCGATTCATGGCAATTGCCAGAGTCTCGTGGGCTTCTCGTGAAATCGAGCCGATCGACATTGCGCCTGTACAAAACCTCTTAGTAATCTCTTCGACAGGCTCCACTTCGTCAATTGGAATCGGATTCGATTTCTTAAATTTCAGCAAACCGCGCAATGCGCTATTTCTTGTATTAACATCGTCGGAAATTTGGGAAAATTTCTTATAAAGCTGATAATCCCCACTTCTCACAGCATGTTGTAAAGTAGCAATTGCGTTCGGGTTCAACATGTGTTTCTCTTCACCGCGACGCCAATGATAATTACCGCCTAAATCCATAATTTGGCTGGCAACGCCAGATTCTGTGAAAGCTCGACGGTGTCGCATTAAGCTTTCTTTCGCAATAGCTTCTAACCCAACCCCTTCAATCCTTGATGGCGTACCGGTAAAGTAATTATTGATAACAAACTTATTTAATCCAACCGCCTCAAAGATTTGAGCCCCACGATAACTGCGAATAGTGGAAATTCCCATTTTTGCAATAATCTTAAAAAGACCTTTTTTGGTAGAATTCACATAATTCTTAATCGCGGTATCAAAATCCAGATTCGAAACATAGACGCCATCTTTGATCATTTGGTCAATCGTCTCGTAGGCAAGATAGGGATAAATTGCTCCAGCTCCATAACCAATCAAAAGAGCAAAATGCATCATTTCACGCGCTTCGCCAGTTTCAACAATCAATCCAACATCCGTTCGGGTGGTTTCTCTTAATAAATGATGATGCACCGCAGCCGTCGCCAATAAACTTGGAATAGGTACATTTTCGGAGTCCATATTTTTATCGGACAAAATCAAAATGGTAGCGCCATTTTCAATAGCTTGGGAAGCTTCTTGGCAAATATTATCTAATCCCTTCTTTAAACCTTCATCCCCTGAAGAGGCTGAAAAAAGCGTGTCGATCATATGAGATTTAAACCAAGGCTTATTCAATCCTCGAATTTTTTCCATCTCTTCATAGGTCAAAACCGCTTCTTGAATTTTAAGCTTTTTACAATGCTCTGGAGTCTCATCCAACAAATTCAACTCTTTGCCTAAAGTCGCTTCCATGGACATAACCAGCATCTCACGAATGGAATCGATCGCTGGATTTGTCACTTGCGCAAATAATTGCTTAAAGTAATTGAAAACAAGTTGAGGTTTCTCCGACATAACCGCCAAAGGAGCGTCATTCCCCATAGATCCAGTAGCTTCCATACCCTTCGCTACCATTGGAGCCATTATTATTTTTGTGTCTTCAACTGTATATCCAAAAACCTTCTGCCTTTGCGTCAAAGTCTCTAAGTCAGGCTCAAAAGTGGAACTCGGCGCAGGGAGATCCTCCAAATTAATTTGGTTTTCTTTAACCCATTGACCATAAGGTTTTTGAGTACAAATTTGTTTTTTAATTTCTTCGTCTTTGATGATCCGACCTTCCTTCATATCCACCAAAAACATCTTACCTGGTTGTAACCGTCCTTTGTATTCGATATTCGCTTCGTCTACAGGCAAAACGCCCACTTCGGAGGCCATAATAACCGTTCTATCTTTGGTCACATAATAACGAGAAGGCCTTAAACCATTCCTATCCAGTACCGCGCCAATAACCTCGCCATCGGTAAAAGCTATGGAAGCCGGACCATCCCAGGGCTCCATCATTGAAGCGTGGAATTCATAAAAATCTCTTTTCTCTTGAGTCATCGTTTGATGAAAAGACCAAGGCTCGGGAATCATCATCATAATTGAGTGAGCCAAAGATCGACCGCCAAGATATAACATTTCCAAAGCATTATCGAAATCCGCAGAATCGCTCATTCCCATTTTGATCACAGGAAGCGTTTTCTTTACATCTTTAAATAGCGGCGACACAAAATGAGCTTCTCGGGCATGCATCCAGTTTTTGTTTCCGCCCACGGTATTAATTTCACCATTATGAGCCAACATACGAAACGGCTGAGCTCTACTCCATGATGGGAACGTATTAGTACTGTAGCGAGAATGAGCTAAAGCCAAAGCGGTTTCCATATCCGGGTCTTTTAGGTCCAGAAAATAGGTCTCCAGTTGGTCGCACATTAACTGGCCCTTATACACAAGGGTTTTAGCGGACAAACTACAAACGAAAAAACTCTGGTCGTCGTTTAAACCTTTTTTCCTAATTTGAGTAGTAGTGATTTTTCTAACAGTAAATAAGGTCCTTTCTAGGTCATTAGAACTTATTGAACCACTAACGCCGACAAAAACTTGTTTTATGACAGGCTCTACCTCTCTAGCGCCAATTCCTATGGTGGTATTGTCAACAGGAACATCACGCCAACCGAGCAAAACCAACCCTTCACCTGCCAAGCTTTCTTCAAATATCTTTATGCAGGCATCGCGTCGCACTTGATCTTGCGATAAAAAAATCAACCCCGCTCCGTATTGACCTTTTTCTGGAAGGTCAATACCAATATCAGAACAAACTTTCTTAAAAAACTTATGAGGAGTTTGGATTAAAATACCAGCGCCATCACCAGTCAAAGGATCGCTACCGCAAGCGCCACGATGCTCCAATTTTTTTAATATTTCTAGACCGTCTACGACAGTTTGATGAGAACTCGTCCCATCCATATGAACGACAAAGCCAACTCCACAACTGTCCTTTTCAAATTCTGGGTCGTAAAGGCCCTGTTTTTTTGGAAAACCTGAATATCTCATCAATCTTTTCAATATCTAATCTATAAGTTCTAATAATAAATACATTAAACCGAGGACTAAAAGAGCAAATCTTATACCAAAAAGCGTAACCTATTATGAAATCAACAACATGATAATTTTCAGCTTTTTCACAATAAACAATATAGCATACCTTTTAGAATCACTTTATATACCTTTTATACTCACATCCATTTGATTTTTGTTGCCCTATTGTCTAATGGTTTGTGAAAATTTAGCTGATTATTTTAGGATTGAATATCGGAACTTGGCGAATAAAGTTAGCGATTATTTTAATGTTTTTTGGCTCGTTTTTTCAAGTATTTTCAACTTTTCACCTTGGATTTCCGAAATCTAATTTCTCCGTTCACCAATATTCGGAAAACTTATAAAGTTGAATAGATGAATACTGTCAGATCTCTTACTTTTGAAAAACTTCAGATTCGAGTTTCCTATAAAACTATTACATACATAATTTAAATAAAAAAGTTATACGATGCATTTTTATTCCAATATCGGAACAGTATTTTATGCTGCCTCTTTAACCTAAAATGAAAAAAGTTTACAATGAAACAAGTTTCATTCATTAATAAAGTTCGTATAAACGACCTAATAACCTTTTCGGGAAATTAAAAACATGATAGTTAGTGAAGTAATGGTCAAAAGCCCCATTACTGTAAAAAAAAGCGCTTCTTTGAAAAAGGCTCAAGAGTTAATGCAAAAAAACTCTATTCGTCATTTACCCGTCGTCGATAACAAAAACGAACTATTGGGTATTATTTCGGAAAGCGATGTCAGATCAACCTTTTTAACCTCCAGCATAAGCTCTGCAAATGGACTTCCTCCTTCTAAAATTAAGGTAGAGAGCTTCATGACCAGTAATCCTTTGGTAGTCTTTCCGGAAACGCATATAGAAGACGCCGCTCTGATCATTTATAAAAATAAAATCGGGGCTCTTCCCGTTCTCAAACACAATAAACTGGTTGGGATCGTTTCCGTCATGGATATGCTAGGACTTTTTATCGACATTATGGGTATTCTTCATTCTAGCTCACGAATTGATGTGGTTATGGGGAAAGATCCAAACAACTTTGATAAAGTTTCCAAAATCATACGGACGGAAGGCTTAAACATCATCACAGTAGGAATGGCTCCCTATAAAAAATCTGGCCATAAGCAAGTGTATTCGTTTCGACTCGATCTTTGTCAAACTCAAAATGTGGTCGACAAAATTAAAAAAGCCGGCTTTAAGGTAATTGCGGCTATCGATTAATTTTTGAGACAAAACCAAATTGCACAATTCTTTTAATCGATTTACGCAAACCCAACAAAAAACTTATCAGCAATAGGATTTTTCCTATAAAGCATTATAGTCATTCACCACTTCACATCCTTTTTCAACAAAATTGGTTCATTAATATATGAGCAATTGGACTCCATTAATTAGTAAAGATGAAATTCAAAGCAGAGTGAAACAAATTGGTAAGGAAATTTCGAAAGATTTTAAAAATGAGGATCTTTTAGGACTCGGTGTACTTAAGGGAGCGTGTATATTTTATTCTGACCTGATCCGGAATATTGAAACTACATTAATTACAGATTTTTTTATCGCTTCAAGTTATACAGAAACAAAATCCACGGGTAATTTGAAAATTCATTACGAAAAAAAAGAAAGCGCAAAAAACAAGAATGCACTGATTATTGACGATATTGTCGATTCTGGACTCACTCTTAGGTTATTAAAAAAACGAATCCTCAAGGAAAACCCGAAATCTGTAAAACTCTGCGCTCTGCTTGATAAAAAAGAAAACCGGAAGGTAGAAATAGAGGTAGATTATATTGGTTTTGAAATACCAGATAAATTTGTGGTGGGATATGGCCTGGATTATGAAGGCAAATTCCGCAATCTTCCCTTTATTGCGGAATTGATTCTATAAAAATCGTTTCAAAACCTATCTATATTAAGATAACTATAAATAGGAAATCATCTATTTATTTTGAGCGACAAAATAACGGGAAAAGTCTTTAACAGATAAAATTCCCGCAACTTTACCCATTTCAGTCACTGCAAGGTGACGAACATTTTTCTCAAGCATAACTTCAGAAGCGGCTTTCATACCCGTTTCTACGTCTACCGATATTAATGGGAAATTCATAACTTGGGATACTTTTGCTTCTTTTGGGTCTAATTGGGCAGAAATTACTTTCCAACTAAAATCGTCGTCGGTTACAACGCCTATATATTCTCCGCCTTCTTCAACCAACAATGCATGGACTTTATTCTCATGCATATAATCAGCGGCGTCTAATAAGCTGGAGGAGCTTTCGACGCTTAGAATGGACTCAGCCATATATTCTCGAATATCGTTCATATATAAATATCCTATCAAATAAATATGATTAGAGAAAAAACACTGGTTAGTTTTGAGCGTACCGCTTTTTAAACTCTGCGGCGGCAGCTTTCCGCCTAGATTGTTCTTCCTCCGACATTTTTCCAAGAAACCACTTATGCTCATCTCTATTTAAAATAACATCTAATTCCTTTAAAACCAATGATGCCGTTTCTACAACTTTTCTATCTTGATGTTCTGCTTTTTCGCATGCTTCTCTAACTTGTGGAACAAATTCCATATAAAACCTTTCTGCCAATTCAAAAAAACCATGCCACTGCGTATAATCTGGCGCCATCATAGCGGCTCCATGCCTGGCTCTTCTTCCTTCATGATGCCAAAGGTAAAAATAAGTCCATTCCAATTCTTCGTCAAAGTTTGTAGCGGTTAATATTCCCCCCGACTTCATCATCTTATAAATTTTAGTCGCTGGTTTTCCATATTTACCATTATATAGGTTAATCGCGCTATCAAACTGCGCGTAAAACCCATTAACATAACTTTCTGAGTGACACTTCTCGCAAACATTTTTCATGTTCTTTCTACGTTCTTCCCATGAAACGACAGCTTCTCCCATTTTTACCGCTTTAGCGTCTATCTTTTCGGAAACTGGAGGACGCAAATTCCATGAAATTCTCATGCCCACATCATGTGTAACTGGTTGCTCTTCTGTAGCGCTCATATGACAGGTCGCACAGGTTGGAGCCGCCGTGTATTCAATCCCTACACGCCAGGGTTGAGCGTCTATATTCATATACTCTTGAAACGCTTTAAAAGCTATACCGTGTTTGGATTCCTCGTAAATTTCTTTTTGTGGATGATCCGGTCCTAAATGACATTTCCCACAATTATCAGGATGCCTGGCGACTCTTGCGGAAAAATTATGTCTGGAATGACAAGCGGAACATGATCCTTTGCTTCCGTCAGGGTTAATCCGACCAATTCCAGTATTCGGCCAAGTCGACGGATCTGGGCGCCCGTCTTCCATAATCTTTACAATTGACCCATGGCATTGCCAACAACCGTTAATAGCGGCAGAAGATTGGCCATTGAGCGACAACCCATGGGTGTCCCCTTCAACAACTTCCGCTAAAACGTTATCTAACGAACCTAATATTTTACCCCCATCGGCATGATGGGAAGCCTGGAACTGTTGGTTTTCTTTAACATGGCATTTAGCGCAATCTTTTGGCGAAACAATTACCGCAATAGACGAGCCTTCGTGTTGCCATGCATCGGGATCGCTTTTTTCGGCTTTATGACACTCCATACAACCTACCCCTCTTAGCGCATGTTTGCTATCTTTCCATTGCTCCACTAAAGAAGGACTTTTTGTCGTGTGACAATCAACGCACTTTTTACTATTCATAGCGACTTTTATAAAAGCTTTTTTCCCAACTATCCTCTTGTTGCTTTCGATTGCGCCCACTACCAATAAAGCGCCTAAGAAAAAAATACCAATGACAGCTATGACTAGCTTTTTTGCATTCAAAGACATAAACCACCTTTATTTAAAAAATAATTTAAACTAAGGCTTCCCATACTGTAAGAATTAAGTAAAAGGAAAATCCTAGAAAACCAATCCAAATGCTCATTTCATTTCTTGGAAACTTTTTTTCTAGGATTTGATCAATAAACGGCCAAACAATCAGGACTCCGACAAAAAATATCTGCCCCAAAATTCCTATATAAATATTAGTTAGCTTTAACCAGCGAAAGGACGCGAAAAAATACCACTCTGGCTTAATATGTTCAGGAGTAATTAATGGATTTGCCGGTTCTCCTAAACCTGCTGGAAATAAAATCGCCATAATGGTTAATAAATATAAAATTAAAAAACCAATTATGCATTCAGTCAAAAAGTGATCTGGAAATAAAGGAAAGGTTTTCCGCTTTAATTTCTTTTCTTCTTCGAACTCAAATTCCGTAACTCCATGCAAGCGGACAATTAATATGTGCGCAGCCACTAATAAAGCTAGCATTGCAGGTAGGATAACTACATGAAAAATATAAAATCGAGTCAAAGTATTGCCCGAAACTTCAGCTCCCCCTCTAATAAAATCTGCCGCCAATCCTCCAATCAAAGGAGCGCTTTGGGCAATCTCAGTTCCAACCATCGCAGCCCAATAAGAAAGTTGGTCATAAATCAATGAGTAACCGGAAAACCCCAAGCCCAGAGTCACAAAAAGTATAACAACGCCTATCATCCAATTTACTTCGCGAGGTTTCCTAAAGGCTCCCGTAAAGTAAACTCTCGACATATGCAACATAACGGTTACTATCATAAGTTCCGACGCCCACTTGTGGACGCTTCGGATATACCATCCAAACTTAACTTCGTTTGTTATTTTAAAAACGCTTTCATAAGCTCCTTCGGGGGTTGGAACATAATAAAAAAGCAAGAGGCTGCCCGTTATTATTTGAATTACAAATAAAATTGCCGGAGTTCCGCCTAACGCAAACCACCAATGGCGAAGATGATTTGGCACGGGTTCGTTAGTTAGAGTTTTTAATCCCTCAACATCTATAGGAAAACGTTCTTTAAACCAACTTGCTATTTTTTGAAAATTAAGCGCCTCCAAAGCTCACCTCGTCTACATAAATAAAAATAGAGTCGTTAACAACTTCAATCTTGTAGGAAGGTAAAGAAGCTGGAGGGGGACCGCTTAATACGCTACCATCGGCGTTAAAATAACCGTCATGACAAGGACAAAAAAATTTCTTTTCTTGATTTTTCCAAACCACCTTACAACCCAGGTGACTGCATTTTGTAGACAAAGCGATAAATTCGCGTCCTGTATTGATAATATTAACGCTCTGCCCTTTAAGATCTTTTATCTTTAAGCTGCTTCCTTCAGGTAGATTTTCTTTCTGAGTCACATACAACTTGCGATAATTTTTATGTCTTACAGGAGGAAATAAAAACCTCAAAAAATAAGAGAAAAATAATCCTAAGCTCGCTAAAATACTGGCGCCCATAAAAGAGTTTATAAATTCTCGTCGGCTTAATATTTTAGAGTTAATTTCTTCCATGATTATTATCGTTATTGGATTTAAACTACTTACTTTATATTTGATATAAAGTGTTCCACTTTTATTCCCTTTTTACTGTTAGAATATTTTTAGATTTTTTAAGCTATAGAAATTTTACTTTTTTCAAATTACTCAAAGTTAAAAAGATGAAAGACTCTATCAGTAGAAAATATTTATATCAGGAAATAATTATTCAATTCAGCAGGTCCGCATTAGAAGGATTAGAGCCGCTGAGTCTAATGGATAGAGCCGTTAACCTGATGACGGAAACGCTTGAAGTAGAATATGGAGAAGTATTAGAGTTTCTTCACGGAAGCGAAGGTTTTTTAATGCGGTCTGGAGTAGGCTGGGGCGAAATAGTGGGAACAGTAATAATAAACCAAGAGGATTTTCCTCAAGCAGCTCAAACTCTGAATTCCACCGGCCCCGTATTAGTTGAAAACTTCAGCGAGGACCCTCGGTTTTCACAAACTCCCTTTTTAAAAAAAAGAAATATACTAAGTGGAATTACTTGCATTATTCCTGGTAAAAAAAACTCTTTTGGAATTTTAGGAGCGCATAGCCTAATCCCTAAAGTTTATACTCAAGACGAAATCAATTTTGTTGAATCAATATGCCATGCTTTATCTTGGGCAATTCGTAGAAAGGATGCAGAAGAAAAACTAATCCATTTTACCGAAGAGTTAGAACGCAACCGAGATGAAGTTTTAAAACATTCGAAAAAAGTTTCCGAAATTAATAAGTCTCTTGAACTTGAAATAGCTGAAAGAAAACGCGCAGAAGAAAAAATAAAAGAAAGCGAGAATCGATTAGATGCAGTAGTGAATACAGCCGTCGATACCATCATCGTTATCGATGAAGATGGAATTATCCAACTATTCAACCCAGCCGCCGAACGTTTATTTGGCTACTCCATGAATGAAGCTCTAAAACAAAACGTTAATATTTTAATGCCTGAACCTTATAAAAGCGAACACGACAGTTACATGCAAAAGTACAAAGAAACCGGTATAGCTCATATAATCGGTATTGGGCGCGAAGTTGTTGGACTTCGAAAAGACAAGACAATTTTTGACATGGACTTGGCGATTAGCGAGATGAATTGGCATGGGGCAAGGGTTTTCTTGGGTATTATCCGCGATATATCAGAAAGAAACCATGCAAGGAAACAATTAGAAGAATATGCTAACAACCTGGAACAAATGGTTCGTAATAGAACAGGAGATTTACAAAAATATATCGTAGAAACAAAGGCCGCAAAAAACCAAATCGACGCAATTTTAAAGTCAATTGGCGATGCTTTAATCGTTACGGATAATCATAATCGGGTCATCATGATGAACAAAGCAGCGCAAGATCTTTTCAACAAAAAACCAAATGACGTAATAAACGAACCCATTGAACGAGTTATCAAACAAGAAGATATTTTAAAGAAATTTCAAATTGCAATTTCTCATGCAGCGAACGATTTTAAGTTCGATTTTGAAATAGCTAAAGCTTCAAGCAAAAATCAAACGATTATTCAAGCTAGAACTTCAAAAATAAAGGACTCTGAAGGTTCAAAGTTAGGAAATGTCACTATAATGAATGACGTTACAAAAGAAAGGGAAGTTGGCAGGATGAAAACCGAATTTATTTCAACTGCCGCTCATGAATTTCAAACGCCTTTAACATCTATAAAAGGATTCTCCGAAATTTTATTAAAAAGAGATAATTTAGCCCCTGAAGATAAAGCTAACTACTTAACGTTTATTCATGAAGAATCCGAACATTTGACGAATTTAGTAAGCGACCTTTTAGATATTTCTAAAATCGAATCTGGTCTAGGATTTATTCTAAACAAAGCCCCTTGTAATATAATAGAAACAATTCAATCCATGATAACGCTTTTTAAAGAACAATCTACCGACCATTCATTTTACTTAGAATCAACGGAAGAAGAAATTATCTGGCCAATCGATAAAGAAAAAATGGAAGGAGTCTTTAAAAATTTATATTCCAACGCAATTAAATACTCGCCAGATGGAGGCGAAATAAAAACTAAAGTAAAAGTATTAAGCAAAGAAATACAAATTTCTATTCAAGATCAAGGACTTGGCATGTCGGCAGATCAAGTCGAAAAAATTTTTGATAAATTTTATCGGGCAGACTCTTCTAATACCGCTATTCAAGGCACAGGGCTGGGAATGACAATAGTTAAATATATTTTAGAGGCGCATTGCGGTAAAATTTGGATCGAAACGGAATTATCTAAAGGAACAACGATCTATTTTACAATCCCAAAATAATTTTAGCCGGCGCAAATCATAACCTAATGGAAACGACTAAAAAAATTTTAATTGTGGACGACCACGAAAGACTGCGAATGTTGGTTCTTGCGACTTTTAAGGGAAACAATGCTTATAACATAATTGAAGCTAGTTCAGGCGAAGATGCCATCAAACTAGCCGCGTCAGAAAAACCAGATTTAATTCTTATGGACTTGATGATGCCAGGTAAATATGACGGCTTAGAAGCCACTCGGATTTTAAAAAGAGGTCAGAATACTCAAAAAATTCCCGTTGTATTTCTAACCGCTAAAGGACAAGAATCGGACATTGATCAGGGTTTTGAAGCGGGAGCAAATGAGTACATTGTTAAGCCTTTTAGCCCAACTGAATTAATCCAGAAAGTAGAAAAACTACTTATTTAATTTTAGCGTTACCTCCAGTGGATAAAAAAAAAGAAACTACTAGAGATCCGACAGAGATATCCGAAATTCAAGCCATTAAATATGCCGAAGAATTTTCTTCATTATATTGGGCCGAAAAGAAAAAACGAGAAGAATTAGAAAGCGCCCACATCGAACTAAAAAAACTTTACTCAGAACTCGACAAACTACGTCAAAAACTAAAAGCTGAAAATGAATTTTTTATAGAAGAATATAAAAACGATCAGTTTTCAGGAAATATTATAGGCAAAAGCCAAGCCCTTAAAAATACTTTAGACCAGATAAACTCTATTGCAAAAAAAGACGTAACAGTTCTAATCCAGGGGGAAACTGGTTCTGGGAAAGAGTTATTCGCAAAAGAAATACATCAGCGAAGTTTAAGAAACCATAGGCCCATAATAAAAGTTAACTGTGGAGCAATACCAAACTCTCTTTTTGAGAGCGAATTCTTTGGGCATAAAAAAGGATCCTTTACTGGAGCGATTAAAGACCGAATTGGAAGATTTCAATTAGCCGACGAAGGAACCCTCTTCTTAGACGAAGTGGGAGAAATTCCATTAGACTTGCAAGTTAAATTACTCCGAGTTCTTCAAGAAGGCCAATTCGAGCAAGTTGGAGACGATATTACGAAGGAAATTAACGTCCGAATTGTAGCCGCTACAAATCGCAATTTACTTGAAGAAGTTAAAAAAGGTAACTTTAGAGAAGATCTTTTCTATCGCTTAAACGTTATTCCAATCTACGCGCCTCCATTAAGAGAACGAATAGGAGATATTAAGCTATTAGCGGAATATTTCATAAATGAGACTTGCAACCAATTTAAAATTCAACTCCCCCAAATTACTGAGCAGAATATCCAACAGTTGGAAAATTACGATTGGCCTGGAAATATTAGAGAATTACAAAGCGTAATTCAACGCGCGGTTCTCATTCATACTAGCGGATCTTTGCAATTTAACTTTCCTCAAACAAAAGAACCAAACACTCCCAAAAATAAAATAGAAACTACCTTTGATGCGAAAGATAATTCACTCCCCAAAAAAGATGTGAAAAGTTTAGATAAAACCACTCTGCTTTCCACCTTAGAAAAAACGAATTGGAAAGTATTTGGACCCAGAGGAGCTGGAGAATTACTGGGAATCCCACCTGCGAACCTTGCCTATCGCATCAAGAAATTAGGTTTAAAAAAACCTCAATAACTTTTTTTTCTTCAAATTGCCACTCCTGCATCTTTTTAATTTCACATCACAAGTTTAATTTTTTTTAAAAATTTTAATTTATCTAAATTTTTTTAAAAAAAATTTAAAAAACAATTCGGGTTTTAATCTCCTCACTTTCCACCCATCAAGAAAAACCCTAGTATTTTCAACAAGTTAAATAAAATAGTTGTATCAACGGTTTTTGGTATGGCTTCTGCTTTAGTTATTAATAAAAGGTGATCTAGTAGACCTTTTTTACGACTCGAAATTTAAATCGAATCGATGGTTACTTCATATAAAAAAAACCAAAAAGTTTTAATTGTTGATGAAGATTTGGATATTCGAAACGAAATAGAACGGCTGCTAACAAAAATTAATCTGGTTTGTCTAAAAGCTGCCAACTGTTTGGAAGCCATTAAAAGTTTAAAGATAAAAAATAATTTAATCGAAGTCAATTTGATGTTTTACGGTCTCAGTTTAGATAGGGAAGAAGATATTTTGGAATTAGGTCAGCTTCAATACGAAGCCCCTGGTATTCCCATAGTCATTATGATTGATTCTTTTCAAAAAGACCAAACTGGGCCGTTTTTGAAAAAAAACATAAAAGATTATCTATTAAAACCAATTAATTCAGAAAAACTTTTTAGAACTGTCGAGAGTTTAATAATTTCGCAAAAGGATTTTAATTACTAACGTATCTCTTCTTTTAAGAAAATTCGGGGATGCATAGGGATGAAAGGAAAGGAAAATGGAAAGGGAAACTGTATCGCTAAAACCTCTATCGCAAACATCTGATCGTTTTGCAACTAATACAATTGAATCCATTATCCTTCCACATAGAAAATCTATCTTTAACCGAGCCTTACAACTTTGCAGAGATGTAGACTTCGCCGAAGATCTAGTACAAGAAACGATCCTTTATGGAATTAAAAACTTTTGTCAGTTACGAGATCAAGAAAAATGCAAATATTGGCTTTTGGCTATTCTTAAAAACTTATTTCTTAAAGAAATTCTTAGAAGCAAGAGAATAGATAATCGAGAAATCGCAAGCTTTGTAGATAAATTAGTTACTAATAAATTTCCTGAAAAAGAGATTTTAGCGGAAGAAATAATTCGCGAATTGAAATTCATTATTGAGGGCTTGGAAGAAAGATTAAAAATATTAATTAAACTCTTTTACTACCAAAACCTTTCCTACAGGGAAATCGCCGAAAAATTGGACATACCAATAGGAACCGTTATGTCACGGCTATCCAGAGCAAAGTTATATTTAAAAGGAGAATTATTAAGAAACGAGCTATACGCTAATTAGTTTAATTTCTTAACCTTGGAAAAGTTTTAATGGAACGATACGCTAAACTTTTCGCAAAAGCGGCTTTAACCTACTTGATTATTGGGGTCATTTTAGGCATTTCTATGGGAGGCATTCCCAATTGGGTTGGCAAATTACGATTTGCTCATATCCACCTGAATCTGCTTGGTTTTATGACAATGATGATCGCTAGCGTCGCGTATCATGTTATCCCACGCTTTAACGCCCGCCCTCTACCTTGGCCTGCCGGGGTAAAATACCATTTCTTTCTGCATAACATTGGCTTACTTGGACTAATAACAATTTATCCCTTTGGAGGACTTTGGAAATCAGGATTGGTCCATGTTCTATTTATCCTATTTTCTATAACCACTGGAGCTGGTCTTTTCATAATGGTTTACAACTTATACGGAGCTTTAATACCAAATAATGAAACCAACATTCCAAATAAAATAACTGGCGACATGAAAGTCGGCGCCATATTATCTCTATTTCCGAATACGCTTCCCATTTTCATTGAAAATGGATTTAAAACTTTATCAAATCCGGTAGCGCGAGAAACTTTTGCTAAAGTAATCTCGCTTGAAAAAGCTTGTGAAAAACACGGCGTACCATTAATTCCATTTTTAGAAAAACTTAATCGGTCCTTGGATTCCCAAAGTCTGCCTCCAACAACTTCAGCCTCCAAAATTCATGAAAGCAAAAAAATTTCATGGGGAGAACATTGCGACAAATCCGTAATGGTTGGTAGCTTAATAAAAACCTATGCAGATACGAAAGCCGTTTTCGAAAAACACTATGGAGAAGGTTGCTTTGCCTGTCCAGGACAAGCCATTGAGACAGTTGAGCAAACCGCTCAGATGCATAATGTATCCCTGGACTTAATTCTTAAAGAAATTAATTGCGTTATAGATTTAGAGTTAAGCAAACGAAATTGAGTTCCTATCATCTTCTTGTTCTTCATGTCTTTTTTTATCCTCTCACGCCTCATCTGGAATTATTTTCAAATTATCAGAATAAATCTCGGTCCAAGATCATCATTATTTTGGGTTTTTGCGTCTTAAAACGATCTTTTCCTAGATTTAATGATGGCTTTGTTACATAAAACACCGAATTATTTCTTTGACGGCAGTAGAAAAGACTCAAATCTAAAGCTGAATAATTTTGTAATTTACTTTTGTTTATTCCTTTCAGGGGCTACTAGTTTAACTTACGAACTAATTTGGACACGTGAGTTAACTTTAATTTTTGGAAACACTTTATACGCTATCAGCGCCGTACTTTGCGCTTTCATGATTGGATTAGCTTTGGGAGCTTGGGGAGCCCCGATAGTTTTAAACAGGTTTGATCCCAGCGAAAAGCTTAACTTAATTAGGGTATACGCATTAGCTGAAGCGTTAATCGGCTTATACGCTCTCATTTTTCCTCATGCTCTTAATCTATTACGCAGTTGGTTTTATGAATGGGGCGTGATAGAAATAAATACGACCCAACAATTTTTAGAGTTTTCTATTTGCGCCGTATTAATGCTACCAGCGACTTTCCTAATGGGAACGACTCTACCCATTATTGGAACTTGGGCTTCACAAAAAAATGAAGATAAAGTTTTTCTCGCTGTCTCAAAAGTCTATAGCTTCAATACTTTTGGCGCTATGTTTGGTTGTCTATTTACTCAGTTCATTGGCATCAAATATTTTGGGGTTAATAATACTATCGCCATTGCAATAACTGTTAATTTTATAATTCTAATTTCCTGTTTTTCTATTTCTCCACAAGACCTAGAAAAAAACTACTCTCCTCCCAAGAAAAATAAAAAAACACGCAAAAAATTAAAACGACTAAATAAGGCGCTTAACCTCTTTATTGTATTTCTGTTTATCTACTCAGGGATGGCTTCATTAGGTAGTGAAATATTATGGACACGCTCCCTTGTCTTCCCAATGGGGAGCGCCTTACATTCGTTCGCGATTATTTTAGCGACTTTTCTATTCAGCATCGCCTTAGGCAGCTTAATGGCTGATAAAATATTTCGAAGTAAAAACTACATACTAATTTTTATCCTTACTGAAATAGCAATAGGTTTAATTTGCATAGGAATGTTACCCGTTTTTGACAACTTCATGACGTGGACTCAAAAAGCAGACAAGATATTTTATGGATTAAATTCAACTCCCTATTTGAATCTATTTACTCATTCGGTTTTCGCCTTTGGTATTTTATTCATTCCAACCTTTGGTTTCGGGCTTCTATTTCCCATTGCTAATCATATTAATCTGAATATATTCGAAACAATCAAAAAAACCCTTGGCGGAAGTTACACAATAAATACCTTAGGAGGAGTTTTAGGAACCATTATCACGCCATTTATATTAATTCCATTCTTCGGCATTAGGCTTTCGCTTTTTTTAATTTACTCAGGACTTATACTAATTGGTTTTATTTGTTTGGGACTATATAAGAGACTTCAATTCTATTCATTTTTCTTAAATATGGTCTTTTGCATTGCGCTCCTCTTTTCCTTATATCATTTCTCTGGCCCTTTGATTTCAATCGACCAAATAGGAAAGAAAAACTTTGCGCGTATTGAAATCAATTTATCAAAGGATCAAATTAAGCTATTGGATTATGAAGAAGGCAATTTTTCAACTATCAGCGTAATTGAAAACAAAAGAAGCGGAGCTCGATCTTTATATATTGACGGTTTTAGCGCGGCGACTGCGGCTTCACCAAGAGGTGGAAGCGGCTATATGCAAGCCATGGGTTTTTTACCAATGGCTCTACACCCCAATCCTCAAAGAGCATTAGTCATAGGATTGGGAACAGGAACGACACTTGGAGCGCTTGCCGACTTTCCCCATGTCAATATTGACATGGTCGAACTGGATCGCAACGTCTTAAATTTTTCCCATTGGTTCGAGCGATGGAACCACAAAGTTTATGAAAAACCAAATGTAAATTTAATTTTTCAAGATGGAAGACGTTTTATCCAATCCACAAAAAATTCATACGACATAATCACTCTGGAGCCCATGTCTCCAGTTCAATCAGGAGTAACCAATTTATACTCCAAAGAATTTTATGAATTTGCCGCTAAGCGTCTAAATGAAAATGGCCTAATAATGCAATGGTTACCACTACACCTTGTCGGCCCCGAAGACGCAAAATCAATTGTAAAAACGTTTCAAAAAACTTTCCCCTTTAGCTCTGTCTGGAACAGCTTTCATACTCGTATTATTTTGCTTATCGGCGGCTCCCACCCCGCAGTTATCGATAAAAATAGAATTGAATCTATCATACGAAATCCCAAATTAAAAAATAACGCTGTAGAAATCGGTTTAAATTCATTTGTGGATTTTTTAGATTTTTTTATTTCCGATGGAGATCATCTAAAAACGTATCTAAAAAACACTCCAATAATAACTGACGATAATCCTTTATTGGAATTTAGCTCTACCGCCCTATTGCCTCCGTTTAAATGGCAGACCGATGAATCGTTTTTAAATCTTTTTCATCATCGACTTAATCAAATACCGCCATTAAAAAACTTTACAAAACTGGAAACTCGATATTTATTATCAGAATATGAATTAAGAACAGCAAAGAGACTATCAGAGTTTTCGAAAAGATATGAACTTCCAGGGGAAAAATCATTCGCTAACGAGAATTATCCGGAAGGACTAAAAGATTTTAAAAATTATTTAATTAAATCAAAGAAGACTCAGATTTCTTTAAATGAAAAAAAATAGTTTTTGCTTTTTCTAAAAGTTAGAGAACAGGCTAATTCTAGTCGCAAGTACAATACCTCCAATCTCATAAAGTAAAACGTTTTTTTATTTTTCGCTGTCGCTTTGCTCGTTTTCTAAAAATTTCTTTCGAAGAGAGTTTAATATTGGAATCGATTTTTCGAAGCCTTCATACATATCTGGGTCAAATTGAATACCAACACTTTTTTTAATCTTTTCTAAAGCTTCTTCTTCAGGAATTTCGTCTCTATAAGGACGTTTAGAAGTCAACTCATCATAGGCGTCGGCTAAAGAGACTAGTCTGGACTCAAAAGGTATTTGTTCTTTTGATAATCCATTTGGATAACCTTTTCCATTCCACCATTCGTGGTGAGTTAAGGCAATTTTCGACGCCAACATTAGGAAAGGATCTGTTTCAGGGTTATAACGGGGATCAAAATCAAAACCACCTAAATCATAAAATAAGCGAATTCCCACTATTTTTTTGGAAATGATTTCCTCTCCGGTCCTGCAATGTTCCCTTAGCAAATCCCATTCTTCAAAAGTTAAAATCTCTTTTTTCAATAAAACGTTATTGGGAACTTTGATTAAACCAATATCATGCAAGGGAGTCGTTACAAAAATACCTTCTATAACATCCTTATCAAGACCTAAAGATTCGCCAATAATTTTTGAATAACAAGCGACTTTAATTCCATGTCCTCCCATATCCCTTTCTTGATATTCATTAATCTGTCCCATACGCAGAATAAATTCCAATTGAGATTTCATGAAGTTCTTATAATCTTTCATGGCATTTCCAAACTAACCCAAAAATCAAAAAGCTATACGTTAATAATATGGGGGGAATTAAAGATCCTCATTAAACAAGTTTTCACATTTCCGATTATAAAATAATTTAGTCTAATGATCGATTATTAATTTATAAAGTATTGCAATACAAAAAAATAATAAGAATTAATTCATTTATCATCAACTTCTTCTTTAATTTCTATTTTACCCCTGATTAGAATCGGCGCTTTTATGCCGCCCAATTTTTCATAATTCCTGAGTCGCTGAATGTGGACAGGAGAAATCTTTTGGCCAGCCGAAAGCAATAAATTTCCATCGGAGGTTTCTATATCCGCCATCAATATATCGCTAACCTGAAGTTCTTCTAATTTTATCGGGATAATAGGAATTGATTCTGGATCGTCTTCGGAAAAATCCTTCCAAAAACAGGCCTTAATCTTTTCCAACACATTAGAATCATACCAACCTGATCTTTTTTCAAGTTCAGAAATCGCTTGATTGCGCGTAATACCGGTACTTTCTAATTCTAATAAATCTGATAACGGTTTTAATATCCTGGCGCCTAAAGGAATCTTGCTTCCCTTAACCGAATCTTTTGGAAAACCTGAGCCGTCAAAACGTTTGTTTTGATAAAAAATTATTCTAGAAATGGGTTTAAATCTAGGTATATTAGCCAACAAATGAGCTCCAATTTCTGGAATCAAAGAAACCATCTCTTTTTCATCATCGTTAAGCTCCTGCTCGTTTTGTATTTTTGATATTATTTCAGGAGGAATCCCAACACATCCAATAGGAGATAACATTGACGCTATCTCAATATCCCAGAAAGTTTGAATTTTTAGAAAAGAGGCCAGGCTTTGGATAAGCTCTCTTAATCTCATCGTTCGTCCAAATAAATCGGGGTGAAACAAAGACAATATCTCCGTAAGAATATCTACGCTTCCTTTTAAAGTTTTTTCCAACAATTCCTTTTCGGCCATAATCAAACGATATTGCTCCATACCTGCATTAAGAGATTTGCACATCAGTTCATCTGGACAGGGCTTGGTCAAAAACCTAAAAATATTCCCTTCATTTACAGCCTCGACTGCCGTATTTTGCTCGGCTTGTCCAGTCAACATAATCCGCACAGTTTCTGGAGAAATTTCTTTGACTTTTGTTAAAAATTCGACCCCATTCATATTCGGCATTCTAAAATCCGAAATCACAATCGCATATTGATCGTTTTTTGCAATCTCTTCTAAGCCTGCTTCAGGACCTAGAGCGGTTTCCACCTTATATTGCTTTCGCAACTTTCTTTTATAACCGCTGAGAATATTAGGATCGTCGTCCACAAACAATATCTTTTCATTCATGATCAAAGCCCAATCCGCTATGACAAATTAAGAATAATATTTATTTAAAGTCAGCTTGGTTAATTCTGAATTTTTTAATCTTATCGTAAAAAGTTTTCCTATTAATACCAAGGGCTTCATACGTACTTTTTACATTGCCGTTTTTCTTCGACAATTCTTGTTCAATAATTGATTTCTCAATCAAGAAAATTTGTTCCGAAAGCGGAGTATTATTATTTTCTTCCACTTTATCCGATTGTCTTTCATTAGATTGTTTATAAAAACCGGGAATTTCTAAATTTAATCCCAAAACATATTTTTCAGCTTCGTTTTTCAATTCCCTGACATTACCTTCCCAATCTCTACTTAATAAATCTCTCATTAAATCTGGAGATGGTTCCGGAACGGGTAAATCATATTGAGAACAAGCCTGTAAAACAAAATGTTGAAACAAATAAGGAATATCTTCCAACCTATGCCTTAGCGGAGGTAATGAAACTTGAATGACATTAAGGCGGTAATATAAATCCATACGAAACTTATTTTGGGCGCTAGCTTGTTTTAAATCTATTTTAGTAGCCGCAATAATTCGAATGTCGATTGAAATTGGATTATTTGATCCTAATCTCTCAATTTCTCTTTCTTGAATAACCCTTAGTAGTTTTACTTGAAGATGTAATGGCATGCTTTCTATTTCATCAAGAAAAACCGTTCCTCCATTAGCGTATTCAAACTTTCCTACTCGACGCTTATTCGCTCCAGTAAAAGCTCCTTCTTCATGACCAAATAATTCGCTCTCAATAATTGTTTCAGGAATAGCTCCACAGTTAATGGCTACAAAATTTTTTTTTCTTCTTTTACTCCTTTCATGCAAAATTCTCGCAATTAAGTCTTTGCCAGTTCCAGTCTCTCCTTCTATTAAAACATTTGCTTCTGAATCGGCTATATTTTCTATTACCTTATTCAAACGGGCCATAGTTGGAGACTTTCCTATCAAGTGAAATTCCGATTCCTTTAGACTTTTATTTTCTTGCCTTAAATTTCTAACTTCCAATACCAAACGGCGTTTTTCTAAGGCTTTAGAAATAGTTTTTTGCAATACTTCCCGCTCAAAGGGTTTTTCTATAAAATCATATGCGCCATCTTGTATCGCTTTAACAGCCATTGGAATATTTCCCTTTCCAGTTATTAATATCACCGGAAGTTCAGAGTCGATTTCTTGAATTTTATTCATCAAAGTTAGACCGTCCATCTCCGGCATCATAATATCCGTAATAACAACACCTGAAAGATCTGAAGAAATTTGCGTAAGAGCCTTTTTCCCCGATTCGCAATATTCAATTTCGTATTTCTCCCGATGTAAAATCCGCTTAAAGCCCATTCCAGCTTCTTTTTCATCGTCAACGAAAATAATTTTGTCTTGCATCAAAACCTCGCTATTTTTTAGCGCCATCTAAGTTACTGAACGTTTGTTGTCTAAATTTTTAGCGCCTTCCACTGGCTCAATCGGTCATACAAATTCAGTTTTTTCAAATAAGTTTCATCCAACGCTATTCCGTTCATATCAGATTCTGGATTACTCAATATTTTTTCTAAATATTTTGCAACATGGATAAAGGTTAAAGGAGATACTTTGCTTTCAACACATTTTGAAGGATAAGCAAAATAAGCGATTGCTTCTACAACAGGATTTGACAACCCCCACAATGCAGCGAGATAAGCTCCAACTTCCAGATGAGTTCCCCCAAAAGTTTCTTGCTCCGCTTCAATCCGGTTCGCTCCAGCTTTTTCTAGTTCTAACGTCTTTTCATATTCAGCGGGAAGATTTGAAGCCATTACCAAAATTCCCAGTTCATGGAGCAACCCTGCCGTGAAACAACTATTTTCCATTTCTTGAGATAGTTTTTCAGATTGGGCGATTGCTAAAGCTCTTTGCCCCACCAATAAGCCATGTCCCCAAACTTTTTCCAAATCAAATTTTTTCAAAGTCTCTTGATCAAACTTTGAAAAAATTTGATACGATAAAACCAAAGTTTGAATCATATCCAACTCTAAAATCTGCATACCTTGAGGTACCTCATCAATTTTATCTGATACGCCAAAAAAGGGAGAATTAGCTACCTGGAGAATCTTTGCGGTCATTCCAACGTCTTTAGATACAATTTCGGCGACATTCTCCAAAGAATCGTTAGTTTTTAAAGTCTCCATCAATTCACAGTATAGATCTGGAAGAGTCGGAATAGTATCAATCTGCTGAATCAATTTTTTCAATTCCGAGTTTGATAATAATTTTTTTAACGAAATTGCCTTGTTTATGGATAACTTTAAATCTTGAAACCTGCAGGGCTTTGACAAAAACTGATGCATAGCGCCAACAGCTCTAAAAAACGCCTCTCTTTCTGTTTGTCCAGAGAGGATAAACCTTATCGTATCCGGATATAGATCTTTTATTTTATTTAATAATTCCGCTCCATCCATTAATGGCATCCGCATATCGCTAATTACAAGATCAAAACTAACTATTGAACATTTCTCAAGAGCTTCTTTACCGCTATTAGCAAAATCAACATCCCATTCTTTTCTCATCGGCCTTACCATACGTTTTAAAGATTGTAGTAAGGACATTTCGTCGTCGACAAACAAAATTTTTATTTTTTTATCCATCGTAATTTACCTCACTTTTATCTTCTTCCAAAAATTTTTTCTTTATTGAACTCAATTGACCTATTGACTTGTCAAACCCTGCATAAATTTCTGGATCAAATTGAAGGCCAATATTTTTTCTAATCCTTTCTAGCGCTTCTTCTTTCGAAACAACCGCTCGGTAAGGCCTTTTCGAGGTTAATTCGTCATATGCATTAAAGCCACTATTCTAGATTCAAGGGGTATCTGTGTTTTTGATAACCCCATTGGATACCTCTTTCCATTCCACCATTCATGATGAGTCAAAGCAATTTTAGAAGCTGTAGATAAAAGTGGATTTGATTTGGGATCAAAATTATATTCCACTCCTAAAACTCCTATAGAATAAAAAGAACTGATTCCTTTGATTTTTTTTGCAATTATTTCTTCGCCTAACTTACTATGCTCTCTTAACAAATCCCATTCTTCAAAAGTTAGAATTTCTTTTTTCAATAAGATACTATCAGGAACTTTGATTAAACCTATATCGTGCAAAGGCGTCGCTAAAAAAATTTTGTCCACCAACCCCTTTTCTAAACCAAGGTTTTCCGCAATTATTCTTGAATAGCAAGCCACTTTAATTCCATGGCTCCCCATATCTCTATTTCTATACTCACAAATTTGTCCCATCCTTAGAATCAGGTCTAACCTTGACTTCATTAAATCTTTTGTCCGTTCTTTAACCATTTTTTCTAATTTTTCATTCTGAGATTTAACCTGATCCAAATAAGATTTCAATCGGATTGAATTTCTTATCCTCGCAAGAAGCTCTTCACGCTCTACAGGTTTATTTAATAAATCAGTCGCTCCATTATCCAATGCCCTTCTTTTGGTTTCTGTATCATTTAAACCGGTTAAAATAACTACAGGAATATCTCTAGTTTCCGCATTTTCTCTTACAGTTTTTAATAAATAAAACCTGTCTTTCCCTGGCATAGTTATATCGGATACTATAACGTCAAACTCGATTTCATTGATTTTACTTAGAGCTTCATCTACTCCAACGGCAAAAGCCATATCCCAGACTTTCCTTTGGTCGCTGATAAGCCTTTTCAATCCATCCAATATATGAGTCTCGTCGTCTACAAATAAAATTTGATTTTTCATAAATTCGGTCTGAAATATCTCGATTACTCTGAATTATTTTGATTAAGGGGAAGTCTAATTTTAAAGGTTGTCCCCTTTCCCATTTCAGTTACGAAATTAATAGTTCCCTTATGTTTTTTGACGATCATTGTGTGAGCTAAAGCTAAACCCTGACCGGTTCCTTTCCCAACTTCTTTAGTCGTAAAAAATGGATCAAAAATTTTATCCTGGCTTTCTTCGGGAATTCCAGTTCCGGTATCTTTAATGTAGATCCCACAAAAATCTGCTTCTGTTTTAGTGGTAACCGTAATGGTTCCATTCTCACCTGTCTCTTTTTGAACCTCTTGAATGGCATGAGCCGCATTAACAATCAAATTCAAGATGACCTGATTAAAATCATTAACAAAGCAAGGAACTAAAGGTAATTTTGGATCTAAATTTGTTTCTACATTGGCGACATACTTCCACTCGTTTCTAGAAACGTCCAATGTGGTTTGAATTGCTTTATTGAGATCGCTAGGCCGCATTTCTTCTTCTCCAGGATGGGAAAATTCCTTCATCGCGGCAACAATCTTTGTAACTCTGGCGATACCGTCTAACGATTGATTAATCGCCTGGGGAATTTCTTCTTTCAAAAATTCAATGTCTATTTCTTCTGAGACATCTTTAACTTTTTCAAGAGCCTCATTTGTTATTTTTTGAGAATCGCCTATGTTTATAATTTTTTCATACTCTGCAAGTAAACTTTCTAAATCCCCAAAAGAATCTTGGAGAAATCGAGTATTATCCCCAATAAACTGTAATGGGGTATTTATCTCATGAGCCACTCCGGCGGACAATTGACCAATTGATTCCATCTTTTGCGCATGGTTTAATTGTTGTTGAATTATCTTTCGTTCAGAAACATCTTGCAAAAAAGCGTTAAAAATATAGGAATCTTTATATTTCATTGGGGTGATTGTCATTTCAATTGGAAATTCATGCCCGTCTCTATGCAATGCCATAACCTCTATACGTTGATTTAAGACCGCTCCTTTTCCTGTTTTAAGAAAGTTTTCCAGACCTTCTTGATGAACTGACCTGAATTTTTCAGGAATAATTAAATTTCCTAATTTTTCATAAAGCGCGTCTTCTAAATTCCAACCAAATATTTTTTCCGCCTGCGTGTTCCATTGAGTAATTTCCCCTTCGTCGTTCATGGAAATAAAAGCGTCATAAGCCGTATCTATTATTAAACGGAATCGTTCCTCATTTTCCCTTAGCTCCCTTTCCATCAATTTTCGTTCGGTAATATTTTCCCCTATTCCCAAAAAACCAATCACCTCTCCTGATTCGTCAAACTGAGGAGACATAGTTAACTTCACCCAAATTCTTTTACCTTGTTTGGCCTTCTCCTCAATTTCACCGGCAATTCCTTTCTTATGTTTTTTTATAAATGAAATTGCATTTTGAATTGTCTCTCCAGTATTAGAGCATTCGGGGTATAGAACCGACATATCTTTTGATCCCACCATCTCTTCAGATGTGTATCCCAACATCTTCTCAGCGCCCTTATTCCAATAGATAATATTTTTATTAAGGTCGGTTGCAATTATCGAAATATCGTTAGGACTCTCAAGTATATTGCGCAAGAAGTTGTACGATTTTTGAACGCTTTCTTCGGCCTCTTTCCTTTTAATAATTTCGTTGTGATATTTTTTATTCGTTTTTGAAAGCTCTGCAGTTCTTTCTTTAACTCGAACTTCTAGGTTTTTTCGCGCAAGACCCACCTCTTCTTCTATTTTCTGTTTTTCTTTTAACTGCTGAACCATCTTTTTAAAAGCTTTCTCTAGGTCCCCTTTAAACTTATAATCTTTATCTAATTTACCCTCGGCTACATCGTCTGCCTGATGCACAATAGCTCTTAACTCGTCTATCATGGAATCAAATGCGCTAGCGAGTAATCCAATTTCATCCCATCCTTTAAATCCTAATTTCTTTTGTTTCAAATTTCCTTTAGCAATCTTACTCGCTACCGAAACAACTCGTCGTAAAGGCAAGGTTAATTTTTTGGCAAAAAAAACGGCCAGATACACAACGACCAAAAGAACGGCTGTAAGAATTAGAAAAAAATTAACTCGGAACTCTTCAATAGGTTGCAGCACATGGTCTCGCTGGTCTAAATAAATTCCTATCCAGGAATCATCTTGCTTTTTATTCAATAAATTAAATCTATTGAATGTAATTATTTCTGTTGGATGATCTAATATCGTTCCTCTTTCATTCATCCGCATCCTATTTACGATAGTCTCGTCATAAAAATCTGAAAGCCTGTTTTTATTGCCATTGTTTGAACCTTGAGTTGACTTAAAACTGTACTTAGGGCGGTAAATGAAAAAACCTTTTTGGTCTACCAATATAATATTGCCGCTTGGAACCTTTCCAAAAGGCTGCAGAAAAACTTCCATAGGAACGGTAAAAATTAGAACCCCCGCTTTACCTTTTCGAGGAGCGCTTAATGAAGTTGCCAATTGAATGACAGAGTCGGTATCGTTGTCCTCCTTGAAATTAGATGAAACATTATTAGAAATATAAACTTCATGTTCAGGTAAATCTTTTGCAATTTTAAAGATTTTTGATTCAATGTTATCTATTAAACTTGCCTCCTTAATAATTTCCGCATTACCATCTCTATATTTAATTTTAATAATTTCTTTACCTTCTGTTCCTATAAATTGTATTAATTTATAGCGTTTTCTAATAGTCGCCAATCTTGCGAAATCTTCCCGAACTGGCTCTATCCAAAAGTCAATCTCGTCTTCATCTTTTGAATTTATAGCTCCAATCAAGTTTTGTAAAGCATATCGCTTTGAAGTTTCTTTAAGGTCCAATTGAAATTCTTCAAAATATTCATTCATTAAATGTTTTTTCTGAATTAATAGGTTCGATAAATTATCAACTGCTTTTGTTTTTAACGCGCTTGTTTGGATTTGAATTGAGAAAATACCAACGCCCAAAGAAGCAAATAAACCAATCAGCACAAATTGATAAATAATTTTAAATTTTATCGAACTAAATTTACTGGAAAAAATTGCCATAACGCTTTTCCTAATTAAAGTGTTATGAAGACCTTAAATTCTAAAACGAAAAGCAAATTGGAAATATTAATCCCAACTACCGGGAGTTCGGCTTTCTGTATCCCATTTCCATTTTCAATTAATAGATACCGGAAGCATAACTGTGAATGTCGAACCTATCCCAACTTCACTTTCAACAAAAACATCGCCCTTCATTAGTTGGCAAAGTTTTTTAGTTATTGCCAACCCCAATCCTGTGCCCCCGTATTTCTTTGACGTAGCGGGTTCCGCTTGAGCAAATTTCTCAAAAATATGTTTAATTTGTTTTTCAGAAAGTCCTATTCCCGTATCTTTGATTTCAAATTTGATCCAATCTTTGCCGCAATAATTTTCGCGAGAAGCTTCTAGAATTACCGTTCCATTTTTTGTAAACTTGGCGGCATTACTCAATAAATTAAATAAAATTTGTCTGAGACGAACGTCGTCGGTTTCTATTGTACCCAGGTTATTTAAAAAAACTTGTTTAAACGTATTCCCGTTATCTTTCATTATAGTGTGTACTAATGGTGTGATTTCGCAAATAAAAGGCGCCAACGCGATTTCTTTCGTAACCAATTCCAGTTTTTTAGATTCAATCTTTGCCACTTCTAGAATATCGTTGACCAACGTTAGCATATGTTTCCCAGCTAGTTGAATTGTACGCAAATCATGGCTAATCTGTCCCAAATCGTTTTCTGCAATCTCTTGTTCTATTAATTCGCTAAATCCGAGAATCGAATTTAAGGGAGTTCTAAGCTCATGACTCATATTAGCCAAAAAAGTGTTTTCAAGACGAAGAGCTTCTTCAGATTCTTCTTTCGTCCTTCGAAACTTATTAATATCCCGTTTTAATTTATTATCCCGTTCATTAAACTTTTTTTCAAACAATTGTCTATCTTTTTTACTCTTGTCAAATTCGGCTTTTAGTTTAATAGAATTCCTAATAGCTCGAATTAGGCACTCCGAAGAACAAGGCTTTTTTAGAAACTCAATTGCTCCTAACTCATAAGCTTTATCTTTTGCTTTATTTTGTTTAATCCCAGACATAATTAAAACTGGAATATTTTTCGTTTCTTCGCTTAATCGAAATTCTTTAAGAAATTTAAAACCGTCTTTTCCCGGCATATGTAAATCTGATATAACCACATCTAAATCATCCATTTCTTTCACGCCAAGAGCTTCGTCGACGCTATTTGCAAATAGCAACTCCCATTCGTTGTTAAGCTTTTTTAGAGAACGGCGAATTCCGGACAAAAAATCGCTTTCATCATCGATAAAAAGTATTTTCTTTTTCATGATCCCCTCCGTATAAAATTATTCACTTAGCAAATCGTTTGTCACCCTTTGGTGATAAGACTTAATTCGGTTTGTAACGATTTGTAACTAATTTATAGTTTTTCACTTAAACTTGACTTAGTTTTTCCTTTAAACCTAATGACTTAGAAGATTTTGAAAAATCCTTAATCATCTCCATACAAGTAATAAGGCAAAAATAGCGCCATTGTATTAAATGAATTTTTATACTGATTTATTAAGGGGAGTAGATACAAAAACTAGATAGAAGGAATGTTTTTTTAGATTTCTTAATGAGGTTTTCTAGTCTTTATGGACAATCAGGCATATGGTTTTGATAAGAAAAAATAGAAATCTATTAAGTCAAACGTAGGGTTTTGAGCTTTAGTTTTTTCGATTGAAGGAGGGCTTCGATACCTGGATCTCCAATAAAGGTATCATACATAAGAAGCGTTTCTAATTTAGTGAGAGTCTTCGTGTTAGCAAGAGCTAAAGCGGAATCTAAGCGAATTATATTTCTAGCTAAATTTAGATGCTTTATTTTCTTCAGATATTTTGACTTTCCCAGGGCTTTAACCCCTTTGTCGGATAGCTTGGTTTTATAAACGTTAAGTTTGCGCAAATTCGAAAAATTAGGATTTTCAGAAAGCGCAATTAGCACATCGTCTCCTGTGTCATTTTCTTGAAAAATCAAAATTTGTAACTTCTTAAAGTTATCAGAACGCGCTATTGCCAAACCGCCATCAGGCCCAATATCATTATATTTTAAATCCAGTTGAACTAGCTGCGGAGCAAAATGCGCTTGAGAAATAGCTTTTGATCCTTTATCGCTAACTACATTCTCGCTTAAATATAAACGTTTTAAGGCGCTAAAGTTTTTACTTTGGCAAAACGGTTGGATACCCTTCCATGATAATCTATTTTTATTTAGATATAGGTTTTCAACTCCATAAACTCTTTCGCACTCTAAAAGCGCCTGCAACCCCTGGTCTCCAATAAACTTTGAAGTAAGATCGCAAGTCACGCCATCTTCAGAAATACAGTCATCCAACAAACGATTAATATAATCTATATCTGTTTGACTTGGCATTTTATGGTTCCCAATATTAACGTTTTTTTGATTAAACGATTTGTTTCACTTTTTTCTAATTGAAATTATTTAGAATTAGGAACCTTCGAGGATTTTTTTAAATTCAAAACGCATCTAAAACCAATATCGTTAAAACTTCTTGAAAATGGATAACTCCAATCTCTATACCCCGATCTCATCGAAATAATCGTATCAGACCAGGATCCCCCTCTTCTAATTTTCATACGTCCGTTTTGAGGTCCCCTGGGATTCCTCAAGATTTCCCCATTTGTATAATAAAAAGCAAACCAATCGGCAACCCACTCCCAAACATTTCCAGCGGTATCATAAACTCCATATTTATTAGGAGGAAAACTTCCAACGGGAGACGCCGAATCTTTTAGTTTTAAACCTCCCCTTGCTAATTTACCCGCCTCATTAAACTCAGTTCCCCATGGAAATTCGCATCCGTTTTTAGCTCCTGCCGCCTTTTCCCATTGAGCCTCTGTGGGCAACAATTTTCCTCTTAAATAGCAGTAATCTGCGGCGCTATACCAATGAACCTTTGTAACCGGACAATCGTCACAATGGGAAAACCGACTTCTTCTCAACTTATGATCTGGAAAAACTTCTTCGTATTTTTTATTAGTCACTTCATATTTATCGATTAAAAAATCGTCTAAATACACCTCATGCTCTGGAGCGCCATGTTCTGGACCAAACTCATTACACCCCATACGAAAAGCTCCGCCTTTTATGTGGACCATATCGTGCGAAGTTTTTTCAACATCTGGCTCTTTATTGATTTCTTCGGCAAAAACAGGAACAGTGGATAATAAAAAAATTAAAATAAAAATAGGAAAGAAAAACATAGCGTCGAAGGGAAAAATTTTTAATTTAAGTTCCCGCCATGCTTTTTAAATTCTCCAATATCTGGAGAGTGGAATTGGATTTGTTTAAAGTGTAAAAATGAATACCGGGAGAACCCGATTGAATCAGTTCTTCACATTGCTCTGTTGCGTGTTCGATTCCTATTGATTGAACCGAATCAGGTTGATCTTGAACTTTTTCTAATTCAGAAATTAAGGTCTCCGGTATTGAGGCTCCGCACATTTTTGTAAACTTTTTAACCTGGTTTACGTTGACTATAGGCATAATTCCCGGTAATACGGGAATATCAATTCCTACGGCTTTGACTTTATCCAAAAAATCGAAATAAAACCGGTTATCAAAAAATAATTGAGTGATTATAAAATCTGCGCCAGCATCAACTTTTCTCTTTAAATTATCAATATCTCTATCTATATTCCCACATTCTTGATGACCTTCTGGATACCCAGCCACCCCTAAACAAAAAGGATATTGATTATCTCGTATAAACTTTACCAATTCGTTAGCATAGCCAAAACCGTTTTCAGCTTTTATAAAGGAAGCTTTTCCTTTTGGGGGATCTCCTCTTAATGGTAAGACATTTTCAATGCCTTTTTCTTTTAAATCATTTAAGGTTTCTCGAATTTCATCTTTCGAACTTTCAACGCAAGTAAGATGGGCCATACTTTCAAGACCTATCTCATGCTTGATACGGGAGACTAAATCAATGGTTTGCCGCCTAGTGCTTCCGCCAGCCCCATAAGTTACCGAAACATATGCTGGATTCCACACTTTTAAGCTTTCAATCGTATTAAATAATTGCTTCCAACCATCCTCACTTTTAGGAGGAAAAAACTCAAACGAGTACGAAGCAGACCTTTTGTTCAAAATATCAATTATTTTCATTACTTGATACTAACATAAGGTTCCAATTTTTAAAAATGTGAAATGTAAAAAAAGAATTGCTAAGCGCTTAAAAATCAATAAAAAAGCCGGACAAAACTGGAAACAAACTAACTGTGGAAAGTTAGCAAGCTCCCAATAATATCCAGCTTTATTTGAGGCTATTTAACTGCGATATAAATTGAGGTGCTTCCTCTTTTTACCAACATCAAAAGAGTGTCAGAAGGACCTTTTTTCCCTGCAAGGGCATAATAATCTTTCATATTCTTAACTTGCTTGCGATTAATCTCCAAAATAACATCGCCTCTCCGGATACCAGAACGCGCTGCTGGAGATTCAGGATCAACATCAGATACCAAAACGCCCATTGTATCGCTTAAATTCAATCGCTCCGCCAATTTAGGAGAAATGTCTTGAGTCTGAACTCCCAATGGGTTACCCAAAGAAGCGGTTTTAACATTCTCTTCTTCCAAAACCGCAATCTTAATATTCAGTTTCTTGTTTTTGCCATCGCGAATCACTTCTACCGGCACAGTTGTTCCCGGATTAACTCCAGCAACCAGCTTCGGCAGGTTAGTCATTTCTTTAATAACGCTATTATCAAAGCTAACGATTACATCGCCTCTTTTGATGCCGCCATTCGAAGCAGGGCTATTTGGTAACACGTTACCCACCAAAGCGCCGTCGTTATCTTTTAGACCAAAAGTAGAAGCTAATTCAGGAGTAATTTCTTGAACCATAACTCCCAACCAACCTCGAGTAACCGAACCTTTTTCTCGTAAATCGTCGAGAATCTTTTTAGCGACGTTAATAGGGGTGGCAAACCCAATTCCAACATTGCCTCCAGCATTTCCAGAAATTATAGCGGTATTAATTCCAATTACTTTGCCGTCAATGTTAAGCAAAGGACCGCCGCTATTTCCCGGATTAATGGAAGCGTCGGTTTGAATGAACTCATCATAAGGTCCAGCCCCAATATTTCGACCTTTTGCGCTAACGACTCCAACGGTTACCGTATGATCCAAACCAAATGGATTTCCAATAGCCATCACCCACTCGCCTACTTGCAAACTATCTGAATTTCCCATTTTTAGATAAGGAAATTTTTTTGGATCTCCCTCTTCAGGTTCAATTTTGAGCAATGCGATATCAGTTTTAGGGTCAACGCCTATAACCTTAGCTTCGTATTCTTTTTTGTTATCGAGGCCAACAGTTACTTCATCGGCCCCTTCAACGACATGGTTATTAGTCAGAATATAACCCGCCTCATCAATAAGAAATCCGGTTCCCATACCACCTCGTGAACGCGGCCCCCTTCTTTCATCTGGAAAAGGGTTTCTTCCAAAGGGATTCGGAGCGCCTCGTCGATCTCTTTCTCGAAAACCAAATGGGTTTTCATGACGACCGCCGCTTCCATCCCGTACTTTTGTCTTTGAACCCTTATGGCTTACGTGGACAACCGCCGGGTTTTGGTTTTTAGCGACTTCCACAAAAACGTTTGAACCAATTGGATTAAAACGATTATCGGCAAAAGCCTTATCAACCGAACTCAATCCGCGCAGGTTTGCTCCAAAAGTTGCAATCGTTAAAACAAAAGCAACTGTAAAAAGAATTCTAGTTCTTTTAACCATTTTTAGTTAACCTCCAGAAAACAAAGTTTCGAACTTTCAAATTTAAACAATCTTTTTATTCCAAAATCTAATAAACAGTTTTATTCATTATCTAAGGTTAAGGATAAAACTATTAAATTAAAATAGAATTAAGGGTAAATTAAAAAAAGTTAAGAATTAAAAACGGTGAATAATAATATTTATAGGAACAATTAGAGCGCGGAATCTATAAGCTCCAAAAGTTATTAGGGAAGTAAAAAGTAGAATTCCAAATGACAAAACCTTCGTGGCAAGCGAGAAAGAGGAATGAGCAACTCATTAGCGCAATAAGCGTAATCTTTTTTATCCTTAATAATTCCATTTATTAAGAACACTGGAATTAAAAATTTAAAAACCGTTTTTTAATTAAAAGGCGGATTCAAGTTGTAAGTGCAACTTTGGTTTCGAATTAAGAGGCAAGC
>CAYFMN010000034.1:0-3101 GCA_964344185.1 uncultured Nitrospinota bacterium
ATCCGGTTTTTAAATGAAAAAAAACTTATAAAAACTTTATGACACAGTCTGTTAGATGAAGCGATTAATATTGACGCCGACTCAGATCGCAATGGAACTGGCGACTTCACTCTATTAGCTGGAGTAACGATTAATTCTACTAATAACGATATAACCATAACCGCTAACGATTTTATTATCGATGGAACAATCGATAGCGGAACGGCAGATGCTTTCTTATTCGCTTCTGTTGCAGGCGCCAGCATTGGTCTTGGCGACACAGCGGGAGATATTTCCATCAGCGGAGCTGAGTTACAAAATATCACCGCCGCCAGCTTAACCATAGGCGGCTCTAATACTTCTTCGATCATCGTAGACAATATAACTTCTAATGATAGCGGTAATATTGCCGGACCAATAAACCTAGTAAGTTCTGGAGATATTTCATTCCAAAGCAACGCTTCTACTTTTAATAACGGGTTGAGCGCTCTAGCAAATGACGGAATTGTAATCAATACCAACATCACCACAAACTTTGGCGACCTTGCTTTAGATGGAGATGCGGATAATTTGGTCGGTTCAAACGACCAAATAGTTATTGGAAGTTCCAAAACGCTTCGTTCGTATAGAAGTTTATCCCTAGACTCTACTAACGGAGGAATTTCCGGTTTAGGTAGCGTTACTGTATTAGCTGACGATGGAATAACAATAAACGATAATCTAACTTCTTCGAATACTCTATTCATGAATGCCGACTCCGACGCTACCGGAGCTGGAACCCTCACTGTTGCTAGCGGCACTGTCGTTTCATCAACAAATAGCACACTACAGTTCAACGCAAAAGATCTGGATTTACAAGGCCAATTGAATGGCGGTTCAGGAACTTTAATTATAAAAAATACGCAAAGCGGAACAATTGGTTTGGGCGACGCTATTGGCGAAATGACGATTAGCGGTGCAGAATTGCAAAACATTACCGCCGACCAGTTTAGATTACTTGGAAATAACTCTTCAATTGTTGTAGACAATGTTACTGCCTCACAAACTTCTAATATTTCAGGAGTAACTTGGCTGCTTAGTTTTGGCGACGTTACCTTTGAAAACAACGCATCGACTTTTAATCAATCGTTACTTGTTGAAGCCTATGATGGAATTCAAATTAATACCGCTCTCTCCACAATCAACGACAACATAACTTTAAAAGCCGACAATAATAATTCGGGAAGCGGCGACTTAACAATTGGAGTAGCAGGTTCGCTTAACAGCGCCAACAATGATATAAGCGCTACGGCTAACGACTTCAATATAAATGGAACGATTAATAGTGGAACAGGAAATACTTCCCTATTTTCATCTATTTCAGGATCAAGCATTGGCCTTGGTAACGCCACAGGAGATATTTCTATCTCTGGAACAGAACTTCAAAATATTACCGCTAATGTTTTAACCCTTGGCGATCTTAAGACTAATCGAATTACCATAGATGGCGTTACGGCCACTCAAAGCCAAAATATTGATACCGTTTCATTAAGCGCTCAAAAAACTATTAATATTTCTGGCAGCACAACAAACGCTTTAATTGAGTTCGTTAATGACGCGTCAACTTTCAAAGCGCTTGATCTGAAATCAAGAAACGATATCGAAGTAAACGTAGACATCAACACGACTGCTGGCGATTTTACTGCAGGAGCAAATACTCCTCATGTTTCAGGAAATAGCGGAGACTTTACTTTAGCGGCAAGCGCAACCGTAACCTCGTCTAATGACATTACAGTTGACGCTACTAACATAAATCAAGACGGAAACTTTGTCGCTGGAGGGTCCGTAACGTTAAATGGCGTAGTTCAGTTATCAGGTGAAATTTCCGCCGCAGACGGTGTCACAATCAGCCAAAATCTAATATTAAACGAAGTAATTAATATTGACGCTGACTCTGATCGTAATGGAACTGGCGATTTCACTTTATTGACCGGAGTTTCCATTGACTCAAATAACCACGATATAACCATTACGGCTAACGATTTCATTATCGATGGAACCATCGATAGCGGAACGGCTGATACGTTCCTATTGGCTTCCGTAGCGGGAACCACTATTGGCCTTGGCGACACAGCGGGAGATATTTCCATCAGCGGAGCTGAGTTACAAAACATCACCGCCGCTAACTTAACCCTTGGCAACGCTAATACTTCATCTATTACAGTTGATAATATTACCGTCGCTCAAAGTAACAATATTGGACAAATTAACCTTACAACTTCTGGAAGCGCCACTTTTGAAAATAATGCGTCTAATTTTAACTCTATAAATGTTAACGCTAGTCAAGTAGCTTTTAACACCGACGTAAATTTTGGAACGGTTGGGGTTATAAATTCCAACGGTAGAATTGATACCAATAATGGCGCTGTAATTTCCGGTGGGTCCTTAGAAATAGATAGTGAAACCGGCGTAAATATTAACACCCAGATTACTAGCTTAGATTTCACTAATTTCAGTTCAGGGGACGTGATTGTTGATAACCAGGGCGACATTTCAGTTAACGGGGAAAATGACGCTGGCGCCGTAAATATTACGACGAAAGGTTCGCTGACTGTTAGTTCAGGCGTTATTTTTGCCATCGACGATGTAACTCTGACAACCACAGACCGAGCAGGACAAACTGATGACAATCTGACTCTTGATGACAGTGTATATTCTGAACTTGGTAATATAAAACTATTATCTGACGATGCTCTCGTAATAAATTCCGATATAGAAACAGAGGAAGAAAACGTCGAATTAACGTCTACAAATGGTTCCATTACTTTTAACGAATATGTGACTTCGAGTGGGACCATGGTAATTTCAGCCGCAGATGATATAACGCTAAACGCCAGTGTCGTTGACTCTAACGGCAACATGACAGTTACCGCCGATACAAATGGAGATGGTACTGGAACTGTTACGATAAATTCTTCGCAATTATCGAGCAATACCAGCGATATGACTATAGAAGCTAAGGATCTTGTAATTGCTGGAGTGGGATTCATTAAAGCGGATATTTTGACAATTTCCGTAGCTGGCGGCGGTTCAGTAGGGTTAGGCGCCGCAAGCGGCGATATGTCAATTACCGGCTCAGAGTT
>CAYFMN010000034.1:3111-7741 GCA_964344185.1 uncultured Nitrospinota bacterium
AAAATCATGGCCCGAACTCTAAACATTGGCGATGCAAGTACTTCATCTATTGCGGTTGATGGTATTTCAGCGGTTCATATACCTATACAAACTAATTTAGTTAGCTCTGGAAGCGTCGCATTTGAAAATAACGATTCAACCTTTAACGATCTTTCAATTCAATCTGGAAGTATTGCTTCAACTGGCGGCGCTAAAATTGTTTCTAATAATTTAACGACAACAACGGTCATCGGTATGGATATCGATACTCAGGTAACCTCCCTATCCTTCTCCAACACAGGAACCGGCGATGTCGTTGTTGAAAATCAAGGCGCTCTAACCGCTTCCGGAACCAACTCGGGCGGTTCGGTAAACATTACCGCCTTTAGCCCATTAACGGTTAGAGCTTCCGGTATATCCGCAGGTCAAAACGTTACTTTAACCGCCGCAGGAGCCATCGGCCAAAACGACGATAACTTGACAATCCAAGGCGCTGTATCGTCCACAAGCGGAAATGTTTCGCTAACCGCCGACGACGCTATTCAAGTCGATAATTCTGTAACTACAAATTCAGGCACAATAAGCCTAAGCTCCGACTCAAGTGGAGCGGAAACCGGCGATCTAACAATAGGAGCAAGCGGTTCGCTAGATAGTAATAATAACGATATCGAAATATCTGCAAACGACGTCAATATTACAGGAACAATTAATAGCGGCTCTGGAGATACCACTATTAAGACTTCTGATGAAGGAACCATTGGTCTCGGAGCAACAGCGGGTAACTTAACGATTAGCGGAGCCGAACTACAAAACATTACAGCTTCAACTCTAACTATTGGCGATTCAAATGGCGACGATATAACGGTCGACGGAATTTCTGCGGCAAATAGCGCAAACATTTCTACAGTCACCCTGCTTTCTGATGGCGATTTAACGTTTGCCAACAACGCTTCCACTTTTAAATCTCTAATAACCGATATCAATCGAGATGTAAGCGTTAACGCCGCATTGACCGTAAGTACTGGCGACCTAACACTTGAAGCGGGAGACGCAATCACAACTCAGGCTACAGTGACTGGAACCGCAGGAATTCTAACTTTAGAAGCGGGCGAAGACGTTACTTTAAACGATGACCTGACTTTTGGAACGGTTGGCTTTATTAATTCAGATGGCAGAATCGATACGGATAATGGCGCCGAAATCATTGGTCAAACTTTAGCCACAACTACCCGCACTGGAATGGATTTGAACACGCAAGTCGCGACTTTGAATTTCTTCAACTTCATTTCCGGAGACGTAATTGTCGATAATCATGGCGGTATTACGGCAAATGGAACTAATTTAGGCGGCGACGTCGACATAACGACTCATAGCCCTTTAACGGTAGGCTCAACCGGTATATCAGCTTCCGGAAATATCAAGCTCACAGCTGCAGGCGAAGAAGGTAAAGACGACGATAACCTAACCATCCAAGGAAACGTGACCTCCGCTTCCGGTAATGTCGACCTCTTCTCCGACGACGCTCTTGTCGTAGATTCACAGGTAAACGCAGGTAGCGGAAACGTTGGAGTCTCTTCTACAAACAAAACCGTCACTATTAATCAATCGGTTTCTTCCGCAGGTAATTTAACGGTTTCAGCGGGCGACGACGTTCAAGTCAATTCCACGGTAAGTTCCACTGGAACGACGACGGTTAACACCGACTCTAACCAGGACGGTTCGGGAACCTTTGCGGTTAACTCAACCGGCGGAGTAACCACCAACGGCAATGCGTTAACTATCGCGGCCAAAGACATCGAAGTCCAAGGGACCGTTCAAACTGGCGATCTAACGATCGTAGCAAAAAACGGCGGTTCCGTAGGTTTGGGTAACGCTACTGGCGATATGACCATCGACGGTTCAGAGTTGGATAAAATCGCCGCAACTAACGTTGTCATCGGCGATGGAAACACGGGTACGATTACCGTTGACGGTATCGCCGAAGAGCAAAGCGACACCTTGGGCTCGGTTACCCTGAACAGTAACGATTCCATTAACCTCGTTAACGAAGGATCTACTTTTGATTCTCTAACCGCAAATGCTAATGGCAATGTTAACGTTGAAACTAACGTAACGGCAGACGTCGGTAGTTTTGTTGCGGTCGCCGACGCAGACGGTTCCGGAGACGGCGGCTTTACGTTAACCCAAAACGCTTCGGTAACCGCCGAAGGTGAAATTGGAATCACCGCCGAAAACACCGTGGTCGAAGGCGCCCTTGCCGCTTCCGGCGGTCTCAACCTTGCGGCTGTGAACGGTATCACCATTAGTAACAATTACATCGTAGACGGCCAAGTTAACATTGACGCGGACTCAAACAAAGACGGTCTGGGTAATTTTGAGTTATTGACAAATATTGTTATTGACTCCACCAACAATGATATATCGATTACGGCAAACGATTTCATAATCGACGGAACCATTAACAGCGGAACGGCCAATACAACCTTCACGACAACCTTTAACAAGTCCATTGGAATAGGAACCGCTGGCGGTAATGCAAAAATTGACGGTACCGAATTGTCCCGCATCACAGCTAATAACTTAATTATTGGCAACGATCAAAACAGTTCCATCACGGTAGACGGCGTTCAACTGACGGACTTAGCCAATATAAATGGAGTGACGCTAAATGCAACCCAAGAAGGCAAATCGGTCGTCTTTAGATACAATCCTTCTTCCTTTAAAGATTTGACCGTAAACGCGGCTAACGACGTTCTAGCGTACAGCAGCCTGACCGCTCAATCGGCGAATTTAACTGCTGGAGACGACTTGGTGACTTATGCAGGATTGTCGGCTCAATCCGCTAACTTAACCGCCACCGATTCGATCAGTTTACGAGGAACGACAACGGTTCCTACCTTAACCGCTAACGGAAACAACGTATCCATTGACGGCGCGACGACTTCAACAACGGCCAACCTGACAGGAACCAATAACGTCACGGTTTATGGAACATCTAATATCGATAACTTAACCGTTAACGCGGGAATGGATGTCGTTCTTAAAGGAACGTTGAATGGCGATACGGCTAATTTAAACGCGGGCGACGATTTAACGGTATCCGGCGCCACATCAACTTTTAATAATTCCTTTACCGCTTCGGCTATCGACGATATGAGCTTAAGCGGCTCCATGACGACGGAAACGCTAAACTTAACGGCGGGCGATTATTTGACGATTAACGGAACTACAAACGCTACCGGCTTAATCATGAACGCGGGTCGAGACGCAAGATTGTATGGCGACGTGACGGCGCAAACGGCGGACATCGACGCTAACCGACATATCTATTTTAGAAACAATATCGATATCGGAACAATCGACGCAGACGCTCAAACCAGTATTGACGCGAACGCGACGATTAACTCCACAACCGCCAATTTCGTTGCAACGGGCGGCAGCGTGACCTTTAGAGGAACTCATAACATAACCAACCTGACGGCAAACGCTGGAACTTACGACATCAACCTCTATGGAACGCTGACTTCCACAACAGGCGATATCGACGCGGCGCGTCACATTAGATTACGCGAATCCTCAAGCTTCCAAGACTTGGATATGAATGCCGGACAAGGAATTTCAACGGTTGGAAACTTAACGGCCACAACGGGTAACTTCACAGCTGGCAACACGGCGTCTTTTAACGGAATTACCGCCGTCGATAACATGACGATAAACACTGGAACAGATATCGTGTTCTACGGAACGGTTTCGTCGACTACGGCTAATCTAAACGCAGGCGACGACGCGTACTTATACGCTAACTCGACAATTGACACGTTAAACGTAACAGCTTTTGACGACATTGGAAGCTCTACCGCATTGACCTCTAACCAAGCGACCTTCTCTGTCGGGGATTATGTAACGTTAAACGGTTCGTTGAATATCGGCTCTTTAACCGCAAGCGCTACTAATTATGACGTAAATATTAAAGGCGACCTCACTTCTAACACAACCGATATAGACGCGGGCAGGCACGCTTACTTAAACGGCGTTTCTAACATATCCAACTTGGACATGAATGCCGGTTCCGGTATCGCAATTAACCAAGATCTGACAAGCGACACGACGGTATTAACTTCTGGATCAAGCACAACCTTAAGAGAAACTTCGACTCTTAGAGACTTAACCGTCAACGCCGGCAATAGCGTTAACTTCTACGGAACCTTAACCGCCGACACGGCAGATGTTGACGCTGGACAATATTTTAGATTACGAGAATCGGCTACTTTCCAAACCAGCATCGACGTTGACGCAGGATACTATATCGATGTAAACGGAAGTCTTACCGCTCCAACGGGTATCTTCAACTCTGGATACACGGCGACATTTAACGGCGTTAATAACATTGATACCTTAAACGTTAACGCGGTGAACGATATCAGCGTTAAAGGATCTTTGACAGCCTCTAATATGGCTACCTTAACGGCTGGAGACGACTTAGGATTGCATGCCGCTTCTTCCTTCGGAACCTTAAATGCCAGCGCAGTTAAAGACCTAGCAACCAGCGTTTCCTTGAATGCAACGCAAGCGACATTAGACGCGGGTAGAAACCTAAGCATGCGCGGCACGGTGAACACGCCTACCCTATCCGCTAACGCCGGCAATGATT
>CAYFMN010000034.1:7751-10844 GCA_964344185.1 uncultured Nitrospinota bacterium
CGATATTTTACAAACAACCGATTTGACCTTGGCCGCCGGTCGCAACATGAGCGTCAACTCAACCGTTACGGCTGACTCAGCAGATATCGACACAGTTGGTTCGGTAACGATCAACGGAAACGCGACGTTGAATACTCTTGATATCGACGCAGGACAAAGCGCAAATCTTTATGGTTCTGTAACCGCCGATACGGCTACCGTCGACGCGGGCGAAACAGTTCGATTTCGCAACACGCATCAATACACAACTAGCCTGGATGTTACCGCTGGCAACGCGGTTGATCTCTATCTTGGAAGCATAACGACTCCAACGGGTAATTTCACTGCAGGTTCGAATGCCGGGTTTAATGGAACAGTCGCTATCGACGAATTAACGGTAGACGCTAATCAAGATATTTCGTTTAGAGATCGATTAACTTCTACCACTGCTGAATTAACCGCTGGCGACGATCTTACTCTAAATGCCATAGCCAACGTTCAAACCTTAACGGCCAACGCGAACGACGAGTTATATGTAACTAACGTATTAAACGCGAACCAAGCGACGTTAACTTCGCAAGACAATATTACGGTTGGCGGCACGGTAACGGCAACAACGGCTACCCTCAACTCACAGCGACATATTTATCTAAGAGACAACTTGAACATAGATACCCTAACGGCAACAGCGCATCACGATACCGATCCTGCTATGAATTCAAGCGTTAACGTAACCGGTTCATTAACCTCGGTAACGGCTAACTTAAGCGCCAACTATAATGTTGGCATTAACGCAAATGCTTCTGCTACCAATTTAACGATTGAAACCGGTAGAGATATTAGCGTTCGCGGTCAATTAACTTCCACAAACGCAAACTTAACCGCTGGAAATAGCTTAAGCATGCACGCTGTATCCGACGTAATAAATCTAACCGCCAGTGTCGTTAACGACATTTCGATAGGCGATTCATTAACGGGTGATCAGGCTAACTTAATCGCGCAAGACAATGTCACGATTCAGGGAACGACGACTCTTCAAGACCTTGACGTTACGGCGGGAAATTCTATCAGCGTTAGAGGGACGCTATCCACCGCTACTGGAGATCTTGACGCTCAACGCAATATAAGCATGAGAGACGATATTTCAATAGATACATTTAACGCCACGGCGCATCATGATACAGATCAAGAAGCGCGCTCCTCCATTAGTATCAGCGGCTCCTTAGATTCAGCTATAACTAATTTAACGGGCGACTATAATGTAAGCATTAACGCAAACTCTACGGTAGATAATCTAACTGTTAACGCCGGAAACGATTTAACCGTATATGGTCAGTTAACTTCTACAACGGCAAATCTAACTTCAGGCGACGACCTTAATGTAAGCGCAGTCTCTAATATCCAAACCCTTACCGCAAATTCCGGAGACGGTTTGAATATTGGCAATCAATTAACCGCAACCGACATTACCTTAACGTCGCAAGGCAGCACGACCGTAAGAGGCAACACGAGCATGCAAACCCTTACGATTAATTCCGGAGCGGGAATCAATATTTACGATAACTTGACCGCTACAACCGTCGACCTGGACGCGCAAAATAATATTTATTTCAGAAACAACTATAAAGAAGGCAGCGCCGATACCATTAGCATCGATACATTAAACGCTACGGCTCAACACGATACAGACCCAGGATATCGATCAAGTTTTAGTGTCTCTGGAACTTTTGAATCGACAGAAGCGGACTTGGCCGCAAATTATAACGTATCGACAAACGGCGACGTAACCATTGATGACTTAACGGTTAATGCAGGAAATAGCGTTACGACCCGCGGAACTTTGACTTCGACCATCGCCAACTTAACAGCAAGCAACGATATTAGTTTGCAATCGATTTCAAATATTCAAACGTTGACTGCAAATTCCGGAGATTATATAAGCATTGGCAACGAACTCAATTCAAATACGGTTACCCTAACCTCTCAAGGATCGACAACCATCAGAGGAAATACAAATATCGCTCAAAACCTCGCGGTAACTTCAGGAAGTGGTATCAACATTTACGACGATTTAACGACTCCAACCGCAAACTTAAACGCTCAACGAAACATCTACTTTAGAAACGATTACGAAGCCGGTAATCCTGAGAAAAATGAAAATATCAGCATTGATAATTTAACGGCTCTTGCTAATCACGATACGGACCCGGAAGTTCGCTCTAGCATCAGCGTTTACGGTCGCATGACTTCAACCACGGCTAACATGACATCCGGATATAGCGTGGTGTTTAACGGAGACTCAACATTTGATACATTAGTCGCCGATGCAGGCAACGACGTTGTGGTTCGTGGAACATTAACGGTTGGCAACGCTCAGTTAACGGCCCAAGACGATGTCTACGGTTCTGGAACTCTTAACTTTGACGAGTTGGTCGCAAACGGCGGCGATAGAGTTTCTTTTAAAACCTTAAAAGGTCAAACCGTCGATATCCAAGCGGAATCCGTTAGCGTAGGCGGAGATACCGAAGTAGCCGAGTTGAACGCTAACGCAAATAAAGACGTCGTGATTAGAGAAAACGCCAAAGCGGATGTAGCCAATGTTGAAGCCGGAAGAAATACGCATACTCGCGACGACGTTAACATCGACACGTTAAACGTTATTAATGCGGTTAATTTCACCCAAGCGGGTAACTTAACAACAACTAACTTAAACGTTAACGTTAGTAATGACTTCTCAACCCGTGGTATTGTAACAATTCAAACCGCCGACGTTACAGCAGGCGACGATATTGGAATTCACTCCGTTTCCAATATTACCACCCTAAACGCTAACGCCACCGACCACATTAGCGTGAGCAACGCTTTGATTACGGTCGACGCGAGTTTGGTTTCCGGCAGCAGCGTTCGAGTGGCTGGAACTTCTAATATCACCAACTTAACCGCAAATGCAGGTATCGACGTTAGCACCGCAGGAAACGTTTCGATCCAAACAGGTAACCTAACTGCTGGAGACGACGTCCACTTTGGCGGAACTACAAGCTTTAACAGCGTAACCGTCGATGCCGTAGATAGCGTTACAACCCGTTACGACGGTTCGTTGACTTCCACCACAAC
>CAYFMN010000034.1:10854-54450 GCA_964344185.1 uncultured Nitrospinota bacterium
TCTCTTTTAACGGATCTAACGATTTAGGAACAACTACCGTTAACGCCGGCGACGATGTGGTAGTTGGCGGTACTGGAACGGTGACAACCGAATCGGTTCAAATATCCGCAGGAGACGATGTGGTTGTCGCAACGGGAGGTTCGGTCGATTCCTCTACCACGGTTGATGTCGACGCCGGTGACGACGTGGTTATCAGCGGTACGGTATCCTCTACCGATAGCACAGACATCGACGCCGAAGACGACGTTGTGGTAACGGGAGAAGTTACTAGCGAAGCCGATACCAATATCACCGCTAAAGACAACATCGACATCAGCGGTGGCAACGTTGAGTCTTCCGGCGAGATGAACCTAAACGCGGATTCAGATGGAAATGGATTAGGTAATCTATCCATTAGAAATGGCGGAACAGTAAATTCAAACGATCAAGCTCTTAACATTTCAGCGAATGACGTAAATATTTCTGGAGCTTTAAATAGCGGCCTGGCGGCGACAAATATTCAAGTTTCAGATGGCGGCTCGATTGGCTTAGGGCTGACTTCAGGAAATATGACCATTAACGGCGGCGAGTTGCAAAATATTACAGCTGGCGCATTAAATTTAGGTGGAGCCAACAACCAGTTAATCACGGTGGACGGCATTACTGGAGATCAAAGCGCTAATATTGGCTCGTTGACTTTAAACTCTAACGCAGACGCCGGAACGGTAAGCTTTATTAAAAGAGATTCATTCTTCAATTCTTTAAACATCAACGCGGGAGGCGACGTTTCGGTTCAAACCAATCTCACAACATCTTCTGGAAATTTTAATGCGATAGCCGATTCGGATAGCAACAACACCGGCGGGTTCGCCCTCTCCTCCGGTAAAACCATTACTTCTTCCGGCGACATTTCAATCTCCGGTTCTGGCAACGCCATAGACGGCGACCTTGATGCTTCTGGTTCTACAACTATTACCGATACAAGCTTCTAATACTTTTAAAACTAATTGTTAGGTCGGAACTTATTGACATAATAATTGGCTACATCTTTTATAGATATAACTCCAATAATCTTACCTTTTTCAGTTATACCAAGATGCCTGATATTGCTTTGTTGCATCTTTAAAAAAGCAGCTACCATAGACATTTCAGAATCTATTGTCATCAAAGGTTTACTCATGGCATTTCCAACTAGTACATCTTTTGGAGAACTCTCTTCGGCAATTACTTTTCTTAAGAGATCCGTTTCCGTAAAAATACCAATAATCTTTTTTTTATCCGTCACTAGAACAGAACCAATTTTTTTTTCCCGCATTATTTTGACGGTTTCTAAAACGTTAGCATGAGAATCAACGCTTACTATAGATTCATCCATAAAAAATTTAATTGCGTCCATCGATTATTTCTCCAGATAATATTTCGACTAGCCAAATTTTAAACCGCAAATGGTTAAAAATAAAAAACCAAATTTTAAAACTTTTTCCGCTTACGCCTTTGTTTTAATTTTTTCAACAAATTCTAACATACCGTCAATATCATAATTATTTAAAAAGTTCTCTAAAGCTCCTGCCAATTTATTACAATCGTCTAACTGTTTCAATTCAGAAAATAAAATCTCAAGTTTAGAAATATTGTAAGATTTTGCGGTTTTTTTTATCTCTTGCAACAACTCCTCAGGAATAGATAAATTTTCCAAAGAAAACGCAGTTTCGTTATCTTTCTCCTCATATTCAAATTCTACATGAAGCAATTCGGATAAAATTTCAAAAATTTTTTCAGCCAAAAATGGTTTTGAAATATAACTGTGGCACCCAAGTTTTCGATAACTTTCTTCAAGGTGGTCAAACGCAAAAGCTGTATAAGCTACAATTTTAAATTGATGGCCGCCAAATGATTTTTGAATTTCTCTTAACGTTTCTTCCCCATCCATTACGGGCATTCTCATGTCTAAAAATATAATATCCGGCTTTATTTCTGAAATTTTTTCTATTCCTTCTTTTCCATTACGAGCAATAAAAGTCTTAACTCCCACTCCTTTCAATATTGAGCGTAAAACGTCCCGGTTTTCTTGCACATCGTCGATTATAAGGGATTTAATATTAAAACCCTGAGCCAGTTGAATAACTTTTCTGTCTGAGTCATAACTCTTTTCTATAGCGCCCATTGCTGGAACAAGTTTAATTGTAAAATAAAATCTAGATCCTTTTCCCATCTTAGACTCAAGACATAACTTCGATCCCATTAGCTCCAATTGTTTTTTACATATTGCTAACCCCAAACCTGTTCCGCCCTTTAACGCCCCCTCTTCATCTTGAGAAAATGGTTCAAAAATTTTTCTATGCGATTCCTCTGGAATACCTTTTCCTGTATCGATTACCTCGAAACGGTAATCGTCGTATAGTAACGGAATGACCTTAAAGTTCACTTCTCCAGAATCTGTAAATTTTACGGCGTTTCCTATAATATTAACCAGTACTTGCCGTAATTTTGCTTCATCCCCTAAGACCTCTATATTTTCTTTAAGATCGTTAACAACCCATTTTATTTTCTTTTTCTGGCACTGAAGCTCAAACATTTTTGTCAAGTTCTCTTTTAAAGCGTTTAAACTAAAGCTAACTGATTTGACTTCCAATCTGCCCGCTTCGATTTTGGAAATATCAAGAATATCGTTTAATAGATCCAACAAGTTTTTACCGCTGTTATCAATCGTTTCAATTGATCTTCTTTGCTCAACGTCTAAATCTTTTCTTCGAAGTAAAATTTGCGCATACCCTAGAATTGCGTTTAATGGCGTTCTTATTTCATGGCTCATATTTGCAAGAAAGAGAGATTTAGTGCGATTGGCTGTTTCGGCGGCTTCCTTGGCATGAATCAGCGTCTCTTCCGTTTGTTTTCTAAGAGTAATATCTAGAGCGACTATTACAATACCGGTAATATCGCCATTTGGCGAACGCATAACGGAAGCGGAGAAAAGAATTGGAATACTTTTTCCATTTTTTTCTAAAAACTTGTTCTCAATATTTGTTATTGTTCCTTCGTCAAGCAATTTCTCCATCAGAAGTTGTTCAATAAACGTTTTATCGTCGTCAAAAATTATATGTACCAGTTGCTCTAAAAGTTCGCCTTCTTCATATTTTAAAAGTTTCAAAGTAGATTGGTTGACGCTTTTAATTCGTCCTTCCGGGGAAATGACAATAAGACAATCTGTCATACTTCTCAATATATTATCGACATAATCTCTAGATACGGTTGTTTTGAGAAGGTTATCCGTCATTTGATTAAAAGCGTTAGCTAATATTCCAACCTCGTCGTTGGAAAAAATCTCAGCTTTCATATCCAGCTTACCTGCTCCGAATGTCTTTACTGCTTTTGTCAACCGTTCAATAGGCTCTGATATTAATTTTTTAAGCTGGGAAGAAAATAAAAAGGTAATTAGAAAAGAAACTAAAAGAACCGTTACCGAAATCTTAGCGTAGCTTTCAAGACGGTCATATAAAGTCTTTAACTCAGCTTGAAGATAAATCGTCCCAAGGTTCATTTTCTTATAAAAAATAGGCTGAGAAACTTCAAGAAAGTCATTTTGGTAAGTAACTCCAAACTTGAGAGAAGCCGATGCTGGAATTTTACTTTTTATTAATTCATCCCGTTTATATGTAACGAAAACTTTTCCGGTTTTATCATAAATACTTGCCGCGACTATTCTAGGATCGGCTCTCAATGACAACAAGGTTTCTTTGACTGGTTTCTTATCGTCAAACTCCAGGGCCGCAATGCAGTTTGTTCCAATTATATTTGCAATTCCCAATAACTCTTTTGACATTACCTGGCGAGAAGTAGCTAATTCAAAAACAGCAAAGGAAGTAAACGCCAAAAATAAAGCTAAGCTACTTGTGATAGTTATGATTCGAGTCAGCTTATTTCTTATCGGAATGTCTCTAAGAAAACTCATGAATCAACTCATAATTGAATTGTGAAGAGAACTTTCAAAAAAACGAACAGTCTTTTGAAAGTTTATTCCTAAACTTAATTATCCTTTTTTTTCAAAAAATCTTCGATGTTTTTTTTATTAAAAATACTTTTAATCAACGTTGCTGTATAACGGTAATCCTAAATGCGATTAAATTAAAAACCGCCAGCTATATTTTTTTAATTGGGAGAAAACTTGTTACCTTTTTTCAGCGCAGGGAACGCAAACAGTTGACTCGGGCATCAACATAATCCTCCCATGAGGAATGGGATTATCGCAGACGGCGCAAACTCCGAAATCTGGATCGTCAATTTTCTGGAGAGTTTTTTCTAACTTCGAAAGTTTTAATCGCGCAGAATTTAAAGAAGCTTCACTAATGCTTTTACTATTGATTGCTTCCATTCTTGTCAGGCGGCCAATCGCATTATCGGGAGCAACAGGTTTAGAAGTCTCTTCAAGACTTTGAATAAAGCTCTTCTGTTCTTCGATAGCAGTTTCAATCTTTTTTTTTAACTCTTTTCTATCGTCGTTATTCATATAATCTCCCTATAAAAGATTATATAGATCAAAGAACTTGAGCAAAAGACCTAAATTATTGACTGTATTTTAGGATAAAAATAAAGGAAAGAAGGTTTTCGAAGAACCCGCCGAGAGGGTAGTGTGATGGTGTCGGCAGGTTCTTCTTTGAAGGTTAACCTCTTATATAAAGATCTAAAGAAGACATTTTTATTCCTGTAAAAATTGTTTTTTATTATTTTTCTAAAAAAAAAGGGGACCTCCCCAAGGAGGTCCCCAAAAAATTGTCCAGCAAACCGTGGATCGTTTTACCGGTTCATGGACAATCGCTCGTCAGCGTCTCTTTCTGCCTTAACGCCTTTTGGAGTTACGTTACCCAAAGGTAGAATAGAACCGTCTCCCTTAGGCAATACTTTAAAATAACCCCATTGTCCCGCTTGCTGATAAGGCGTACGAGCGTTCAACCAGAGGTAGGTACCTGGATTATGATACTTACCGCCGGCCCCATCTTTTAGGAAGGCCTGGATGTATTCACCGCCGCCAAATTCTTCAACGTCGATCATATCCGAACCTTCTTGTTTAATGTGACGGCGCCATTGATGCCCATCCAGGTTAAACATTTGATTCTGCTCGTTGTGTCCGCCAAAGACATTAATCATAACTTTGTCCCCAGCATGAGCTTTCAACGTAGGCGTTGCAGGATCTTTATCTGCGGCTACGCAAGCCGTGAAAATATTACCTAACTCACAACCTTCGTCTTCACGATAAGTCCATGGTTCTAACCGGTAATTAACCCCGGTCAAACCGGCAACGTTTTGCAGATATGGCATAAACGAGGTGCCAATAATGTTATCCTCATCCTGGAAGTACAACGCGAAATCCCTGTAATTCTCGAGATCCCGGTTTTCAGGATAAGATTTATCAACGATTACGTCTGCTTTCCAGGAGTTGCTCATGGTAATGTCTTTACCTGTTTCTGGATCGCGATACACGGAACCTCTAGGTCCAATAATAATTCCGCCATACAACCCATTGCGGACGTTACTGGTAAGATTTCCGAAATCCCAGATCAACGCTCCATTCAGATAGTAATCTGGGTGAGCGTAGAAGGTATAAGTTTTGGATTTACCTTTAGCGACTGTTTGATCGCCTGGGTTGTTGCCAACGTTAATACCTTGCGAATCTAACGGATTAAACGCCATGTTGTTTATATGAATCGAAGCCTTGCCCGATTCTAAACGATTGGTCAATTTAATCTTGACACAATCGCCAACATTAGCGCGCAAGGTTAATGGATGAGGCATAACGCCGTCGTCCGCTACCTTTTTGATCTCGTTATCGAGGACGTAAATCGCTCCACCTTCGTTAGCCGCTAATAACTTCCGCTCGAAATCCACTTCGATCTCGTCTTCCGTATTAGGATTGAACTTCAATCCTTTGTTTACGGCAGATACGCTGAAATTTTTAACTGGAGCGTCCGCTGGGCAAACAGTTTTCTTGGATTTTTTAGCAAAATCCATGTTGTTTGGAAGCGGTTTTAAGTCCTTCTGAAGCTTGTCATGAACTCTGAAGATACTCCAGCTACCTTCGCCAAGATGAGAGGTTCGGCCATCATAGAAAAGATAATCTCCTGCCATTTGCTGATAACCGCCTGCGGTGGTAGCCATATCGTAACGTTCCGCAATACCAATATGAATCGCGTTAGTTACTCTTGAATCTTCATCATAACGTTCTGGACGATACCCATGACCGGAAAGAACAAAGGTATGAGTTTCATTCATCATTCCATGAAGCAATCGGAATACCACGTTATCGCCAACATAAGCTCGTATCATTGGCGTTGTTGGATCGCCGTGAACTTTGCTGGAAAACAATTTGGATGGATCCGAATTAGCTTTCAAACGAGAAGCCAACGATGCCGCGCGGAAGTTAAATCCGCCGCCCGTAGTGTGAGTTCCTCCGTTTAACATTGGGAACGCGGCTTCTAACATCGTATCCGGCATTTGGAAGGAAATAGATTGTCCTGCGGCAATCGCGTTTTCACGACTCATACCAGGAGGATTTCCTTCCGTAATCAATTGCGCGGTGTGTGGAACGGTATCGTGCAATTGAACTACGATTTCACGGAAACTTCCGCTTCGAGCGTAAGCAACCGGCTCGGAACCATGAATATCAACCACAGGTCCACTACGTACTTCTTTACCAGTCACTGGATCATGATACGTAGATCCCCACGGCTCAACAATGGTCGAACCAATACCGCCATGCGGCCAGGTCGTTGCGCCAAAAGCGTGGTCATGCCAGAAAACCAAACCAAGGTCGGCGTCAACCCACAACCGGTAGCGAACAAACTCGGTCGTTACGATTTCGCCTTTCTTGTGGGCTTTTTTTAACGGCTCGGTAAGTTTAAGAGTGAAAACTCCATCACCTTTTAACGCGCCGTTTTTAGGATCAGTTTTGGGTTTGGGACTCATCGATCCAATCCAGCGGGCTTCTTTATTGGACATCGTTTCGATACCAATCATGACATCCGTACCTTCATGGAAAGGCGTGGAATGTTTAGCCATTTGGATTTTAATCGAAGTGTCGCCAACCTTAGCGTCTTTGATAAGTCGAGAGTTCATAGGAACAGGCATGCCAACATGATGCTTGTGCCCGTCTTTATCCTTTTTCATTTTCTTATCAAACTGCAAGTACGATCTCATGGATTGGTCGTAAGAAAATCCAGAGATAACGCCGTCGGACGCTTGGTTATCGAATTGAAAGAAATGCGGATGGATATTGACTTTAGACATTTGGAAATTCGTAAAGTCATCGTCGTTCCATTCGCTTGAAAGAACTACGTCTATACAATCGTATACGTTCGCCCGATAAACCAAAGGAATAGCTTTTTTCGGATCGTTCTTCTTCTCTTCCAACTCTTCTTCAAGAACATAAATCAAACCATACTTATCAATTACCGGAGCCGTAGGCCCAACTTGCGGGGTCAACTCTATCGGAGTGTTGATAAAATGGATTGAATATTGCTTCCTACCCGCTCCCGATGGACATAAACTCCAACGACCATGTTCGCCAGGTTTAGATGGAGCCGTATTTTCTACATTCGGTCCCATACCCGCGCTTCCAGGTTCGGTATCAGGATAGGTATTGTCGTTCAACATATGGAAAGGCTCTAACCAGGGCGCTCCGCCATGATTTCGCGCAAATGGAATACGTTTGCCAAAATGCGGATTAAAATGCGGCCATGCGAGTTTTCCATTATTAGGCTCAAAAAGAATCGGATGGCGTTTGCCTGGGTGAGGCGACTTATACTTTGGAGTAACCAAAGTTGATTCGCGCTCGGATAGCGCTTTGGTTCCCTGCCAGCCATAATCCCAAACGGAACCATCGTAAGCTAAGATTTGCCCCTTTTCGTCATCGGTATGACCAGGCCTACCTTGAGGAGGCAACATATACTTAACCCAGTCTTTAATATTGACGGTTGGAACGTCTTTACTCCAATCGCTATTGCCAGACGCAACAACGTTAAACTTCTTGCCGAACCAATCCATCGTCTTTCCGGCAATTTTGTCTGAAGAAACTCCTTTAGGAATACGACCTTGTCTATCTGGCAACTCAGCCAAAGGAGGCATTACATCCGTGCTTTCATAAGGATAGTTTCCAGACTGCAGGGTATTGTAAACTCTCCAATACCCCCACATACCGGCAACATAGTGATGCGCGACGTGGCAGTGAAACAAAAAGTCACCCGCCAAATGTTGGCACAATCCAGAACCGCATTCTGTTTCGAGATCGATTACTTCGGAAGGACCGATAACTTCAACGTCTACACGATCCGAAGTCGTTCGAACTACAGGATACTTAACGGGGCCATCCCAAGCCGCCGTGATCATGTTTTCCAAACCAGGCTCTCTTTTAGGAGCGCGCAACCAGCGGATAGAACCTCCGTGTGGATGATGCGAATGGAAAACCTCACCGCCGCCGTGAACTAGGCGAAACTTAGCCGGATCGCCCATGTAAGATCGAGGGATGGTGGTCGGAGCGTCGCCAAACGTATAAGAGCTATAAGACAACGACTCGTCTTCGTAATGGAAATGTCTTTCTTGTTGAGCCAAGTTGTTAATTCCGAACGGTTCGCTACGGTAATTCATCGCCCTTGCGGATGGACGATAAGCGTCCGTTTGCGGGTCCCGTTGAGGAATCATTTCGCCATGTCGGTTCAATGGTCGGAAAGATTCGTCGCCAACCTCGTGATAAAAAAGAACAAACTCACGGAAGTCCTTTTTATCCGGATTAGCGATTATCATTTCCCAACCGCTGTCTAAAGGTTTAGCTGTAAATGGGCTTAAATAAGTCGAACCTTTTGGTTCTACAATGAATGAACCAATCAGCCCTAACGAAGAAGGATCACGACCAGCGTGACTTTGAATCATTCTTCCGCCTTCTTGCTCGTCGATCGGAATAAACCATTCGAAATCCTGAGACTCGCCAGCTTTGATAATAGCTCCAGGCGTAGCCGCAGTCGCAGGTTGGCCGGTTGAACTAATAATCAATCCAGAACCGTTGATTTGGAAACCAATATCTTCGTCTTCTACTTCGTTTCTCACTTTAAAACGAACGCAGTCGCCTTGATTTCCACGAACAACTAGAGGTTGAATCAAATCGCCTTGGAGACCTGTAATAATGGCTCCGGGATCATTTTCGTCTTCTCTGGCTTCGGCATTTTTTCCTTCATCTCTGCGTACTCCATCAACATTTTTGGTCAAAACATACATATAACCAGGGTAGTAATCGCCCCATTGATTCAAGGTAATTTCTACGTTGATCGCAGAGATATCATAACTCTTTACTGGCGCAGAGCTTGGACAATGAGCGCCTTTTTGAACTTTAGCCGAAGCTTCTGTCGGCCCTAACAAAAAGGATTGCCCCATTTGATGCGCAGACCAGGAGTCATGATACATACCGCCAGAAGAAGCTGGAGTGGCGTGCTCTTTTAACTCGCGCCTCACCTTACCCATCAACTTCATGAAGGTACTGTCTAACTTTTGACTTCTTCCATTGAGACCGCTTTTATTATCTTCGCGGTCTACTTGCCCTTGAAGCTTTTTCATCCATTCCGGGTTATCCGCCGAAGCCATTAAGTGTTTCTTACCGTCGTGGCTGTGGTCCGCCGCAAACGCTCCAGAAACCCCTAATGACAATAGCAAGACAATTCCCAGAACCGCAAACGGGTGACCCCGATTGCTAAAGAATTGAAATACCATCTTTTCCTCCTTAACGATTCAACAATAAAAGGGATTCCGCAAATCCCCAAAAACTAAAAATCAAATTGGTTTTGATTTTTCGACGTTTAATCGATTCCATCTATCAACTTAGGAAGAACTAAAGCGCTTCCCGGCAAAAGATAGAAAAAGCCCTTTGGGGCCTTCATTAAGAAGGGATGGTTTTTCAAAAAAAATATTCCCATTTTTTTTGAAAAATGGGAGTTTTCAGAAAAAGACCATACAAAATAGGGTTAATTCTGAAGAAGAGGAGGAAAAACACCAATGGATTCTTCAATACAAAGCGGTTCTTTATTATGGAAATGCCATTTCAGGGCATTATTCGTAAAAACTTCTTCATTTTTTGTTGATAAAAATTTGGATAACTGAAAAAATACCGAATAACACTCATAAAAACTTATATTTAATTATTTTCAAGCGAAAGTTTAATTATGCCCCGTGAATCATTTCACTTTTTTTATGATAATACGACTCCAAGACCCGGTTGGGCAGGATCTGTCAATATAGATTATGAGACTGTCAGTATTTCGGCCAGTCATAGCGACGTTCGAGCGGCTAGAGATAGAGCGGTGGCAAAAGGGAGAGGCTCCGTGTCTCCGGCAATGGCCAGAGCCCAAGCGGCAAAAGCAATGTCGGCAGGAGTTTCAGGCGTAGGCGCCGATGCCGCAACGACCGGCGCTGGAATACCGCCAGCAATGGCAAGAGCCCAAGCGGCTAAAGCAGCATTCGCAGGCGTTTCCGTACACACACATTCGCCAGCCGTTAGAGCGGCGGCAGGAGCCGGTGGTGGAAGTAGTGCGGCCGCAGGAACCGTTGGCAGAGGAGGGGGCGGTGGCGGCGGTGCGACCATTAATCGCCCGAAATATATTGTCGGATATATTTTGCCTACTGGAACTAGCGGACGAAAACCTGTCAACGCCCCCGCACGGGATCTTTCAGGGCGAGACCAGGATAGAGGCCACATCATGGCTTTATCGCTTGGAGGCCCTAATGTTCCCTTAAATATAGTTCCTCAACCCAGCGAAGTTAATCGTGCAATTGGAAGAGATTTTAGCCTTGCTGGGGACTTACTATGGCGCGAAATGGAAATTTATCTCGAGTTTTGCGCGGCATTTGCCATGCTCAACAATGATTCAAGGACAGATGATTTAATCCGGATTTTTCAAAAACAAATTAGAGTTGGACGGAGACGAGAAGGACTCTTTCTAGAATTTAAAGGAGCCGGAAGTAGAAGAACTCTATTTAACATTCATGACTTGATTTCTAAATTAAATTATTCTGAAAGGGCAAACCCAAAATTTAAAGTACAATTCGACGCTACCGTAATTTATCCCCATAAAGACAGAGACAATTTCCCATCTAATATTACTGTTAGAGCTTACTTAGCGGATCGTTCCAGTGGGACCCAATTTTATAATCAAACTTTTTCGATGAAAAGTTCAATATCAAGACAATATGAGCGTTTGGAAGCTATCAGACATGCGGCAAGAGAAGAATCTGCCGCGAGGAGAGCAAGTCAAGCTTATAAAGATGAACATGGCGTGGGAGGCCGATAAAAGCGCCTCTTCCTTGCCTCCAAAGCTCCGACATAAATTATTATCTTAACCACCTCCGACTTTGCAGCCGTTATAAAGTTTTTAGCCGCTCTTCTTTCATATAAATCGTATCATTACGTAGTATAAAATATAATGTTTTTCTTAACGGGGATATTATTTTTATGAAGCTTAAACCGCTCGAAATATGAAGTTAATATCATACAACAAACTATTCTTGGTTTTCTCTTCCGCAACCTTCATAGTTTTACTCATAACAACGTTAAACGATCTAAACCTAATGGAGTCTTTTTTTATAAATTACTCCTATTATTTTATAAGCGCTATTGTCATCGCTTGGGTTTATATTTTTTTTAAGTTCTTAAAATCAATTGAGTTTAATTTTTCAAATTTTATAAAAAAAAATTGGATTGGAATAACCGCCGCTTTTTTTTTAACTGGGGTGGTTTTTATATCGGTAAAACCAGGTTTTAGAGTGCTCAGCGACGAAGCAAATCTGGCGGCTATTTCAAAGTCTATGGTCTTCAACAAGACCGTTTATAACACCACCATGGGAAAGTGGTATTATGACATCTATTGGCCTATAAACAACGAGATTCCCAAACGGCCTTTGATGTTTCCGTTTGGAGTTCATATTTTTCATGCTTTCCTTGGATATTCGTATACCAACGCATTTCTTTTTAATGGAATAGTTTTATTCGCCTTACTCATTTCAGTATTTATCGTCGCTAAAAAACTTAAAGATAACCTCTTTGGGATAGGGATAATGTTCATAATCATTTCCCAACCCATAATAACGGTAAATGCGACATCGGCGGGATTTGATTTCTTTTCAACATTTTTTCTTTGGATAGTCCTTTTATCTTCATACATCTTTTTACAAAACCCAACAAATTTAAATTTTGCTTTTCTGTGGGTAAACTTATTGGTTTTTGCAAATATACGTTATGAATCGTTTATTTATCATATCGTTTTAATTCTAATTTTTGCCGCCCTTAGAATTCTAAAGTCTTCCCACTGGCAAGCTTATCCCAAGTTATACTTAGCCACTCCTATTTTGTATCTACCGCTAATTTGGCAATTTATTTTAAAACCTGATAGCCGGGAAAACCCGGATGACGTTGCTTTGTTTTCTATAAAACATTTCTTTAAGAATTTAGCCGAATTGGAAAATGGATTAGTGGATTTTGGAACATTTCTACCATATGCCACAATTTATAATCTAATAGCGCTTTCGATTCTGATATTTGTCTCGATTAAACTATTTTTGAATAAGACAATACCTCTTAACAAAAGATTTATTGCAATTTTGTGTATAACGTTAAGCTTAAACCTGATAATAATACTTACGCATTTCTTTGGACGATATAGTCATCCATCCAGCGCTCGCTTATTCCTTGTTTTCATCTTTGCTCTTACTTTAGTCCCATTAGTTATTTGTAAATTTTTTACAAATTTTTCATCCAAATGCTTTTTAGGCGTAGCGATAATAACTTTTATTATTTACCATCCAGTCGCAATTGAAGGAAAATTTTCCAAAACACAAAACCTTATCCGGGCAAATAAAGAAATTTATCGCTTTTTTAAAAATAAAGGAAAACGATTTATAATTATTACCCACACTCCCGGACATCAATCCATCTTAAATCAGGGATCAGTCAATTTTTATTATGCAAACCTTCACATTTTAGAATTATTAAGAGATTTAGAAAGCAAACTCATTGACGACATATACGTTATTCAAAGATTTGGCCTAACTCCTAAAAAACATCTTCTAACAAATTACCAATTAGCCGCGCCAATTCATTTAAAACAGTTACATGAATTTCAATACAACCCAGATAACCTTATAAGAATTTCAAAATTTTATAATCCGATGTAAGGAGTAATTTTTTAGGGTAAGAAGGAGTAGAACTCCTTAAAGCTAATTTAATAACCTCTTAAACTCCAATTGGCTTAATAGTGGAGAGTTTTTTTCAAAGCGCGGTTATTTTGAACTATGGAAGAAATTCTATCAACCGCCCAATTTCAAAGATTTCATTTTATCTTCTTTAGATTTTATTGCTCTTCAACAATGGCGACAAGAACTTTATCTCCAAAGAGACCTTCAGCCGCTTTCCCTAATTCTTCGTTTCCCGCATAAGCGCGATTAAAATCAGCTTTGGAAGCAAAAACAACGTCTTCAAAAGCGTCGAAAATCCATTCACCAGTTCTATTAGTCCAAATAGTCGCTGCGTTACTGCCATTATTCGACGCGACCCAGGGACCATCCAATACTTTAAACTTGGCAAAATCTGTGCGGGTCTTTCCAGGAGTTAATTGGAAAGCCAACACCATATGAATAGCTTCTGGATTTGTAGGTTTAGGTGGAGGAGAATATATATCCTGGGCGTTAACATACACCGCCGAAGCTCCCTCTTCCATTCCAATCTCAATTGTAGGATGCGACCAAGAGCCTTCTAAAATTTCTTTTACCTTAAAAACTCTTACTTTTTTTGGCGACATATCAGCCTCGACTAATTTAAGAATAAACTGTTCATTCGCCGTTTGGTTTGATAGACCAAAAGCGGATGATGCCGTAAAAAACAGTATCCATAAGAAAATAATAAAACGTAAGCTTTTTGCAAAATTTAAAAATTTTCGTTTCATGATCTTTCCTCGTTTTTGATCGGATTCGCTCCATTTTAACATTGGAAAACCGACTTCATAACCTAAAATTTCATTTTATATCCACATAAGACCGGATTCATTTATAATATAGTCAATACCATTACTGCCCGAAAAACCCAAAAATCAATTAAAGATTTGTTCAAGGAGGTTGGCCAATGCAATTATCGAATCTTTCCAGTTTCGCAAACTACTTTCTTGTGGGTTTTCTGACGGTTGTTCTCGGACTTTACGCGTCCCCTTCCTGGGCCGATGTGGAAGGTAAAAATTTGCAAGCCTTTACTTTAAGGCAAATGGATTTTCTGATAAAAAAAGCGGACCAGGAAGAACTCTATGGCGGTCAAATACAAAAACTAATCGATAAAATTGCTTTAAATTTAGAAGCCTTATCCTCTTATCTGTACGGTCCTTTACAAATAGAAGACTTCGAAAGAATCACCGAACGACTTTATATAGCCGCAAACGATTGGGACAACGCTCAATTAGTAAACGCAAAAATTGAACTGCGCAAAGCGAAGGTTTTACTGGCTTCGTTTTCGTTTTAATAAATTCTGATAATCTCTCTCCTTCATTTTGGTCATTTGATCTCTAGTTATGGATAGTCACGACAGTTTTTTAAAATACAAAAACTTCGTTAATAATTTTATCGCCGTTGTAACGCAAGAGGGGTTGCCTAAATCTTACCCAGAGTTTTTCTTAAGTTTCTTAAAAGAAGATCATGAAAAATTAAGCGACTCGCAAGAAAAACTATCCTTCAAAAATTTTGAAGAAGTAATTTTTAAAGACCCTGCCCACGAAAACCCCGAAACGCGTTTTGACCGTTTAATAACACTAAAATTATTTTGTTATCAGGCCTTATCGTTAAAAACTGAATTTATTGATAAAACAAACGAACCCAACGCGTCTTCCTGGTCGCATCAACCCATAATCGACTTCATGAGTTGTTGGAACCTGACTTTTGGTAAAAGCGACTGGATAAATACATTAATAAAAGAAATTCAAAATGGTGATCAGAGACTAAGCGATTTTATCTGGATTTGTCTTTTCATCATCAGAGTTTCCTTTTCAGAGCTAAGACTTAAATTTCAACAAACTTACCAGTTAGCAGATCGAGAGATAATATCTACAATTCCCAAATCTCAAAACTTAGGAGATTTATTAAAAACTTTAAGAGAAGGAAGAAATAATTCTAAGAAGTGGAATCATGCCGACAAGTTTCACCAACCCATCGTGGAAATAGAAGCGAATGTGATCAATATTATGCAAAACTCTCAAGCTTTAAGACGTCCGGAAAAGTTATTCGGAATTCCAGCCTGCGAGGTAACGGTTATTGAAGATGACATTTTAAAGGAAACTCTAAAAATTCGAGCGACTATTTCGCATAGCATAAAAGAAGTAATTCCCGAAGAAGAAATAAGCAACGTAAATATTGAAAGTTTTGATCCAGTGAAATTAGATACAATTGACGATATTTTAGATTCTTTATTTGAATCTCTTTATGTTTTAAATCAGGATTTCGGAAGCCGTCTTAGAGGCATTGAAGATTTATTTCATCCATTCAATATGTCCCGTTTTTCTTTATCGCTTTTTTGCGAAGCCGCCGAAAAAACTTTGAAAGAAATAACCTATCTGGAAAAACTTATTCCTAAGCTGGAAGGCGTTTTGCTTGCAACTTGTCAAATGCTCCTGGAACAAATAACCGAATGGAAAAATAACCTTTTTAGCCTGGATAGTTTAATGCAGTACGAAGGAGTTGCTCTTTGGGTCTCAGACGACGATCTTTTATATGAGCTTTTAGAATCAAAAATAACCGACAACGATTCAGAAAATATTTTTCGGCGAACGGCGGACCAAACACATTTTGAAATAAAATTTCAAGGGGGACCATTGCTCACTCTACCGGTTACAAAAGGCTTGAGTTATATCTTCCATTTGATCTCTATTCATAAAAATAGTCCTAATGAAATCAGCGACCTCCTTCTTAATCCCGAAAAAGGTTTATCCGCTTTAGATTTAGAAGCGAGTTTTGATAACGCGTTAATTAGCAGAGGCTCAATCGTGAGTTCCTTCGAACAAGACTTTTCGGATGAGGAAGAATATGCCCAACGTGGAAACAATTTAGAAAAAGCTTGCGACCGGGTAAATCGAGTGATTAAAACCGCTTTGAGGCATATTAGAAGGGAAGACCCAAAATTTGCGACCTACTTAGTCCCGCCAAAACCCAACCATAAAAAAGGCGTTCTAATAGTTGATCAACACGTTAATTTCTTCGACAAGTTAAATTGGTCGGTAACGTAAAAACAAAAAAGGCATATCAGTTTATAAACCAATATGCCTTTCGCCTATGGTTTAAGTTCTAAATCACCCACAGAACCCTTACGTGTGCCATACAAAAAACCCTACTGCGTAAGTTGCCGCAACAACGCTGACAACCCAAACAATTGTACTCATATCCATAGGTTTGGTCTCCATTTAAGATTATTAAAATGAAAGAGCAAACCTAGGTCGCTGGTGGACTGATCATATCATTGACCCTCCAAATTAGGGAAAATCCCCTAACTAAGTAATATGAGTCCTTGTTTTCGATAATGCCAGTATTTCTGATATTTTATTTATTTAAATCTAAAAAAGATTTTGCCTCTGCCAATTCTGGCAAACTGTTATCGGCGCCTTTCCAAATACTTAAAAACTCAGAGTAAAGCTCCTTTGCCTCTTCTTTGTCTCCGTTTTTGAAAGCCGCTCGCGCAGCGCCCAACAGAGACCTGGCGCGGTTTGCATGGCGAGAAATTGAAATTGAAAACTGCTCTGCCGCCGTTTTTGAATCGCCCGCCTCCAACAAAATTTCGCCTAAAAACTCAAAAGATGGTTTTAAAACCTGCGGAGGGCCGGAAGGATCGGGGAGTTTTTTTTCGTGAGTAACTGCTTTTTCGGCAAAAGCAATAGCTTCGCCAAAGTTTTTCTTGTGTGCCTGTATAACCGCTTGTATTTGAGAAATCCAAACGTCGAGCATATCTAACCGCTCATAATAATTTTCTTTAAAACCTTCCGAACGTATAGCCTGTAGACTCGCTAAATATTTTTCGGCGTCGCTTGAACCAAGCTTAGCCGATGCAAACCCTTTCACAAAAAGCAACGCCGCTTGATTATATTTTTTAGGTTTCCATCCTGGAGGTTCATTAAAAGATAAAGCAAAATCCCATTGCTCTTTCTCAAAGACGGAAGCGGCCACCATTCTATCCAAATACTTTGTCGTCCGACGATTGACTTTTGCGTTTAAACCTTCCGGACTTCTAACAGCCTCTTCTATGTCCGCTAACTTGTCTTTAAAAACCAAGTCTGCCTTTTGATACATCCCTTGTTGAAGATATACGTAATGAAGCCATTGCAGGCTATGGTAATCTCGTTTACTTTTGGGCAAGCTTTCTCTTTCCACCCACTCTTTTGAATACTTCCAACCAGCTTGATTGGATGCTGTCGCTTCCGGCCACATACCTAGCTGAACAAAAATATGAGCGGGCATATGATTGGCGTGATGCGAAGCCGGAGCAATTTGCGCGTATCGTCTTGCGGCAGGCAAAGCTAAGATGGCTAAATCAGGATGATCAAAAGCATGAATTGTGTAATGCGCCGAACAGGGATGCTCTGGATTCTTTCGAAACACTTCCATGGCTAACGCTCCCGCTTTTACTTGCATTCTCAGTTTGTCATCCATGTGCCTTGCAAGACCTAACAAAGACAAAGAATAAAAACAAGCCGCTTCAAGGTCTTCCGGATAATCCCGGTAAATTTTTTCCATTGCTTTTGAGTAAGCTTCGTCACGCGATTTTTTATTTCCTTCGCCATAAAGTTGCATAACAGCTTCTAAATACGATAATTCTCTGACCGTTATTTTAGAAACGTCTTTAATATTAGTTAGCGTTTCTCTAGCCGCTTCAAGATTTTGTTTTTCCCATAACGGTTTATTATGAGTCATCGCCTGCCCCCAATATCCCATAACGAAATTAGGATCAATTCTAACAGCCTCTTGAAAAACCTGTAATGCTTCGTCATACCAAAAGGAATGCAATGCGGCAACGCCTCGCAAAAAAAGCTTTTGCGCTTCAGGGCTGCCAGAGGTGGGAAAATCAACGCTGCCTAATTTAGACGAAGAAGCGTGAGCGGAAACTGTTAAAAAAAAGAAAGAAATCGCAATGAGAACTCGTAATTTTTGAAGCAAAAACATATGTAAACCTCTTGGGGATTATTTAGTGAGGCAAGTTTAACACAGGTTTTGCTTCTATAGAAAAGAACATCAGTCCTTATTTTTTACGGCTGAACCATTTATTTTCCCATTTTGTTTTTCTTTTACCCCGCGAAGACCAAGATTGCCATAACGGTGATAGGTATAGCAAAGACTTTGTTCGTTGAATTGTTCTAATAAAGCGATACGGCCTTCGATTAAAGGCGGGTTAGACAAAATGGTCAGTCCATTTTCCGCGGCAGCTGAAAAAATTTTCGCAGGAACTTTTATTTTTCCGTTATATGCAAGCCGGGTAATTTTTTTGTCGGCAATTGCATTTGCTAGCTCTAAATCGCTTTCAAATTTCAAATTAAAGTAATTCCTTAATTCTTTGCAAAAAGAGGATCCTAAAAACTCGACAATCCCGCTCGCTTTCATTTCACTTGGAACGCTGATAGTTAACGAATTACCGGTAATAATACCAGCAAAAGCTCTTAACAACACATCCGATAATCTATCTTCCAAATGAATCCTGATGGTAAAATTTTTAACTTTACGATATCGAAACGTATTGATCTGCCCACGCACTTCTAATCCTTTATCGCATATCGCGTCGGAAAAATAATTTTCCCTTACCCGATTCAAATAATTTTTAGCTCCTCGAAGAGCTCTATACAATTCTTCCGCTTGATGCCCCTTGACCTCTCTCCAGTCAACTTTCTGCCATAAATTGAGAATTCTAGATACTGGATCTTTTTCATCAAAAACTGACGCAGGCGCGTCTAATTCATTTTCAGAAATATTCATGAATTGAAGAATGTAGTTAATTCCACCGGCTTTGCCTCCTACCCCTCTTCTCGAATCTTTAATACCGCCAAAAGGCTGGCGTCCAACAATAGCTCCAGTGGTCTTATTATTGACATAAAGGTTTCCAGCTTCGACATTTTCAAAGAAATATTTAATTTCCTTTTCATCCAAACTTTGCAACCCAGCAGTTAATCCATATCCGGTTTCGTTAGCCAATTTGCAAGCTTCTTCCAGGTTTTCCGCTTTCATAATGCCTAACACGGGACCGAAAAACTCAGTTCCATGCGTAAAACTTCCTGGCTGAACATTAATTTTAACTCCCGGACTCCAAAGATTTTTTAATCCATAGTTAACTGGCTCAACCAACCATTCTTCTCCCGGGTCTAATCGGGTAAAGGCCCGACATAGTTTCTCATTCGGATTGGTTATTAATGGTCCGACAACGTTATGCAACGATTGATCGATTGGTCCCACAGGTAAACTTTTTGCGGCGTCCTCTAGTTGAGATCTAAATTTCGGATCGTCATATACCTCTTTGACCAAAATCAATAATGAAGTCGCGGAACATTTCTGACCGTTATAACCAAAAGCAGACTCTACTATTTGTTTAATTGCCAGTTCCTTATCAGCCGAATCGGTAACGACAGTTACGTTTTTACCGCCCGTTTCTGCAGCCAAATCGCAGTCAGGTCTATTCTTCAAAATTTTATCAGCAGTGGCAGTGCTCCCCGTAAAAACCACAAAATCTACTTTTTTATCTTCTGTCAATAAGTGGGCATCTTTATCAGAGCAGGGAATAAACTGTAGAATCTCTTTAGGAACGCCGGCGCGCCATAAACATTCCACCGATTTATAAGTGGCTAAAATGGAAAGAGGAGAAGGTTTAAGAATAACTCGATTGCCTGTGGCTAATGCGGCAATCACTCCCCCAATTGGAATTGCGATAGAAAAGTTCCATGGAGAAATTACGACAACAGTCCCTTTTGGCTTAAATTTCAGATGAGGAAATTTTTCCCGAAACCATCTTAGAGCTCTTGGATAGTAATCCGCAAAATCGATAGCTTCAGACACCTCCATATCTAAATCGACAATTCCTTTCCCTACGTTCATCAACCCATATAAAATTAGATCGGCTCGTGATTTTTTTAGTTCAACGGCTACCTGCGCAAATATCCTATCTCTATATTTTGAATCGGTATCCCATTGAGTAGTCTTATACTCCTTACTAAAGGCAATAGCCGCTTCAATATCGGAAGAATTAGCAAGTTGGCAATAACCTAAAGCGATTCCCGGTCTCGATGGATCTAAACAAACGCCCTCTTCGCGACCATTTTTAATTTCTTTCCCTTGCACGACAATAGGTATTTTCTCTGGATTGTTTCCCGGAATTTTATCAATTGCGTTCGCTATTTTTTCCTTTAACCATAATTGATTCGCCGGAAGGGAGAAATTTGTAGGAGAATCGGGAACATATCCTTCTAATGAAGCTTCCGGCGAAAAAGGAACCGGTTCTTCCCTATTGCGGTTTTGACTAAACCTTGGTTCCGATGGCCTAAGATTTCGAATATAATTTAATGAAGCGACAAACTTTTCTTCCTCTCTGTTCCAATTATCCGATCCTACCTTTAAATCAAAAGAATGGCTTAAAAAGTTTTCTTCATCTGTATTTTCCACCAGCCTTCTCACCAAATACGCTATAGCGTTTAAAAGCTCCTCTTGCTTGGCGATCGGCGCGTATAAAAGAACCGACCCTAAAAGATTTTGAACGCCTCGACGGACGTGATCAGCCATCCCTTCTAACATTTCAAATTCGCAGTCTTCATCTTTAACCCCTCTCAACTCTCGGAGAACTTTGGCAAATGAAATTTCAAATATATTGTGACTCGCGACGCCAATTTTTACGGCATTAATATTTTCTCTCTGGAGTGCGTAAGAGAGCATCCGTTTATAATTGGCGTCTGTTTCCAACTTTCTAGTATAAGGAGCTTGCAACCAGTTATTTAATGAAGCAACGCATTGCTCCATTTCCATATTAGCTCCCTTAACAATACGAATCCTTACCGGCTTTCCTCCTTCGGCAATTCGATGTTTCGCTAACTCGGTTATTTCTTTTTGATAATGAAAAGAGTCTGGCAAATAAGCCTGCAACGCTATTCCAATGGAAGATTGATTTAAATCGTGATCGCCCACTACAGATTTAAAAACGTCTATAGTGAGCGTCAAATCCTGATAACCTTCAAGATCTAAATAGATAAGTTTTTCTACCCCTGTTTTCCTTTCTTCTTCCAGAGCGACTCTTAGAAGCTCTTTAAAGCGTTCGGTTATCTTTTGCGCTGTGTATTCATGAGCGACGGGATTAATTTGCGAATACAAAGTGGAGATTTTTACTGATACACATTCGATTAATGGATTTCTTAAATCTTCCTTATAATCTTCTAAATGTTTTTTTGCTTCCTTTTCTCCCAGAACCATATCTCCCAAATGGTTCATATTTACCTTTAACCCTTGTTTTTTTCTCCATTTTAAATGTCTTTCTAGCGCTTCCGTTTCTCCCGGTATAATTATTTTTTTTGTTTTGAATCTCATAACCATTTGAATAAACCAAACGGCTATTGGAGAAAAAACATCTGGAATATAACCGCCTAATTTTTTCAAAGAACCTAAAGCGGCTTGCTCTACCCCGCCAAAAAATTGAGGAACTCCGTTTTCCTTTAAAATCTGAATGAATTTATTAAAGATGGCTTGATTTTTACTTTGGCGAAACAATTGATCGGTCATTAGCATAAATACAGCCCGACTCAAGGGCGCTTTAACCATTCGCGCAAGCTCTTTTTGTTGCGCTTTTTCATCCCATTTTAATTGCCGCATCGATTCTTCCTGCAAATGGGTCGCCAGTTCAATAGCTTCGCGCTCAATATAACTTTTTTCAGTTTCAGTAAAAGAACTTAAAGAGTCCAGCATGAAACACCTCCAAATCAAACGAAAATGGGGCGGTTAAACTTAAATCGACAAGCTGCAAAAAATTTAGAAACGCATATAAATCAACGTTCCTTCTCTTTAATATGAAGACAAAAAATTAAAATGAAATGAAACTAAGATTAATTTTTATTCATCTTGCTTGAATGAAATGCCGGAAGCTAATTAAAATAAGGAGTTATGCAACTTCAATCTGTCCGGCTGAGCGTCCGACAGGCTTCACCCGTTAATTGCTAAGGAACTAAAGCAAAAAATAAAATATTGTCACAGTGAGGCTCTCGAACTGCGACTTCCTTATTTTAGTTCCTTAGGAGGCTCTCGAAGCCTAGACCCAATATTTAAAAGCTTAGTTCCTCAGGAACTCGCTTTGATTCAAAATTGAATTTCAACTATGGATTAGTCTATCTGCGCTTTTTGTAGCTTGCCGCTATAGTCGACATAAACCGATTTCCACTCTGTAAACACTTCTAAACCAGCGATACCCGCTTCTCGATGACCGTTTCCAGTGCCTTTGGTACCGCCAAAAGGAAGTTGAATTTCAGCTCCGATAGTCGATGAATTTATGTAGGTAATACCCGTATCCAAACCTTCAAGCGCTTTAAATGCCCTGTTAACGTCTTGGGTGTATATTGCGGAAGATAAACCAAACTTAGAATCATTTACAATCTCAACCGCCTGTTCCAAACCATTGCATGGAATAACGCTCAATACAGGGCCAAAAATTTCTTCTTGCGCGATTCGCATTTTAGGCGAAACGTCGCCAAAGACTGTTGGTTGAAAAAAGAAACCATTATCGCATCCGTTTTCCTCATAATAATCTCCTCCTGTAAGCAACTTGGCGCCTTCATTAACGCCAATATCGACATACTTTTTCACTTTTTGTCTTTGGCTTTCATTGATCAACGGCCCCATGTCAACATTTTCATCCAAACCGTCGCCAATGCGGAGATTATTTGCTTTTTCCGTTAACAACTTTGTGAATTTTTTGATTACTTTTTTATGCACAATCACCCGGCTACAAGCCGTACAACGCTGTCCAGTGGTTCCAAAAGCTCCCCAAAGAACGCCGTCTAAGGCCATATTTAAATCGGCGTCGTCCATAATAATAACGGCGTTTTTCCCTCCCATTTCTAATGAAAATTTCTTCATTCCCTTTGCGCAGTGTTCGGCGACTAAACTACCCGTACTTGTGGAACCGGTAAACGAAACTAAATTAACATTAGGATGATCAATCAATGGAATTCCGGTTTCCTCCCCGGTTCCGGTAACCAGGTTTACGACGCCGGGAGGAAAACCGGCTTTTTCCAGAACCTTGATCAAATTTATCGCTGAAAGTGGAGTATCGCTAGCCGGTTTAAGGATCGCTGTATTGCCTGCTATTAAAGCGGGAAATAATTTCCACGTAGGAATGGCTATAGGGAAATTCCAAGGCGTAATAGCCGCAACAACGCCAACCGGCATACGGACAGACATACAAAACTTATTTGGCATTTCAGAGGGAACCGTTTCTCCAACTAACCGGCGGCCTTCTCCAGCCGCATAATAAGCCATGTCAATTCCTTCTTGAACGTCGCCGCCGGTTTCTTTGAAAACCTTTCCCATTTCCCTTGTCATATCCCGAGCCAAAGAATCTTTATTTTTTAATAATAATTCTCCGGCGCGGAACAACATTTCCCCGCGCTTAGGGGCGGGAATATTCCGCCATCGCACTTGCGCGTCTTTTGCGGAGGCAACGGCTTCCTCTATATCTTTTAGATTAGATTTCTGAAATCGACCCAGCGCCTGTTTTTTGTTTGAAGGATTGATATTTTCAAAAGTTTTTCCGCTTCTAGAAGCAACCCATTTTCCATTTATATAATTTTTGTAAACTTTTGACATACTTGCCTCCCGGTCTTATTCCATTATCTATTATTTGTTTGAACCAATAAGAATTATCAGAACAGCTTTCCCGGTTTATGGATAAACCTTTTCTAACCTGTCCAAAATTAAAAAAACGACTATATTTAAGTATAGGGAGGTTATTTACATTTTGCATACATAAGTTTTGTATTTCTAATAAAATAAGCCTGAACTATAAATGAAAGTCGCTATCAATCACGAGTGAAAACTATGAAAAGAAAAATAAACTCAATTCTTGTAATCGGTCTCGGAAAAGTCGGCAGCCTTTTGGCCACTTTGTTGCACGAAAACGGATATTCGATCACAGGATTGGCTCTAAACGTGGAAGAACATTTTCCATTTTCGGTATTCGAATCCGATCTGTCAGATTCCGAAGCTTTGCAAAGTTTAATTAAGAAACATGATGGAGTGGTTTCGTGTCTTCCCTACCATTTAAATTTAGACGTCGCTAAAGCTGCGCATGCGGCGGGACGCCATTATTTTGACCTGACAGAGGATGTACCCACAACTTTTGGAGTGCGCAAACTTTCTGAGAATTCAAAAGGAATCATGGCTCCTCAATGCGGCCTGGCGCCAGGTTTTATCGGTATCGTTGGAGCAAACCTTGCTAAAGATATGGACAAACTTAGATCCATCGAATTGCGGGTAGGAGCGCTGCCGCAAAACCCAAGCGGCATTTTGGGCTACGCTTTCAACTGGTCTCCGGAAGGAGTCGTTAACGAATATTTAAACGATTGCGAAGTGATCAAAGACGGCAGACGGGCCTTTGTTCCTTCCATGGAGGACCGGGAAATCATAATAGTGGACGGGCATCAACTAGAAGCTTTCACAACATCTGGAGGCCTTGGAACCATGTGTGAAACCTTCGAAGGAAAAGTCGAAAAACTAAACTATAAAACTATGCGTTACCTCGGTCATTGCGATCTAATGCGATTCTTCTTTAATGAATTACACATGAGATGCAAAAAAAAGCTGGCGGGAGAAATTCTCGTAGAGGCCAAACCTCCGGTTAAAGACGATGTAGTACTTTTACATGCGGCGATAGAGGGATGGAAAAATAAGAAATTAAGAAGAGACGAGTTTGTGCGCAGTTATTACCCAAAAGAAATCGCGGGAAAAACGTGGAACGCAATTTCCTGGACAACAGCCAGTTCCGCTTGCGCCGTGGTTGAAATGGTAGCGCGAGGCGACTTGCCGGAAACGGGCTTTTTAAAACAGGAAGATATTCCTTTAGACTCTTTTTTTAAAACGCCAACGGGATCCTTTTTTATAAAATAGACGTCAGGAGAACAGGAAATGACTATTAAGGCAATTCGCGATATTTTTGCCTGGTGTTCGGCAATTAACCTCGGCCTGCTTTTATTTTGGGTATTATGGTTAACGCTTGCTCATGACTGGGTTTATCGAGTCCATACAAAATGGTTCAAATTGTCAATCGAAAGATTCGACGCAATTCACTACGCAGGTATAACCCTTTTTAAGATATGTATATTTTTCTTTAATATTGTCCCATATATAGCGTTACTAATTATCGAATAATTCTTCTTAATTTTTAAATTTAGGAAACGATTATCATGGAAAATTTAATTAAATCGTTCTTCTCAGTTTATATTAATAAGTATCTTAACGAAAATACCGCTGCCAACACTTTGGCCAGGTCGCTTGAGAAATGTGGAGTTGGATTATTTCCATTAATAGATCACTGCACCATTCGCACACATGATGTTGAAAAACGCTCTCAGTTTTTTGTTACACAGGGTTTCGTTTACGATCAAACAATCGGTATATTAGAGTTTGATTCCTGGTGGGCAAAGGTTTATAGAAAACCCGGTTGGCCAGCTCTATTCATTGATCAAGCTTTCGACGGAGAGCAAGGCAAAAATAGCGTCATTCCAGAATGGGTTAACGAACATGGCGATCAGTGTTTCCACCATATAGCCATACAAGTCGAAGAAATTGAAACAGCCGTAAAAACGTTAAAATTAAAAAATATTGAATTCGCGGAAAAAATTGTAGGAGATTTCGGCACAGACTTAAGGCAGGTATTTACCCTTCCAGAAATAAAAAATGGAAAGGCCTATTCCGTTTTAGAACTTATCGAAAGGCATAACGGCTACCAGGGCTTTTTACCTCCCCAAGCCAACGACCTTATGGAATCCACTCGAACTTCCTAGCCTTTCTTATCTCTAAATAAAATAGCAATCCAAATATTAGAGCCCATCTGGAAGGAGAAAACCAGATGGGCTCCCGAACCCTAAGGACATATCGTCAAACTACTCGTGGGAGGAGATAGCGTCAAAGGGCTCGTATTCCCAAAAACATTTAGGCAAAATACATTAAGAACAAAGACCAAACCGCAAAAACCAAAAGTATCATTATGAATACGCCAAAATTGGTGAAGGGGAATTCAGGCATTCGGTTTTTAATGAAAAATTTAATCGGCTCCATATAATTAATATGAGCGGGAAAAATTAAAAAATCATGAAAAAAAAATTAATTTTTATTCATGTTTGAAGGACAAAAAGTAGAAAGGGAAATTGAGGGCAAACGATTTTTAAAGCTTTTACCGTTAAGACGCAAAGAACGCAAAGGGAAGGAAGATAATAATATAAACAATAAATAAAAGTAACCTTAGTTTTGGACTAACCCTATCAGTGCTAGACTCGTTTCACGCGTTAATTGATAAAGGGCTAAGGTTTGAAGGACCCCTTTGCGTGTCATCCCGAGCCGATACGCTAGTATCAGCGAAGGATCTCGCCTCGGAATAATCAATTGTCATGCTGAGCCGAGAGTCTATCCTGAGCGCAATCGAGGGAAAGTACGACCGCCTTTTATTTACAAACTTAGCGACTTTGCGGTAAAACACCAAACTTTAAATATTTTGCGTAACTTCATCGTAACTGGAAACATCCAATTCAAGTTTATTTAAAGTGTTTTTATCGACATGATGGAAAATATCCGATTGCCCCTTGATTTGGAGGTGTGTGTCTTCTTCGTAACTAAAACTGTTTTCATCGTGAAAATAAACTTTTTGTTCAAACTTTACTGTTTTAAATTCTCTATCTAAAAACTTATTCGAGCATATTCCATACGTTTCCGAGCCAACTTCTGCGGTAATTGCAAAAGACCTGGCATCGGGTTCCACGGTTCCCCCTGCGTTTACCGCAACCCCTCGCGGAATAATAAAACACCGCATAACCTGTTTTGAGTGTCCAGCCTCCATACAGCTCTGGAATATCTTAAGCCGTAAAGAGTTTGTTCGTGATTATTCACGGGTCCCAAAGGTTCAAAAATAAATTGTTCTCGATAATCAGTTTTTTCGATACCTCTATCGTCTGAAGGCGCGGTATCATTACCCTTTTCCCCGCCCCAGGTACCCGCCATAGCCGCTAAAGGTCCCAAATTTTTTATAATTTCATCCGTCATACTAATTTCCCATCTATAAAATTTTTCTTATTTCAAAATAATTGTTACCCTGAGAGCCTAATTCGCTTTGCAAATTTATTAATCAAAGACTAGGATTTTATGATTCCCGGAGTTTATCCTGAGTGAAACCGAAGGGCGCGTCATCCAGAAGCGAACCGAAGGTTCGCTGAAGGATCTCGCCTCGATTCAATAAAATAAACTCCTTGTCTTTAGGATATTCTCGAAGGGCGACCACCTTTTAATTTCTTGAACTCCGCCGAGCCAGAGCCAATAAAGTAATTAACATCCCAGGGTACGGCTAAAAATACTATAAATAATCCTCAATCTCAAAATCGCAGGCCGTATGAGCGTTTCGGAGATCAAGGCAAATGTCGGCTTTATCAAACTTAACATTGAACGTTTTAAGACGTTTGCAAGTATGACCCGCGTCTTCAATAATTTCCCAATGTTCCAACATATCTTTCAAGCAAGGAAACTCTAAAACCACCGTAAAATTTGCGTTCATATTGTATTGGACAAGAAACGGTTCTTCATCCAAGTCTTTATCCATTTCCTCCATTATATCTCTCTTTCTATTTTATTTTGAATAAGGCAAAAACGCCTTACTTAAAATGATTACTCAAGTATATCCTGCTCTTGATCCGCAGGATATTGTTCTATTAAATTTAGAAACTCATTAACGGATTCCACATTGCTTAACGGAAATGAAACCACATATCCAAAAATATGGTTGGCAAAATCAATCTCCGAGTCCTTAAGCAATTGAACGGGAGTCAGTTCAATCTCCTCATAATCTCTATCGTCTTCAAAAGGAGGAACCAGCTTTTCAAATTGCAGGTCAATCTGGTAAGTTTTCTTAAGGTAATCTTCAAGCCATTCAACTTCTTCTTGAGTAAGATATCCCGCCACTCTCCCGTAAACTCGCGCATAGCAACGCCAGTCCACCCTAACCCGCTTTTTGGTTCTTAAGTCGGGGACAATAGAATAAGCTTTGTAAAGTTTCTCCATAGGGAGAAATTATATCTCACACAGCCAAAACTTCATAACATTTGTGAATTAAATACTTCTTTAAACGCTAAACTATTAAGGACGCGTTATCAAAAAATTAAGAAGAAAAAATGTTAAACAAAAGTTTATTTTCTATAAATCGGCTCCCATGACTTGTCATTCAAACGCCCCCTGAAAGGATGAGGACGAATCTCGCCTCGATTCAATAAAATAAACTCTTTGTTTTTAGGAGGTCCTCGAAGGATCAACGATCCACAGGATCGTTATTTTCTAATTAACTTGAAGTGAGCCGCAACCACCCCTCCTACTCATCATCCTCTTCATAATCGTCGTCGTCTTCGTTGAGGTCGGTTGTTACCATGTAAATTTGAGAAATGTAACCATAGAATTTTTGACGGTCTTGAACCGTAGTGCCTTTAAAAACTTCTGCGTATCCCATCTCGTCCATTAACTGTTGGCCGGTTTTTCCATCCTGGTAAGCCTGCTCGTAATGCGCCATGCATTCTTTTTCAAAACGAGCTTGATCGATCACCGTTTCAAGGTCTTCTTCGGCCTCTATCATTAAACGCAATTTAGAAGTCGTCGGCAGGTTAACAGTCAATGATTTTATAAATAAATCCGGTTTCTTTGCCATGAGTATTATGTATCGTTATAGTCATTAAATTTTAATAAATAATTGAAAATCGTTTGGAAGCCTTTTGGTTGAAAAAGGAATATTATCAATGGATACCCTTCTCAAGCGCATCGCAGCCAACTCCCAGTATATTTCGCCGTCATCCTCGAACGAACAGACTGCGCAGCAGTCTGGAAGTGAAGCTTGCTAGGCAAATATAATAAAAAAAACATTATAATACGCCCCTGCCTCAATCCAAACAGGTCGTAATAGAAAAAATCAAATTAAATAAATTGGAATAAAATTGAGGAGAATCAAAAAACTTGAGGGAAGAAAAAACTAACAACCATCCTTAACAATATTTTCTATTGCCGTAACAAAACCAACCTGTTTTGCGGTTGTATTATTACTATTAATTTGGTTAGCCTCTTCTTGTGTTACGTTTCTTCCAAAAACTGGAGTCAAATCATCCGGAGTAAGAGGTTTATCTCCTGTAGTGGATGTTCCAGTAGTCGCTGTACTTGTTGTTGACGTAGTTTCTGTTGTGGTGCTAGAAGTAGTCGTTGATTCAGTCGTTTCCTCTATAGCTGCGGGTGTTGTATTGATAAAAGAATCAAAAATGGTCCCACTGGCTAATGTGATAGAACGCCCCTTCGCTCTAATTTCGATAGGATCGCCCGCAGAACCAAAATCACCAGAACTGCTAATTGTGACGGTAACCGTTCCATTTTCAGCCGATAAACTGGTGGCCGTGCCGTTATTATCGGTAATGGCTCCAAACGATGCCAGGGTTATATTGCTGGTGTTAGACTTGATAATTTTAGAAAATTTAAACGCTGATCCCGAAGTGGCATTTTTAATATGAATTTCTCCCGCGGCGACAATACCGTCGGTGCTACTAATTAGCGTTGAATTAATTGTAGACGCTCCCCCAATATTATCTATATAGATTCCGCCAGAAGTCGCCGTAGCCGCAAAATCAGTTAATTTAAGCGTTCGAATGAAATGCGAAGACGATCCAATACTGGTTCCAACAATTCTCACCTGTCCTCCACTTAAAAATATATCGGGACTCGAACCGGAGCCTGTTGTTGTGATTGCGCCGCTAGCGTCAATAGTTAAAGTACCGGTGCTTGCAAGTCCAATAGAATAGTTTCCCGCCAAAGAAACAGTCCCCGTAGAAGTGACGGTTATATTTCCAGATCCTGAGTTTTGAAGGTTTTCATTCGACGAAGTCGAACCGGCCAAAGAAACTGAAGCAGCTGTAACAGTTAAATTGGAAGAACCCCCGGCAATTATTTGTTTGCCGCTGTTGACTGTCAGGGTACCAGATGAGGCTGAAATATTAACGCCGCCGCTGGCACTGGCCGTATTGGAATAAGTTTGATTTCCCGTTGTAGTGGTGATCGACAAACTTCCCGAATTTACGGCAATATTTCCCGAGGTGGTTAAGTTCCCGGTATCAATATTGAGCGCAAAATTCAAATTTCCCGAAGAAAGCGACAAGCCCCCAATATCAAGATCCGTGCCGCTATCGGTAAGCGACAATGTTAAATTACCGCTATCGGATATCGTATAAGTATTTGTTCCGCCGCCTGGATCAAGCGTGATGGTTAAATCGGTCAACGTGGTAGAGCTTACAATTTCAATAGATCCATTAGCGTCTAAAATTGTTTTTGCCGTAGTGACTTCCAGGGAATTCCCCGACCCAATAGACGTTCCAGCCGTCATATTAACCGTTCCACTTGACGCAGTTACATTATTGGTAGCGGCATTGCCATCTACGATTGAAGCGCCTGCGGAAATATTCACGGCAGATGTCGAAGAGCTTGTTGTCGTCAATTGACCTAGAGTAATATTTCCCGCGTTAGTTCCCGTAGAAGTCAAAGTTATGGTTCCGCTTCCGGCATTGATCGCACCCGTATCCATATTGAGCACATTGCCAGTATCTCCATTGGATGTACTGGTATTGGATTGAACGGATACGTTACCCGAGCCTGTGGCAGTGACTGAGGTTGAAGCGGCAAAAATCACCGAATCATCCGCCTGAATATTCACCGCCCCGCCAGAAGCCGTAGAAATATCGAAGTTAATATTTACATCAGAATTCGTTCCATTGGCGTCTATAGTCAAAGTTCCCGAAGAAAAAGTGGAAGCGGCATTCGAAAAGGTGATTGAAGCGTTTGATACAATCGTAAAATTTGTTGCGGTGGTGTTAGTGACAGTATCAACCGTAATAGCTCCTGCGTTAAGAGTCGATGCGCTTGTTCCTGCGCCGTCGCTACCCGCCGTGGTCGCTTGACCGAGCGTCAACGTTCCCGTTGTGGTTATAAGATCCAGTTCGGTATCGGTAAAATCTGTTACTCCAACGCCTAAAGTTGCGCCATCTTCAGCCTTGGCGATATTGACGTTCCCAGTTCCTGTAGTAATGGCACCACTTAAGGTTATAATACCCGAACCTATCAAAGTTACCGACCCGCCGCTGGTGCTCAAGATTCCCACCGTGAGGTCTCCTGTTCCGTCCGCGGCTCCAGCCGAGCTATGTGGCGAATCGGCTTCCAAATGAATATTGCCTCCGCCTGTGGACAGAGTGTTACCTGTGTTGCTAAAAGAAATAGTTCGTCCCGCTTGGAAAACAACCGATTCGCCGGATGTTAAATTTGATAGATTCAGTACGCCATCCGTTGTGAGATCGTTAATAGTGATGTCTTGAGTGGCTTGCAGGATAATGTTACCGGTCAGCGCTTCTAATGTCTGCTCGGCAATGGTGAAGGTGACGGCGCCACCATCCGCAAATAAAGCGGTGGAATCGCCAGAAACTTGCCCGTCATCCGCTCCGCTGGACCCGTCGGCAATTATAATATCTTGCGGGTCTAGCAACAACGTTCCAAGGTTTCCATTAGTCGCAGTGATATCGACATTACCAAGAAACTCCAAATGACTTTTTCCTGACGTTTCAACAAAACCGCCGTCCCCACCAAAGAAGCCTCCGGTAGCGGATATAGAACCATAGAAACGCGCCACATCATCGGCCCAGACGATCACTTTGCCGCCGTTGCCCGTATTGGTTGCGTCGGCTTTAATAACCGCGTCGAATCCGACGTATGTCCTATAAGCGTTTTGAATAGCCGCGTTTTTACCTTGAAAATCGCCGCCAATCAGAATCTCGCCGCCGCCAGCGTCGCCAGATGCGTCGAGTACGGATTTGCCAAAAACGCCTACTTTATTTCCTAAAACGTGAATGGTTCCGCCTGTTTTTCCTGCCTTCATACTCGAAACGTCTAACGTGCCTTGATTAAGAACCTCATCGGCTCCCAGCAAAAAAATTCTACCGTCTCGTTCCGCAACCCCCTTGGCTTCGATCATGCCTTCGTTATTCACAACGCTTTGGATCATGCCTTGCGCTTGTAAAGCGGACAAAACAACTCGACCGCCGTTAGCGCTTACCAATCCGGAATTCACAACTCCGCTTTGTATAACGTTGCCATTATTATCGCGAATTTCTCCGCTCACAGGTTCCGTGATTTCAAAATTAATCAGGCCGTCTCCCTCAAAATCCAGAGCGGCTTTTTCTCCAGACGCTATGGCGACAGATCCCAAATTAGCGACAATAGTTCCTCGGTTTTCCACTCTGGGAGCTAATAAACCAACTGAACGCGCGTTTATATCCCCTAAGTTAATGATAGAAGATAAAGGTTTGTTAGCGTCTTGTGTAAAACGGTAATTGCGGTCTAAAAAATCTTGATTGGAGATATTGAGCGTACTGGCGACTAAAGCGCCAACATTCACTTGCGCTCCCTGGCCAAATAAAATTCCTGAAGGATTGGTCAAAAAAACTCGACCATTAGCGGAAAGTTTACCTAAGATTTCACTGGGGTTCTCAGCGATAACTCGATTTAAAATAACCGAATTACTATTAGGTTGATTGATATTAACTGATTCTTGTTGACCAATATCAAACCCTTGCCAATTAACAATGGCTTGATCGGTACCTTGGGAAATAGCCATATCGTTGCCGCTTGGCTTATTGATACTCACTGTTCCCGAAACAACTTCGCCGCCTTGAGGCAAGGCAAAAACCAACCTAGGGAAAACCAAAACTAAATAAAGTAGTAAACTTATTAATCGGCTTTTAGTCATAAATTTTTTTTAATTATTGCATTTACCTGTAGGACCTGCATCAAAAGGATCGTTTACTACGGCAAAATCTTCAGGGCCGCCAAAATCTCTACTTCCTAAATCCGCTAAAAAATCCCCGCCAATTTTAAAGTCGGACTTACTTCCATCGCCTCCATCGGAACCGCTTTTATCGCCTTTTGGATCTCCAGATTTTTTGGTTTGCGACGAATTGTCTCCGCTTTCTTCCGAGCTTTGATCTCCTTCTTCCTCGCTGCCAGCGCTATCGTCAACAGCAATTAGAGATTTTTGATTGTTCAAGCTACCTGTACTTACGCCAATTCTCCCCAGGACAAGATTTCTAATTGAGTTCACTTCGTTATTTGTAAGAGGCACAGGAGGCAAAGGTGGGTTACCTTCTGTAACAATAGTTTTTTGCATTGGACCAACTGTTTGAGTTCCGATAACTGTCGGATCGGCGTTCGAAGTTTCTACGGCTCCGGCTTGATTGGCAATTAGGACCTGATCATTCCCTACCGCAAAATACCCATGGGTACCGCGAGATCCAACATTAGCAATAGCCGAAACCAATTTAAACTGCGACTTCTTATTTTTTTGCGATTTATTAATAATGTACATCGCCAATCCTTTAGCGACTGAAATAGTCGCCTGGCGAAGTTTCTGCTTCGAGTTGTACACATAATTTTCAACTTTCAAAGTAGCGTTAGGTCCAAGAGCAATCAAACTATTATCGGCAAATTTTATTTTTAGACGGCTGGCTCTTGCTGTTTTAAACTCGTCGCTTTTATAAACCAATTGACCAAATTTAACTTTATCCCATGGAGTAAAAGATACCGTCTTAATTTGCCCCAATTTATCTTCGGCGACAGGCTCTACGCCACGCCTGTACTCTATAGTTCCCTGAACGGCTAAAACTTTGCCTATTACGTCTTGTGCTTGAACTAATTTTGGGAATGCATTAAAGACAAAAGTAAAAAATAAAACGGGAATAAAAATAGCGATTTTTTTCATAAGAGTAATGTGGGGATAAAAATTCAAAAGAGATTATAAAAAAAATTTAATGACTCTTTAAATGGAACCTCTAAAAACTCAGATTTGCCAGGAGTCTAGCCCTAAAGTTCAAGGGCTAGGCGATAGCAAACCAGTAAAAATACCAATTAATAGAGGCCCCCTAAAACCTTTAACGGAAATAATTTCCGTTCTATTAGCATTAAAACTCTCATATTTAAGTTATTGAAACAACAACTTAAATCACATTTTTCGTTACCTGGAATTAGACCTGTTCAAAATGATTGAATAGTGGAAGGTTATTTTGGATAAGAAACGCTTAAAAATGAAGAAGTAAAATCAAAAACTACAAATACAGTATAACTATAATCTATCTTTTTAAAATAGTCCAATCGATCCGTTAACATAAATTATCCCCGAACTGGCGTCGGATGGAACGGGACCGGTCATAGGAAGAGCGTAACTAAAATTAAAATTAATTGGAGGCCTAAAATTAGCGTCGCAGCAAATACCCGCTTTCGGAATATTGATTTGAGCGCCAAAACCAACGCCGGTAATTGAAACTTGGTTTTCACCCGCCTGAGGATCTCTAACAAATACGTTGCCATGCTCGATAAACCCGCTAAACGCAAATACTTGACTGGCAGTCAACTCGCCAACGCCTATTTTCATATCGGATGGAAACGGAATGATATACTCAGCGGCCAGGTTGTATCCCCAATCACCCGATTGCTCCGCCAGGGGAAAACCGCGCACAGTGCCAAAACCGCCCACCGCAAAGAGATCGGGTGATAAAGCGCGATCGCTGGCAACTTGACCGTTAGCTTTCAAAATCATATAGGATTTCAGCCAGGGGGTGGCTTGAAATCGAGTGGCGTTAAATTGAATTAAAGTTACTTTGGCGTCGCCATCAGTGCGGGATTGTAAAGCCGACTCTTGGTCGGTCCCCCAAAATCCACGTTGCAACTTTAAGTCAAGAAAGTTCCTTCCGAGATAAGCGTCCTGAAAATTACCGCCTAACCCAACATAAAAATCACGAATCTTATCGTTGCTGGAAGTAGCTCCTAATTGGAAGTTCTTAAAGTTTTTAAGATCAAATCCGGCGCGCAATCTCAATGAAGAATTTTTCGTTCTGTACAACCCTTCCGATACTTCCGCATTGAATATATTGGTTCGGCCTCCCGCATTCAGAGGAGTCAAACTCTCTCCTAAATTTTGCTCCGAAAACGTATGGGTAAGCTTAAAGGTTCTTGTTCCCAATTCATTTAAAGGAAACGCATAAGACAAGGTATAAGATTCCTGATCTAAATTAGTTTGAACCGTTCGAAAAGAAAACAGATCTCCTAAAACAAGTTGACTCCCCGCCGATGCGCTAATTCCTTGTCGAAACCTTCCGGTAAAAGGCGACCCAAAATTATCAGAATCAAAACTTAATGCATAAGGCGGAGTTTCGGTAACCTCCAAGACTAGATCGGAAGTTCCAGGTTCTTTCCCCGGTCTTAATAAGGAACGAACCTGAACGCCTACGATATCGTTAATATCTAATAACGCTTTTTCTAAAGTTTGTTCTTTTAATATGGCTTCTTCTTTTACCTTACCCATTCTTTTAAGAAGAGATTCCGCGTCCACCCTTTTATTTTTAGAAACGGAGATCTTATTAACGCGTCCCTCGTTAATTTTAATTTTCACTATTCCATCTTTAACTTCTTGTTTAGGAATATAAGCCTTCGTCAAAAAATAACCCTTTTGTGAATAAAAAACCGTTATTTCTTGCGCATACAGAGCCAATAACCCAAGCGTCATTTCCAAACCGTCTTCAATATTTAACATGGGCGCAAGAGTTTCGTCGTCGAAGAGAGTGTTGCCCTCAGTCACTATTTTTTTGACAAAAAAAGCGGGACCCGCCCCCGGATCGATTAGTTCACGACTGTCGTCAATAACAACGATTTCGGGTTTTCCAAATTCGGGATTTTGAAATTGTTTAGGTTGAGATTGCCTAAGAAGTTTTTCAGCTATTCCAGATTCACCGGCGGGAGGAATGGCAACTTGCGCAAAAGAACACGGCAAAAAGCTGCCGCAAAAAGTTAAAATTAATATAAAAACAAGCCAGAAACGCACTAATAATATCCAAGTAATTTAAACAAATTTGCATCATAACATAATATTTTTGATCCAAGTTTCAGGTTTCCATCGTGATTCGCCTGCAAATCATTAAAAAATCGCTAACTATTTGAAAAATAGAATATTTTTTTAAGTTAACGTTTCTGAAAAATTAAATTGATAAACATGAGCAGGAAACATAAAAGGTCAAAGTTTATAAGGTAATATAATGATGTATATTTCAAAGCAACCAAATCAATATTTGAAACAATCTAACCAGTCGCTTATAAACTTTCTTGTCCCCTTTCCCTCAAACTTTTACCTTCTTCAAAGAACAAAGTTTTAATTCCAAAATTTGAACATTAAAACTGTTTACTTTATCGTAAACATTTCTTCCAGTTCTGCTAAAATAGCGCTCATTAAAATTAGCCCTAAAGAAACACAAAAATAAGGTAAGAAAAACTATGTCTGAAGACCAACGATACATCGATAATGGAGACGGAACAATTTCAGATACCAAGACCGATCTCATGTGGATGAAAAACGACTCTTATAACGAATTCAAAAAATTCCTGAACTATGGTCAGGCAAAGAAGTTCATGACCAAAATGAATAACGAATCTTTTGCCGGCCATTCCGATTGGCGTATTCCAGGAAAGAAAGAAGCTCAGACTTTATTTTATTATGATCAAAGCCGATCAATGCAAGATAAGTACGACATGACCCTTTATATAGCCCCTGTTTTTTCCGAAGGGTGTGGCTACAATACCTGGACAGCGGAAACCAGAGGAAAAATCACCGCTTTTATATTCTCATTTGCCCAGGGCACAGGTCAGCATAACGAAGTGGATCTCACCGTAAGCACAAGCGTAAGACTTGTTAGAGGCACGCTAAACCCTGAAGTAGAAGCAAGTTTAGGGAAAATTCCAAAAACGAAAATGGACGCGGGCGGCGGAGGCGGTTGGAAGTAAATAGCCTTAGATACCAAAATTCACGATCAAAAACTCCTGCAAATTAGTTTGGAATAAAACTTTATCTGATTTTAAAACTCTCCTCGTTTTAATTTAATCTCGAAGCCTTTTTTCCGTTCTTTAAGCCCCACATCACGTATAAAAAAACAATTGACTTTTTCGATATGTTTTGTAGTATACAACGAAAAACGTTATATACTACAAAACATATCGATATCCTATTTTATAATTTATGAAACAAGTTGGTATTCTAAAACTGACGCTTCTTTCTATTTGGTCTATCTTCATTTCAGTTCCAATCTTTTCGTCAAAAGCTTGGTCTAATGAGATCCATGTTGCCGTAGCGTCGAATTTTTACAATCCATTACGGGAAATAGCAACTCAATTTGAAAAAGAAACGAATCACCAAATTAAAGTAATCGCAGGTTCCACAGGTAAACTCTATGCACAAATAATGCATGGCGCGCCTTTTGACATATTTCTGGCCGCAGATCAAAAACGCCCTATGATGTTGGAAAAAAATGGTAACGCAATTTCTGGAACTCGATTTACCTATGCGGTGGGCAAAATTACGCTATGGAGTGTTTTTCCTAACGCAATATCTAAAAATGGAAAATCTACGCTAAGAGCAAATAATTTTTCCCATATTGCCATAGCCAATCCAAGAACGGCTCCTTATGGCAAAGCGGCCATACAAACCATGCAAAACCTTGGTCTATGGAAAAAAATTCAACCTAAGGTTGTTCAGGGTGAAAACATAGGGCAAACATTTCAATTCGTAGCTTCCCAAAACGCAAAGTTGGGTTTTGTCGCTTTGTCTCAAATACTGGATCCTAAAAATAAATTTAAGGGAGAAAAATGGGATGTTCCTGAAAAGCTTTATGACCCCATAAACCAGGATGCCGTAATTTTAAAAAAGGGCGGCAATAACTCCGCCGTAAAAACTTTATCGAAATACTTGAAGAGTAAAAAAGCAAAACTCATTATTCAAAAATATGGCTATGGGTTACCTTAAAACAGCATTATCCCACTCCATATAATAAAATCGCTATGGATTCTTTCAGCTTAGACTATCAACCAATAATTTTAACGCTCAAACTAGCGTTTACCACCGTCGTCGTCCTGCTCATTATTGGCATTCCAATTTCCTGGTGGTTGGCGCATACCAAATCTCGTATCCGACCGATAATCGAAGCCGTAGTCGCCCTTCCTTTGGTATTGCCTCCCACGGTATTGGGATTTTATCTATTAATCATGCTGGGTCCCAATGGCTTGCTCGGCAAACCGGTCGCGGCTCTTACAGGTTCGCCTCTGTCTTTTAGCTTTGCGGGACTTGTTATAGCTTCTACCCTGTATTCATTACCGTTTGTCGTTCAACCGTTACACACAACATTCGAATCCATCGGTAAAGGCCCATTGGAAGCTGCATGGACCTTAGGCGCTTCCAAATGGGACGCATTTTGGACTGTTGCCACTCCTTTAGCGTTACGCGGATACATAACGGCCATTGTGCTCGGTTTTGCTCACACTCTCGGCGAATTCGGAGTAGTTCTCATGGTCGGCGGAAGCATTCCCGGAAAAACAAAAGTCATATCAATAGAGATTTATGATCGCGTTGAAATTATGGAATACACTCAAGCCCATATTCTTTCTGGAGGATTGTTATTATTTTCTTTTGTCGTTCTACTAATCGTCTATTCCATTAATCGCCGTTTGCCTGTCCACGTTTCATGAGCTTACTTTCCGCTAAATTTAAAGTTTCTTATCCTGACTTCAGTTTGAATGTCGATCTGAATGTTCAAGTAAAAGGATTCACTGTTGTATTCGGCCCTTCCGGTTGCGGCAAGACAACTTTGCTGCGTTGTCTTTCTGGATTAGAGAGGTCTTCCGAAGGATTTTTAAAAGTTGAAGAAGAAATTTGGCAAGACGAATCCAATAAAATCTTTTTACCCGTCAGTCAAAGACCTATAGGGTACGTATTTCAAGAAGCCCGTCTCTTCTCGCATTTAAGCGTTGAAGGTAATTTAAATTACGGGTTGAAACGTAGCTCCAGCTCAAAAAAAATCTCTAAATTTGATCAAATCGTCAATATTATGGGGCTAGCCCCCCTGTTGAAACGTCGTCCCAACCAGCTTTCTGGCGGAGAAAGACAACGAGTCGCCATAGGCAGAGCCTTATTAACGTCACCTCGTTTATTGCTCATGGACGAACCCCTCGCCGCTCTGGACGCAAAACGCAAACAAGAAATTCTTCCCTATTTCCGGCGATTGCAAACTGAATTGAACATCCCGGTATTTTATGTAACGCATTCCCTGAATGAAGTATTACAACTTGTTGACACCATGGTTTTAATAGATAAAGGAACGGTAAGAAGCGTTGGCCCTGTTGCGGAAATATTTTCTAATCTTGATCTAAAAAATCGTATCGGACAATCGCTTGTGGGCGGTGTTTTAGACGCCACTGTTATTCGGCAAGATGAAAATTATCAATTAACTGTTTTAGATTTTAAAGGTCAAACTCTTTATATTCCGAAACAGGAAACGTCCGTCGGTAGCAACCTCCGCGTTCACATTCATGCCGGAGATGTAGCCTTGTCTTTATCAGATACCCAGGGACAAACTAGCGTACTCAATGTTCTATTAGGTAAAGTAATAGAAATAGATTCCACATCAAACAACGATTACATGACTCACGTTAAGCTGGATATCGGTTGTCCTTTATTGGCCACAATAACTCGAAAGTCTTTAGACACTTTAAACTTAAAACCAGGTCAAACCGTTTACGCTCATATCAAGGCAATTCGAATGGCTCATGAATTCGACTAATAATCAAAACAGGAAACTATAAAAATTAATGCACATGAAGTCGTTAATAAAAATCATATTGTTGGCATCGACGGTTTTGATTTTAATCCCAAACATTACGTGGTCAAACTCTGATTCCTCTAAATATTCCGACCCCTTTCCCAAGCCCTATATTTACAAAGATAAGGGAATAGATAGCAAAAAAGCCGAATTTACCCTCAGTAAAAGCGGAGTTTTACCAGATTGGTTATCTATTGCTATACAGCAGCGAACTCGATACGAAACATTAAACCGTCAATTTCGGTCTAACGCTAAAGGAAGCGATCAGGTTCTTTCCATACGTACTTTAGCTCAGGCAAGATTACAACTTCATAAATATTTCAAGATTCAACTTGAGTTTCAAGACTCGCGAGCGGAGCTAGCGGACGCCGGAACGCCCTTAAACACCGCTATTTTTAATCCAACGGAATTATTAGAAGCCAATATTCAATGGTTGCAGGAAGGGCTTTTCCAAAAACATAGCCAGAGCATCTTGCGCTGGGGACGCCTCACAATGGACATTGGTAAACGCCGACTTGTGGCGCGTAATAGGTTTCGCAATACCAAAAACGCCTTCACTGGAATAGATTGGATTTGGAAGGCGAAAAACAAAAACTCAATCCGCGCTTTCGTTACTCTACCGGTTGTCCGAAAGCCAACTTCATCCCAAAGACTTTTAAACAATGAAGCTGAATTCGATAAAGAAACCTTTGACCGAATCTTCTGGGGCGCCTTTTTAAAATTTCCTTCCCTTTCCTGGAACGCTAAAGGAGAGCTTTATTTATTTGGACTCCATGAAAAAGACGGTGAAAATTTTGCCACTCGCAATCGAGAGTTATACACTCCCGGATTTCGTCTTTACTTACCCGATAAAAAAGGTAACTTTGATTACGAGTGGGAATCCATATTCCAATTCGGAGAAACGCGCGCTAGTTTAGACGCTGACGACAAACGCGATTTAAATCATTTTGCGTATTTCCACCATGTGGAGGTTGGTTATTCCTTCTCGATGGCATGGTCTCCACATTTAACCCTTGCCTATGATTATGCCAGTGGAGATTCAGATCCTAATGATGGGAAAAATGGAAGGTTCGATACTTTATTCGGAGCTACTGTCTTTGATTACGGTCCCACCAGTATTCATAGAGCGTTTATACGATCTAATATCTCTGGACCCGCAATAAAGCTCTTTGTTAAACCTCATCAACAAATCTCAGCTTATTTTCATTATCGAGCTTTTTGGTTAGCCTCCGAAAAAGATATATGGACTGGCAACTCAAATCTTCGGGATGTAACTGGTAATTCTGGTTCTTTTTTAGGTCATCAAATATTTTTACGAGGCAAATGGCAAGCATTAGATAATCTGCAATTAGGAACAGGTTTAACATACCGCATAGACGGCAATTTTCAAGAAACTGTTCCCAATTCCCCTCGTCAAGGAAATAGCCTCTACACTTACGCGTCTGCCACCCTGTCATTTTGAGATGAGGTTATTTTCAGGTTCTTTAGCCGACTCTTCAAAAAACTGTAAAGTTGCAATAGCCATTTTGTTATCGGGATCTAATCGAAGTATTTTCTTAAAAGAATCGATCGCCAGCTCTCGCTCGCCTAATTTCCAATAAGTGCCTCCAATTTTAAAAACGCGCACTAAACCTCAGCATGAAATCCCTAAAAAAAACAATTTCTACTTACAAAAAATTAAAAACAAATTTCTTTATACAAACAAATCCCCCAACCAAAAAACAACAAGCAAAACAACCCAATACCAAAAAAATCATAAATAAAGCCTATAAACCGTTTTAAAGACTTTATTCAGATTAAAGGAAACAATACCTATCCAAACATAAAACTCTCTATACAAAAAAAATTTTTGTAATTATAATATACAACTTCGTAAAAAAGAATATTTAAAAATTGTTAGTTAATAAGGAGGGCAAACCTTAATGAACTTTTTGAACTCGATTGCTCTTAGAAACTCGCGATCAAAAAAATATATTTTTATCATTACCCTATTTTTATACTGCTTTAATTTGAATTTGGCCAAGGCACAAACCTTCAACCCCGACGACGTTTCGGGGTTATCTGTTTGGCTAAAAGCAGATTCCATTACAGGTGTTAGCAACGAAGATCAATTTGGGTTTTGGGGAGACAGCTCTGACAGTTCGCATGATTTTTCACAATCAACTGCGAACAAGAAACCCACTTATATCTCAAGCTCATCAGACCTTAATGATAAACCAGTGGTTAGATTTGACGGAATAGACGACGTTTTTACTTCAAATGATACTTTCTCTTTTGACGATTTTGGTGCCTTTGTGGTTTATCAAGATAAGGATGACGGCGGCAACGATTCATTTACTAAGTTATTGCTTCATTTCGACAATAATTTTACAGATAGTTCTGAATCCAATCACACCATCACCAATTCAACTAATGTGACTTTCCAAAGTTCACCTGATAGCCCACATAATACTGATAGCGATATCGCTAACTTTAACGCATCGCATCGTCTTACTACACCCGACTCCGATGATTGGAATGTAGGAAATGGAGATTTTACCGTTGACTTTTGGGTTCGGTTTAATTCAATTTCCGGTAGCAAAACTCATAGTTTTTTTAACCAATCAGATGGAACTAATTATACAGGTTTTATATATGAGGAATCTGACGATAAATTTAAACTGTTGAATCCTCCAAATAATCCTGTTGTAACCGCTACTTTCGACGCAGTGGCAAATGAGTGGTATCACGTCGCTCTGGTCCGAAACGGCACCAATTTTACTATTTACGTTGACGGCGTAAGCAAGGGAACCGCAACAAGCTCAACAACCTTAGCTGATCGCAACCAAGTTTTTGAAATTGGAAGTTCGAATAACACACATTACCTAGATGGTAAATTGGAAGAATTCAGATTCAGTAAAGGAATCGCGCGATATACGGCAAACTTCACTCCTCCTACTCAACCTTATACCACGTCAAACACGAGTTTCGAACGGTTAGTAGACCATAAATTAGATGACGGATTTTGGATAGGCAGGGACGGCAGCCAAGTAAGTTCTTGGGGAGGCGGTATTCAAGAAGTTGAAAGCCCCAATGGAATTTTTGTTCCTCTCGATGATTCTACGCCACATATTTTATTTTCTGAACGTAAAAACGACATACATGATTTATTTGGAGATGGTTTAGCTTTAGCTCAAAATCAAGTATCAACAGCCTCGACAACAACTAATGATATTGGAATTGGAGGTTTGTATGACGGGTTAGTCGGCGACAATTTTGGCGGTGATATTGCAGAAATTATTGTATACAACCGGGCTTTAACAGATGAAGAACAAAGTCTGATTGAGCGATACCTCAGCGAAAAATATGATATCCCAATAAACTTTGGAATCGGGACTAGCGAACCTAAAACCAAGCTTGCAGTTAATGGTTCAATCCAAACCATTCCTAGACGTGAAGCTATTTGCGATGCGGAGAGGGAAGGCTCTATTTACTATGATAAAGACGATAAAAAGTTTTTTGGCTGTGACGGCACAAACTGGATTGACTTTTTATCAGGAGCAACTGTCGGCGGCAATGATTCTTTCACTAAGTTATTACTTCATTTCGACAATAATTTTACAGA